>JAQWRV010000013.1 GCA_029243545.1 Rhodospirillaceae bacterium
ACGAACGCGATTGAACTAGATCCAAACGATGCCGATGCGCATTTTGCTCTGGCTAATGTCCTCGCCGACTTAGGAAAGTTCGAACAAGCCATTGCTCAAATCAAAATTGCCATCAATCTCAAACCAAACTGGCCAGAGGCCAACACAAATTGGGCTAACTATTTATGCGAACTCGACCTACAGGAAGATGCGCTGGAAAAGTATGAGCATGCCCTAACATTGAGCCCTTCGAACGCAAACGCAACCGTAAACAAAGCGTTTGCCCTTTTGTCCTTAGGCAAGCTGCATGATGGATGGGATTGCTACAAAGTACGCCACGAATCCAGCGCCCCCGGCTTCGCAAGCCTCAATAACTCAATTCCCATATGGCAGGGCGAAAGCCTTTCGGACAAGCGGGTGCTTGTCCTTGGGGAACAGGGCCTAGGAGACGAAATATTGTACGCATCGATGCTGCAAGAATTCTCTCGTGAAACGCGCCAGTGCATCTTTGCTTGTTCAACTAAGCTCGTCCCTCTATTCAAAAAAACCTTTGCCATCGGGTCAAACATTGAGATCGTTGACCGTAAAAAAGACGATCTGTCTGGAGGTCAATTTGACGTTCAAACATCGTTTATCGATATTGGAAAGCATTGTCGCCCATCCCTCAGATCTTTCCCGCCAGCAGTTCAATACCTGGCCGCTGATCGAGAACAAGTCGCTAGCTTAAGGGACACATATCAAGCTCAATTTGGAAAGCATAAGGTTTTAGTTGGAGTTTCTTGGGCAAGTGGCAATCCCACAATAGGCCGCAACAAATCCATCCCTCTGGAAAACTGGTCGCCTGTACTTGAGCATCAAGATCTACAGTTTATAAGCCTTCAAACGGGTCAAGCCTGTAGCGACCTTGAAACGGCGCAAGCGGATATACGGCAAGCAGTTTATACAGATCCGAACTTACCAATAGAAGGCGACATACAATCTGCCTTATGCCAGTTGGCAGTTATGGATCTCGTCATTACGTGCAGCAACACCACGGCCCATCTGTCAGGAGCGTCTGGCAGACCAACCTGGGTGGTGCTCCCGACAGGGCGGTCCCGTATTTGGTATTGGTTTAAAGGCCAAAATCCTTGCCCTTGGTACCCTCAGGTCAGACTTTACCAAAAATCAACGGCGGCCAGCTGGCGCGCTATTATGGGCCAGGTGGGACAGGATCTTGGCCAATTGCCAGGCAGAAGTGATATCTAACCGAAACTCTCGTTAAGTGCGGACTGCGCACACCGCCCTATACGGGCCAGGACAGAAGCCTTTCCAAAGTTTTAAGGCGTTTTTAAGGGCCTTCGCCATCCCTTGCGCCGCTGCCATAAGGTCATACTGGTAGAGATTAAGGACTGAGCAAAACTGGTGCAATAATGCAACATCCAAGCACCTTTAATACTTGACTTCCTTGGCTTGAAACGGTGTTATGCCATTGCGCTGACGGGCGCACGCGTATGCATGCGCGTTACTTAAATTATGATATCTGCACACTTAAGGGGATCCCTTTGTTATGAAACGACAATCTCTCTATATAGGTGGGGCCTTGTTGGCAACGACAGCCCTATCGACGTCAGCTTACGCTGGCACAGTTGTAAACAACGGAGTTGCGAGTAACTCTCCAGCTACGTCGTATACAGCACGCGCACTTTCGGCTCAGGTTTTCGCAGCGACTTCGCCAGAAGCCACTACGCTTGGGCCACTTGGCTTCATGATCAATTTCACCAATTCGTTCACCACCGGCTTTGACATCGAATTTGAATCAACAAATTCTGATTTCACCGGGACTGTTTCTGTGCAGCCTGTATCACAGCCTTCGACCGGCACACTTCGCTTCCTAACCTCGGTCGGCACTACCTTCTCAGGTTGTACGGTTCAGGTGTTGACGGAGCGCATTCTTGTTGAAGATTGTGCATCTACTACAACCGGCATTGATGCACTTGATTTCTCGAGTGTGAGCTTCAACGAAGCCAATGGACTTGCAACGGCCGGAGCTACCTTGCAAATCGCAAGTGGTGTCGTAAGTGGGTCAAACAGCAACAGTACCTTTGAACTGATTACCACTGGCACACTAGCAACCAGTAGAACTTCATACGGTACAGTTGTGACAACGCCAGCGTCGGCTAACATCAACAACGCCGCTACACCGCCGTTCTCAGGAATTGGTTCGGGCACAACCCAAGCCGCTTCCTACCAACTTGGTTCGGTCCGGGTAACAAACTTTGCTGGCATCGAAAATAACTTAGTTGCCACTTCTGTCATTACCACAGCCAATCTTACCGGTGGTATGGAAGTAACCGTTACCCACGGTGTGTTGAGTGATGCAGCGACAACGTCGCTTGATCTGTCAACTCTCGGAGCTAGCGTCTCCAAAGCTAGCTTTGTCGGCAATGTGGCTTCGTTCAACGCCATTACAGCTGGCAATATTGGTTCATCGTTTGACATTACCGTGAACTTCGACGGCACAACTGCAATCTCCAACTGGGCTGCAGGTACGGTTGATATGGTCTTCACTGCAACCGCCAGTGAGAACTTGACCACAAGAGCCGCGACCTCTGGTACGTTAGGTGCATTGGTTCGTAGTGGCTTCTCGACCCAGATCAACACTGCGCAGTCCTCTGCAGGTACTGGTGCAACGTTGTACCAATCCCTCGTTCGGGTGACTAACAATGGTACCGTTGCTGGCACAGTGTCGATTACGTTGAGAGACGATGCTGATGGCAGTGTGTACGGCACGTATACGACTGAATCGATCGAAGCCAATTCTTCGCTTCAGGTCAGCATGCCGACCATCGAAACCGCCCTTGGAATTACAGCAGCTGGCCAATACCAGCTGGGTATTGCAGGAGCAATCGACGGCTACGCTCAACACGTTGTGTTCAATAGTGTAGACAACCTGTTTGTCGATCTCTCAGGCTTCCGGGCCGCTAACCCGTAAGCTAGAGCTCAAAATTTCCGGCTTCTCTGAGGCTGGAAGAAAGGGGAGGGTTTTTAACCCTCCCCTTTTTTTATTTGGCACTCCTTTTTTTGGCGCTCATGGATAAAACTCATATATATACACGCCTTACATTTTCACTGGTTCCACAGAAGATGTTTTCACCTTGAAGGCTAATGATCCATGGGCAAACAAGACCTCAAAACGGCGCTATGTGAACGTTCGCCGGCCAACTTAGCCACGGTTTCCATCAAACCGTTCATGACACAGGCTTAATTTCTTAATCAGCGATTATGTGCGGTACAATCGATCTCATTGGCAGCGATTAGGCATTCCAGATAAATGGCGACCGCGTTTGAATATGAGGCTGTCGATAGCGCCGGCAAGGCGTTACTCGGGCAAGTTTCAGCCGAGACCACACGCGAGGCTATGCGTGTCCTCACATCGAGGGGGCTGACCCCGGTTCGTATGGTGGAAGCAAAACCTGCCAAGAGCCGGGGGCCGTTATTTTCCCTGCGAAAAACACCAACGGATCAAGACTACATTTTAACATTGAAACAAATGGCCCTGCTTCTGAACGCTGGTGTCCCTCTCATTTCGGGTGTTGAAACTCTTAAATCCCAGAGCATCCACCCTCACCTCGCGAAAGCGTTCTCGAATTTAGCCAAAGCACTCCGGGCCGGGACGAAATTCTCGGCAGCGTTTCGAACAGCCATTCCAGGGCTCCCTTCATACGTCTTTCAATTGAGTGCAGCAGGGGAAACAATTGGTGAATTAGGGCCCGCTTTGTCTGATGCCGCCGAACAACTGGAATATGAGTATCGCGTGCGTCAAGAGTTCCGCAATGCGTTAACCTACCCCACAATCCTCGTCGGCGCCGGATTGACCGCCGTTCTCTTTATTTTCATCGTCGTCGTCCCACGGTTCTCGGCCATGCTCGCATCTTCCAAACAAGACCTCCCATTAATATCGGAAATCGTCTTGTCTACAGGCATGGCGCTGAGTGCCAACAAAACACTCGTGTTCGGTACCGCAATGGCCCTGATATTTCTGGGAACATGGGTATTTAAACAACCTGCAGCCAAAGATGCTATGCGCCAAAAACTTGTATTTCTTCCCGTCTTCGGTGCATGGCTTAAGGAATCAGAGTTGGCGCGATGGTCGTCAATGCTCGGCACCATGCTGCGTCATGGCGTGGACCTCATCAAGGCACTGGACCTAGCTCGCGAGACCATGAGCATCCGCACGCTCAGAACGAAAATGGAGCAGGTAAGTAAGATGGTGCGTGCTGGTAAATCATTATCTGCTGCTATGAAAGAGCAAGACGCATTCTCAGACACCGCTCTTAGCCTGGTACAAGTAGGCGAGGATTCAGGAGAATTGGCGTCAATGCTGAAGTCCTTAGCTACGCTCTATGAAGACTCCGGGCACCAAAGAATGAAGCGTTTCCTTTTAATTCTGGAGCCCGCTGCGATCATTCTGATAGGGCTGGTGATCGGTGGCATCGTAACTGCCATTATGTTAGCAATCACGAGCATCAATCAGGTCGGGCTCTAATTATCTAATCGAGTGACACATGTCCCATTTCAATTCTTCGCGAAGAAAGATTCAGCAGAACGGATTCACCCTACTCGAGATGCTGGTTGTCTTGGTTATTATTGGCCTGGTCGCAAGCCTTGTAGGCCCTCAACTTTTGGGCCGGGTCGACACCTCTAGAGTGACAGCCGCCGATGCCCAGGTAAGAATGCTTAAAGGCGCCTTGGATACTCTACGGCTTGATATTGGCCGTTTCCCAACTCAGGAAGAAGGCCTGTCATTGCTAATAAAGTCACCATCCGATGAACGAGCCAAACGACGCTGGCAAGGCCCTTACCTCGCGGAAGACGTGCCCTTTGATCCATGGGGAAGTACGTACCAATACAAACCTAAGAATTCTACAAGCGTCATTCTTTACAGTTTTGGCGCTGACGCCAAGTCAGGTGGAGAGGGAATCGATGCGGATGTGGGCTTTCTTGAGAACACAGCACCTTAAACAGAAGCACGGCTCTGATAGGGGCTTTACTTTGCTAGAAATATTGACGGTGTTATTCATCGTCGGTTTGTCTGTTGGCTTGGTCGCGCCCAATCTACCTGGGGTTCTTGACCGCGTGTCGTTTGCCCTCGAACGGGACACCCTCATTAGAGAGTTGAACACGCTACCTTACAAGGCAGCCGGCGCCAATCTAGATTTTGTTCTTGTCGGTGAGTTCGCATATTCAAACCCAACAAACACAGGGCCAGCTCTATACGAGTTTGTAGACGTTGAAGAACTCGATATTAGTGTTCCTTACCGAAGCGGGGGCATTCGCATGGCCACATTATCCGTCCCGCAAGACTGGAGCGTCTACGTTCCTGAGCCCATTTTTTTTAGGTCATCGGGGTTCTGTACAGGCGGTAGCGTTATCGTAAATGTAGGTCAGTTTGAGTATGCCCTTTCAGCTCAAGCACCTTATTGCCAGTTTTCAGAGTCAGACCAATGACAGGCCAGTATCGGCATTCTGACTGCATAAGAGGATTCACGCTTATAGAGGCCATAGTCGCGATAACGATTATTGGCATTACAATACTGCCAATCATGGCGCTCTTGGGACAGTCGCTCAATCAACTCACGCGAACCGGTGACGCTAATGCCCGCGCCGCAGCAACTGAATCAGCCCTTGCGGTTATTGACCCCATCAATCCCTTTATTACGCCTACTGGAGAGACACAGTTGGGAGCAACCGAATTGACGTGGCAAAGTGAAATACTTGTCGAACCCAATGAAGGGGTACAGATACGAGCCGGGCTAGCTGGTTACCATGTCGGATTCTACAAGGTGACTATATCACTCAGCAAAGACGGCGATCCGTGGTTTTCTTTTGATACGCGAAAGGTTGGTTACCAGAGAATTAGCGGAGAAGGCAGTCCTTTTGAAGACACAACGCGTTAATATTATGAACCCAAGAGTTGTTAGATGTAACGGCTTTACACTGCTTGAAGTCATCGTTGTCTTGATGATCTCTGGGTTGATTGCAGCGGTACTCATGCAGGGATTATCCTTGATGTTAGAGTCCCGTCTACGTGTCGCCGGCGCAATTGATGGCATTGATAGAAAAGGAATACAGACCAGCATCCTTACGAGCCCACTGCGAGGAGTCCTTCCAGATTACTACGACGGACCCGATGTTTTTTCTGGTTATCAAAAACAAATGCGCGGGTTAACCCTTTCGCCCCTTCAAGGTACATCAGGCGCCCCCACAGGGTTTGGAATGAACCTAGATTACGACAGTTTAAAGAACACAACTACGATAACCTACTATGAGCGTGGCTACGACCCTCTCGAGTTGGCTCAATGGCTAGGCAACTTCGGGGAATTTTCCTATCGTGGGCGAAACGGAGACTGGGAGGAGTCTTGGCCTCCCCGGCGCGACGATGCGAAACAAGCTCCGCGAACAATCCGTGTCTTAACTGGATTGCAGGATACCGCTTATGTCATCAGGATTATGGCGCCGCATGATCGCGTTGGCCGCGTACAAGATGGACCCTTCGGAGACGTCCAATGACTGACGCGGAGGGCGTCAAACAAGCACTCAAAACAGCTCTCTCAGCCATGCAGTCGGGCCAGTTCGATACCGCGATAGATGTTTGCCAAAACGTTCTTGAACGCCAAAGCGGCTCTGGCGACGCATTTCATATATTAGCCCTTAGTCAGCGCGGCAAAGGGGATATCATAAGTGCCGAAAAGGCCATCAAACGGGCCGCAAGAAAGTCGCCTGGCAACCCGTCTATTCTCAATAGCTATGGACTCATCGCTCTTGATGCCGGGAGGCCCGCACCGGCGTCGCGCCTTTTCCGGAAAGCGCTTAAACTTGATACCAAGTTTGCAGCGGCACACGCTAACCTAGGACATGCGCTGGCGAAATCTAGGCACATCGACGAAGCACGGACATCTTATTATACAGCACTCACGCTCAACCCTTCTTTAACAGATGCATTTATAAATCTCGCGCTTCTGTTGCGTTCTACAGACCATATCTCTGAAATCGAATCTCTACTGACGCAGTTCTTGAAGACAAACTCGCGTGGACCAGCTGTCTGTTTCGTGGAGGGCCTTATCGCTCTTGATAAAGGGCAACCAGAGAATGCCGAAAAGATATTCCGGGAAGGTCTTGAGTACGATCCAAGTTCACAGTCAACATTGGTAAATTTAGGCGTTGCTCTTTCGAAACAGGGCAAGAATAAACCAGCGATAGATGTGTTTAATAGAGCTCTGAAACGCTCTCCCGACGATACTGATATCCATATAAATTTAGCAGACACACTAAAGTATGACTCGCCGACGACAGCCAGGGATCACATCAATGCTGCATTGCTTCAAAAACCAGGAGACTTAAATGCGCGAGACATGTTGGGCTTCACGTGGCTACTAGAAGGTGACTTTGGGAAGGCGATATCTGAGTTTGACAAGGTATTAGCGGTCGAACCAGGTTACGAAAGAGCTGTTTTCCACAAAGCTGGAGCCCTTTTCTTATCCGGAGCACTTGAGAAAGCTTGGTCATATTATATGAACTTGTATGGCACGTCTGGACTACGCGGCAGTCCCATTGGTGGATCTCTAGCGATTGCATCAGCAGCCGAAATAATTTCCCAAAAAACTCTCGTCTGGACAGACCAGGGTATTGGAGACGAAATACTCCAGCTCAGTATGGTCTCCGATCTTGTCAAACAGAACGCTCCTATTTGCATCGCTACAAGTAAAAGACTGATCCCCTTGGTGACGCGTTCATTTCCGAAAACGCATTGTCGAAATCGCGAAACACTAACCAAGCAAGACATAGATGTTCTGAATCTAACTAGGCAGATCCCCGCAGCGGCCATTGGAACATTCAACCGGCGGAAGATGGCTGATTTTCCAAATCACGGTGGCTTTCTAAACGCTAATAAGCAAGCGATTTATGAACTAAGAAAGAAATACAAACGCATCTCAGAGGGTCGGCCAATTGTAGGTCTGTCTTGGATTAGTACAAATACTGAATTTGGTGCACAAAAATCTATATCGCTCAGTGAGCTGGCACCTATTCTTGCCAACGAGCAATTCTACTTTCTAGATTTACAGTATGGAAACACGGATAAAGAAATACAGAGCTTACATCACGATGTCCGCAGAAGATTCATACAGGATCAAGATATTGATCCATTATCTGACCTAGATATGTTTGCGGCTCAGATTTTATCTGTAGATTTGGTTATCACAATTAGCAATTCAACAGCTCACATTGCCGGCGCTCTTGGGTGCCCAACTTGGGTGCTGGTTCCAAAGCCTGGCCCTGGATGGCTTTGGTACTGGTTTACAGAACGTGAAGATAGTCCATGGTATCCCTCCGTTCACCTTTTTAGGCAGTCTCAGAGCCGGGATTGGACACCTGCGCTAGCGTCAATACGGCAGCGGTTGGGCACTTTTCTCCCTAAATGACAATGGGTTACAACGAATTAATTGGGAATAGGAATCTCTCAAGACTAGATTGATGTGGCCTAGTGGATTTTTATTTCCAGGCACGGTTAAGAAAAGGGGATTCGTTTACCGCAACTGATGTGGATATTCGTTTCCTTGATGGTTTTAACTGCTGTCAACGTTTAACAGCAAACTTAGTTTTAGTATCCCCAAGGACTGTGACCTTTCACATGGTTGTTCAATACAAACAAAAGGGGTTCATACTTCCGCTAGCATTGTGGGTTATTGCAGCTGCGGGATTGGCTGCCGCGGTTCTTTCTGAATGGGTATCACAAGCAGTCAATAATGCTCAGATACTTCAGGATAGAGTTGAAGTTGAAATTGCATTCGCAGATATCCGGAATGAATTGGTTTTCGCGCTTGCTCGACGTCCCTACACATATCGTGGCCTGCAAGTTGGTGAATTTAATACTCCAATTATGGGGACAACATTTGACGATGTCATAAATGTTGACCTCACTTCAGACCGCATGATCTTCCTAGACGGCCGACCCTATATTACCGCCAGCAATGAACGTTTCGTAGTCAAGATACAGGACGGGCGCGGCCTCATAAATCTCAACACCATCAATGATCAGTACTTTGAAGTTCTTTTCAACTCCTTGAACGTTTCTGACGACTCCACTGACCAATTGACAGATAATTTTATGGATTACAGAGACGAAGATAGCTTTACGCGGCTTTCAGGGGCTGAAGAACAAGATTACGTTAGACGGGGTCTATATCCACCATCCAATTCTCAACTTATTACACCTTGGGAGGCTCAGCGCATCATTGGCTGGACCAGACTCAAACAGTTGTGGGATGCGCAGTACGAAACTCCAGTGGTCACGACGTGCCGGTCTTCGGGCTTTAATCCGAATACAGCCCCAGCAAATGTCCTTGCTACTTACCTTCGTGGTGTAACGCCTGAGAGAGCAGAGCTAGTCAAGAGTTATAGAGAGACTCTTCCATTCAGGAATGCTCGCGAACTTGGAAACAGCGCGGGTGTTTTCCTGGAAAACCAGCCATTCTTTTTTAGTTTTATTCCAGGGCGTTGCCTTCTCGTCGACCTGATAGACCTTCAAACAGAGGAAAGAATACGCTTTTCTCTAACACTATTACCCAGAAACCCAGCCCAACCTTGGCAGATAGACTATGTCCTTAGAATTCCTAAAGAGTATAAGCGAGCGCTTAGTCGATTGGATCCAGAATTACGTTTCCCCAGTCCCGAAGAAATTAGTGGACGCCGGGGATGAACTGAAGGCGTTACCTGGGTCTGATCGTCAATTAGTCTGGGTACCAAAGCGACAGGCCCTTAAGCACACAGTATTTACGATGCCGGAACAGCTTAAAGGCCGAAAAAGAAACACAGCCTTGGATTTAAAAATCCGAGCCTGGGCCCCGTTTGAGACAGTTGGATACTCAGTTCTTTGGCAAAATAACCAAGCAAGCGTGTTTGCATGGGATCAGGATGCCATTGAGGAAAGAATCAGGGCCCACGGATATCATCCTAGCCGCTGTGAAGTCGTCCCAGAGGCTTTCATAAGAGAACCAATGGACAACGGCATTCGCCTTATGAAGGTGAGTGATGGGGTTGAGGGGCAAGTTTGGCAGGACAACTTCCTAACTGTTGCGCGTTGGTGGAAATCTGCACCTGACGGTCAGGAATGGACGCTTTTTAGACGTAGTGCTGGTTTTGCATTTGATGGATCAGAAGCTGAAAGCAACATCTCCAGCGATCCTAAATGGCTGGAGATACCATGGAATACTGCGTTCAGAAGCAAGAATTTTCTCGGTCAATTCTTGATGAATCAAGCACTTGTTACAGCGCTTGTGGCCATCCTTCTAACTCCGTGTATGTATTTTACAGGGGCTTGGATTACATACGGCGTACTAAACAGAGGGCTCAGCGCCAGCATTTCGGAGATTGAAGCAAGCGGAAAGTCTGTCAGAACGGAACGCAATCGAGCCATCAGCGCTCTAGAATACGCCGAAAGCCTCTCTTCCCTTCGCAGATACCCTAGGCAAATAGAAATCATTTCACGCGCGCACAGCCTACTTGTTCCTTTCTCAATTCAGGTATCGGGGTGGGATTACGACGAAGGCATTTTGGAGTTCGGCTTGAAATCGGAGTCAGATATGAATGCCACGCTTTACATACCGACATTTGAAAATGACCCGATGTTTTCACGTGTTAGCGCCAGCACCAGAGGAACACGGCTAGTAATGCGGATGAACGTATCCCTCATGAAAGACGCAGAACTATGATTCTTCGTCAATACATACCTGATTCTCTTGAAGAGCAGTGGAATGCTTTTCTAGAGTCCGCTTCGTCGGAGTTGCAGTCAAACGAACGGCTAAAATGGATTCTATTGGGTGGTGCGTTTGTTCTATATCTCTCAATGGTAGCTTTCTTTGCAAATCAAGCCAATGATTCGCAAAGAAATTATCTGCAAGAACGTGATCAACTTGCAAGGCTGACTGCACAAGCATCGGAGTCTGGGTGGCCGCAGCGGTCCATTACCGCCGAATCTTTGGTCAATAGTTTTACAAATAAATTTTGGCCTGGAGAGACCACCGGTATAGCCGAGGCCGGATTCGAACGGTGGATTAGACAAAGCTTTGATCGATATAACACAGAGGTGCGCCAGGTCTTACTTACACGGGGGCCGGCACTAGCGGATGAGGCCGACTATATGCAGGGCCGTCTATCCGAGGTTTTAAAAATTCGCGCTAAAGTGATCAGCCCACTTAACGAGGCCGGACTCCTGCGATTCCTAGAAGATGCTGGGACTCATTCGTCGTGGGTTGTCGTAGAACAACTCATTATTCGAGACGGACGAAATCCACGGTTCGAAATGGATATAGCGACCTATTCCAAGACCGGAGAACCAGACCAATGACAGGTGGAATCGGAATATCTCTAGTCTCAGCAAAAGCTTTTCTGGCACAATATGCAAAGCACATAAGTTTTGCTGCTATTTTCGGACTTCTAGGACTCTTGACTGCGCTATTTGACGTTAATACCGCACCTGAGCCGTCCAATGTTATGGGCGAGTGGATTCTGCCTAACGACAATCCGGTTACCTTGACCACGTCCCTCGAAGACATGCTGGCCAGCCCTTTGTTCGGCGGCAAACCCGTGCTCAAAACGCCACCCGAAGCAGATATCGTCGGCGCAGAAACCGGCGATTCTGAAAAATGGCACCTCATCGGCATTCTAACCGAGGGAACTATGAAAACCGTACTCTTCGAAAATCATGAAACTGGAGAAGTAGAAGAAGCTATTTTAGGTGACCTGTTGCCAGGCGGTGAAGAACTCAAGGTCATTGATGCCAACAGCATCGTAATCATGCAAGACAACGAAAGCATTCAGATGTCACTTTTTCAGGGCGTCGACGAAACGGAAGCAGAGGAATAAGAGATGTTCTCAGAGGTTTATCACACAAGCAAAGCTCTGCTCGGCAATATGGGCATTATTATTTTCGTTGGTTTTTCTTTAACGAGTTGCTCCACCTTACCAAGAACACCGATAACGGAAACTCTCGAAGTACAGAAGGCAGAGCGAGCAAGCGAGTCCGTTCTCAGATCCGCGAACTCTGGAGCACGAGAAGAACTTATCTCCGAATATGGGCTTGCGACGCCAATCGGACGAAGTATCGCAGCGCCGATATCAAGCACACAGGCGCCCTCGTTATCTGGCGAGTCCATCAGCATTAACTTTGAGGGTATTTATCTCCCGGCTTTTATCAATACCGTATTTGGAGATTTGCTAAAAGTTACTTTCGAAATTGATAACGCCGTTATGGAAATGGAACAGCTTGTCACCTTACGTACAGCTGAGCCTTTGTCTCCGGATAATTTCTATGTCCTAGTTACTCAAGTTCTCGGGAATTATGGCATTAGCGTCGCCTATGAAAACAACGTCTACAGGGTTGTCCAGAACTCGCAAGTACAGGGTGAAATGCCTCGCATTATTAGATCCCGAGCCTTTAGTGCTGTTCCTGGAGACATGCGTCCAGTTTTTTACTACGCAATGATTAACAACATACGCGTCAAAACGATGAGCGTTTGGCTCGACCTAGCTTTACGCAATCGGGTTCAGGTTGTCACTGTTCCTTACTCAAACGCGCTGCTGTTGCTCGCTAATTCCGAAGATATTTCAGCTGCGATCGATATCATCGAAATACTTGATCAACCCAACCTGGCCGGAAGCCGGAGCTTAAAAATATCCCCTGCCTTTTGGAGTGCCGATAAGCTAACCGCTCAACTGGTCAAAGTACTAAGAGCGGAGGGGTTCTCTGTTGAGATCGGGCCAGATTCCAACGCTCCGATAAAACTTATCCCTGTGCAGGCGCTCAACACCATAATCGTCTTCGCGTCCGGCGAGCAGAACTTGCAGCATGTTCTGAACTGGGCGGCAGAACTGGACCAACCAGGACAAACGATCGATACGACCGGCGTTTACTATCTGCAAGTACAGAATACTAATGCTGCGGAACTGGCAGCGATCATTGGCAGTGTGGTCGGCGCTTCAGTTGGGACTCAGGGGAGTGTCGAACAGACGGGAGCTGCCGGCGGCAGCCAAGTGTTCGTCGACACTGCCCGAAACGCGCTTATATTTAAGGGGTCTGCTGAAGAATACTCACAGTTTAGATCGTTGGTTGAGCAAATGGACCGAGCACCCTACGAGGTTCTGATAGAAGCTACAATTGCAGAGGTCACGCTAGATCAAGGCCAATCATTGGGAGTCCTACTAGATTTCGACAACAACAGGGTCAGCTCTGCAAACAGCACTGCGATTAAATCGGATACCGGCGGACTTCTGGTGAACTTCATACAGGATCGTGGCAATATTACCGCGTCGCTTAACGCGGCTGCTGACAGAAACCAAGTGTCCATCTTATCCAGCCCACGATTACTTGCTGCTAGTGGTAAGACGGCGACCATGCAGGTGGGTACGCAGGTTCCTATTATCACGACTCAGCAAACCGCACCTGAAGGCTCAATCGGCGGCACCAGCAATATTCTTCAGCAAGTACAATATCGCAACACGGGCGTCGTACTCACTATATCGCCCGTCGTGAACTCAAGCAGGCGGGTTGAACTCACAGTGTCACAAGAAGTGAGTGATGCCCAAAGTAACGACACGTCGGATATACAGAGTCCTCTTATTCTAACTAGGAGTATTGAAACTACACTTTCTGTAGACGACGGAGAAACTGTATTGCTTGCGGGTCTTATATCCGAAAACTTCAGTGAGGGTGATAGTGGCATTCCATATTTGAAAGATATTCCAGTTCTGGGGAACCTGTTCAAGACTCAGTCCAGGGCTGTCAATAAGACCGAACTGATCATTCTGCTGACGCCATATATTATTGACAGTAGAGATACCTCCCGTTCTGTAAGGGATGCGTTTCGATCAAAATTGACAAACATTTCAGAATCTTTTGACGATCTGGAGTAGATCAGAATTCAGTCATTGACCTTCCCAACTCTGAGTATATCACATGAAAATAGTAAAATTGTTCGCAGCCGGGCTCATCATATTACTACTGGCTGGTTGCGCGACTGAGAACACGACGGCGGATAGCAAAAGAAAGTGGCATCCTCGCGACAGGTACTTTCAAACACTTGATACAACAAGCCTTGAATCACAGGCAAACGATGGGGATTATGAAGCAGTCTTTCATTTCGCGATTCGACTGATGAATGGTGACCGTATAGGCCGGGACCAGCAGCGGGCCGTAGAAATCGCTCGGAAGAGTGCGATGTCAGGAGACGCTCGTTCACAGTACCTATTAGGCGCCGCCCTTACCGGCGGCTCGGGCGTTCCCAAAGATGAATATAAAGCCGTAAGTTGGTTCAAGAAATCGGCCGAACAGGGATACGTGACGGGAGAGTATTGGCACGGCTTCATGCTTTCACGCGGCCGAGGGTATTCCGAGCCAGACTGGGCTGAGGCGTTGAAGTGGTTCCGGCGCGCGGCAGATAAGGGGCATGAAGATGCTCAGGCCACGCTTGGGGAAGCCCATGAATCCTGTCGTGGCGGGTTGTCACGGGACTTCGAGACAGCAGCAACGTGGTATAGGCGCGCCGATCGAAGCGGTCGCGGTCACATGATGTCACGATTTAATCTACGCCGCCTCATAGATATTGGTGCTATTGAATGGCGCGAAGGGGACGGCGGCGCACCGCCGATCGAACTCGTCAAGATAGACAGGTCATTTCTCGACCCCTGCGACTAGAGCTAATCAGGAAAATGCTATATTACAAAAAGAATAAGCCCTGCGTTTTATGCCTGCATTCTTGAGATTCTATGACAAATGAAATTGAACTTGCGATCACGATAACGATCCTTCTGATCGAGCTCGGACTTTTGGCTCTTTGCTACTACAGGGCCAAGCAGCCACCCAATTTTGCCAAGCCGCGGGTCATCAACTACGCGTTGGTTATGATCTTTTTGTCCCTACTTTTCTTAGCGACTCTAGCACACACCATTTCTTTGATTACAGGAAACCAAGTCAAACCGAGACGCCGACGCGGCATGTAGACTTGTTTTAGGCGTTGCCGTCTGGGTACTTGATATCAGGCCAACCCATATGAATATCAAGAATGGCGTGAATGAGAGACGAGTGCGCGACCTCGACGAAACCGTAGTCTTTGCCGGGCACATGGAAATTGATGTCCCCCAATTGGCGCAATGAATTCTTTTCAGAAAAGCCGCTGAACGTAATGACCTTGCAACCGCACCTACGCCCCGCTTCCACACCGTTGATGATATTCTTTGACTGCCCGGAAGAAGAAATTGCGATCACAACGTCATTTGCTGTCGCCAGCATTTCTATCTGTTTGGAAAAAATAAACTCAAAGCCGAAATCGTTTCCAAGACATGTTAAAGCGGAAGAATCATTGAGCGCAATCGCAGGAATTTGACCATTTTTAAAAAAGTCCGTTGCCATATGACTGCAGATCCCAGCCGACCCACCGTTACCGCAAAAAAGCACTTTTCCACTGTTTTCCACTATGCTCCGCACTAATTGGATGGCTTGATCAAAAGCATCGGCGCGGGATAGCGATTGACCTGAAAGAGACGTGCAATTAGTGCTTTCTATGGCCGATGATAGAGTAGAAAAATATTCTGCTATACTTGATTCTTGCATTGGTCATGTACTCGCGTTTGAGATTAAAACCGCTGAAACGAATTGACTGAGAGTGGCCGGTAATTTGTCATGGCATGATGAACGGCCAGTACAGAATCGCAATGTTATTTTATATGTGCTCAGGGGATATCCTTGGTCAATAGAGAGAAACTAACGGAAATACTTGCTAACGCGCTAGCGTCCTACAATAACGGTCATTTGGATGATGCTGAACGCCTCTTAGAGAACTGCATTTTAGAATTTCCAGATCAGGCGGATGCCTTGCATGTCTTGGGCTTGGTAAAATACCAGCGCGGCCATGTGACTGACGCACGCACTCTCATCTATAAAGCAACTAACCTTAATCCTAATAATCCTCAATATTTCAATAACTTAGCTCTGATTCTAAATGCTGAGGAGGATATTGCAGCGGGGTTGATTGCGGCCAATAAGGCTGTTTTTCTTGCCCCCGAGAACGCGGACTCGCAGACGACGCGAGGTCTCATGCTACAGAGAAGCAACCGGTTTGAGGATGCAAGCCGGGCATACCGCAAAGCCATAGAGCTCAATCCTAGACACCTACAGGCACTGATGAACCTTGGCGCGTTACTAAGAGACACGGGTGACTTCACATTGGCAGTAGACCTGTACCGCCGCGCGCTGGCCACCGCACCGACGTCATGGGAAGCCGCCGTGGGGCTCGGCAAAACACTCTTAAAATTTGGCAAATTTAACGAGGCCATTTCAACGCTCGAGGGCGTTTCTGAGAATCATCGTCAAGACTTAGCCCTGCAGCTCGTTCTCGCAGAGGCTCATTTGGGCAAACATGATGCCGAGATTGCAAAGAATATTCTGGAAAAGGTGGTCACAAAATACCCCTCAAGCGCTTCTGCATGGAGTGGTCTCGGTTACGCTTTGCGCGATCTATCGGAATTGGATCAGGCAGAATCAGCCCTCAAGCATGCGTTGGGTCTTGATCCGACATATGACCCTGCGGCAGAAAATCTTGCACACGTTCTGCTGTCAACTGGACAATTTAAGCAGGGTTGGACTCTTTATCGCCGAAGAAAAACCAAGCCTTCACTTGCCACTTTTTCTCAATCAGGTACAGACGCGTTTTGGTCCGTAGAATCACTTCCCGAAACATCCATCATCGCATGGACCGAACAAGGCCTTGGCGATGAAATATTGCAAGCGAGTTTAATCTCTGACTTAAGCGATCTAGCCGGTGAACTAGTAATCGTATGTTCAAGCCGGCTTAAGTCGCTCTTCGAAGATTCGTTCCCAGCGGTAACGTTTTTAACAAGTATGCCTAGCAAAAACTTCACAGAAAACACGAAGAGCGTTGCCATTCCGTTGATTGATATAGGCGATACACTAAGACCTACATTCAATAGTTTCTCTCAGGAACCAGGATATTTGAAGGCGCCTCCGGAAAAAGCGAGCGCGTTAAGAAGGAAGTATTTAGGCGACAGAGACCCCAATACGCTTTTAGTTGGCATATCTTGGAAGAGTGAAAATACACGCTATGGCGACCAGAATACGATTCCCCTGGAGCAATGGCACCCAATCTTCAGTGCGCCAAAACAAGCGGGGAGAGATGTCGTATTCGTAGCTACACAGTTCGGCACGAATGTTGACTACGTAGAACACATTTCGCAAGAGGCGGGCGTGCCAATTATTTTTGATCCGTCTGTGGATCACGGTGGAGACATGAGAACTGTGGCTGCTCAAGTCGTTTCTACAGACCTTGTTATATCGACCAGCACCACCGCTGCTCAGCTGGCCGGCGCTCTCGGGCTACCCACTCTACACATGACTGCGTGCGGCTTAGCGTGCGGCTGGTATTGGATGGCTGACGGCACGTCCACGCCATGGCACCCGTCGATGCAGATATTTAGAAGATTAAATGGCGTCCCCGAACAAGTCTCTGATGTTGCAGCAGCGCTCACCGAGTTAGCGAAGAATCCCTAGGCTTTATCAGACGCTGACTCAGATAACTGTGATTGTAATCTGTTGTATTCCGGGTTCTCGGGCTCGAGTGCTATCGCCTTAGCGATAAGCTCTTCCGCTAAACCTATGTCACCGGCATCTGCTTTCACGAGCGCCAGCCCATAACAAGCTTGATGTATGGAACCATCTTCTTCGAACGCCGCGCTTAGATACTCTGAGGCTATATCCGCTTGACCGGCGAAGTAGGCGCTCAACCCAGCACCAACCCGGAACTTAACATTGTCAGGCTCGATTACGGCAGCACGTTCATAAGCCCGTTGCGCGACAGGAAAATTTTGGATGTGCTGGTGGAAATACCCCAGTGTCGCATAAACGTCGGCACGACCAGGGTCTATCTCTCCAGATTTTGTAACCGAATTAATACCGTCGTTATATTCTCCCGCTTCAAATAAGGCGCGGCCCAGGACCAAATGATATTCTGAAACTTCAGGATCCGCTTCTATTGCTGCTTCTAAATAAGAGATCCCCTCTTCGGTGTTATTTTTCTGGCACGCCATTACGCCTAATAATTTTAGCGCTTCGCCATTCTCGGGTTCATCCACAAGAATATCGAGATAAGCCTGCTCAGCCTCCTCGAGCTTGCCTTCTTGGTGCAAGCTGACGGCTTGTTCGAGTTTAGACGTATTCATCTGGGCAATTCCGATTACAAAGTTAGGTGGATTGGCAGCCCGAGATGAATGTCCTGTCTGGGCATGAAGTTTTTAGCCAACGATCACGCCAAATTCAAATAGAAAGTCTTTGGCTATACAAGTTCCTCATGGGCACGCCCCATCTGTCGATCTTGACCCAACTCAAGAATCGGTCTAACACAGTTGTCCGTGGTGATTTGGAGACCGGATTGCGGCCACGTTAAATACCCGCTAAAAGGTTGAGGGCACAGCCCCCGCCTCACCGGTCGGGGGTTTTTTGTTGCCGAAAGGAACAAGCGATGACCGTCGATTTTGAGCACCAACGGGATTGGCGCCCAGAAACACAGGCAGTTCGAGGAGCTGCCGAACGAAGCCAGTTTGATGAAACAAGTGAAGCCGTCTTCCTGAATTCTGGTTACGTCTACAAAAGTGCAGAAGAAGCCGAAAGCGCTTTCAAACAGGAAATCGATCGCTATGTATACTCGCGATTCGGCAATCCGACAGTTGCGATGTTTGAACGCCGTCTTGCTCTCTTGGAAGGAGCCGAGGATTGCCGTGCCATGGCAAGTGGCATGGCCGCCGTTTTTGCATCTTTGGCCAGCGGGCTGAGCACCGGTGATCGCCTAGTCGCATCACGCGCTCTATTCGGGTCATGCCACTACATTTGTGTAGACCTTTTACCGCGATTCGGAATTGAAACAGAGCTTGTTGATGGAACGGATTTAGCGCAGTGGAAGAAAGCACTGTCTAAGCCGACACAAGCCGTATTTTTGGAATCGCCGTCGAACCCCGGATTGGAAGTAATTGATTTGGCAGCGGTATGCGAAATGGCGCACACGGCTGAAGCTAAGGTTGTTGTTGATAACGTTTTTGCAACGCCTGTTTTGCAGAAGCCCCTAGAAATGGGCGCAGACGTCGTTGTCTATTCAGCAACGAAACACATTGATGGACAGGGGCGTTGCCTTGGTGGTGCTGTACTCGGTACATCCGAGTTCATAGAAGATGTTGTGACGCCGTTCATCAGGCACACAGGCCCCGCTCTTAGCCCTTTCAATGCCTGGGTTCTTTTGAAAGGACTCGAGACGCTATCCCTCAGAGTGGATCGGCACTGTGCCAACGCAAGGCGCGTTGCCCAATACTTGGAGGGCAGACCTGAGATTAGCCGTTTGCTTTACCCCGAACTTGAATCTCATCCACAACATGAACTTGCGATGCGACAAATGTCACAGGGTGGAACTGTTGTCGCGTTTGAGTTGAAAGACGGTAAAGAGAAAGCATTTCGTTTCCTGAATGCCCTCAATGTCATCGATATTTCAAATAATCTCGGTGACGCAAAAAGTCTAATTTGTCATCCCTCAACCACAACCCATCAACGGCTTACGGATGAAGAAAAGGAACATGTAGGCATTAAACCTGGTTTTGTGCGTCTGTCTGTAGGATTAGAGTCGGCCGACGATTTGATTGCAGACATTGAGCAAGCATTAGTTGCTTAGCAAGAAGCCTGACCCGCAATAGAGTGAGTGCCAACAAACGTGAAGGGCAATAAAAGCTGCGCTATGATGAAAAGAAAGTAACGGTATGTGACCCATGTACGAAAAAACGACAAAAGATATCTCCATAACTGTGCGTCCATTTTACCTCGACGAGCAGTCCTCGCCAGACGAAGAACACTACGTCTGGGCTTATCGCGTGTGCATTGAAAACTGTGGTGACCATACCGTTCGGCTGATCAACCGGCACTGGCGCATTACGGACAAACTAGGGCGTATGCAGGAACATAAGGGCCCAGGAGTCGTCGGTGAGCAACCGACACTGAAGCCGGGCGAAACATACGAGTATACCAGCGGAACTCCTTTGCCCACGCCGTCAGGCATCATGGTCGGGTCTTATGAAATGGAGAGCGAAGAAGGAATGCGGTTTGAGGTGGAAATCCCCGCTTTTTCTCTTGATAGCCCCTACGATTCAGCCACTGTAAATTAATTGGGTTGATCCGAAACCTCTATCGGTCCGTAATAATAAAGCAATAATTGTTAAAGGTGCCAAACTAGGCGCCGTGATCCGAAAGGGATAGCTATGAGTTCCGGGCGCCCACCTTTACCGAGCATTATTTCACGCGATCACCGGGAAAGTGTAAGCACAACGTCGCGGCCATCTCGCACTGAAGCTGAAGAAGCGGTCAGGACTCTTATACGTTGGGCGGGCGACAACCCAGATCGTGAAGGATTGCTGGACACGCCTGATCGCGTTGCACGCTCCTATGAAGAATTTTTTGCAGGGTACTGGCAAGATCCAGAGGCAATTCTTCGCACCACATTTGAAGAAACCGAAGGTTATGACGAGATGGTCGTGCTTCGGGACATTGATTACGAATCACATTGTGAACATCACATGGTGCCGATCATTGGGCGGGCGCATGTTGCTTATCTCCCGAACAGTAGAGTTGTCGGGATATCAAAGCTTGCCCGCATTGTGGAAGCCTACGCCAAACGTCTTCAGATTCAGGAAAAGATGACGGTACAAATTGCGAATGCGATTAATAAAGTCCTCGCCCCAAAAGGGGTCGCTGTCGTTATCGAGGGCAACCATGCGTGCATGAGTACACGGGGTGTTCACAAACCCGGCGTTACCATGGTGACAAGCACAATGTTGGGTGCCTTCCGCGACGACCCAGCAACGCGCCGGGAGTTCTTGGCTTTCACAGGCAAGGGTTGAGCTGACTAGCCAATAACCACGTCCCTAGCTCTAAGGCACTGCTTTGCGGTTGGATTACATTCGTTTATGATTTGCGCCGTCATGGCTTACTCGACCAGCCATGGAGCTATTCACTCAAAGCGATATTCACCGATATGATTGTAATCGACTTTCGGCCGGTGTTCTTAGTCATTGGTCTACTGTTAGTCATTCTATCCGGCGGGATGGTAATTCCTTCGGTTATTGACCTCATCGCTGGAAATCCTGACTGGGCTGCATTTGCCATAGCCGCAGGCTTTACGGCGTTTGTCGGCGCCGCAATGGTAATGACGGCGCGCACCGGAGCCGTGACCTTGACGCTCCGGCAAGCTTTCTTGCTTACCACACTCTCCTGGATCGTTCTGCCGATATTCGCGTCTCTGCCTTTCATGATCTCAGATTTACATCTCTCTTTTACCGACGCCTTTTTTGAAGCGATGTCCGGCATAACCACCACCGGCGCTACCGTAATCATAGAATTGGATAATGCCCCACCCGGCGTTTTGCTTTGGCGCGGCATCCTTCAGTGGCTCGGCGGCCTCGGCATCATCATCATGGCCCTGACCGTTCTGCCCATGCTCAAAGTCGGCGGCATGCAGATGTTCAAAGTCGAGGGTTTTGAGGCTCAGGAGAAGATATTACCCCGGGCGACTCAACTCGCCGGGGCTCTCCTGATTGTCTTTATCGGGCTTACAGTTATTTGGGCCCTGATGTACTGGATCGCGGGCATGAATGTTTTGGATGCCACAGTGCATGCCATGACCACCATAGCGACGGGAGGATATTCAAGTCATGACTCCTCTGTCGGCTATTTCGATAGCGCTGCAATCGATTGGATAGCGACTACGGGAATGATAGTAGGCGGCATTCCGTTTCTTTTATATGTTCAAATTCTGCGCGGAAGGTCGGCCGCCTTGTGGCAAGACAGCCAGGTACAGTGGTTTGTTGGCGCTGTCTGTGTTTTTGTTTTTACCGTCACTATTTACCTCGCATTTTCCGGAACCTACCCGGTCCTTTCTGCGTTTCGGTACGCTGCCTTTAACACGGTATCAGTCATGACGGGCACAGGATACGCAACAACGGATTTCGGCCAATGGGGCGGCTTCGTCATCGTTATATTGTTTATGCTAATGTTTGTTGGTGGATGCGCGGGCTCTACCACCTGCGGCATAAAAGTCTTTCGCTTCCAAATATTATTTCAGGTTGCTCGCGTACAAATACGCCAGCTCTTACAGCCTCATGGTGTCTTCATTCCGTATTTCGGCGGGCGTCCTGTTGACAACACTGTCGCCACATCCGTGATGGGCTTCTTTTATCTATACGCATTGACGGTCTGCCTCCTTGCCATCGCCTTGGCTGCCCTTGGCCTAGATTTCGTGACTGCCATGTCTGGCGCTGCAAGCGCCGTGTCAAATGTTGGGCCTGGCTTAGGGCCCATCATAGGTCCGGCAGGAACATATGCCTCCCTCCCCGATACGGCGAAATGGCTGCTGTCAGCTGGGATGCTTCTAGGGCGTTTAGAATTGTTTACGGTTCTTGTCTTAATTCTGCCCGGGTTTTGGCGCGGTTAAAACGAATAATCACGTCTTCGACCGTTTAGACCGAAGTTAAGGTAACGCCTCTCAGGCTGGCGGCTGTGCGTATTGCCGCTCAAGCGCACCCAATTCTTCTGCTGTAAAATCGAAATCAATTTCGCAAAACTCACAAGTCATCGAGACTTTTCCGTCGACGACCATAGATTGGACTTCATCTAACGGGAATGAAGCAAGTATTTTGGCAGAACGGTCCCGTGAACATCGGCAGCCAGCAGAAAAAGCATGCGACTCCAGTAAACGCCCGCCCACAGCTCCGAATAGCCGGGCTATTAAGTCTTCCTCCGTCAGCGTGACGCTCATGAGTTCGTTATCCTTGACGCTGCTGAGAAGAATGACTGCGCTGCGCCATGCGTCATCATCTTCTTCTGTAGGCGTCTGTGCACCGTCACGAGGCATGCGCTGCACCATGATTGCAGATGACTGCCAACGATCCGCGCACCCCTCTATGCTTGTCTTGTAAGCCGCGACCTTTATGGCAGTCTCTAGCTGCTCAGATTGACGAAAGTATTGGTGGATGCAGTCGCTGATATTAGCTCCTGTCAACTCAATAATTCCCTGGTATCGGTCTGTATCGGTCCCCTGATCTACCGTAAATGCAATGTGCCCCTGCCCTAGAAGGTGTGGAAGGGAGGTATCGTCTACTTGAACAGCGCGTGCAACACCTTCCTCGTGAAATTTGGCACAGCCACGCATTGCCCGGTCACTGGTAATATCGGCCACAAGTGTATGGACAGGGCCGTCTCCTTGTATCTGCAGAGTGAAAGAGCCGTCAAACTTAAGTGTATCCGCGAGCGCCGCAGCCGCTGCCATAGTCTCGCCTAAAATGCGATTGACCACGTCAGGATAGGCATGCCGTCCAAGCGCTACATCCGCAACGTCATTCAAACGAATAAGCCGACCGCGAACGGCACCGCCAAACAATACGAACGGTTGACTGACGCCCGGTCTTTCAGGCCCGCCAGTCTTGATCACCCTAGGCTCCAAAGAAGAATGCCCTTCTGAGCATGAAGGCGGTTCTCAGACTCGTCCCAGACAACGGACCACTGTCCGTCCATAACGGCATCTACAACTTCCTCGCCACGATGCGCTGGCAAGCAGTGCATGAACAAAGCATCGTCTGCTGCATGGCCCATAAGGGCTTCAGTCACACGGTAGGGTGTCAACACGTCAACACGATCACCCCGATCCTGGTGCATAGACACCCAGGTATCTGTGACAACACAGTCTGCATTTTCCACAGCAAGCGTTGGATCGTCCGTGACGGTTATATCTGCGCCTGCATCAATCGCCCATTTCAGAATGTCTGAATTTGGACGAAGTGAGTCCGGGCAAGCCAGGCGCAATGAGAAATCAAACAAAGCCGCTGCCTGAATGAAACTATTGGAGACGTTATTGCCGTCTCCGGTCCATGCAATTGTTTTTCCAGCGATAGGGCCCCGGTGCTGCTCGAACGTCATGATATCGGCCATGATCTGACAGGGGTGCGTCAAATCAGTCAGTCCATTAATGACTGGTACAGATGCATAAACGGACAGTTCTTGAAGTTTCGCCGGGTCATCGGTACGCACCATAATGGCGTCAACGAAACGGGACAGAACGCGCGCCGTATCAGCAACCGTTTCTCCCTGCCCGAGTTGCGTATCGTTACTCGACATCATCACGACTTCGCCGCCGAGTTGACGCATACCGACTTCGAAAGAAACGCGGGTACGCGTAGACGGTTTTTCAAAAATCATGGCCAGTGTTTTGCCGGCCAACGGCGCATTGCCGTAATCGTTGGCATTGCCCGACTTAAGGGCGTGGCCCAAATCTAGAATCTGACGGAGCACATCTTTGTCAAACGCATCGAGATCAAGAAAATGCTTGAGGTCACGAGACATATCAACCTGCCATTGACTGTGCTGCGACATCGAGTTTCTCGAGCGCAAGGTCGACCTCAGCGTCAGCGACATTCAACGGAGGCAGCAACCGCAAGACATTGTCGCCGGCAACGACCGTTAGCATGTCCTCCTCAAGAAGGCGCGCCACGAGATCTCCATTCGCAACTTTGCATTTCAGGCCAATCATGAGTCCACGCCCACGGACGCCTTCGAAGACCGCCGTATGCTGGGCGACGAGCTTTTCTAGCCCAGCGACCAACCTCTCTGAAGCACCGCCCACCTGTTCCAGAAAACCGTCTTCAAATAATACATCGAGAACGGCGTTGGCGGCTGCCATGGCCAACGGATTACCCCCAAAGGTCGATCCATGTGTGCCGGGCACCATGTGCTCTGCCGCTTCTGCCGTTGCCAGACAGGCCCCCACGGGAAAGCCACCACCAAGTGCTTTGGCCAACGTCATGATGTCCGGCGTTATACCAGCGTGCTCATATGCGAATAACGATCCGGTCCGGCCCATACCACATTGGACTTCATCAAAAATCAGCAAGAGGCCAAATTCATCGGCCATGGCGCGCAAACCCTTAAGGTATTCATCATCGGCAACAAAAATCCCGCCTTCACCCTGCACAGGCTCGACAAGAATCGCGGCCGTCTCGTCGGTTACAGCCACACGCGCTTCATTCAGATTCCCAAACGGCACATGGTCAAAAGCATCAACCGCGGGACCAAAACCATCCAGGTGCTTCGCCTGCCCACCTGCTGCGATCGTGGCTAAAGTCCGGCCATGAAACGAATTGTCCGCAGTGATGACACGATATTTTTGTGGCCGTCCAGCAGCCTGGTGATAGCGCCGCGCAGTTTTGATGGCACACTCCAGGGCTTCGGCACCAGAATTACAAAAGAAAACCGTGTCAGCAAATGAGGCCTCGACGAGGCGCTGTGCCAGGCGTTCCTGGCCATCGATGCGGTACAGGTTTGAACAGTGCCAGAATTTCCCAGCCTGTTCCTGCAGAGCCGCGACCAGATGGGGGTGCGCATGCCCGAGCGCGTTAACGGCGATACCGCTGGTAAAGTCGAGAAACCTACGGCCATGGTCCGTGACCAGCCAAGCCCCCTCTCCATACTCGAAAACGAGGTCTGTACGGGCATAAGTGGGCATAACGGCTTGGGTAGGCATACTTGGGTCCTCAATGCTGTGTGACCTGGAAAAACAACGCCCCGCGCACCATCCCATCCGCGGGGTCGAAAACATTCAATTGCAACAATATGGCTCAAAAACAGACGGGCGGCCGCAAGACCGCCCGAGTAATATTAGTGGGTATTATCGCCCCATGGCCTCCCATGTCAATTGCATGGAAGTACCGTTTTCCACAGTTAGGCCTTCAGTTTATAGCCGCTCTTGAGCATGAGGTACGTCACCGACAGCGCTGTAAGGGCCGTCAGCCCCGTCACCGCTAAACCAACATAGGTCTGGGTCGACTCCTGACCCAGAAAGCCATACCGAAAGCCATCTATGGCGTAGAAAAACGGATTATAGTTGCAGATAAACCGCAGGCCCTCGGGGAGCCGGTCGATCGTGTAAAATGTCCCCGATAAAAAGGTAAGCGGCGTAATCACAAAATTCGTAACCGCTGCCATGTGGTCGAACTTATCGGCCCACACCGCACCAATGATACCAAGGCAAGCCATAAATATGGCGCCCATCAGGGCGTGATAAATGATGAAGAAAGCATTGTGCAGATGCATATCAGCAAAAAATGACATCGCGATCGCAGCCGATAGCCCAACGATCAGACCACGGCTCACGGCACCCATAGTCCACGCAACCGTCAGTTCGACAGCGCTTAGCGGCGGCATCAGCACGTCAACAATATTGCCCTGAACTTTAGCCACCAAAATGGACGATGACGTATTCGCAAAAGCGTTCTGAACGATCGACATCATGATGAGGCCGGGAACAAGAAAATCGTTAAATGGCACTCCGGCAACAGGAGGGCGATCAAAAGCGAATGTGAAAATAATCAGAAAGAGGAGTGTCGTCACCATCGGCGCGCCAACGGTTTGGGTTGCAACTTTTCCGAATCGCCGCACCTCTTTCATATAGAGCTCCCACATGCCCAACCAATTCACCGCTCCAACGTCGCGCGGCAGGGGAATGGAAAACGCCCTAGTTTCGGTCGTTTCGGTCGTCTCAGTCACAACTCACCTCGTGCCTCTCTATGGGCGTTGGTTTAGGCTGCAGATAAGATGTTTGCAAGGATGGACCAATAGGCCCGCGCAGCAGATGAACGAGACCGGCACAAATAACACAGACAAGAAGCCAGCTCGAAAGGTGCCGCGAAAAGTCACCAAAGACCGGCTGCGCAATATCGCGCTCTATCACCTGGAGCGATACGCAACCAGTGCCCAAAACCTGAGGCGTGTGCTTGAGCGCCGCGCGTTCAAAGCCGCCATGCACCATGAGACCGACATGGCTGAAGCAAAGTCTTGGGTTGCAGAAGTGGTTGAAGCGCTGGTGCGCTCGGGCGCCGTGGACGACACGCGATACGCAGAAGGCAAAGCGATAACGATGGTCCGCCGGGGACAATCCCCGGCCAAGGTGCGCGCTTACTTAGCGGCGAAGGGTGTTAGCCGGGAGATCATCAACGCAGCCATAGCCGCAGCGGAAACTGAGTTCGGGGATGCGGAAATTCTAGCCGCCCGGGCTTTTGCCTTGCGGCGTCACTTCGGGCCATTTAGACGGACTGAGATTAACGACGACATTCGCAAGAAAGAGCTGGCCGCTTTAGGGCGCGCAGGATTCTGCTATGACGTCGCCCGTAAAGTTATTGATGCCGGCGATGAATCCGAATTGGATTTCTAGGCAAAGAAAGTGATTACCGCCTCGCCTCCAAGGCCGCGTTTTCGACCTTGATGCGGTGATACAGAAGAGACTCATTCAAAACCGAGTAAAGCGCGGCGATCTGATACGCGGTCGCAATCGCGTAAACCTGCGCGTGCCTTTTTTTCATGCCTTGAGGCTATCAGACTTGTGGTCTTAAGAAGCAAAATGCGTGACTAGAAGTCTTAAAGAACCAGGTGCTCACGCATCTTTGATGAATGCGGCAACCGCCTCGGACCATACCTCTGGTTGCTCATCGACAATGTCGTGAGTGCCGCCCTCGAGTTCAACAAACTCCATGTCGGGTCGCATATCCCGCGCCCGGCAACTGAGAAAATAAATATCGTCGCCTGTATTGGTGAGGATCAGAGTCGGCATCTGGAGGCCCATGAAAGCCTCAGTAATATCGTATTCGTACGCCGCTTTATGACCGTACCAGAAGGTGCCGCCGGCCCAGAGTGTTTGCAAAACATTATTGTGCATGGCGTCCAAATCACTCCAGCCCACAGTGGCGGCCATTCGTGCATCCCATCGGATTTTCAAATGACTGCCGTCCGCTTGTATGGGGGATGGACCCGGCATAGCCACTTTACTGTCCCGTTCTTTGGCATTGAAGACCGGCGGGCCGTTGAGCACTATTTTGTCAACTCGATCAGGAAACTGATGTGCGAATTCCGCGACGTTGGCCGCTCCGGTGTGGTGCCCCAGAAAACTGGCTGAAGAAAGCCCAAAATGATCTAGCACCGGTCCAAAAGCGCTGGCGTAATCAGCGACGGACGGCCTTGGGTCAGGCACATCGGAATTGCCGAAGCCCGGCGTGTCCACGCCAATGGCCATGATCCCGGCCTCGGCTAGAAGAGGGTAGGCCTTATGAAACATGTTCGACGAACTAGGAGATTGGTGTGACAAAATTAAAGGAATACCGTCACCAAATGACCGGTAATGCACCTGGCCCGTGGGGCCATCAACATATCCACGACGAGGCTTCATGGGGTCAAGACCGCGTTGCATATTCGGCGACGATGCTGGCCCAGGCCTCGGCATCGTCATAGACATATTGGAACGTGCCGCCGTCTATTTTCTTGAACTCAAAGTCAGGGCGCGCCGCAGCTAGGTTTTGGTCTTGCGGACTCAGCATGTCACCGGTGTTCGAGATCAGAAGCGTCGGAGCTTTGATGGCCTCGACGGCGGGCATAATGTCGTAGTTAAAGACAGCGTTGTGCCCATGCCACTCTGTTTCTCCTGCCATGAAATAGCATAGAATGGACCATTGAATTGAGTCAGTCGACGACTCCCCCATACCAGCACCCTGGTATCTATCCCAAACTTTGTTGAAATGGCTGCCATCGTTGACGACCGGCTCCGCTCCGTGTGGGCGGGCTGCGTGCTCGGCCATTTCTTCTGCGCTAAAATACGGCACACCCTGGATGATCAGTTTCGAAACGATGTCGGGATAGCGATGGGCCACAGCAACGGCGATAGAAGCACCGGTGTGGTGACCACAGACAACCGCCTTGCCCAACCCAAAGTGGCTCAGCAAAGCAGGAACAATAGAAGCATATTCATCCGTCGCCGGCGCATGGTCTGGCGTGGCCGACATTCCATATCCCGGCAAATCGACAGCAATGGCACGAACACCTTGTTTCGCAAGAAGCGGAAGCGCTGGACGAAATTGAACCGCTGACTGAACCATCTGGTGCAGCAAGATCATAGGAACACCGTCGCCGGCTTCCTCGTAATGGAGCTGGCCAAAAGGGCCATCCGCGTATCCTCTTTTGATCGTCATCCGCTTTCTCCAAGAATGTGATCCGCAACCAGCGCGGCCCACCGCTCTGCATCTTCAAATACGATATGAAATGTGCCGCCCTCAATGGAGGCGTAAGTGAAATCGGGCCGAAGCTCTTGCAGATAGGGCATTTTTCTGTGGAGAACGTCCCCCGAATTGGAAATCACCACTGTCGGCGTGACTAGCGCTTTGAAATCGACCTCAATGTCATACTTAAACGCGGCGTGGTGACCGAACCATTCGTTAGGCCCGGCCCAGAAAAAATGCACCAGCGACCAATGAATGGCTTCAGGCGCGGCTTTGTTTCCGGACACTGTGTTTGCGACACCCCATCGGTCGGTCATGTGAGAACCATCTTCGCGCGGCGTTTGATCGTAATGAGGTTTAGAAAGACGCTGCGCCCGCTCTTCCTCGGTATAGATTGGAACCCCATGTAAAAAGAGCTTGTCGACCATGCCCGGATAGGCAGCTGCAAATGAAGTTGCAATGGATGCACCGGTGTGATGCCCGAGCACCATCGGCCTATCAAGGTCCAACGCCTCGATGACGGCAGCAAGAGAATCGGCGTAGTCTGTCACGGTGGGTGGCGTATCCGGGCCGTCAGACATCCCGAAGCCGGGTGTATCGACAGCAATACATCGAATGCCACGCGCTGCGAGGTGCGGCATGGCGTTTTTAAACTGCAGAGAAGACCATGCCGTTTGGTGCAACAGCACCAGGGCTGGCCCCTCTCCCTGCTCCCGAATATGAACCTGGCCCATGGGGCCATCGACGTAATATTTGCGCATACCGCTAGAATACCTGTTGTGGCTTATTGTCCAAGCATGAAAGCACCGATGGCTGCCGCATTATTAAGCCTACGGGCAGCGGAAACTCCATCGGCTTGGTATCTGCATCAACGGGCCCGGATTCATTGAGAGGCGACGTTTCGATTGCAGGTGCGCACACCGCCCTGAGATGAACCACTACAGCAGGACGTATTTCTGCCGGACAATCCGCCCAGGCGACGTAGACTCCGTCATTGCGGTCCTAGAGGGCCACATCAGGCTTCCTGGGCTGCCAACAACGCAGCCCATAGGTCGGGCGTATGACCGATGTAAATCCACTGCGGCCGCACACCCCGGTGCCACCGCGCAAACACTCCACCCTTGTTCTTGAGCACGGAGGGCGCCGCCTCATCCATGGAGACTAGCCGAGGATAAGGCCCGGCCACCGGTTGCCAGCTTCCGCGATCTGACTATCCAGTCAATTTATCGATCAAGCTTTTAAGAGCCATGGTTTATGTCTTGACCCGGACCGGCGAGTCCCACCCGTCGCGCCAGCCACATATTAAGGCCAACAACGATCAGTCCGGCAAAAACAACATCACTCAAGAAATGCGCCCCTTCCACAATGCGTGCCAGCCCCATCAGAACTCCAAGCACCAGACCGCCGAGAATAAAGGGGAGGCGGTAAGAATTTGGAAGCAGAAAGGCGAAGGCCGTCACCCAGAACGCCACAGCAGCATGACCAGACACGAACGAGCAATTGCGTTCACAAGCATCGGCTGGCCAAAGTGCGGCAGTAAAGACATCCTCACCACCAAATATAGTCGTATCCTTGGGTCGCACGCGCCCGTACTGGGTCTTGAGGAGAGACTCAACGATGAGGCCGGGCCCTACCGCAAGCGACACGATTAAGTATGCCGTCCTGCGTCCAGTTACGCCCCAGACGACGTGCCGCCTCAAAAAGCCTACCACCCATATCAATACAACAACGATAAGGGTGCCAATGATAAGCGGTGGCACGCCACTGCGGGCGAATCGCATCAACGTTGAGCGGGGCATCCAGGCCCCAAGTTCAGATGCGAAAAACAGGCCGCTGAACCAAATATCGATCGCGGGTAAAACGCACAACAGGGCAGCAAATATGATTGCTGCCAACCACGAGTACGCAGACAGAGGCCCGCCTATACGCGCGATCATTTTTGATAGCCCCGAAAGTCTTCCAACAGATAGGCCCGTAATTCTAAAACATCTCCCGTAAAGGCACGGGACCGAAAGGTCGCAATATGTTTGGAACTAGCGAAGGAGTCTCCTGCCCTACCCGGCCAATCATGTTTGATCAGATACAGAAAATTTTCGCCCGCGGCACCTGATATATCTGTTGTCATTTCAAAATTATTGTTGCGTTGCCCTTTTGGATTCCACATCACAGATTCGAGCGGATGAGGCTGCACATAGTAAAGCATTTCTGACATAACCTTGCGGTCGTCGAAAAGCAAACGCACACCTGGGTAGTCTTGACGAATTTCCACTGCCCAATCTCCAGCCCGGTCCCAACCGCGCAGGCGACGTGCGGGATCTAGCCCTGGCGTAATTGGAAGATCAAATGCACGGGCGATAAGGTCAAAATTGTAAAATGCTACTGCTATAGAAACATGAAGAGCCAGTGACGCTTTCAACCAAACTGATTTATCGAGACGCCGCAGCTCACCGACAACAAGTATGGTGGCCGCTATGTACGAAACCGCGGCCCAGTTCGCGTGAGAACGTGACAACAGAGCCTCGACGGTGATGATGACAATGACGGGCAGACTAAACGCATAGAGGCGGCGTTGAGCGTCGGTTAGCGCAGTACGGCTAGACTTTTGTCTAAGATCCCGCCAAACCAGAAGCAATAGAAACCCAAAGAGTATGGGCCCAAAAACGCCGAATTGGCTGCCGAGAAACTCCAGCCCTGAAATGGGATTGAACAAATCAGAACCGAGATTAATGTTGTCCCCCGTATGAAGATAACTCGGAAAGTCATTGGCCCAATTCCAATAAAAATTTGGCAGATAAACGATCGATGCGACAGCGAGTGACGTCCAAAACCCCGGCCGGCGCAAAAGAGGAGGTGCAGACTTTCGCCAAACTGCGTCAATAAATAGGCACACGATGAAGAAAATCATCGCGTACTTGCTCAACAAGCCCAGCCCGAGAACCAAGCCCAACAAAGCCCACCACCGCAAGTCACGGGATTGATCAGCCCGCGTGTATACGAGCAGAGCGCACGCCCAGAAGAATAGGAGGAACACGTCGGTTGACACGACAACGGCGGACAACGTTACCCCAGGCAAAACACTGTAAGTGACTGTTGCCCAGAAACCGGTTCGGGCATCATAAAAGTGCCGGCAGAGAAAGAATAGAACGAGCGCGGTTGCGCCGTGAAACAGGGGCGCGCTGAGTCGCACGCAACCGGCCCCGTCACCGCAAACCGCCGTTGTCGCCGCGATCGCCCAGGCAATCATGGGAGGCTTGGAATAGTATCCGAGTGCCAAGTCTTGGGCCCATACCCAGTATTGGGCTTCATCAAAAAATAGTGGCAGCGGCGTCGAATAGACGACCAAAACACGCAGCACCGTCACAGCCAATGTAAATGACAGCGTTACGCGGCCCCAGCCAGGGTGATTTAAATCGTTCGAGCGGAGGTCCGTCATAACGCGGTTAGCCGTCCTCACGATGAAACAGATAGGTGAGGCCAAGCAGTGCCGCCACCGTCGTTGGCGCCCATGCAGCGAGAGACAAAGGCAGGATTGCAGAAAGCCCCAGGGCATAGGTGAGCCGGGAGAAGAAATAGAGCATAAACCCAGCACCAAGGCCGGCCAGGCCTCGCTTGGTCCAACCGCCCAAACGATTGTTCGTCGTCAAATAGAAGGCCGACGCTACAAGAATCATGGCGCAAAAGAGAAAGGGCGACGCGAGTAACGAGTGCCAATACAACTTATGTGGCAAGGCGGAGAATCCTGATTGCTCCGAGAAACGAATGTATTGCGGCAACTCCCAGAACGACATTGTTTCTGGAGACGCAAGATTCTCCTGAACCTGTCCAATCGTGATCGTCGTCGGCAGAAATAATTCTTCATGGTAAACAGATTCCGTGCCGGGGGCGCTTTCCCACACACGGTCAAGCTTGAAGAAACCATCTAACAGCTGCCCATCCTGCGCTTCGAGTCGCCGCACAAAGCGATCCGCCAAATCCATTTCAAAAATGCTCACACCACTCAGAAATAAGATTCGCTCTTCCTGGCGGACCACGTGGGAATGAACCACGGTTTGTATTTCATCTTGGCTCTCACGCAGCCACAAGCCCCCGACCCCGATGTTTAAGGCACTCGTCCGTTTAAACAGCAACTCTTCTTCCAGTTGTTCATAGGATTGATAGAGACTAGCCGAAAAGGGGTTAACGACGGTCAGGTTAAAAACACCAAGGCCCGCGACCAAGAGAAGCGTCGGGGCCAGGAATTGCCATACGGAAACGCCCGCAGAGCGGATAACGACAAGCTCAGAATTCCGCGCCAGCCGGAAAAGGGCGAACATCATCCCGATCATGACTGCAAACGGCAGCACGTCCTGTAGCGTATGAGGCAACTTCAAAGCTGCGAGGCCGAACAAAACGCCTAGCCCAACGTCATCGGCCGAAACCGAGCGGCGGACCAGTTCAATGAGATCAAAGAGCATAATCAGCCCCATAATCACGAGCAGCACGCTGACAAAGGCGACAATGAATTGCCAGCCAATGTAGAGTGAAAGTGTTGGAGCAAGTCGGTTCAAGTTCGGGTCGCCTTGCACTGCCGGTACAAATATTAACAATACTGGAAAACCGTCGACCGGTGAACGGGTTGCCAGAATCGGCATATAGTAAGGGCAATATGGTCAAACTGAACAAAATCTATACCCGAACCGGCGATAGCGGTGAAACTGGCCTCGGTGATGGAACGCGCCTAGCCAAACACGCGCCGCGAGTCGCTGCCTATGGGGAAGTCGATGAGGCCAATGCCGTTATTGGCCTTGCCGTTGCGGCAGTCAATGGAGGTGCAGCGCACAGTCAGCTAGCAGAAATTCTCCGCCGCGTGCAAAACGACCTCTTCGATTTGGGGGCTGATTTATGTGTTCCTGAACAGGACAAAGAAGAACAAGGCTCAAATCTCCGTATGACCTCAGATCAAGTGACGGCACTTGAACAAGACATCGACCGCCTCAACGTGGATCTGGAGCCCCTCACCTCGTTTGTCCTGCCTGGTGGATCGGCGGCTTCAGCGCACCTCCACCACGCCCGCACGGTCGTTCGGCGGGCAGAAAGGGCCATAGTTAGTCTGGCCGAGCAAGACACTGTCGGCGGGTTTGCCTTGCAATATATCAACCGCCTGTCCGACCTTCTCTTCGTTATGGCCCGGCACACCAACGATAAGGGTACTGGGGATGCCTTATGGCGTCCTGGCGGTGGCCGTTAAACGGAAACTCCAACACGTCGATTCCATGCTAAAAACTCAGCTTCGCCATAGAGAACACAAGGGTTTGAGCCATTTTTCACTGTGCTGCAATGCAGCATATTAGCGTTGACTTGCATGGGGCAAACCATTAGGTGTTGATGCAGTTTCGGGCTGTGTTTCAGGCTTTATTGCACAGCAGCAGCGCTCCTCGCGTCCGAATTTCTCGCCAACAAATACGGAACCCTAACCATGAAGGTCTTGGTCGCCGTCAAACGAGTGGTCGACTACAACGTGAAAGTCCGGGTCAAAGCGGACAATTCCGGTGTCGAACTCGCCAATGTGAAAATGTCTATGAATCCCTTCGACGAAATTGCCGTCGAAGAGGCCGTGCGTCTCAAAGAAGCGGGCACCGCTGAAGAGATTATTGCGGTCAGCATGGGGGTCCAGCAGTGCCAGGAAACGATCCGCACCGCCCTGGCTATGGGTGCAGACCGCGGCATCCTGGTTCAGACAGATACAGAGCTGCAGCCCCTTGCCGTAGCTAAAATGCTCAAAGCGTTGGTTGATAAGGAAAGTCCCGACCTGGTTATTCTGGGTAAACAAGCAATCGACGACGATGCCAATCAAACAGGTCAAATGCTGGCCGCCCTTCTAGATTGGCCACAGGGGACGTTTGCGTCGAAGGTTGAATTGGCGGATGGAAAAGCCAACGTTACCCGCGAAATTGATGGCGGTCTGGAAACTCTCGCCCTCAACACGCCCTGTGTAATCACAACAGATTTACGGCTCAATGAGCCTCGTTACGCCTCTTTGCCCAACATCATGAAGGCGAAGAAAAAACAAATTGACACGCTGTCACCCGAAGACCTCGGTGTGGATCCAGCGCCGCGCATCGCCACCCTTAAAGTGGAAGAACCGCCTAAGCGCGCAGGTGGAGTCAAAGTGGCAGATGTGCCTGAACTTATTGAGAAACTCCGCAACGAAGCCAAGGTGATCTCATGACCTGTCTTGTCATCGCTGAACATGACAACGCCGAACTTAAAGCCGCAACGTTGAGCACAGTCATGGCTGCCTCTCAAATCGGCGGCGATATTCATGTTCTCGTCGCTGGAATGGGTTGCGCCGCAGTTGCCGACCAGGCGGCCAAAATTACCGGCGTATCGGCCGTTAAGATTGCTGATGACGCGGTGTATGAGCACCAACTCGCCGAACCTCTTACGACCTTGCTGGTTGGATTGGCTGGCGACTATTCGCACGTCTTAGCCCCGGCCACTACATTTGGGAAAAACATGATGCCGCGTGTATCTGCGCTTATCGATGTAGCTCAGATTTCCGACATTTCAGCCGTCGTTTCGGAAGACACGTTTGTCCGACCGATATACGCCGGCAACGCGCTGGCAACAGTCCAAAGTAAAGATGAGAAAAAACTCATCACCGTACGCGGGTCGACGTTTGACAAAGCCGCAGCGGATGGCGGATCAGCTTCAATAGACGCCATTTCCGCCGCCACTGACCCTGGGATATCCAGCTTCGTTAGTCAGGAACTCTCTAAGTCTGAGCGGCCAGAGTTAACAGCGGCAAAGATCGTCATTTCTGGTGGCCGCGGCGTCGGTAGTTCCGACAATTTTGCAATCATCGAGAGTTTAGCTGACAAACTCGGCGCGGCCGTCGGCGCATCACGCGCTGCCGTGGATGCGGGATACGTGCCTAACGATTATCAAGTTGGTCAGACCGGAAAAATTGTTGCACCTGAACTTTATGTTGCCATTGGTATTTCAGGCGCCATCCAACACTTGGCCGGCATGAAAGACAGCAAAGTCATTGTTGCCATTAACAAAGACGAAGAAGCGCCGATTTTCCAAATCGCAGATTATGGACTCGTCGGCAATCTATTTGAAGTTGTCCCTCAATTAACGGACGCCCTGTAACGGACGCCGGGCACTTAGGATTGTTACATGAATGATGATGGGGGCCGGGCCACACCGGCGATAAACGACGAAAGCCGCGTGTCAAAGCCAGCTTACAAAATTCAGAAAATTGGAATCATAGGTGCCGGACAAATGGGCAGCGGCATTGCTCATGTGACGGCTCTCGCTGGATATGATGTGAATGTCTTCGACATCAGCGAAGAGCAATTAAAAAAGGCTGTCGCCGGCATCGACAAGAACATGGAGCGGCAAGTTAGTCGCGACCGCATTAAGGCGGCTGACAAAGCCGCCGCCATGGCGCGCATTCAAACAAACTCCTTAATGGACTCATTGTCTGATTCGGATCTTGTAATTGAAGCGGCGACGGAAAATGAAGAGATTAAGCGCAGGATATTCATTGATCTCTGCCCTGTTCTAAAAGACGACGCGCTCCTTTGCTCGAATACATCGTCGATTTCAATTACGCGCCTAGGTGCCGTGACCGACAGACCCGAGCAGTTCATGGGTCTTCACTTCATGAACCCTGTGCCGGTGATGAAATTGGTGGAGTTAATCCGGGGCATTGCAACGGCTGAGCCGACTTTCTCCGCGGTTCGCAAAGTTGCGGAAAACCTCGGAAAACAGACCGTATCGTCTGAAGATTTTCCCGCCTTCATCGTTAACCGGATTCTTATTCCGATGATTAACGAGGCGATCTACACGTTATACGAAGGCGTTGGATCGGTCTCAGCCGTCGACACAGCGATGAAATTGGGTGCCAACCATCCCATGGGGCCCCTAGAATTAGCTGATTTTATTGGCTTGGATACATGCCTTTCGATCATGACTGTACTTTACGACGGTCTCGCCGACTCAAAATACCGGCCTTGCCCATTACTGGTCAAATATGTCGAAGCTGGATGGCTCGGCCGCAAAGCCGGTAAGGGCTTTTATGATTATTCAGGGGAAGAACCTGTACCGACGCGGTGATCAAACTCATCGCGCAAGGAAATCGCTTGCAATCGCATAACGGCCTCCGCTGCAATGGGGGTCGTTTGCATTTTCGAGCGTGGTTTCAGGCCGATGTATAAGACGTTATCGCAGGGTCGAATGCCTTACGCCGTCTTGACCTTTCTTTGCGCGGCTCTGTTTCTACCAGGCTTGTCTGCGGTCCCGCCGACCGATCGCGATGAAGCGCGTTTTATGCAGGCATCCAAACAGATGCTGGAAACGGACGATATCGTTACTATCCAATTTCAAGAGGAACCCCGCACCAAGAAGCCCATCGGCATTCATTGGCTACAGGTAGCCTCTGTAAAGCTCTTCGCCGGAGGAGACACACAGGCTGAATGGGCCTATCGTTTGCCATCGGTGATATCCGCCTGGCTTGCAGTACTGTTCACCTTTGCAATTGGGCGGCGGCTCTTTGACTCTCGAACTGGATTATTGGCAGCCGGGCTCCTGGCTTGCACAGTCCTCACCGTCACAGAAGCACATTTGGCAAAAACTGATGCCACCCTTTTACTAACCGTCGTTGTCGCGCATCTGGCCTTGCTCGAGTTTTATTTGTCACCGGCGGAGAAGACGCCACCGTTTATGACAGTACTTCTGTTTTGGTCAGCCATTGGACTTGGCCTCCTCATTAAGGGCCCCATCATTGCAATCGTCGTTGTCGCAACAGCGCTGTCCTTAAGTTTGGTCGACAAAAATGCACTCTGGCTTGGCGGCCTGCAGCCGACTGCAGGCATTCCGGTTGCCGTTGCCTTTCTGCTGCCCTGGCTGGTGGGTTCAATGCTTGCTGGCAATGAAGATGTGATTTTTCAGTCTTTGTCTAAAGACTTTCTTCCCAAACTTGTGGGAGGTGAAGAAAGTCATGGCGCACCACCGGGAAGTTATCTTGCCGCTTCGCCTCTAACGCTTTGGCCTGCTTCATTGATAATTTTCCCGGGATTGCTCGTAGCGTGGCGGCACAGGTCTGAGCCGGCTGTTCGCTTCGCTCTCGCATGGGCAATTGCACCGTGGTTGATGTTTGAATTAGCGCCCACCAAACTACCTCACTACATTCTACCGGCGATTCCCGGACTGGCCTTGGCCTCTGCTGCCGCGGTTGCAAAGGCAGGCTTTTCAATCCCACGATGGAGCAAGATTCTCTGGGGCTTATGCGGTCTCATCCTCGCAACCGGACTGGCATGGGCAACCTGGACTTACGGCGGAGCCCGTCTTATTGCCAGCGCTATAGCCGTAATTCTTATAGCTGCCGCGGCGCTAACCTGGACGCCCGAGCGCAACATGCGAGTATTGGTACCTGTTGTTGCCATAACTATATTTGGTTTGGTTTTTGCCGGTCTGTTGCCTAGCCTTTCTGACCTGTCATTGAGTAGGCGTCTGGCCGATACCGTCGAACGCACGGGTGGCGGACCTATTGCCTTGTCACGGTATCACGAACCCTCAGCTGTATTTTTACTGGGAACCGGCACCTGGCTGACCAATCGGCGTAATGCGGCAGCCCATGTAGCCGCTGACCCCGAAGCACTCGCAGCAGTGGCGCAGGATGAATTAGGGCTGGTCGAGAACATGATTGCCGCGAGCAACGGCAAATTAGTTATTGTTGACCGATTGGATGGATATAATTACGCCAAAGGCAGGCAAGAGACTTTGGTCTTGATACGCAGCCGGACGAGCAGCCCTTCACCATGACCTCAAAAGTGGCCAATGACGTCGAACTCAAAAAGCTGGGTCACTGGGCCGTTGTCGTTGCTGGCATCAGCGCGGCGTTTATTATCTTATGGGATCAACCGCTCGCTTGGTATTTTGAAACCCAGTTGGGCAGAACCGTTCACTCGATCATGGGCCTCGTTACCGAAGCTGCAAACAGTGCTTTCTGGTATGGCCTAGCTGTTGTAGGACTTGCGGCATGCCTGTTTCTGGCAAAACGGACATCAGAGGCAGACCAAACCCTCCGATATCTGCGGCACGCACGGGCGTGGGGTTATATGATCGCGTCGATGCTGACCGCTGCAGTTCTATTGAATTTTCTCAAACTGGCGATTGGGCGATATCGTCCGCGCTACCTGTTCAACGATGATATTTCCGGTTTTGAGCCTTTTGGCATCGCTTTGAAAATGGCTAGCTTCCCTTCGGGACATGCTCAGTCGATATGGTCGGCCATGATTGCGCTCAGCTTCTTAACCCCGCGGTTCTCGCCCTTCTACATCGCAGTTGCACTTGCAGTCAGCGCGAGCCGGTTTATAACAGCGGTTCACTTTGTCAGTGATGTGATTGTTGGCAGTTTTCTAAGCATTGCGGTCGCTTTGCTCATGCGCCAATGGTTCGAGAGAAACGGGCAAGGTGTACGTTTAAGCTAGAGGTAACCCATGACCAGCCGGATATGGGGTGGCCGGTTTTCCGGTGGCCCGTCAGACATAATGGAAGCAATCAACGCGTCCATCGATTTTGACAAACGCCTAGCCAAGCAGGATATCCGCGGCTCGCGCGCCCATTGCGCTATGCTTGTCAAACAGGGTCTCCTGGCCAAGGCCGATGGCGATGCGATCATGGATGGCCTGCTTAAAATTGAAAAAAGCATCAGTGAAGGCACCTTTGCATTTAAGCGGGCGCTCGAAGACATCCACATGAATATCGAAGGACGGCTGACTGATCTTATTGGTGAGCCGGCGGGCCGGTTGCACACAGCCCGGTCCCGCAATGATCAGGTAGCAACTGATTTTCGTCTGTGGGTACGGGCTGCCGTCGACTCTCTCGACGAACATATGCAGGCCCTTCAGGCCACGCTGATCGATAAGGCCGAAACCCATGTGGATACGGTGATGCCCGGCTTTACACATTTGCAAGCAGCGCAGCCCGTTACGTTTGGGCATCATTTGCTCGCCTATGTTGAAATGATCGGCCGTGATCGGGGCCGCTTTTCCGACGCTAGAACACGGATGAACGAAAGCCCACTGGGCGCCGGCGCTATGGCAGGCACCTCTTTTGCGATAGATCGAGACCAGACGTCTACCGAACTGGAATTCGACAGACCGATGGCCAATTCATTGGACGCTGTCTCGGATCGTGACTTCGCGTTGGAATTCCTATCAAGCGCCTCAATTTTATCGGTTCATCTGTCGCGTCTCGCTGAAGAGTTGGTTATCTGGGCCAGCGCGCAGTTCGGCTTTGTCTCATTTACTGACGCATTCTCGACCGGCAGTTCAATGATGCCACAGAAGCGCAACCCCGACGCGGCAGAGCTGGTAAGAGGAAAAGTAGGCCGTATCATTGGCGCTCTTACGGGGCTATTGATTGTGGTTAAGGGATTGCCCCTGACTTATTCCAAAGATATGCAGGAAGACAAAGAACCCGTCTTTGCTACCTTCGATACGTTGGAATTATGCCTAGCCGCCATGACAGGAATGATTGACGACATAGCCGTCAACAAGGATCGCATGCGCGCGGCTGCAGGCGCGGGGCATACCACTGCAACGGATCTGGCAGACTGGCTGGTTCAATCAAAGGACGTGCCCTTTCGCGAAGCGCATCACATCGCCGGTCAGGCAGTTAAAACAGCGGAGGAAAAATCCTGCGGGTTAGAGAACCTGACGGAAGGGGATTTGCAATCTGTTGACGACCGGTTGACGGCTGACGCCCTCAAAGTTTTGAGCGTCGAAGCGTCGATCACCAGCCGGTCTAGTTATGGCGGGACGGCCCCTGACAATGTACGGGCACAGATCGCAGCGGCGCGTGACCGGTTTTTGAAGAGCGCAGAAGCATGACACAACAGAAGATACTTTCGCTTATACAGCTGACCACCATATTGGCCGTCGCCCTCTGCCTCTTCGGCGGATTGTCCGCGTGCGGAAAGAAAAGCGCTTTAACACCGCCTGAAGACTCCCAGTACCCTAAACAGTATCCACGCCAATAGACCCACCGGCGGCAACGGTTATGAATCACTTTAATTATACTGATGGCGTTCTTTGCGCTGAAGACGTGCCCCTACCAGACATCGCGGCTGCTGTTGGCACACCTTTTTATTGTTATTCGACGGCAACTCTGAAACGCCATTACGAAGCCTTTGCGGAAGCAATGGACGGGCTTGAGACCTTGATCTGCTTTTCTGCAAAGGCCAATGGTAACTTGGCGGTGCTGCGAACGCTGGGCAATATGGGTGCGGGCTGTGATGTCGTCTCTGGAGGCGAACTCGGGCGCGCCTTAGCTGCAGGAATTCCAGCGAGCAAGATCGTTTTCTCTGGCGTTGGTAAAAAGGCTGATGAATTACGGCTCGCTGTGGAGTCCGGAATTGGGCAGATCAATATAGAGTCGGAACCTGAGCTTGAGCGTCTCAATGAAATAGCCCTGTCCCTAGGCAAGACAGCGCCTGTTGCCTTTCGGGTTAATCCTGATGTACATGCCAAAACTCATGACAAGATCACAACCGGACGCAAAGAAGATAAATTTGGTGTTGCGTGGAATGACGCGCCCAGACTGTACGCGACTGCTGATCGTTTGGATGGCATAGACGTACGAGGCGCCGCCGTTCATATCGGCTCTCAAATTACGGACCTCGACCCCTTTGAAGCGGCATTTACCAAAGTTGCCAGCCTGGTCGAAGACTTGCGCGCATCGGGAATTGAAATTCAAACCATCGATTTGGGTGGTGGTCTTGGCGTGCCTTATCGCCGTGATAATGATCCGCCGCCAAGCCCTGCTGCATATGGCGAGGTCGTGAAGCGCACGGTTGGCGGGCTCGGCTGCACGATCATGTTTGAACCGGGCCGGGTAATTGCTGCCAATGCGGGCGTTCTTGTTTCTGAGGTTGTGTACGTAAAGCGCGGCGAAACGAAAACGTTTGTGATTATTGATGCTGCCATGAACGACCTTTTGCGGCCCTCCATGTATGACGCTTATCACCATATCCGCCCGGTGATGGAGCCTAGGCCAGAAACGGACCTGCAGACATACGATCTTGTCGGGCCCATCTGCGAAACCGGTGACAGGTTTGCGCAAGAGACCCTACTGCCTCCGGCTACAGAAGGTGACCTTGTCGCAATTATGTCAGCCGGGGCATATGGCGCTGTGATGTCCTCGAACTACAATGCCCGGCCTTTGATTCCAGAAGTGTTGGTCGACGGTGGTGAATACGCGATCGTACGCAAGCGGCCACCAGTTGAAGAACTCTGGGCGTTGGAATCCATGCCGGAATGGCTGGAGTCCAGCACTGACAATTGAATGCTAGGGCGACTAAGGCCTACACTATTGCATGACTCGTGATTGGCGTGACCTTCTGCGACTTCGTCGCCTTATCTACCGACGCCTACTTTTGTCCCGCATCAGTATAGCCGTGGAACGCCTGACCCGGGCGCTTTGGGCACCACTTACTCTTCTGGCCACTTTTGCCGCCGTCGCTTTATTTGATTTTCTACCCGCTCTGCCGGTTCCCGTGCACGGCATCATTTTACTTGGCTTTGCTGCTGGACTAATTCACCTCATCCGGCAAGGGTTTATTAGCTTTACCTGGCCGTCCGTATCGGCGTCTCGTCATCGACTAGAAACGGCGTCAACCGTAAGTCACCGGCCGCTTACGGCTTGGGAAGATAACCTGGGATATAAAGCCGGCCCTGGCCAAAATACCTTGTGGCTTGTGCATCGTTTGCGCATGCAACACTTGATCGCACAGTTAACCCCACCCTGGCCGGCGGCCATTGTCGCTGCGCGCGACCCTTATGCAATTAGGTCTTTGCTTGTGTTGCTTTGCTTAGCCGGTGTCATTGGGGCCCAGGGTGATATTGGTCCCCGTTTTGTCCGCGCGATCAATCCTAGCCTGGCCCGAACCAGCGGACCGATCAACGTGAAAGTTTGGTTGACCCCCCCTGCATACACACAGAGGCCACCAGTTCTATTAGACCCAGATGCAGCCTTGCCCGTTTCGGAGGCTATTATTGTGCCATCAGGAACTCATGTTCTAGCGATCGTTACAGGGACCGCGCGCACGACCCGATTGGGCACCAATGGCGAGGGTATGGATCTCGAGGCCATGGATGATGACAGTTTGAGGTATGAAGGTGTTTTGCCTGAAGGCAATCTTCTCGAAGTGCGTCAAACGGGGCAGATTCTAGGGGCCTGGCCTATTGCTTTCATTCCTGACAACCCACCTTTGATTTCGCTTACCGATACGCCTGACGCAACCGGCCGATATCGGTCACGGTTCAATTACAGAGCAACAGATGACTATGGCGTCGTCAGCGTTGGTGGACGTATAGATCGGCCGGAAGAAGCACGGTCTTATGCGCAAAACTGGGGTGCAGACTTTACGCTGTCCGTACCACCTCTCGCCCCAAAAACGGTTGAGCATCAATCATTTCATGATCTCAGCGCGCATCCCTGGGCTGGAAAAACTGTCACGCTAACACTGAGTGCGCGCGATGCTGCGGGTCAAACAGGCATCAGTGAAGCAGATCAATTTCTCTTACCGGAACGGTCCTTTTCACACCCTGTAGCAGCGACCATAATCCAATATCGAAAGGATCTGATTAACGACCCCTCCACCGCCCCAATTGCAGCACGCGCACTTGGGCGGCTTATGGAGGTGCCTACGTCATACGGTGGCGATGTCATTGCTCATTTATCTATGGCGTCCGCGCAAAACCGGCTGCAATTGCATGACAGTGTATCCGTTCTTGATAGCGTTATAGATCTCATGTGGCGTGCAGCGCTACGCATTGAAGATGGAACGTTTGCCGTTGCGGAACAGGCGCTCAACGATGCCGAAAATGCGTTGAATAAAGCAATTAAGCGCGGCGCATCTACAGAAGAAATTAGCCGTCTTATTTCACGGCTGCAGCGCGCTTTGATGGAATATTATCAAGCCTTAGCTGAAGAGATGCCCGACGGAACATTTCCCATGAGCGGATCCGAAAATGATATGCAGGCCATGGGTTCAGAAGATATCGCCCAGGTGATCGAGCAACTTCGTCAGCTTTCAGAAATGGGTGCCGATAGTGCGGCGAAGGAAATGATGGCTAACCTTCGCAATATGCTGGAAACGCTTCGCAATACCGCCCTCAGCCCGATGGATCATCCTGACGTAGAGGCCGCACGCAAAATGATGGAAGAACTCAAGGAAATTACCGAACAACAATCCGATATGCTTAACAAAACATTCGAGCAAGCACGTCAGCAAGCGCTTAGCCGCAACCAAGAGCCTCAACGCCGCCGCAATTCCAGTGAGCGCCGCAGAGGAGAGCAAGGCCAGACGCAGCCTCCACAAACGGAGCAGGACCAGCAAGACCGTGACAACCAACAGAAAAATGCTGCCGGAGAGCAAAGCGAATTACGTCAGCGTTTAGAAGACCTTATGGGGCGTATGGCGGAGATGACTGGAGACATTTCTGAAGATATGGGCAACGCTGAGCAGGCCATGCGGGAGGCGGAAGACGCGCTGGGCGACGGGGCCTGGCGTTCTGCTTCGGGCTCCCAATCAGAAGCGCTGGCAAATTTGCAGAATGGCATGCAGGGCGCCGCACAACAGCTTATGCAGGCCCTTGCGGAGCAGGGTCTGGCAGGTCTAATTCCGATGCCTGGCCAGGCGGGACAACCATTGGATGCCTTGGGACCAAACCTTGGACCCGATCAAGGTAAGGACATTGAACTTCCTTCAGAACCAGATACACGCGGATTGTCTCTAAGGTCACGCGCCATACTGGAAGAAATTCGCAAACGTGCGAGCCAACGCGTTCGGTCAAATAAGGAACGACAATATCTCCGGCGTCTGCTAGAGCAATTTTAGGTCATACGAAAGATTCTCAGCCTCAGTCCCAATCGACACGCAAGCTCGCCGCTGTCTCCACCGGAAGCTGAAGCTGAAGCTCAATGCGATAGGGTTGCGTCGAGTTAGGATCGATCGTTGGGGCGGTCGGCGGAGCCGATGTTTCTTGCACCACGTTGTCGTCTTTGTCGATCAACATGAGTTTGAGATTAGGTACCGTTTGGAGACCATCCGTCAAATTCGTAACCAAGCCCGTAACCACTAATGTTTGGACGCCGGCCTGCATAATCCGAGCCGGTTGTGGCTGAGATAGACGCAGACCCTCCGCCTGATCATCATCTAAGTATAGCGCCTCATAGCCCCCCTTAATGCCGGGCCATAGTTCTGCAAGCTGAGCGCGCGCAACAAATAAGATTGACCCAAATAGAAGTGCGATGATCAACATCACAGCAGCGGTAACGTAGGCCGGGTCTAACGGTTTCTTTGGCTTTTTCTTGTCGGGCGTGGGTTTTCCTAAGTCTTCTTCGTCGAATTCATCATCGCCGTTTTCTCCTAATTGATCATCATCAAGGCCGTCTTCGTCACCAGCCCCTGCAACGGAACCTCCGCTATCACCGCCGGCTTGACCTGGGCCACCTTCTGGTCCCGGGCCGCCTGGAGCAACAGGGCCAGCAGTCTGGCCACTGAGAAGGGATCGGGCCTCCTCGCCGGCAGCACCTGGCCCACCCGCGGCTCCTGGTTCTGCGCCAGCTGGCAGTGCACCTGAAGGCATAGCATTAGCCGCTCCTGCCGCGGCTCGAGGCGCAGCACCGCGGCCACATTGAGCACCTCCATCCATTGCCTGAGGCGCATTAGCAATACCTTGCTGACCTTGGTCGGAACCGCCAGCCCCCTGAGGCGGGGCAATCGGCGCCCCTGCCACAATACCTTGCTCCATGGCAGCATTTGCCGCCGCAGCGACCGCTTGGGTTATGCTGGCGGACTCAGGCTCAGCTAGAACGTCTACTAGGCCAATTTCGTCAATAACGGCCGCTTGAAACCATGAATGCCCGCAGGTCGCGCATTTAACGCTACGCCCTTTGCGCCCAAGGAGCTCTGTCGGAATTTCGAACCCGGCAGTACAGTTAGGACACGTTATACGCATAGAAGACCCTGTGTTTGACGCTGAGAAAGTATACCATATAGCCAGATCCAGCAGCCTAGGGCTTGCCTGGGCTGGCCGACGGCATGTAATGGGTAGCTCCCCTTATGTACCTTTTAAGTGATGGACCCCTAAAAACCCAAGCGGCTTATTTCAGTGACATTGAGTCGAAAAGAGAAACCTGACGAAGAAGCCCCCGCTGTCCAGCTGGATAGTGTTGCGCTGAGGTATGAGCAAGGTCCTTTTATCCTAAAGGATCTAAATCTCGTTCTACCCGCCGACTCTATACGTTTTCTAACTGGGCCCTCTGGTGCCGGAAAGACGTCTCTCCTCAGCCTCCTCTATCTTGCGCAACGCCCGAGCTTAGGCGCTGTGAAATTATTTGGCACAGACGTCACAGCTGCCAACCGCGGCCGTCTGCCCGCCATCCGGCGCAAGCTTGGGGTTATTTTCCAGGACTTTCGATTGCTCGATCATTTATCAACTTTTGACAATGTGGCTTTGCCCTTGCGCATTGCTGGCATTGCGGAAACAGAAATAAAAGAAAATGTGACCGAGTTGCTATCTTGGGTTGGACTAGAAGACCTAATGGAAACGAGGCCAGCGGTGTTGTCTGGAGGTCAAAAACAGCGTGTTGCCATTGCTCGCGCCGTAGTCAATCGTCCTCAACTTATTTTGGCTGACGAACCGACTGGAAACGTTGACGACGAAATTGGGATGCGTTTGATGCAGCTCTTTATCGAGTTAAATAGGCTCGGAGCTTGCATCATTATTGCCACCCACAACGAGCACTTGGTTTCACGCTTCGACTTCCCTCGTCTCTCTCTTGCCGACGGCTGCCTTGAGGAACAGGCTTAGTGCTTAATTCAAAATCCAATCAATCCGTTAACTGCAGAACGCAGCCGTCGAAAGCACTTGATGATTGATCTCAGATCCGAACTCCCGCTCGGCGGCGACAGCGCCACCGCTTATATTCCCTGGCTGGTCGCTATTATGGTTTTTTTGGGCACACTTGCGGTAAGCGGTGTCAATACATTTGACTCCATTCTACAGGGGTGGTCCAGGTCAATGACGGGAACGCTAACGGTTCAAATCCCATCCGCCGCTTCTGAAACGAGCCTAAGTGAGACCACCGCACAAATAGAGAGAGTTGTGAGAGCACTTAACGCAACTCAAATTGTTGACTCAGTCACTGTTCTGTCAAAATCAGAATTAAATAACCTCCTCGCACCGTGGCTAGGAGACGATATCGGCGATAGCGACATCCCATTGCCGACCCTTATCGACGTCACGTTGACCGACGAAGCACCACAAACCGTAGAGAAATTACGCACCGCGATTGCGGAGGTCGTTCCTAATGCAGTTGTAGATGATCATCGGCGTTGGTTTGGCCATTTGATCGAACTGACTGAAGGTTTCCGCCTTTTGGCTCTTTGTGTTGCTTGTGTAGTAGCGATAGCGCTGGCACTGACGGTGGTTTATGCAACGCGCGCAAGCCTCGCTGAATTCAAAGACATCATCGCTGTATTTCATTTCATCGGAGCGCAAGATATGTACGTTGCGACACAATTCGCTAAACGTACGTTTCTCGCAGCTTTTAAGGGCAGCATTGGTGGGTTTGCCTCAGGCACAGTCACTCTACTCTTAATTCGTTGGTTAGCCCAAAATGTGGAAAGTGGGTTTCTGCCAGATGTGTCGCTTGGGCTTTCGTTTTGGCTAACGCTTCCATTTATTGGGATCCTGGCGGCTTTACTGGCTATGGTAACGGCTTACATTACAGTTCTTGGTACGCTACGTACTATGATGTGAGTATGTCAGATTTAAGCCGCCCTTTCCCAAAAATAGCTGCCACTTTGGTTGCCTTAGTAGCGCTTAGCTGGTCATTCGGCTTCATTCAATTTGCGCGGCTGGTACCTACAAATATCGAAAACGTTTCCTCTCATACCGATGCTATTGTTGTGCTGACGGGGGGAAGCGAGCGCATTACCACTGGTGTATCGTTACTCGCACAAGGTTTTGGCGAACGACTCTTTATTTCCGGAGTAGGTGGGCCCGTTAGACCTATAGATCTCACCGCCCCAGACTTGCGGGATCGCGAATCTTTAGCAGCTAAAATTACACTTGGGTCCGAAGCAGAGGACACGCCCGGGAATGCGCAGGAAACGGCTCAATGGGTTGCACGACAAAATATCGCGTCCATTCGTCTTGTGACAGCCGCCTATCACATGCCACGAAGCATGCGCGAACTAAAGCGCGCCATGCCTGCAACCCTCATCATTCCACACCCTGTTTTTCCCAAACACGTCAAATCTGACTGGTGGCGGTACCCCGGCACAGCAAGTTTGATCGCCAGCGAATACACAAAATACCTTTTCTCCGGTTTGAGGATTTGGCTTTCCGATATTTTTGGGCAGTCGCGGGATGACGCGCGTCGACCGGTGACGCTATGATTTACATCCGGTCCTTTATATATCTGATCTGTTTCCTACCCTGGACATTGGCGGTGGCTGTTTTGGGCTTACCGAGTTTGGTCTCAAGGGGCGGTGCGCTGTGGGTCATTCGGTTTTGGGCACACGGAGTAGCCTTGATGGCCCGGTGGATCATTGGTATTCGATTCGAAATACAAGGGAAGGAGCACCTAAACCTCGGGCCCTCCATCATTGCGGCGCAACACCAATCGGCATTTGAAACTTACATGCTGTTTCTATTGTTCAAGCGCCCAGTATTTGTCCTCAAAGACGCTTTGCAATACATACCTTTGGTTGGATGGTACATTCGGCGGGGCGGGCTGATCGCCATTGATCGCGGCGCCGGCGCCAGCGCCATGCGGCATGTCCTCCGCGCTGCCGACAAGGCCATCTCAGATGGCGAAACAGTGCTGATATTCCCAGAGGGGACTCGGACCCCTCCCGGAGAGCGGCAAGACTACAAACCTGGCATCGTTGCCCTGTATCGCCATTGCGATGCCCCATTGGTACCAATGGCCCTGAATACCGGCTATTTTTGGGGCAAGAACCGCCTCGCAAAGATCCCCGGACCAATCATATTCGAGTTTCTGCCACCGATTGAGCGCGGCTTGGACCGCAACGCGTTCCTCTTGGCCTTGCGCACATCGATTGAGACCGCAGCCGCTGACTTACCCGTCCCCGGTTCCGCTCCAACCGATAATCGCTAAACCAGAGTAGCATAATTAATTAGTCAGTCAGTCTGTGGATAAACCTGTGGATGTGTTGCCCTGCCTGCTAACATTTCCGCCTGGTTAGCTCAATTCGGTTTTGTTATCAATTGGTTACATCCCTTTGGCGAAGACAGGGCGGCCTTCTCATAAACCAACTCCAAGCAGCGCTTGCCTATCGCGAACCTGCCTGGCGCTGCCTGTTGAAAGGCCCTGTTTTAAGCGACTTTTCTTGCAAAGGGGCCTATTGTGCGCCCCCGTTTTTTAGGCTCTCATTAAACAGGAACACTAGCCTTGGTCGACCCCACAGACATTGCCCACGAAATCTGGGATATGAAATACCGGCTTAAAGCGCCAGATGACCAATTTGTGGACAAAACCATCGAGGATACCTGGCAACGGGTAGCTCACGCCCTCGCGTCCGTCGAATCGGAACCGAATCGATGGGAGCCTGTTTTTTATCAAGCGCTCGTGGACTACCGCTTTCTTCCAGCGGGACGCATTTTAGCCGGTGCTGGCGCCGGACGGACCGTCACTTTGCATAATTGCTTCGTCATGGGTGCTATCGAGGACGACATGGCGTCCATTTTCGAGAACCTCAAGGAGGCGGCCCTGACCATGCAGCAGGGCGGCGGAATCGGTTATGACTTCTCCACCCTGCGGCCTAAGGGTTCGCCGGTGAAGGGTGTGGGTGCCGATGCGTCGGGTCCTTTATCGTTCATGGAAGTGTGGGACGCTATGTGCCGCACGGTGATGAGTGCGGGCTCCAGGCGGGGCGCTATGATGGCAACACTGCGGTGCGATCACCCGGACATCGAAAACTTCATTGCAGCAAAACAGACAGAAGGACGGCTCACTAATTTCAATCTTTCCGTATTGGCGACAGACGCCTTCATGGAGGCCGTGAAAGACGATACAGACTGGGATCTGACTTTCGAGGGCACAGTCTATAAGACTGTTCAGGCACGCACGCTTTGGAATACCATTATGCGTGGCACCTACGACCATGCCGAACCAGGCATTATCTTTATCGACCGTATCAATGCGCGGAACAATCTAGCCTATTGCGAAAATATAGCGGCGACCAACCCTTGTGGCGAACAGCCCCTGCCGCCCTACGGCACCTGTTTGTTGGGTTCAATAAACCTGGCGCGGATTGTGATCGATCCTTTCACTTCAGAAGCGCGCCTGGACGAGGCCGGCCTTATTGAACTGGTCAAAACAGCCGTGCGGATGCTCGACAATGTCGTTGATGTCTCGCGGTACCCAATCGACGAACAGCGGCAGGAAGCAGAAACGAAGCGCCGGATTGGCTTGGGAATTACAGGCCTTGCGGATGCGCTTATTCTGTGCGGCTTGACGTATGGATCAGATGAGGCGGCCGCGGCGGCAAACCAATGGACGACCTTGATCGCGAACGCGGCGTACCGGGCGTCAGTGACTTTGGCACAAGAGAAAGGTGCATTTCCGTTATTTGATAAAGATGCTTATCTCGCCAGCCCCACAATTCAGGCGCTCCCCAAAGATATTCAGGACAGCATTGCTATTCATGGCATCCGCAACGCACTGCTGACATCCATTGCGCCAACCGGCACCATTTCTCTACTAGCTGGTAATGTTTCATCAGGAATCGAGCCGGTATTCAGCTTTACCTATACGCGCCATGTAACGCAGCCTGACGGCAGCCGCAAAGCCAGCGACGTCAGTGATTATGCGTTCCGGCTTTACAAGACAATGAAGGGAGAGGACGCCTCTCTTCCTGACTACTTTGTCGATGCACAATCGCTATCACCAGACGCACACCTGAGGATGCAAGCAACCGTTCAAAACAATATTGACAGCGCTATTTCGAAAACCATCAACATACCAGTCGATTTTGCCTTCGAAGATTTTGCCGATGTATACATCAAAGCTTATGACAGCGGATGCAAGGGGTGCACCACATACCGGCCCTCTGATGTACGGGGCGCTGTTCTAGAAGTTCATAACAGCCGAGCCAAGACAGCAAACACGCATCACGATACGAGCGAGCCCATGGAGCGTCCAAATGCCGTTCCTGGAAAAACCTACAAGCTACGGTGGCCCGAAAGCGACCATGCCATATACATCACCGTCAATGACATCGAAGTTGAAGGTGAAAATGGACGAAAACAGCGACATCCCTTTGAAGTCTTTATCAATTCGAAAAACATGGAGCACTACGCCTGGACCGTTGCACTGACGCGAATGATTTCGGCGGTTTTCCGGCGCGGTGGTGACGTTGCTTTCGTGGTCGAAGAGCTGAAGGCCGTGTTTGACCCAAGAGGCGGGCAGTGGATGAATGGCCGCTATATACCAAGCCTCTTAGCGGCGATCGGCGAGGTTATTGAAAAGCATATGATTGAGGTTGGCTTTCTCGAAGTGCCAACGGGCTCGGACACGGCCAGCAGCACAACAGAGACCGATAACGTCGTCAGATTGGAAACCCAAACCCGTGATGCACGGCTCCGGGCCTGCCCAAAGTGCGGAGCCTTTTCTCTCCTGCGCCAGGAAGGCTGTGATTCTTGCACCAGTTGCGGGTTCTCCAAGTGCAGCTAGACCGCCACCAAGTGTCTCGGCAATCAGCACGGGTTGAGTCATAATCCTGGAAACGGGGTTTTGGCCCTACTCACAACGGATGAAGGAAGACCGCATCTCATGAGCCACGCCTCAAACACCTATGAGCCTCGGCTACAAACGTCGCGCGAGCGGATGCGCCTCTCTCAGATACGCAAATCGTTCGACGCGGGTGTAAAACAAATAGAAGAGAGCAAAGATGTGCCGGTTACCTTCTTCGTCGCCTGTGTGGACTACATCAAAGCGTCCATGGACCGGCTTCATGACCAGGATCAACGCATTCATGATTTTCTTATTCCGCATGTAACAAATGGAGACGAGCACACCGACATACTCGAGAATCTAAATATGCGTCTGGCGCGGAGCCGTGACGCCCTAGAAGACCTGGTGAAGGCGTCGGCCGTGTACGAATCCTCCAGCGATGATGGCTGGGCAGCATTTAAGACTGCTGTTAGCGCGTTTATGGAGGTCTATTTCAAGATTCTCCTATCTGCTCAGCACTCGACCCTGACCCTGCAGGAAGAAGTTTTCGACGAATCGACCTGGGATAAAGTGGCGGGTGTAACGCCCGAGAGCCTCGCCACAGAGGAAAAGCTCTATTCCAAAGTAAAAGGACTAGCGCCAGCTGGTGCTGACCCTGCGTCATTTATCGGCGGCCCGCCGGCCCCCGGCGCAGGGCCGCCCGGCCAAAAGAGCTAGATTTGCCTCCATATCGGCCTCAACATGAGCCTTAGCGCCATGTTTTAGCCTAATACTTTAGGCCTAATACCGATGCCTGTTTGCCACTCAGGGCACGGCACCCTAGTACTTTCGTCAAATCATTAGGTGTCCATGACATTTGAACTTGAGAGAAAGACTTATGGTGCAAACAGGAAACGCGTTGGTTGTTGCGGACTCGAAGTTCTTTAATGATCTAGTGAGCGACTCAATTGAAAAACGCACGAACCTGAACGTCACACAGGCTCTAAACTTCAGTGAAGCCCGCGCGGCAACGGAGAAGGGTGATAAGACGTTTGATTCCGCTCTTTGCAACCTGATGCTCCCATATTGCGATGAGGGATATACAGTCGCTAATTTGCGTGGATGATTGAAGACCTAGTTCTGATAACTGGAATCGAGTTTATCAAGCTTCCGTAAGAACCCTTGCCAGGCCAGTTGGGGCACCGGAACTTTGTTGCCGGGGCCGCCTGTCACACTCTTTGGGCGGTGGCGGCCTACAACCTGTTGGCGCACTTTATCCTGCACGTCCTGAGATGGAATATTAAGCTCAACCCCGCCGGCCAGAGCCATAACTTGAATGGTGCAGGCTTTTTGCAAGGCGTACATGCGTGAGAACGCCGCTGCGACAGATGGGCCGAGCGTCAGGAGGCCATGGTTTCTCAGTATGATGTTGTTTTTGTCGCCTGCATGCTCGACCAGCCGTTCTCTTTCATCGGTGTCGAGGGCGATGCCTTCGAAGTCGTGATAAGCCACATCTGGAACTAACGCTAAAGAATCCTGATTGAGCGGCAGGAGACCGCCCTTTTGGCAAGATACAGCAACACCTTCGCTGGTGTGAAGATGCATGACACAGTGCGCATCATCGCGCGCTGCGTGGACAGCACCATGAATGACGTAACCACCGATGTTGTAACCCAACCCTGTTTCGTCGAGCAGCACCTCACCGTCTTGGTCTATTTTGACCAGGTTGGAAGCAGTTATCTCATCAAAGAAAAGGCCAAACGGGTTTATTAAATAGTGGCGTTCATTGCCCGGCAAGCGCACTGAAATGTGCGTAAAGATATAATCATTCCAGCCAAAGAGAGCACAGAGCCGGTAACACGCCGCAAGATCTACGCGCAGGTTCCATTCCTCTTCAGAAACCTGATCGCGAACACTATTCTCTTCATTGTGAGTCGCTTCTGCCATAGCGCATCCCCTGGATTGCCGCTCCCTACGTTAGCGCGCAAAAAGCCGTGGTGGAAGGTAACGCAGAGACGCTGCCACTACGTGACCGATCGACGGGCGCGGGCGTCGCGTATTTCCTACCAGGCTTTCCACAGTAGCCAAGCGGCAGCGGCGCCTATGAGAATACCCACGCCACTCCAAACTGCGTCGGATAAGCTGGCAACACGGCGCGGCTGATAAAGTTCTGAATGCGGCGGAGATATGGCAGCGTTTGGCTCAAACGCGCATAGCTCTTAAACACTGACACAACATTCTGGAAACCGAGCCAAAACCCAGCGTTAGAAATACTTGGGCCGGTTTCTTGAGGAACAACCCCATGGAAGACCTCGGGAAAACACCCGAAGGAGCCGACCCAGCCTTCACACGAGCCCGCGTAGCGCTAGCCGCTAGGGCACCAATATCAGGCTGACGGCCGCCATGGTGGCCACCAAAGTCATTGCATTAAGGAGTTGGTCTATCCGGTTCATATTGCATGGCTTTTCGAATAGGTGGCAAACAAAGAGAGGGCAGTCCGTCGGCCACCACCCCCATTTAGTAACCCGTTTCTGCCACGGGCTTGTGCGCTTTAGACTCTCTATAGATGCCTGACGGATAGGGATGGGATGCAGGTCAGCGCAAATCACTTCCTAGGTTTTTGTGTTCGCCGGGTACGCGATTTCTCTACGCTCCGCCTGCCCCGACCGGGGTTGCGATGCCCTCCAGGATCGGGCAGTCGGGCTTGTTGTCACCGTGGCAGTGGTCGACCAGATGCGACAACGTCGAGCGCAGTTCCTGCAGCTCTTTGATTTTAGCGTCCACCTCGATGAGATGCTCTTGAGCGATGGCCTTCACATCGGCCGACTTGCGGCCCTGGTCTTCATAGAGCGACAGCAACTGTGAGCAGACTTCCACTGAAAAGCCGAGCCCGCGAGCGTGGCGGACAAAGCGCATCTTATGGACGTCGATATCCGAATAATCCCTGTAGCCGTTCTCCGCCCGCGCAGCCGGCGCAATCAGCCCAGTCTCTTCGTAATAGCGGATGGTCTTGGCCGGGAGCCCGGATTGCCGGGAGGCTTCAGAGATTTTCATAGTATTTCTCCTTTTCCATCTAATATAAGATTCTAGTAACTAGAAGGAAGCCCCGCTTGCTGATCAAACCGATCCGGTTAAGGTGCCCCCTGCGCCGCAAAAACCGTGTGCCGGGGTAAAATAGGAATAATCGTTATGTTGAGATCCGTTTTTTCATGCGTTCTGGTGTCCGTGTTGTCTCATGGCGTTCTCGCACAGGACGCAGCAACCAATTCCACCTGGGAGTCCTACGGCGGCGTTCCCGGGGGCGGACGGTTCTCTGCCCTAAGACAAATCAACGGAGATACGGTCTCACGGCTGAAAGTGGCCTGGGTGCATGAAAGCGGCGATGTAGCGACCGCGCCCGACGCACCGACGGGGCAGACCTCTTACGAGGTGACGCCGCTGCATGCCAATGGGCTGCTATATTACTGCACCCCGCTCAACCGCATCATTGCTCTCAATCCGTCCACCGGCGAAGAGGTTTGGACCTTCGATCCGCACGATCATTTCGAAATCGGCAAGGCCTTTTCCGCCAACTGCCGGGGACTTGCGGTTTGGACTGGTGAAGATGCGAGCGACACATGCACAACGCGCGTGTTTAAGGGTGATGTGTTTGGACGGCTGTTTGCCGTTGATGGCGATACAGGTGCACCGTGTACAGACTTCGGCAAAGATTCCGGCACAGGTGGTTACGTTGATTTGAATATGCTCGACAACGGCGGACACCGGGCACCTGCTTTGATGTCACCATCGGCCATCCTGAACGACATGGTCATCGTCGGTGGGTCGGTGATCGATAACGTTTCCGCGGAAAGTGCCGATGGCATCATTCGCGCCTTTGATGTGCGCAGCGGCGAAGAGATGTGGTCGTTCAATCCTATTCCTGAGCATCTGCGCGAAGCCACCGGTGGTGCTAACGTGTGGTCGGCCATGACCGTGGATGCAGAACGCAATCTCGTCTTCCTGCCCACCTCCAGTCCGAGCCCTGACTTTTACGGCGGCGCCCGCACCGACCCCATTCCCTATGCCAATGCCGTCGTCGCCCTTGATGGCAGCACCGGAAGCGTGGTGTGGCATTTTCAGATTGTGCATCACGACATATATGATTTCGATTTGCCCGCCCAGCCCACATTGACAGAGGTTATCCGCGACGGCGTAACCATTCCGGCTGTGGTGCAGATCACCAAAATGGGATTCACCTACGTGCTGAACCGGGACACCGGTGAACCAATGTTCCCGGTGGAAGAACGCCCGGTGGCCAAATCCGACATCCCTGGTGAATGGACCTCGCCGACACAGCCGGCATCGGTTTTGCCCGCGCCGTTTGCCTCCCAGGACTTGGACGAAGAAGCCATGTGGGGCCTGACCTTCTGGGACCGGGGCCAATGCCGGAAAATGTTTAACAGCGCCCGCTACGACGGCCTGTTCACACCGGCCAGCATACAAGGTTCGGTGATGTATCCTTCAGCGCTGGGCGGGGGCAACTGGGGCGGTGTGGCAATTGATCCGCGCACCTCCACACTCATCGTCAAAAGCCAAAACATCGCAACCATGGTCCGCTTGGCCCCCAAGGCCAATCCCGATGAAGTTTTACCGCCGAACATGGACATGACCAGTTTTCTTGATCAGCCCATGAATGGCGCGCCCTACAGCATGAGCGGCGAGCAACCGTTTCTGTCGCCCTGGGGCATACCGTGCACCCCGCCGCCCTGGGGCACGATGACGTCCATCGACCTCAACACGGGGAAAACCAATTGGCAGGTACCGCTGGGTACCGTCTCTTTTGGCCCCATGGGCTTATTGACCACACCGGAATCCTGGGGATCGCCGAACATAGGCGGCATGATTGTTACCGCCAGCGACCTTGTGTTCATGGCTGGAACCATGGACAGCCGCATTCGCGCCTTCGACATCAACACCGGCGAGGTTTTGTGGTCTGAGTCACTGCCCGCACCGGGCATGGCTACCCCCATGACCTACGAAGTGGATGGCAAACAATTTCTGGTTATCGCTGCTGGGGGGAATAGCCTGGCTGGCACCAAATTGGACGATGCGATTGTTGCGTTTTCTCTAGACTAAGGCGGCGGACGATATAGGTCCGTATCCGCGCGAGTTATTCAGAGGCCTTATGGGAACAGTCATAGTTTCTATTGGCCAGCGGCCATAAGAGGTCACAAGGTCTGCACACCTCTTGCGCCTAAGACCGCGCTGCTCAAGGGAAAACTGGCGGGCGTTTAAGGGCGGTTGTTGAGCAAGATATCGATGGGTGTGCCGGACAGTTTGTCTACCAGGGCGTCGATGGCGGGATGATCGGTGAGGTCGAGGTGCTCGATCGCAATATTTTCGTTGCCCACAGCCAGAGCCTGCAACGCCGTGTCATCGTCCGGTGAACGGCTGGTAGCGATGACATCCCAGCCCTGTTCAGAAAACTGCTTGGCCAGTTCAAAACCGATGCCCCGGTTTGAGCCGGCAACCAGCACGGTATCGGCCAGTCCAGACAGCGGAAACAAAACGCATAAACTTATGAGAACGCGCGTTACATGAACCTTGGCGAACAAGCCTCAGACAGGGGGATTGAGTTCACCTATCATAGACTGAGACGATTGAGATCAATAATCGAGGGACGCCGTCATGAGACTTCTGCAGGCTTTTTTGCTCGTTGCCTTGGGCCAGGCCGTAATTTGCCCTGCCGCCAACGCCGCTTCAGGTACTCTTAGTGATTCGGCTTGCACGGCTCTCGCGGGACAAAATTTCACCCCAGCGGTTGGCACCATGGTGACGGTGACGACAGCCAATGTTGTCAACCGAGGGACCGTTCCCCACTGCCATATCCTGGCTACCATCGCGCCGTACACCGGCGTGGAAATCCAACTGCCCCTATCGGATTGGAATGGCCGCCTCCTGTTTACGGGATGTGGCGGCCTCTGCGGCCTTATCCGCACGGAGCAAGGCGCCGATGCTCTGGCCCGCCGCTATGTCGTGGCTACCACCGACATGGGTCACCAACTTGCCCCGGGAGAAGACGCCCGCGCCTGGACGACAGATCAAGACCTTGTGGTGGAGTGGCAACACCGCGCGACGCACCGCGCCACGCTTTTAACAAAAGCAGTCATCGCCGCCGGCTATGGCCAACCACAGGACCATGCCTACTTCCGTGGCTGCTCCACCGGGGGACGCCAGGGTTTAACCGAAGCTCTGATGTATCCCGATGACTACGACGGGATTATTGCCGGCGCCCCAGCCGCCCAGATGGTCACGCCCCATAACGTGTTCGCCTATGCCTCCACCTTCTGGCCCGATGGCAGCAACATCTTCACAGAGACTGCTCTCAGCCTGCTGGCCCATGCGGTCATCGGTGCCTGCGATATGGATGACGGTTTAGAAGACGGCGTAATTGGTAACCCCGGCGCTTGTGCATTCAACCCCTCCCGTCTGCGCTGTGAGGGACCCGCAACGGATGACTGTTTGACGGACGAACAGATTGCCACCGCTCAAAAAGTATACAGCGGCGCGCGGCGCGATGACGGCACGCGGTTCTACCCCATGGGCTATGCCAAAGGGACGGAGCTGGATTGGATTGCTGGCTTCCTCGGCGCCAATGGCCGCCCACCGCGCCGGGCCGGCAGTGCGCAGTTCACGGTTGAACGCAAAATCGGTCCGGACGCCACCCTCGCCGACTTTGATTACGCCAAACATGGCGCGACAGGCAGCCCGGTTGGCGGCTTGCTGGACTTTGGTCCGAACGGCAAAAAGCTGGGACGTTATGTAAACGGCGGCGGCAAGATTTTGCTCTACCACGGATGGTCGGATACGGACGCCACGCCTGCATCTTCCCTTTTCTTTTACCGCAGCCAGGCGGACGCTTTTGGTGAAGACGCTCTACCCAATTTTCTGCGCTTGTTCATGTTCCCGGGCATGACCCATTGCCGTGGCGGCAGCGGCGTCGATACGGCGGATTTTCTAGACGCAATAGAAGGTTGGGTTGAAGACGGTGAGGCGCCGGAGAGTCTGGAAGCGTTCCGCACGACAGCGTCGCCGTTCAATTACAATACGCATCCGTTAGACCCAGAGAACGTTGTCGCCGGGCGGACCTTATTCCCCTATCCGGCGGCTTCAGTCTATGACGGGTCGGGTGATAGCAACGATCCGCAGAATTGGACGAAGAAATAATGACCATGAGAGTTTTGATACTGTTTGTGATGTACGCCTGTGTTGGGTATTGGGCCACGGCCCACGCCCAACTGCCCCAGCGCACCATGGATTACAAAGCGTTGGCGGAACGCATTGTGGATCAACTACAATTGGAGCCCGGCGAAAAGGTGATGGCTTTGGCTCAGCCCGGTATGTTTGAAGACTTCGTGCCCCACTTCCGCTATGCGGTGATACAGGCAGGCGCCATCGACATGGGCGTCATCGATGTACTCGACCCGCCCTACCCGGCTGACTGGGAAGAAAGCGTCATACGCAAAGGCTTTGCCGACGCGACGGCAGCCTATGTGGAGATGCTGGAAGACATCGACGCGGCAGTGATGATGCCCGGTGCCAACCCGGCCCTCCCAGCCTATAAAGCGCTGCAAATTCTGCTGCAGGAGAAGAAAGGGCCGCGCCGCACCATCCACTTTCACTGGACCGACCAATACAGCCCGTCGGGCAATGTGACGGGGCTCACAGGTGTGAATGTGCTGCCTGGTCACCCGGCTCCGCCCATGCAGAACATCGATATCGTCTATCAGAACGCCGTGCTCAATACCGACCTGGACGCTTTGGACACACATCAAGATCGATTCATTGCCGCTTTGCGTAATGGCGAGGTGCGCGTGACCTCACCAGCTGGGACGGACATACGATTTAAAGTCGGCAACCGTGACATCATTCAGCAAAACGGAGATGCCTCTGCTGCTCGCATGAGACAGGGTGCGCCCTTCCTCGACCGGGAAGTAGAAATTCCTGGTGGTGCCGTGCGCGTGGCCCCCATTGAAAATACTGTACAAGGGCAAGTGGTCTATCCCTACTCCGCTTGGAACGGCCACAGCGTGCGCAATGCAACAGCTATCTATGAGGACGGACGCATTGTGGGTGTGCGGGCCGATGAAGGCGAAGAACACCTGCGCGCCGAGATCGACAACGCGCCGGACGATGCCAAATGGTTCCGTGAGTTCGCGCTTGGTTTTAACCCACTACTCTCCATGGACGTCACCAAGACCTGGATCGGCTACTACGGCTATGGCGCGGGTATCGTGCGCCTCGGTATCGGCAACAATGGTGAGCTGGGCGGCGCGGTCTCCGGGCGTTACTTCCGCTGGCGCGATTTACTCACCGATTGCACCGTAACTATCGACGATGAGGTTTGGCTTAAGGACGGCAAATTTGTGCGCTAAGCTGGCGCAAACATATTCACGAAGGAATGCATGATGGACGCTCGGACTTTTTCTCTGGGATTGCTGGCTTCGGTATCCTTGTCGTGGTCCGCCTCAACGACCACGTGGGCCGCAGATGTGGAACAGATGAAGCGGGAGGCCTGGTCGTGGCTGGATAGCCAGGCGAGCATTTTGGAAAGCGCTAACCAGAAAATCTGGTCCTATGCAGAGACCAGCCTGGAAGAGACCAAGTCCTCACAAGAACTGCAGCGACTGCTGGCGAACAATGGCTTTTCAGTTGAGGCCGGTGTGGCCGGAATGAAAACGGCGTTTGTGGCGACCTACGGCTCAGGCCAGCCCAGCATCGGTATCTTAGCCGAGTTCGATGCCCTGCCCGGCGTCAGCCAAGCCGCTTCACCCAGCCCCGATGTGGGGCCCAACCCGGCCGCAGGTCATGCCTGCGGACATTCGGTGTTTGGGGTTGGCTCTACCGGTGCGGCCATGGCGATTAAAGAGATGATTGCAGCAGGCGGGATTGAGGGCACCATCAAGCTCTACGGCACACCGGCGGAAGAAACCGGCATCGGCAAAGTCTACATGCTGCGCGCCGGCTACTTCAAAGACGACGACGTAATTTTGAACTGGCACCCCAGCGACCGTAACCGCGCCTCATACGGCAACACCAAAGCCATCGCCAATGTGAAGTTCAAGTTCCGTGGCTCTGCGGCGCACGCCTCGGCCATGCCGTGGTCAGGCCGTTCGGCCTTAGACGGTGTTGAACTGATGAATATTGGCGTCAACTTCATGCGCGAACACATCAAACCCGACGCGCGTATTCACTACGTCATTACCAAGGGCGGCGGCCAACCCAATGTGGTGCCACCGGAAGCGGAGGTTTGGTATTACATCCGCGCCGATACGTTCACCGACGTGGTGGGTTACTACGAGTGGATCACCGAAATCGCCAAAGCGGCGGCCAAGATGAGCCGCACGGAGCTGGAAGAAGTGGAAGTGCAGTCGGAACTGCACGAGATGATTACCGTGCGTACGCTCTCGGAACAGACCCACAAAAACCTCACCGCCATTGGTGCACCGCGTTGGGAAAAAACCGAAGTGGCCTTTGCCCGCACGACCCAAATGGAATTCCAAGACCCGTTCGGCCGCACCATCACCGATGAAACCCCAGCACTCTCCACCATCATCGAGCCGCTGCCCGAGGTGGCGACACCGGCGCAGGCTTCGACTGACGTGGGGGATATCTCTTGGTATGTGCCCGTGGGCGGATTGGGCGTGGCCTCTTACGGCTACGGCCTGCCGACACACTCCTGGCCCGTGGTGGCAGCCACCGGCACGACCATCGGCACCAAAGCGCTAGTTACTGCGGCCAAGACCATGGCAGCGACGGCCATCGACCTCTACACCGATCCGGAATTTATGGAACGGGTGAAAGCCGACTGGCGCAAGAGCCGCGGTGATGCGCCGTTCCAGACTATTATTCCCGAGGGTCAACCGGCGCCGCTAAGTGTGAAGTAGGGCGTAAAGTATACGCGGTGGCTTAAGTTCTAACCTAAGCCGCGCGGCTCTCCTCAATGGGCAGTGCCGTAGTGTATTTAATTTCTTCCATGGCAAAGGACGATGATACGTCGTGCAGCGGTACCTTCTTGATGAGGGTTTTGTAGAAACGATCGTAGGCATCAGTGTCACGCACAACCACGCGCAACAGATAATCGATATCGCCGGCCATACGGTAGACCTCGACCACTTCAGGCATTTCTTTGACGGCACGGGAAAACTTAGCGAGCCAAACATCATCGTGCTGCTGGGTGCGCAACTGCACGAACACTGTCAGGCCCAGGTTCAGCTTCTTGCCGCTCAACAGCGCGACCCGGCCCCTGATTACGCCGGATGCCTCCATCTTCTGGATACGCTTCCAGCAGGGCGTTTGGGAGAGCCCAACTTTATCAGCAATGTCGGCGATGGAAAGGGACGCGTCAGTCTGCAAAAGGGTCAGGATTTTGCGGTCGATGGGGTCCATGGTGTGCGTCCTTTGGTAGATTGATTGGCTGATAGAACCGGTTCATAGAAGAATTATTTCCTATAATGCAATCAATAATCTTTGGTTTATAGAAATTTTTTCTATTTTTGTGCTAGAAACCGTCTTGGTTGGGTTGCAGTGTGAGGTCTTTGGGCCTATGTCACCGCACTATAACTTGTTGTTTTGTATAAGGATTCGGTATGTCCGCCATTGTCGATACATTGCGGTCCATCCAAAAGCGCGATCCAGCGGCACGCTCGCTGATGGAGATTGCCTTGCTCTATCCCGGCGTGCGGGCGATGGCGTTCCATCGCCTGGGGCACCTTCTGTGGCGGTATGACCAGCATTTGCTGGGGCGATGGGTATCCGAAATCGGGCGGTTTCTGAGCGGCATCGAAATTCATCCAGCGGCACAGATCGGGAAGCGGCTGTTTATTGACCATGGGCACGGCGTGGTCATAGGGGAGACCGCCGCGATTGGCGACGATGTCACCCTGTATCACGGCGTCACCCTCGGCGGGCTTTCTCCTCACGACGGCATTGGTGGCAAACGCCATCCAACATTGAAAGACCGTGTGGTCATCGGCGCCGGCGCACAAATATTGGGGCCGGTTACAGTCCAGTCCTGCGCCCGGATCGGCGCCAACGCCGTGGTGACACGCGACGTGCCGCAAGGCGCTACCATGATCGGCAATCCGGCTCAAATAGCCGCGCCACGCAAGCGCGACGGGGAAGACGCCTTCGCACCTTACGGCGTAACCCGCAAAGATCTGCCCGACCCCACTGCCAAAGTTATCGAAAGCCTGATGGCCGAAATTGAAGCCCTACGCGTACGTTTGATCGAGGTGGAAGGAGCCGGCGATACCGTGCAGCCGCCGCCAGCCTCGCGCGAAACCGACAGCACCTCAGACAGCGCAGACGTCCGCTAGCCCACCCCCTTGCCACGGCAAAGATCCGCATCATTCCTTTACGGACCTACCGTGGGACGAACGTGTGGCCCCGTTTCACTAGCACGCGCAATCGCGCGACGTCAGAACAGCAAGTGCACGGCAGGTGACCCAGCCTCTTTATACCTATGCCCTGGCTCGTTGGCGCAAATACGAACGATATTTAGAACCGCACATGGATACACTTCAGCCTTTCATTGATGAATTTGGCTATTCATCCACATCTACATAGAAAACCGCCAAGAATTATCTGTTTGACGAACGATCAACCCGGCATACTCCCCTCATGCGCTCTTTAGTTAAATATGCAGCCTGGACCATGGGCGGCCTTCTGATTCTTGGCACCGTTTTTGCATTATCGGAGCGCCAATTCCTAACCCGTTACATGACCCGCGCTAGCGACCCTCTGGTCATGCCAGTCTCCTGGTTCAGTCCGAAAGAACCTGTCAGGGGCGATCAAAAAGACGATCTTCGACTGGCTAAAGAGGCTGAGAGGAGCGTTCCGGATACGGTGTTAAGTGAAATTGCAGCCTTTGCTGAAGAGCAGAACTCGCAAGGTCTCATCGTTATCCATGACGGCTTAATTCAGCTGGAAGCTTATTGGGATGGCGCTGACCGCAGCACCCTGTTTAACCCACAGTCCATGTCTAAGACCGTATTGGCTATGATCATGGGCATCGCCATTAACGAAGGTCACATCGCCTCTCTTGATGATCCAGTCGGAAAGTACATTGAAGAATGGTCTGACAGACCTCAGGGCACCGCCACGATCAGGCAAACTCTTTGGATGGCTGCCGGACTAGAGCAAATGTCTAGCTCTTATGCAATCGAGCTATTCTCGCGTGGGGCTTGGTACAATTTTGGTGATGACTTTGAAGGGATGATTCTTGACCTCAGGCAGGTCTCCCCACCAGGCACCAAGTTCGAATACAATAATGAAGAAAATAATGTGCTCGGCATGGTTATTGAGCGGGCGACGAGCCAGCGCTATGCCGATTACTTATCCGAAAAACTGTGGCAGCCACTTGGCCTAGCAGATGCCAGTATGTATCTCGACCGTGAAGGTGGGGCTGTGATGAAGTCCTGCTGCATTTTTTCACGACCTTATGACTGGGCCAAACTTGGAGTCCTACTGCTGAACCGCGGCGCATACAACGGCGAACAAATCGTTCCGGCGGCATGGGTTGATGCGATGATCCAACCTTCTCCGTTAGTGGATTATTACGGCTATCAGGTTTGGCTAGGCAGTGAATATATCCAAGCCAGCGAAGCAGGGTCAGGAGAAGATGGTGTAGACGAGGAAGTATCTCCCGACGTTTACGCCACCGAGGATATGATTGTTTTCAATGGTTACGGCGGACAACGGGTTTGGGTGTCGCCTTCCAACAATTTGGTTGTTGTCCGCGCCACAATGAAATGGGCCGGCTCATGGGTGGAAACAAAGATTCCGAATATGGTGCTGAGCGCGATTAAGCCTGAAGCCGCAGTGGATTAAACCACTGGATAACGTGCATATTTGCGCGATGACCAGATGCTGAGAAGCAATACAAAGAACAGCAACCCCAGAATCGGGCCGGCGGTTGCAGCCAAGACGCTGGCGACGCCCCATGTTTTGTATTCAAACGTTGGAATTTCATCAAACTCGGCGGCGGACATCCGCTTACCTTTGATGATGCGATTGGTAAAGAAGCCGCGCCAATTCTCATGGAAAGACAAAACCTGTTCACTGAAATCCGAGAACCGTTCAGTGCCAGTGCCCGAAATGGCGTTCAATGCATTTTGCGCCATAATCGACGGCGAAGCATATTGCAGGAGGTCAACCACCTCTTGGCGTTTCTCTGCTTGTGCACCGAATTCTTGCATGAGCGGCTCGATGGCCCGCTCCACAGCTGAGTCCGTCGCGAGCACCTGAAGAAAGAATTGGTCCGCATTGGCATTACCGCCCACCATTTCCGGGTGATCAAAAAAGAACGCTTCACGGGATTCAGCGGATTCCTGGTCCGCGACCTCTGTGGCTTCACGCATTTCAGTCGTCAATTCGACGCGCGACGGCGCTGGAAACAATGTCGTGGCAATGACATTCACCAGCGCTGGGACGACGACCACAAAGACCAGCCATAGATTGGCGAGAATGACACCATTGGTCACTGAAGGCTTATTCAGTGCGTTGACAAACAGGGCCGAAGCAAACCAGAAAAAGGCATAGAGCGACACGACTAAGAACCATAGACCGAAACGGGCCCATAGGGCGCCGCTAGCTAGATCAGGCTCGGTAAGCACGACAGCTGCAAGGCCGACAATAAGAAGCAGAAAAAAAATCAAGAACGCCCGCGCCGCGCCCTTGGCGATGATGAACGCTGTCTTCGAAACACCGTGGGCTAGAACCAGGCTTAAGACTCCGCGCTCTTTTTCTTTGGACATGAGGTCAAACGTCAGGGCGACGATAAAAATCGGCAACAGGAAGACAATCACAAAGGCCACATCGAAACTACCTGCCAGAACATTCAATGGGTTTTGAATCTTAGCCTCGTTAAGAAAAGAAAGTGCGGGATGAGCAGTCACTTTGTAATAGATTGGCTGAACGTCCGTTTGCCCGATAGACAAAGACGCAAGTGGCGACGGCGGCAAAACCGTATAGTGACTCAAGACAGACAGCCCGAGCGCACCTGCACTGGCCACTGACGGTGGATCGCCTTCCGGGTTTGCTTCCCAGCGTGCAACGGTGTTCTGCAGCGCGGTTTGTGTTTGCATTTCGCCGCGATTGAGACCGGAGGCCATTTCCGCCATTTGGTCCGTACGCGCTGCCCCATTGAGTGCCGCTAAGACGGTGAGGACGAGAAGAAGACCTAGAATCGCCCACCATGTGCTGTTGTGTTTGAGAATCACCCATTCCTGGATGAAGACAGACCCGAAACCTTTCATATCAGCCCCCCTAACCCAACGTCACTTTGACTTTACGCACGGCCAAAACACCGGCAGCGATGGACAATGCTAGCCACAAAAACATCACCATAAAGCTGGGGCCGAGACGCGTCAGCAAAGTGCCCAGTGAAGCGGGCTGAAAGGCGAATGGCTCAATCGATGCCCAGAGTGTGGAATCAGCCCGGTAGTCCGCCTGTCCGGCATTGGAATTATTGGTAATATCTTGGTTCATATCCGCGATGAGTTTGCGACGGTAAGTCTCTGCCTGGCCCGTAAAAGCGAGATGCTGATTGAGTGACGTGCCCGATAATTCCATGGAGGCCAACTGCACAGCCATGCGGGGGGAGCCAACACTGAACATTTGGTGCAGACCGGTTTGCTGACTAAAAATCGCGTAAAGCTCTCCGTAATACTTGTCGAAAACTTCGTTGCCGAGTTTCTCCTGCAGATCGAAAATCATGCCTTGGAAGTTGATGGGCAGGTCTTCAACAGAGTCTGCCTTATATAGCTTCAGAATTTGCTCCTGACGCTGCTGCACTTTTGTATCGGGACTAACCCCATCCAAACCCGACTGCATAGCCTCATCGATATTGGCTTGGAACAACACCGCCGTCGGCGTGGGATAAAGCAAGCGCGACACATCGGACGCCGCGCGCGGCAGCACAAAGCTGGAAACAGCCCAGAACCCGACCATGACCACCAGCGCAGCCTGAGCCGAACGCACATTGGCGGAAACGGCAAGGGTCAGAAACAAAAAGATCCATGCGTAAATGATGTAGACCGCAACTATGACAATGCCATGGCCGACATAAGTCAGCCCGCCCGGAGTCATGAGTAAACCGATAAACCCGAGAAGCAAAATAGGTCCGATAAAGGTGCTCAACGCAGCAGCAGCCCCAAGCGCTTTGCCAAACAGCAACTGAACCGGAGACACCTGCATGCTGAGCAACTGCCGCAAAGTACCTGCTTCGCGCTCACCGGCGAATGCAGGAAACGCCAAGAGGATCACTAGTAGAGGCAATAACATTTGCAATGTGAAGGCAGCTGTTAATTCACCAAAGCGAGCGATAGCGGTCGCATCGCGGGCCGGCTCACCCTCTGCATCGTTTTGCTTGTGCGCCTCCAGCCAAATGGAAACACCGGTGTAACTAGCAATACCCGTGTCGAAAAACGACAACGGTGTCACCGGCTTAAAGGCGTAGAGGCCATAATGCGCCGCTGCGTGGGGGTTCTTTTCCCCTTGGGCCGCGAACTGCATGTTGACGACTTCTTGGGCAGACGCACGTTCAGCTGAAATATCCGCGTAACGCTGACCGGCCGTCCCGAGCGCGGCAATCAGCATAACCGCAAGAATAACAGCCGACCATTTGATCCGTCCGTCACGCAGAATTTCCCGAAACTCCTTGCGGGCAACCGTTAGAATCATATTTCTCTCCGCGTGCGCTAAAGCGCTCTATTTGACAGGAACGGTGGTGCGGAAAATCTGCTTGTCGAAGTCATCGACAAACGCATCGATCCGCGCTTCCCATTCACCAGGAATGATCAGTTGATCAAACATGAAATGGAACATGCCTGGGGTGACCATTTCGCCGCGGCCTTCAATACCTTCAAGACCGGCAGACGGTAGCGACCAGACGATATTGACGTCGACCATCTCAACTGGGTTCCCGGCATCATCTTTGAACGTGATCATCACCATGTTGGATGCGGTGGTGGCGCCCGGATCAATGCTGAAATCTGCCGTGTACTTGCCCTTGGTGAGTGTGGCTTGGAATCCGCCACCCATGCCCATTCCGCCCATTCCGCCTTCCATATCCATTGTCGCGCGCGGCGGTGTAACGAGGGTCAGGGAAACGGCTGCACTGATGATTAAGACCATGGCCGCGTATTCGAACTTGATGGATTTGCGAAGTTTACTTGAAGCAGCAGCATCACCTTTTTCAAGCGCAGGGGTCAGCACTATCTTGTTCATGGCAGCAAGACCGAGCAGCGCAAGAAAGATTGCAATCTTCGCGGCAAGGCGCAAACCGTAATCGGTTGAGAATAAATTCGTCGGTGATTCCAACTGTGTCCACGTAATTACGGCACCCGACACAAACAGCGCGCCGACCGTCCATACCGCGCGGTCTGAGAATTGAGTCATCACGGCACCGGCTTGGATCACGTCTGCATCTTGCGCTGTCTTGGCCAACGGATAGAGGGCGGCAATCCAAAATGATGCACAGAACAAGTGTACCGCAACCACAGGTGCCATCATCCAGGCGGGAGGCGCTGTGGCGGCGTGACCGGTGACTAAGAAGCTGGCGACAGCGATAGCGCTTCCGAGCAAGAGCACCGGCGTTGACTTGCCTTCCGGCCCTTTGCCGAATGCGAAAATTAGAATCAGCAATCCAGGAATGCCTATGAGAGCACTTGGTCCAAGCGTCGAGCCCAACCCTTGCGACCAGGCATCGGGTGAGAAGAACGCCGACGGTCCGCCCAGCAACATTTCAGCGCCACCGAAACCGAGGGCGAGGATGTAGGTTGCCGCGGCAACGGTTGCGGCCATACGGCCCATTTTAAATACGGATTGTTCGACAGGTCCCGGAACGGTCATTCCAATAGCAAAAAGTGCAGCACCGGCGGCCAGCATCATAGCGCCATATTGCAGGAATCGATTAATTGCGACAGGGATGACCCAGCCGCTAGTTTGCCCACCGGCTGCAGAAACATTTTCCATGGAAGCCACAGCCTCGCCGACCGCAAACACGACACTGCCACCGACCGGGTGGGTATCGGCTGAGATCACCCGGTAGGTAGCAATGTAAGTGCCGTTGGGCAGTTCAGCGTTAACCTTTGTAAGGACATCGTTGCCGTCAACAGCCCAGTCGCTGAGGTCGCCAACTTCTGCGCCCGTGCGGTCTAGTATCTTGATGAAAATGGGGCCGACGTTTTCGTTGAATTTGAAGACGAGCTCCGTGGGTGACACATCCAGACTGGCTTCCGCTGCCGGCGTTGAGCCGAGGAGAACGGCGTGAGACCAAGCCGGGCTGGCCAGACTAAAGGCCAAGCCAAGAGAGGCGAAGAAGAGTGCTAGAAAACGTGTCATGAATTTCCCCCATAAGATCGCGACTACCCGATTACGGGTCGTAAATAACAAAAGAAAAGAAACGGGACAGCACTCTCTATGCCGTCCCACCTCCTGATGAACGTCCTACTTGGCTTCCGCCGTCTGTTCTGACGGAGTTACGGTCATGCCTATGTTTTTCATATGCTCGGCAGACCATTCCCAAGGGTATTGTGGCATTTCGGCCTCATACAGCACCGTGTACGGCGCAGGGTGAGCGGTTGAGCCCATAAACGCTTCGAACTTCTCGCCAAACTCTGAGTCTTTAATATCGAGCGCTTGCTCTGGCAGGTCCGTATACGGATCACGGCTGTCGGCACAGATATTAACCATCTGCCAAAACAAGACTCTGCCGGGCTCATTCGGGAGCTTGGCGCGAAATTTAAACCCTTCCAGGCGATTGAAGGGGATACCCTTCGCTGGGTTCTTCCAGATGATCGTATCGACCGTGCTGGTAATGGAACGCCCGCCGTCACCGGCAACCGGAGGGTCGACGTTGCGCATCTCTGCCTCAACTTCCCAATCGCGCGTGTTCATAGGCGTGACACGGAAAACGCCATCGGGAATCTTAACCCGAACCTCAACGACATCTTCAGCCAAGCAACCGTGCGCGACACGGGCTTCCATATCGTGCATGTAGTTGGCTGGCGCACGCAGCGCGGTCATGTAGTTATGGGCGGAAGCGGAGGTCGCTGACATCAGAACGACGGCCCCCACAGCAGCTGTTGTGATAAACGCGGGTTTCAACATTTTTTTCTCCCAGGGGCTAAGAAAATAGAATATCGCCTTAAGAATCTTCTGATTCGTGAGCCGGAGGTACCACTAATATCTCGGTAACCGTGGTCGTTAAACCCTATAGGCGACCGTACCCAGCGGATTATCATACCAGCCCGGATCGCCATCTCCGTCCAGGGTTTCCCTGATTTTTACAACTGTAAACATGCCGCCCATCTCGAGATTACCGAACGGGCCCTCGCCCATCATCATCGGCAGGGTGTTTTCGGGCCCTATCATGTGCATGGAATGCTCCTGATGCTCGGCCATTCCGTTTTGTCCCATAGCCATAAAGCCAGGTATTTTTGTCATAATATTCATGGCCACTTGGCTCTGATCGACGCCTAGCGGATTGGGCACATCATGGCCCATGGCATTCATGGTATGGTGAGAGAAATGGCAATGGAAGGCCCAGTCACCCGGCACGGCATCGAACTCAATATCCCGGGTCTGACCAACGCCCACGATTTCCGTTGTTTCCGAACGCCATTGGTTACGCGGCCAGCGCCCACCATCTGATCCAGTGACCTGACATGTATGGCCATGCAAATGCATGGGGTGGTTCCACATGGACAAGTTGCCGATGCGGATGCGAACCCGGTCGCCCTTTTGGGCTATTGGAAATTCGATAGCGGGGAAGACCTTGCTATTAATGGTCCAGAGATCAAACTCAGTCATTACATTAGGATCAGGCCGGTAGGTGCCCGGTTTGATCGCCCAGTTGTGCAACATGATGGCGTAGTCGCGATCGATGGCGACTGGCTCGGGTTCCTTGGGGTGCACGATGAACATGCCCATCATGCCAACGGCCAGCTGTACCATTTCGTCAGCGTGGGGGTGGTACATGTAGGTGCCGTTCTGACGCAGCTCGAATTCGTAAGCGAAGGTTTCGCCCGGATTGATATGCGGCTGATTGAGACCGCCAACTCCGTCCATGCCACTGGGCAGAAGAATGCCGTGCCAGTGAATGGTGGTGTGTTCCGGTAAGTTATTGGTGACAAGAATGCGGACGCGGTCGCCTTCCACCGCTTCGATGGTCGGCCCCGGTGTGCGGCCGTTGTAGCCCCAGCACTTAGCCGTCGTGCCGGGCGCAAACTCATGCTCAATTTCTTCGGCCGTGAGATGAAACTCTTTAACGCCGTCTTTTATCTCATAAGCGAGGGTTTCGCCATTAAGGGTTTTGACCGGCGTGTAACCTAGCGGAGAACGTGGGCGCGCGGGAGCCGAGTTAGAAGCCTCTTGTGCATTAGCCTTACCGACAAACGCTGCGCCGGCTCCAGCAAAGATGGAAGACAGTAAAGATCTGCGAGCACGGTTCATGATGCGTCTCCTTGAGAAGATGCAGCGGGTTGAGTTTTCAAAGGGCCGCCGCCGATTGCGGCTTGAAGATCAGCGCGGGCCATCCAGTAATCAGTCAACGCCTCTACGTACATGCGATATGATTCGTTTTGTTCCTGCTGGGTTTCAAGCAGATGAAACGGACTTTCGAGCATGTAGTTGTATTCCGCTAACGTGAGACGAACGATGCGTTCCTTAAGAGGAAGAACCGTGCCGAGAAGATGAACTGCCCTCTGCCGGGCCAGAACCATTGAATCAGCCGCGCGTTTGACCTGAAGGCGGACATGAGACTCCTCAGCCGCCAACTCATCCTGAGCGCGGCGCAAGGTCATTGTCGCTGAGGCCACCCGGGTCTGGCCTTGATCGAACAGAGGAAGGGGAATTTCAAAGACCGGACCAATTAGCCAGGCACCATCCGGCTCTTTTTCAGCGCTAACGCCAAGATCCGCATCTTCCACAAGGCGGAAGTCTTCTTCCATGCCCAGCTCTGCCAGTGCGGCGCGGACCTCCGCACGATGAGCCGTAAGATCGAACCGATTCTTGAGCGCCTGCTGTTCCAGACCAGTCAGCTTCACTTGAGTATCGGGCAAAGAGGGCGGCCGCGACGACACGGTCCATTTGGCGTTATGACTGACGCCAAGAAGTTCAGCCAATTCAATACGGCTGTCTCCAACTTCTTCTTCGGACTCCAACAATTTGACATGCGCATCGCCGGCATCGGCCTGGTGGGTTGCTAGGTCCAGGTCAGATATATTTCCGGCAGTGTGAAACGCTCGGGCCAGGTTTGCCCCATTACGGGCGGTGCCCGCGACTTCCTTGGCGACGCCTAAGGTGCCGAGCGCGCCACGGTGAGCGTAGTACGCATTTTGTACGTCGCCGACGAACGCGACCAGATGAGCAGCTAGATCGAGTTTGGTGACGTCGTATTCGGCTTCGGCTAATTTTATTCGAGCCGGTCGCATGAGCAGGTCAACGAAATTCTGCATTAAGCCCAGCTCGATGTTGGTGCCCTCTTCCGTTGACGGCCGCACCATAATCTCGAACACCGGGTTCTCCAGTAATCCGGCTTGAACCACGTCAGCCTGGGCAATACCAAGAGACGCATAACGCGCTTGCAAACCGCGATTACTAAGGAGTGTCACTTGGACAGCAGACTGGGCGGTGAGTGGCTCTGCCATCAACGCGTCAACCCGGGCATCCACAGCGGCGTCCTCCGGGCCACCCGTGCGCCACACAACGGCATCAGGTATGCGCCCGGCGACGGTTTTATTGAGATCTGCAAATGCTGCATCAGGATTCGGCGACGCACAAGCGGCAAGCAGCACGCTTGCTATCAATGCGCTTAGTAAGGGGTTCCCGCCAGTAGATGTATCAAAGCTCATAAGGGTTCTCTCTGCAAAAACAACACTCCCACAAAAGATTGCGGCTCGTCTAAAGGGCACGGACGATCCGCGTCCCGCAGAGAAACTCAGAGACGGAGGCGTTGGGTTATGAGGTAAAGACCATTGCCCGGCGGACCCCGGACGTTTAAATGCGTTGAGATACTTCGTTTCGCAGGCTCGGCAACAGGGATGGCGTCATAAACAAAAACTGACGCGACGAGGTCTTGAACTTCTATGCGGTCAGAGAGCACGCCGCGCAAATGATCTATATCGGCCGCATCGCAAAGCGTCAGACAATCATTTTCGGAGACCGACACGACAGGCGCTTCCATATGACCAGGGCAAGGCTCCACTGTGCCCGCCTGAGCAGCTTCATCCATTGCAGCATGGGATTGCGCGAACACGCCGACAACAAGCGCCACTACCAACGAGAGCGCAGTGATGCAGCTTGTTAAAGAACGGATCCAGGGTAAGGTCATCCGGCGTTCCACCGATCAAAGACTCGCTTTTATGACCTCTGGCCGCCTCTAAAGTCCAGTTTTAATAGTTGGCCCACGATAATCCATTGATTTTAGGGTCAGGACCGGCATGCTCTCGCCCAACACGACATAAATAATTCAAGGGAAGTAATTCAAATGACGACACTCATAATTGGCGGAACCGGTCGAATCGGTGCGCCTGCAGCAGCGGCTCTAGCGAGCGCGGGTGAAGATGTGCGGGTCCTGACTCGTTCTGCGGAAAAAGCCGGGGAATTACCTGACGGCGTAACTGGTGTGGTTGGTGATCTGGAAGATGTTGGATCACTCGGCCCGGCGTTCGACGGTGTTGATAAGCTTCTGCTCATCACCGCTAATGGCGAGACTGAAAGCGCACGCGGCACCAATGCAGTTCAAGCTGCAAAGGATGCGGGATGTAGCAAGATTGTATTCATTTCCGTAAAGCTATCAGACGCCGCCATGAAAGTGCCCCACTATGCCAGCAAGGTCGCCATTGAAGATGCCATTCGCGCCTCTGGCATGACCTACGCTTTTTTGCGGCCGGACTTCTTTTTCCAAAACGACGTCTTGCTACAAGGCGCCATTGTCGGAGCAGGACTCTACACTATGCCCGTCGGCAACATTGGCCAAAATCGCATCGACACACGGGACATTGCCGATGCGTCCATACATGCCCTTACATCAACGGACTTGGACGGGGCCGACGTCGCGCTCTATGGACCCAAAACCTGGACCGCCGAGGACATTGCCACACTGTACGGTAAGGCCTTGGGCAAAGAAGTCAGATACATGGGTGACGACCTTGACGCCTGGGAAAACGCATCAAAAGCTTTCATGCCACCATGGTTGCTTAGCGCTTTGAAGGCCGGATTCCACAAGATGCAAACTGTCGGTAGCGTTGCGACGGAAGAAGATGTAGCCGCCAGCGATGCCGCCATTGGCCATCCGGCACGGCGCTTCGAGGACTTTGTCGCCGAAGTCACGCCCGCATGGAAGAAGTAGACGGATAGATAAGCAGTGAAGTCTTCTCCCTATCAACCAGCCGAAGATCGCTCTCTCAACGGTAAGACGTTGTTCATAACGGGCGGTAGCCGTGGCATTGGTCTCGCCATTGCCAAACGTGCCGCGCAAGACGGCGCCAATGTGGCCATCGCGGCTAAGACGGTAAAACCACACCCGAAGCTGCCAGGTACTATTTATACCGCTGCTGAAGAAATTGAAGCGGCCGGCGGTAAAGCGCTGGCCATTCAGATGGATCTGCGCAATGACGACGACGTTAAGGCAGCGGTGGCGCAAACGGCCGAAACATTCGGCGGGATCGATATTCTGATCAACAATGCCAGTGCGGTAACGTTGGGTGGTGTTGGCAAAATCCCCATGAAGCGCATCGACTTGATGCATCAAATCAATTTGCGCGGCACGGTACTAGCGTCCAAGACGTGCCTCCCCTTCCTCAAGGACGGCACCAACCCGCACATCCTGACACTCTCTCCGCCACCAAGCCTCGACCCCAAGTGGTACCGCGGCACCCTGCCCTACACCTTGGCCAAAATGGGTATGAGTTTTTCCACCATCGGCATCGCCGAAGATTTCCGCGAGCACGGCATTGCAGCCAATGCCCTTTGGCCGCGCACGGCCATCGACACAGCCGCCATACGCCATGAATTGGGCGGCGAAGCGGTCGTGAAATACTGCCGCACCGTCGATATTGTCGCAGATTCAGCGCATGCGATTTTGACCCGAGATTCCAGCACATGCACGGGCAACTTCTTCTTAGACGATGACGTTTTGGCAGTAGAAGGCGTGACCGACTTGAAGCCTTACGCCATCGCTCCAGGCCAACCTCTGATTCTGGATTTCTATTTGGACTCCGGCCCAGGCGGCAGCATGGACGGCTTCATGAAAATGCCGATTTAGGCTTGCCAAGGGACGTCGCCTCAATGGTCAATTTCCCCATCGTCCCTAACAAAACTGCTCTGATCACAATCGATTTCCAGAACTTGTTTGTCGAAGATCATTTCATTGCTGCGCCGGCCGCGCTCGAAGCATTAGAGCGCACCAACACCCTCGCTGAGACATGCCGGGATAACGGCATTACCGTTATTCATATAGCTCACCAAATAAGGTCTGATCATGCCAACCTTGGTGTGTTGGCCGATGTGGTTCCGACCATAAAAAGTGAGCGTCTGCTGACAGCCGGAGAATCCACTGCAGACTTTCACCGAACGCTCCATATTCAAGACAGTGACTGGATTATTATTAAACCGCGGATCGGTGCATTTACCGGATCTGATTTAGAGCTAACACTACGCGCACGCGGGATCGATACTTTGATCATGGCTGGTGTAGCCACCGGTATCTGCGTCGACACCACAGCCCGCCAAGCCGCATTACTGGATTTCAAAGTGATTATTTTGTCCGACGGTACGGCAACATCTGACATTAACGGAGAGTCGGCAGAAGACTTACAGCGTATGACACTGGCAGTGTTTGACAGTAACTTCGGACAAGCTGCCTCTGTCGGTCATGTCATAAGTAAGATTGAGCAGGCAGCACAGGACGGTGGCTAAAGAGAGCGTGCCAGTTTAGCTGCATCTGAAGTCGCCGCCCAAATACCACGTGGGGCGAGGCAATCGCCGATCGCTAACGCACCCTCGGGTGTTGTATTTGCTACCGTGCCCGTCGAAAGAATAATCGTATGGAACGGACCGATTGTTACACCGTCCATTAGCTCAACGCTTTGACCGGTAACCTGTCTAACCTGTGTTTCAGTCATAACTTTAATGCCTGCACTGCGCAGCCGAGCCGGAACGGACCTGACTTCCCACGTTAAGGACAACGCCGCTTCTCCCAGTGAGCGCTCCGGTGTCGTAACCGTCAAGGCGGAAACTGCAGGATCGGCAATCAATGTTTCCGCAAGAGAAACGGCGGGCCAACCGCCCTCTTCGTCAATGATCAAAACCTCTCCCGACGCCTTAGCCGTGCCAGCGAGAACGTCCCGGCCGGAAGGTAGGGACTCTGCACCTGGAATGCCTTCAAACAGGAATGGCCTCAATCGCCAGATAGCGGTATGGCCTGGGTCCGCACCGACGGCCCAAATAATCGTATCGGCGTCAATATCATCTTCAGATGTTACGGCCGCATTTAAGTGGATACGGACTTGCAAACGTTCCAACTCGTTTTTCCACCAGGACAACGCGGGTGGCATCTCTTCGCGATAGGGAGCAGCGGCAGCCAAACGCATCTGCCCGCCAAGGGCTGCTTGCTTTTCATGCAGTGAGACTTGATGGCCGCGCATGGCTAGAACCCGAGCAACCTCTAGTCCAGCCGGCCCGCCTCCAATGACGGCGATGCTCTGCGGATTATCCGACCGGCCCTCGTCTCCAAATTCAAACTCCCGTCCGGATACGGGATTGAGCACGCAGGAGCCCGGCAAACCGCGAAAGACAAACCCGACGCACGCCTGATTACAGGACATGCAAGGCCGAATGCGATCCGTCTCACCGTTTTCAACCTTGCTGCCCCAGTCGGGGTCAGCAATCCAAGTGCGGGCCATAGCAACCACATCACATGAACCGTTGGCGATGGCGCGTTCCGCATCTTCGGGTGAACGAATGCGGCCCGCGATGACAATGGGAACCGAAAGCGCTTGCTTGAAAGCTTTACCCTCTTCCTCCAGTTGGATTCGGGGCTGCGCCATATGCGGGATGGACGAGGATTCCGCCGGTGACCAGCCTGACCCTGTCATCACGCTCACATAGTCAATCAAGCCAGCATCGCTGAATGCCTTCATGCTAGCGACGGACTCGTCCAGGCCATAGTCGATCGGTGAGCCGGGGATATCGTGCCGTGCCGAGGTTCTGACCCCGACCGCTAAAGACGTGCCAACTTTTTCCCGGATGCTTTCGAGAATTTGTACAATGAATCGGATGCGGTTTTCGAAGCTTCCCCCGTATGCATCGGTGCGGCGGTTGAGAACCGGAGATAAGAATGAGCCCAACAAATAATCCGTGGACGTCTGTAATTCGATGGCATCCAGGCCAGCTTCGCTGCAACGTGCTGCAGCTTCACCATAGGCAATAACAAGCTCACGAATTTCGGCTTCGGTAATTTGTTTGGGTACTTCGCCGGCTGTATTTGGCACCGGTGAAGGTGCCAGCGCATAGCTACCGCGGACAAAACTATCCTTATGACCTCCGTGCCAAAGCGTAATAGCCAGCCTGGAGCCTTCAGCCCGCATGTCATCAGCTGTTTGCCGCAAGCTCGGAATTACTTCGTCATCGTAGAGGCGGATACCAAGGCTGCGGCTGACCGTGCTGGTGTGCACGGGTGCCGACTCACTTCCGACCATGGCTGCGCCGCCTTTGGCCCGAGCGAGCAGATAAGCATGAAAGCGCTCGCTGATACCCACCTTACCGTCACCCAACGCCATGCCGTGCCCACTCATCACTGCGCGATGCTTCAGCGTGATGGGACCGAGCTTGATCGGCGATAACAGATTGGGATACGGCGTCCCCGACATGGCCACGATTTAGTCTTGGCCGGGAATAATGAATTTGTAGTACATCCCTGGCGGCGTTTCCGTCGGCCCATAGGGGCCCATCGTCTGGTTGCGAGTGGGCGGCAAGCTCTTCAGGTAGGCCGCAATGGCGTAAGCGTCTTCATCGGTGAGACGAGCAAACGACCGGGATGGCATGACCGCTGATAGAATGCGCCCGTCAGGCCGTTCTCCTGTCCGTATGGCCTTAACGATATCGTCTTCTGACCACGTGCCGATTCCGGTTTCATTATCGGGCGTCAAGTTAGCGCCAAAGTACACCCCTTGGAATGGGATTTCATAACCCACTTCACTGCCCGCGAGCTTCGGGCCAGGAGGTTGACCGGATAGCACACCGGGGGTGTGGCATTCGACACACACCATAACCTCCGTAAGGTACTCACCTCGCTCGACCGGTGTTTCCGCGAAACTTGGGCCGGCTGTTGCCGCCAAAAGTGCTAAAGCAACAAACAAAACCTTGGACTGTTTGCTTTGACGCATGTGTGAAGCTCCTCCTATTGGATGCAATTCAAAAGTCTGAGCTTAATCATAAGGAGCGGACAAAATAGCGCAATCCATCGCATCCTTCCGTCAGGAGGTCATATTGCCTTTGTGGCAAGAGGCACTTGATCGTCGTAGACATGGTCTGGAAGGGGTAGGCCCGAAAGATCGGACTCAGACAAAGCGTCGGCGGTTTTGATGTCTAGAGTTTCTAAGACAGCGGCTAGCTGGCGGGTGTGTTGCGCTGCATGCCATGCCGTTCGTTCCATAAGGTCGGATATTGATTGATCGCCATAGTAAGTCGACAGAACCGCAGGCAACTTCAAGCTATCTTTTGTCGTGGCCCACCAAGACTGGAAGTCCTGCCGGATTGCGTCGCCGTGACGGGCAACGTCTTCACCGGATTTTATTTCTTCTGGCGGACGGCGCTCGAAGAGATCAAAGGTGAGAGTCCCGCCTCGCGCCGAAATCAAGAACGCTTCAGGGATGACAAAAATATGGTAGCTGAGATCAAGATACGTACGGTCCCTGCCCGGCAATGACGTTTCCAAACTTTCTTGCGGTAACTGGCATACATGAGATTGGGCAACCGCCATAACCCGATCAATGCGGGCAACCAATTCATTCACGGGTAAAATGACGCCAGGCCTTGCCACCCCGATAAACTTAGCAATATCGTTTAGGGATTGGGCGAATACGAACTGTTCCCCCTTCGACACCACAGGCACTGAACTTGCCCCAAGCGCTTCAAGCGCGGCCATACCAGCGTCGTCCGCAAGCACATTCACGGAGTCATACGCGATATGATGACTTGTCAGAAACTCCTTCGCTTTTAGACAGCTCGAACAACCGGGCTGCCAATAGATGCGATAGGTTTCCCCCACGAGACGGCCTTGTTACTCAGGGCCGGGCATGGCGGGAAACAAAGCAACGTTGAACTGCCCGGCGCCAACGCGCAAAGGAAGACTATCTTTTTGATAAGACTCAGACGCCCAGAACGCGTGAGCCGCCGCTGCACAGGGCCACCGAATGACAAAGGCATGACGATCGTCGGGCCAATCACCTTCCAGCATTACCGGATCGGCAACCAGTCGTGTGCCAAGCGCAATAACCCTACCCCCGAACGATTCCAGTGTGCCTAATTCGTCCAAAGATGATCGGTAAGCCTCATACCGTTCGACATCATGCACGATGGAAAGAATCACCATGTCCACTGGCACATCGCAACTCTCATCGCTTTGCTGAGCGTTTGCGGGTGTAAAAACCACAGACAGCAGCACGGCCAAACCATGCAAGAAGAATAGTTTCATTGTCGGGTCCTATATCGGTTGAACTTTACCCATGAAGGCGATCAGCGCTATGAGAACGTAAAGGGTGAGCACCCACACAAGAGTGTGATTGACAGCTTTGGAATACAGCGCTTCCCGCTCTGTCGTAGACCCTTCTGTACCAATTTCCATGAATGGCTTGATAGCCGGAGTAAACGCAAAATCGATGCCAAGGGCCGCAAAAAAGGCCAAGCCGAATAGAGTGATCTTCACCGCAAACCAAGTATCGACCAGCGGCGCGCCATTTATGAGCGACATGACGCCGACGCCGACGACGAGCACGCCCATGATGCCTTCAAAAACGAGCTGACCCTTAGCCAGCGTTACGGCGATCGGTTTACCTTCATTGCGGAATCCAGTGAAGATTGCCGCAATCCATAAAGCTGCAAGGAGCCAGGCACCAACCAACATACCACCAGAGACAGGGTAAAGTCCCAGGTCTCGCGTCATATGCAGACCGACCGGAATGATTAGGGCGAAGCAAGTGCGTGGAAAGAGGTCGACTGTCATACCCAGTTTCATCAGAGCCGCACGGGTTTCGAAACTCAGCTCAGAATTCTTTGCCCGAACAACAGAGAGGAAGACACCTACATCCGCACCCAACCAGAAAACAAACAGCAGGATGTGCACATACCCCCAAAGCAAATACGGTTCCATTACTTAACTCCCCATCAAACGATATAACTATATTGGTGATTCTAGTTGTTAAAAAATTCTAGTACAGCCTGTGACACGGCAGAATGCCCAGCCGGTATTGCTTTCACCGTGCAATCTGCCGGGCCCGCGGCAACGGCTTTCTTCGTGCTTGGTGAGTCTGGATTGCCAAGCAAAAGCGGGCATTGTAGCTGTGAAAGACGATCAGACATCGGGTAACCAAAGTGAGCCTTATAAGCCGCCTGATAAATGTCATAACATTTAAATAGATCAAGCGTGCGGCGATGAATAACATCCGGCGCGATATCGGGCTCACCGCCTCGCGAGATGTTTGCCGCTTTTCGTTCGTACCAAGGGTTAAACAACTCCTGATCACGCACCATGTTCCAGGCGAAAATCAAATGTCCGCCATGACCGTCAAAGGGAATGTCAGGTGTGTACTTTGCTGACATATCATCGAGCGCATCGCCCTGCAATTCCATGGTCATGATATTTGGAACGGCCACGTTCTTGACCAAATCAGGGTGCTGGGCGCCAAGCTCGACCGCGACTGTTCCGCCCCCCCAGGTACCGAAGACATCGACTTCGTCATAGCCAAGTGCGTGCACCGCTTCAGCGAGGAACGAGGCTTGTTTTTCGACCGTGACAGCAAGCCCCATGGGATTCTCTGATTCGCCGTTGCCCGGCAGATCCACACAAAACACGGGCCTTTTACCAATCAGCGGCTCCATGTAACGGTCCATCGAGTGAGACGATGCAGCCGAGGCATGAATAAACAGAACAGGTCGTCCCTCTCCCTCCGTATTACGGCGGCAATAGAGAGAGCCGCCGCCAACTTGCACGTACTCACCCCATAGCTTGCCTTTGACTGGCTCTGTTTTGACCAAAGCCGGCGCCGGGTTTGGTGAGGGGTGGTCCTTTAGCGCCTGCTTAAGAATATCAATAGCATCTTCTGACGTGTCTGGACGATGCACGGTAACCGAGTCAGAGGGCGTGGGCATGCGATCAAGACCGTCCACCAGCACGTCGGTTTTCGGGCTCATGATAATACAGTTGGCCTGCATTTCTTTGACGGAGTTGATAGCGTCCTGCGTGAATGCGCCGCGGTACGGTTTGATATAATCGGGTCCAGAACGAAGAAATTCAATAACCGCGACCTGCAATGCCTCTGGCGGAGGAACATCGTAATTCATGCGGTCAGCCGTACTCTTGCGGAACCACGGGAAGAAAATGACCTGCTCCCTAAAACGCGCCCATGTCCATATGAGGTGGGAACCGCTCCAGTCAAAAACCAGGGGTTCAAAATAATTATCGAGTATGTCCTCCACGATTTCTTCGGCCATGTTGACGTAACCATTGACCACGCCGATCGTGACCCTATCTGGATGGCGCCACGCCAATTCCAAAGTACAAACCGCTCCCGTGTGAAAACCGTAGACGGGGCATTTCTCAATTCCGAGCACATCCATGAGATCAGCAACGTTCTGGGCGAAGTCACTCATTACCGGATCGTCGATGAGCAGCGAATCGGACAGTCCATTGCTTGGCGTGTCAGGCGCAAAAACCGTGTAGTCCAACGCTAAGTCGGTGATCAGCGGAATATATTCCTGAGAAGAATTAGGAGACTGGTGCAGCAGAATAATCGGCGGCCCTGAACCTGCCCTGCGATAGTGAACCTGGCGCTCACCACGAATGGTGGCCATGTGGCGTGTGATGGTGACGGACATGTTGCTTCCCCTAACATCTATTTAATTGGAGCTTAGCCATGAGACACACCTTCTGACTAGGGGGCTGCTCTGGTTTCCAGCCGTGACCAGCGGTAAGGTGCCGCTTCCAAGAGAGAAAGGGCAACCCCATGGACGGATCGATGATTGAACGCCGCACGCTGCAGACCAAACCAGCGACCCCAGAGGCGCTGGCGCCATATGGCAAGATTTTAGGGGCCGGCACGGGTGCACCAGCCGGTGTGAACGACTTCTATGATGGCAAAATTGCCGTTTCAGCGCCCGTCGATTTTGTTTCTGATGAAGATACCTGTCTATCTTTAGCTACCCTTCAGCCCCGCACCTTCGAGCTCAAGTATTTAGAGCGGCATTTCAAGCATACTCAGACGTTTATTCCACTCGGAGGGAAACCGTTTGTTGCGGTTTTTGGCGCGCCAACCGACAGTGAGATACCTGATTTGGATAAGCTGGAAGCTTTTACATTTGACGGATCAGCCGGTTTCACCATGCATATTGGGACCTGGCATGAATTTCCCTTTGCGCTCGAAGCGGATACCAACATGGTCGTGATCCTAAGAAACGAAACCACCCGCAATCTTTCGACTGCCAACGTTGAAAACAATGAAGCCCACGGGCCGGATTTGGATAAGAAGAACTTGGCTCAACGCGTGGGGACTATCTTCGAGATTGCCGTTTAGAAACAACTGTTCCTGAAACTTTTGTCAGCTTTTCCGGGGTCGTAGCCCCCCGTCCGCCAAATGTGCGAAGGGGAGGAGAGTGGTGGACAAGCGGCAACCGACCAAATCATCCTAAGATCGGGTCTGGCTCTTACGTTTGACCTGCCTGGGAGCGGTTTTTGTGGAAAATATTCCCAGACATTGAGTCAAGAAACATGTGGGAATTATTCCCACAACGTGTTATAGTGATGTCGTGCCCGTCAGCGCATGGCCGGACTGGACCCACCCAACGGTGGTAAATGTCCGGCCCCACTGACAGAAATTTCCGTAGCGTGAATTCCGAAGTGAGCTATAGACGCTGTGGCAGCGAACTATACTTTCGCCAGTGCTTGGCTGATATCGGCAAGAATATCGTCGGGATGCTCTATGCCAATTGATAGCCGGACATAGCCCGGTGTAACCCCGGTCGCGGCTTGATCTTCCTCTGAGAGTTGGGAATGCGTGGTGCTGGCCGGATGGATGGCAAGCGAACGAGCATCACCAATATTGGCGACGTGATACAGAAGTTCCAGGGAGTCGATGAACTTACGACCAGCGTCAACACCACCGTCTAACTCAAAACCGACAAGAGCCCCGAATAACCCATTATTTAAATAAGTATCGGCCCTGCGGCGCGCTTCCCCGTCCATGTGTCCAGGGTAGATGACGCGAGTGACACCGTCTTGACTTACAAGAAAGTCCGCGACTTTCGCCGCGTTCTCACAGTGCCGGCGGATACGAAGCGGTAAGGTTTCCACACCTTGAATAAATTGAAACGCATTAAGCGGACTCATGGCCGCACCAATATCCCGCAGTAAAACGACTCGGGCCCGGAGAATGTATGCGATGGGTCCTAGCGGCTTCGCCGCTTCGAGCCAGACTGCGCCGTGATAACTGGGGTCAGGCCGGGACAGAAGCGGAAAACGGTCTTTGTGTGATTCCCAATCAAAGTTACCGCCGTCAATGATGACACCACCGATCGATGTACCGTGACCGCCAATATACTTGGTAGTGGAGTACATAACGATGGCCGCGCCGTGATCCAGCGGCCGGCAAAACATAGGGGCTGCCGTATTATCGACGATTAACGGGACCCCAAGCGCCCGGCCGATATCAGAAACTTCTTTGATCGGAAAGACTTCCAACTTTGGATTGGGCAGCGTTTCCGCATAGTAGCAACGGGTCTTGTCATCGGTCAGTTTGCGGAAGGAGTCTGGATCTGCGGGATCGGCAAACCGTGCCTCGATGCCCATCTGCTTGAAAGTGTTGGCAAACAGGTTCCAGGTTCCACCATACAAGTCCGTTGAAGTGACGAAATTATCGCCGGCCTCACAGAGGTTCATCACCGAAAACGTTGTTGCCGACTGTCCTGAGGCAACAGCCAGTGCGGCTGCGCCACCTTCCATCGCCGCGAGGCGTTGCTCAAGCACATCACACGTTGGATTCATAATCCGCGTATAGATATTGCCTAATTCTTGCAGGCCAAACAGTTTGGAGGCGTGGTCTGTATCCCTGAATTGATATGACGTGGTTTGATAGATCGGCACAGCGACAGCCGTGGTGGCGGGGTCAGAACGAAACCCTGCATGAAGGGCTAGAGTGTCGGGGTGCAGTTTACTCGCGTCCATGATTTTCCTTTGCGTCTTTTAACGTGTGTTATTTGCGCTCGAAGCTTGCACGGTTCTCAGTTAGCGCGCCAACGTCAGCTGATTTTAAAAACGATAGTGCGTCCTGATCATCCTTAAGGTAGGCATCAAGAAATGCTGTTGACGTGCCACGCACGATAGAGAGCCCTTGATGGTCCACCAGTCCTCCCGCCGTTTCTCGGCAAATCAAACCGCCATAGTAGTGATCGCCCTCATCAAGAATCAAACCATACTTTTTGCCCGGGGGTGTTTCAAAAAAGGCCGCCATGCGCCAAGGCCAAGGATGTACCGGGCCACGACCAGTTGCGCCTAAGTCTTTCGTACCACCTGAAGAATAGACAGCCCCGGTGTAACGGGAAAACGCACCCTCGGGCATGTTGGGCAGCTGCCCAACACCGCTAAGGACGACGGCGACTTTGTAACGGTCGTCAGCGACATCAATGGGCTCACTTGTCGTCGCGTCGAGGGTTTCTAGACCCGTGAGGGCAAGCGCGATCTGACCTCCGAAAGAATGGCCAGACGCAGCGATACGGTTCCGGTCAATTTTACCGTTAAGACCAGGTACAGCGGCTTCAATGTCGTCCAGCGAGTCCAGAATGTAACTCATGTCTTTGAGCCGTTCAGCGACAAGATCTTTTCCCGCCAGGTCCTGGAAACCAAAGTCGTTGGACTCCGAATCAATATGGAGCGGCGATATAGTTACGTAGCCATGAGATGCCCAATGATCTGTCACAGAGGCATACATGTTCTTGGGGCAAAGCGCGCCTTGAGAAAACACGACCAACGGATACGGGCCTTCTCCGGCAGGCCAGGTAACGCGAACAGGCATAGGGATGAGGCGTCCGGGACGATCAAGCGTAACCGGATAAGCAACATTGACGTCCTCATTGCCGCGGAGAGACTTGTAGACTTCCGTGATCCCAGCATGAGCAGACGACGATGCTATCAACGATACAGCAATCAGCAATCGCAACATGAGGAGCTCCTTACAAAGAATAGTGCGGTCGACTTAATGAGAAATCGATAGAATGATTTTGCCGAAATGTTTGCGGTTACCGACCATTTCATGAGCCTTGGCGACTTCCGAAACGGGCAGCACAGCATCTATGATCGGCTTGAAGGTTCCGTCATTAAACTTCGCGAGGGCTTCGTCACGGAAGCTCGGGACCGTCTCTGGTACATAGCGATCAGAGGTATCAATACTCATCGACAACAGCTGAATATTCTTGGCGCCAATGTTGAGACTAAATGTGACCATGCGGCCACCCGTTGAACCGTACATGGCGATTTTACCCTCATGACCCATAGAATTGATCAGAGTTGAAGCGGTTTCTTCCCCGATAGTCATGCACCCGATATCGAGTCCCTGCCCTTCGGTGAGTTCCATCACCCGGGCATGCACATCTTCGGTTTTATAATTGATGATTGCATCCGCCCCGTATTCCTTGGCTTTCGCCAACTTACCGTCTTGGCTTGCTGTGCCCACGACCCGGCAGCCTTTAGCCTTGGCGATTTGTAAAGCGGCGGTTCCAACTGACGACGCGATGGCCTCAATCAAAACGGTTTGGCCAGGACGCGCCTCTGTGACGATGTGAAGAGCGTGCCAAGCAGTGAGCCAGCCGACACCGGACGCTGCACCTTGTTCAAAGCTCCAATGATCTGGCATAGGGAAAGCGTGATAAGCCTTGATGGCACACTTCGTGGCATGGGAACCGCGTCCACGAAAAAACACTCTGTCTCCAACAGCCGCATTTTCCACGTTAGCACCGACGGCGGAAACGACACCGGCGCCTTCAAGGCCCAGCACGATTGGCAATCCGAGTCCTGTATAGGTACCAGCTCTCATACGGGTCTCAGCGAAATTAATTCCTGAGGCATGAACATCGACGACGACCTCATCGGGAGCAGGCTCGGGGTCAGGCATGTCGGCCCACTGCATAACCTCTGGGCCCCCGAATTCTTCAACTAACCAGCCTTTCATTGCGTCTCTCTCCCTGAATTTTTTTGCATTATTATTGCTTAGACGTCAGCGCTAAGTCTTCTATGGACTTCTTCCACTTCCAATCCGGACGGAATCGGTTTGAGTCTTAAATATAGAAGACCCGCAATCGCCAGCGGAATCGCGACGACGATCGACATGGCCATATCCCAGCCCAAGTCATCAATACTGTATGTAACCGCCAGCGGACCAGCGGCAATACCTAGATTTACGGCCAAGCTGGAGCATACCGCCAAGCCTGTCGCTCGGATATGCGTCGGAAAGACTTCTGCTATGTACGCAAATTTTACAGCGGCTGTGCCGTAAAAGAATGTCGTTGTGATGCAGAGAACAATTAGCGTGTCCCAGTACCCTGACGTAAACCAGATCATACAAAGAAACGAGGTCGCGCCAAGGAGAGTCCAAATTGTCACGGTTGTGCGACGAGAAAAGATAAATTCACCTGTATACGCAGCAACAATGTAGCCGACCACGGCAACCGCGTTTGCATACCCAACAATGTAGGTTGCATCACTTTGAGGCAGACCCCGGGATTCGATGAGGTAGCTTGGAAGCCATATGGCCGAGACGCCATAGGCGATGACAAAAATGAATTGCGCTAGGAATAGCGTTATGGTGCGAACACGCATTTCAGGCGCGAATAAAGCAGCCACCTTTGCGCGGCTCCCGCCATGCACCTCAGACCCCTTGGCGACAGTTTCTTTGTGCCCTTCAAACCGTTTGGTCTCACGCAAAAACTTATGGATAACCCAAGCAAACGGAATTGATAACAAACCGACAATAAACAAAGGGCGCCAACCGTAAGTATCCAAAATAGGGGCGGCAAACAGTGCAGCGAAAAATGCGCCCAATGGAAAAGCCGTTTGCAAGAGGCCAGCCATGATGCCGCGATAGCGGGCTGGCGCCTCTTCGGTCACGATCGCGCCTGTCGTCGGATACAACGCGCCACCGCTCGCAATTGCGAAAGCCCGAAGAACCGTCATAACGATAATGCCAAGAGAAAAAGCAACACCGCCAACGACGATTTGTGCAGAGCTTTCAGGCACGATTGAGTGCGCGGCGATGAATAACGATGACACCACCGTAATAACCATCAACATGTGCTTGCGCCCGAATCGATCGGTCAGCGTTCCAATATAAATTTGGATAATTGCACCGACCGAATAGGACAAGGCGACGACCCAGCCCATAGCCTTCAGGCTGACACTGAACGCTTCACGGATAGAGGGCAGCGCATAAGAAAATAGCGCCAAGTCGACCTGGCTGAACATGTAAGCCAAATGGCATACAATAAACGCTTGAAGCGGATAACCGCGTATTTGAGACCACATGAAGAGGAAAACACTTTTATTGAAACTGGGAGAACCCTAGCCCACACGCAGGGACACACAAAGCCGTTCTCGGCCTTGTCCTGCTTAAAGGTATTTTTTGAATGAGGCAGTCAGCTGATCAGTGCAAGGTCGCAACGACCTGAGTGCCGGTGTGCGATGATACGGCTGGAACATTGGCAAGGCCACCGTGATCCATCGGTAACATTCCGGCCACGAGGAAAAGCCAGAGGCCTACCCCGAAAACAATAAATAGAACGACCCGTAATTCCCGTATTTTTGTCGCAGACTTGAATTTGTCTGACATAGCCCCGCACTCCTTCGTAATCTCAGGACTTTTGTGCGCCCTACCACTAATACGCGTAGAGTGAAAATTTAATAAAAACCGTAAGAAATCAACTTTCGCGCAAAGCGATATTTTTATGTGAGAAAATACAGCACTTTCGATTGCAAGATATCCCACTGATAGCGGTACCCTTCATCTACATTTGGTCTGATTGGGACTAATTTTCTATATTATTCTTTATATGATTCGAGTGATTTTGAACCGATACTAAAAGTGGTGACGCCCTCGACTTTGTCCTGGTCAAATGCGCCGATGTGAAAGGAGACCTTCGCTGTGACCAATATCGTTTCTGAAATCGAGGCCGTACTGCGCAAGACCGAAGAAGTATGGGACAAACAGGATTATTCGGCCTTAAAGGCGCTTTGGGATGAGGATGATGACCAGCCCTATTATGGCCCGGAAGAATGGGAAGCCGGTGTCATATCTGGCTGGCCGGACCTGAGCCGTTACTGGGACCCGGTACCCGGCAAAAAAATTCTGATCGGTATCCGTAACCGTTACTCCAACGTCAAAGCTAAACTGGTGGGCAAAGACGTCGCGGTCGCGGTCTATGACCTGCGCTACGACATGCAGATTGTCGGGCAGAAACCGCTTGGGGGTAACGACCGTATTATGGCTGTTTTCCGCAAGAAGCCCTATGGATGGAAATATACAGCCTATATTGAGGCGCCTCTCAACCCTATGACTCTTGTCCGCAAACTCTATCAAGAAAGCGTTCCAGACGATTTCCAGGACTATCTAAAAGAGATCGGCGCAGACCCGAATGCTGGAGGAGAGAAGGTCCCCTGGGGTTCATTTGAATCGGACAGTGGATCTACTGATTAGCTATGCGGCGGCGATCACTCGCGCCTTCCGCCGCTATATGTCACCGCCGATCTCAAATACTGTGCGGCCTGTCGTCCGGCGGTTCTCAAAATCGTAATGGGCTTGTCCAATTTGATCCAGCGGAATGGGCGGATTGAGCGGGAAGATCCAGTCTTTTTTATCGAGTTTTGAAATAATTTCAGGAAACTCAGCACCTTTGGTTTTTGCCATGGCGTGATACTGGATAAAGCCGCGCACGCCAGCAGAGGCTGCGATCAAGCCTGAGATATTGACCTCAGGTGCTTGTCCAGCCATGGCGCCGATGTAGATCACTTGGCCAAAGGGCGCGAGACAGACGAGGTTCTTCGGTGCGCCAGGCCCGGCATTACCGTCGATGATGACGTCCGCACCCGCACCACCCGTAAATTCTTTGACCCTGGCCGGCCAGTCTTCCTCGGCGCGCTCGTTGATCAAATGATCCGCGCCGAACTGCTCGGCCCACACGACCTTTTCCTGACTGCCGACTAAGCCGATGACGGTACATCCCGCATCTTTAGCAATCTGGGTGGTCATAACACCGACCGCACCTGCAGCGGAGTGAACAACAACGACATCACCTTCTTGCACATGTGCCATGGTGTGAAGCATATGCCACGACGTTAACGTCGATGTGAAGTAAACCGTACCCAGGGTCCAATGGAATTCATCGGGAATAGGCACCAACGCTGACGGTGCCGCTATGGCGTATTCACTGCACCCACCCCACGAGCCCGCGACTGAGAACCTTTTGCCAATCAGGCTATCATCAGTACCAGGCCCAACGGCATCGACGCGACCGGAGTATTCGTATCCCAATGTAAATGGTATGTCTGGCACGCCCCATTTAATGCGACCGGCCCTGGCATGGGTGTCAAGCGGATTCAAAGCACAATAAGCGACTTGGAGCCTGACCTGCCCTTCTCCCGGCTCGGGCTTCGCGATATCGGTAATCTTGAGTGACTCAGATGGTCCGTTTTCGGAGACAACGACGGCGCGCATGGCAAAGTCCCTTTCCAAATTGAATTGCTTTATACTTTCTGACAGGCATAAGCGAAGGGCCAAATGACAGCAATAATTTTCGATTGTGACGGCGTGCTAGTGGACAGCGAAATTATTGCCATGCGCGCAGGAATGCGTGCCCTCAAAGAACTCGGCCTTACTTATGATGAAGACGATTTTATTCATCGTCATTGTGGGACAACCGTTGCTGCCTATTTGAAGTCGATTGAGGGCGATCATCAGAGCGCATTCGGAAAACCTTTACCCGACGGATTTGTTGAAAAGCTAATGCAAGAAACCAAAGATGAAATGAATGCATCATTGGAAGCGGTACCGGGTGTGCACGATGTTGTGGATTCTATTCAGCATCCTCTAGCGGTTGCCTCTTCTTCAGGCCTAAACCGGCTCCATTTCAAACTGAAGAAAACGGACCTGCACCACCGGTTTGATCCACACATCTATTCAGGCGACCAAGTTAAAAAAGGCAAGCCCGCCCCGGATTTATTTCTATTTTCAGCCGAACAACTTGGCGTCCACCCCGAAAAATGCATTGCCATTGAAGACAGCGTCAATGGTGTTAAATCTGCCTTGGCGGCGGGCATGACCGTAATTGGCTTTACGGGCGGGAGTCACTGCCGTCCCAGCCACACGAAACACTTGTTAGACGCCGGAGCATCGGTCGTCGCAAACCACATGGGCAAGCTGTTATCGACCCTTGAGGACCTGACTTAACGTTGGCTTGCTGTTTGAGCCGCAATTCTTTCTGCTTCCACACGGTACGGTTCTACGCAACGCCATAGCAGAAACGCCGAAATAGGCGCCACGACACCGACCGCAATAGACAGCGAATACCTGACAGCTTCATCGTAGCCAAAACCGACATCGGTGATGAGCGCTATGACCGTGGGTGCCAAACCAATTCCAGCCAAATTTACCAAGAACAGAAACATCGCTGAGACAATGGCTCTCAACCTGTTCGGTGTAATGATCTGCAGCGCAGCTGTAGCGGCACCCCAGGGAAAACTTGCGAAAAATGTTAGTCCAGCAAAACCGACGATGGCCAACGTCGGGTTTGAAGTTAAAGGTGCCAACACTCCAAATGGCAAAGTGAACAGCACACCGACAATGCCAGTTCGAATTTCCGCATCAGCCTTGCCATGTTTGCGCCAGTGTCCGGCCAGCATGCCCCCGGCGGTTACGCCGATGAGTCCGAAAACCACAACGATTAAGCCGTATGTTCCACCGACTTCACCCGGCGACATTCCGAAGTTTCGGATAAAGTGTGTTGGAATCCAAGCAGAGGTTCCTGTCCAAATGAAAGCATAAAGTGCGAAGCCAAAGAAGTGATACAAGTACGCCTTCGGCCGCGACATAATGTAGTTGAACGCCCGTGAGACATGGCTGCCCAAACTTGCGGTGCCGGTTTCATTCGCCGTCGCACCGAGCCTTTTGGGTTCGCGCAATGTCATGACCCATAAGCCGATGAGAAGGCCAGGCAGGCCGACGTACATAAATGTCACTTGCCAGGGTTCGAGATGCCCGACGACGGGCAGATCAAGTGCAGGCGTAACTTCAATGATGGCTCCACCAATAACGAGTGCGAGACCGGAACCGATGAAAAGTCCTGCATTGTAGAAACTAAAAGCACGGGCCAGCTTCTCGGGCCTGAAATAATCAGGCACCAAAGAGTATGCGGAAGGCGATAGAGCTGCCTCACCAACACCGACGGCGATACGCGCGAGGAACATGTGCACGAATGAATTCGCCAGGCCACAAGCTGCCGTCGCAAAACTCCATAAATAAACCGCGACTGAGATAATTCTTACGCGATTGCCGCGATCGGCTAGCCAACCGATCGGCATGCCGAGCAATGTATAGAATATCGCAAACGCCAAGCCGTGGAGCAGGCTTATTTCGGTATCTGATATTTGCAGAGAGGTGCGAATAGGTTCGACGAGGAGAGTGAGGATCGTCCGGTCGATGTATGAGAAGGCATAGGCAATAACCAATACGACCATGACGTACCAGGCGTAGGGCTCAGACGGATACTCTTCGGACTGTGCGTCCGCTTGAACTTGCTCACTCATTTGACACTCCCCCACGCCGACAGCTTCGCGGCGGCGCCATCATAGGCGGCTAACCCTAAGAAAATCCAGGGTCAAGGAAGGGGGACAAAAAGAAACCCCCCGCCGAAACGACGGAGGCCTTTATCGCAATACAAATCAGATCAAATCATATCCCAGGGAAACACAAGATCAGCGTCAACGGCAGCGAGAATTTTCCCAATCGAGCTGTCGTCATCAATCGCTTCAACAATCAGATCGGCTAAATCAGCACGATTAATAATGCCCGAAGCGTCGCGGCTATCGCTGAGATAAGCCCGGCCTGTCCGTGCGTCTGATTTAAGCCCGCCCGGCCGAATGATCGTGTAGTCAAGCCCAACATCCATAAGATGATCTTCAGCCTGGGTTTTCAACGGAAGCATATCTTTCAAAAACGTTCTGGCCGGCAATGGCGCTGCCTCATAGCTATCCCCAGCACCTATGGTGCTCACGAGAAGCATGCGTTTGACGTCAGCTGCCGCCGCGGCGTCAAAGATATTTCGATTGCCCAGATAGTCTGGCTTAGGATCACAGCTGAAACAGGCAATGGTGGTCAGGACGGCTGTGTAGTCGTTATCTGCGAACGCTGCCGTGACCGAATCCATATCCAAGGCGTCGCCTGTGACGAAATTCACATCCAAGAACTCGAGTTGGGAGCGATCTGAACTGGGCCGCACAAATGCTGTGACTCGATCTCCCCTAGCTATAAGAACACGCGCCACTTCAAGGCCGGTATTACGGGTTGCACCGAAGATCAATAGGTGACGACCGCCTTCCGGTGCAGCATCGGCCTGCATTTCAAAGGGTGGATACTGAGTGGTTTGGAACGACCAAACCACTAATGCAACGATAACGGCCAAAGCAACCAGGCCAACGCGTTTAAGAGTCATATTGAGTGTCCTTTTAGAAAGGGCTTAACCCGGGAACTGCGCGACACCGGACAATGAATTGTTTTGACCGATATATCCGCTTTTGACGACTTCGCCGGTTTCAACACTTATTGTAACAATTTGACCAGTGAAGAAGTTACCGACAATGATTTCCTTGCCGCTAATGGATGTTCCAGAAGCAGCCCAGCCCGCACTATCCATATCGTAATAACGGATGACGTCGCCGGTATCTTTGTCGAGAAGCACCAAGCCATTACCCGTGCTGATGAGCAGAGAACCATCGAGCATGGAGGTCAACGTCAGAACCATAAAAATATTCTCGTCTTCATCGAACACTTTTAGGTCGGGTAATTGCTTACGGTTGACGAGGTCATACTGCATCACCCGGTTGCCAGTTTCAGAAATGTAAATCATACGCGTGTCGTTGTCAGTCAGCACAGTTGATGTGACACCATGAATACCCGCCAAACCACCGTGGGTATCCGTTGCAAATTCCTCGATCAATTTTGCGTCGGCGCTGAACTTAAAAACGTCCCCGTCGCCAATGACATCACGGCCTTCGAGAAGGTTGAATACAGTTGTAGCTGAAGCAATTTGAATTTCCTTGCCCTGGAGATGCTCACCAAAGTAGAGGCTGCCGTCAGCTCCAAAAGTCACACTACTCAACGAGCGCTCTGAAAAATGCCGGACCGGTTTCTGCACGCCATATTTATCAATCTCGACGACGCTTGGCGTACCTTGAGCAAATGCCCAAAGCGTACCATCTGGCGCGAAGGCTAACCCACCAATTTTGTGCTTTGTCCCCTTCGTATAGAACTCGCCCTTGAGTTTGAGATCAGCGTCATATTGAAAAATACGACCGGTGCCCATGTGGTCATCGGTCGGGTTATCCATGATCGTTGCCGCAACGAAGACGTCTCCCTTGGCAAACGGTTGAAAACCCTTAGGGGACTCATCAGCAGCATTCGCCATTGAAAACGATGTGGTCGCTAGTCCTGTGGCCACTAACGTGCCGATGAGGGTGCGTCTGCTAATCATAAATTGCTTGCCATTCATATCTGTCAATTTTCTAGCCTTGGTTTTGCCCGCCCGATTGTGCTGTGCATCGAATTCTGGGCGGCTCCGAGGCTGAGCCAAAATTCCAAACATAGTTATCGTCATTGCGTTCTTGAGGGTCAATGAAACCATTTCTGTTGGTGTCACAATAATAGTCGATGAGTTCCACTGCCGATGGCTGCAATGGACTCCACCCGGACTGCTCACCGGTAAGCGCACCAAGGTCAGCGGATTTTTCCAACTGGGCGTCGGCCGACCAAAAACTGTCCTTCTCTTCACCGGCGACCGTGATTCCGGAAATGCCCCCGGCAGTCCCCTCACTGGTCACTTTGCCGGCCGCGTAACTCTGACGCACCGTGCCGTTGTTGCGACCCACTAGGCCGCCAACATTATCGGCGCCATAAACTTCGCCAGTGGCATAACTGTTGCGCACGTCGCTCAAGGAATTAAAGCCGACAAGACCGCCTATGTTGTTGCCGTCTCCCTCAACTTTAGCCTCTGAGTAGCTGTTACGGACTTTCGCGTCCGTGTTCATACCCACAAGACCGCCTAAGTCATTGCTGCCAACGACGGAGCCTGTCGCATAGCTGCTCAGAACAAACCCAAATGTGTTCAGGCCAACGAGACCGCCCATTCCGCGACTTCCAGCGACATCAACATCAGCCCAACTGAAGTAGATTGCACCACGCATATCGCCGACTAATCCACCGATGGCCTGGTTACCGGATACTTTGCCTGACGCTTCACTGTATGCCACTAGGCCTGCGCTGCCGCCAACCAAAGCGCCGATTGCCAATTCACCAGCGACTTCACCTTGTGCGCTGCATTGATAGACGATGCCAAAATTACTACCGACCATGAGGCCCGCTCCGCCACGCCCGACGACCACACCATCTTCAATAACTAAGTTGCGCACCGTGCCTGATTGACCGAGCACACCGAACAAACCTATGCCCCCACCCGAAGGCTTTGAGACGTGGAGGCCACGAATGGTATGACCCTGCCCGTCAACCGTCCCTTGGAATCCAAAGCGGTCAAAGGTGATCATGCAGTTGCCTTCGGGTCCACAGTTACCAATGGGTTCAAAATTCTCGATGGAAGATGCATCTAGATCACGCACCACTTGATAGTTACGAGCCATACGAACTGAACGATCAAGCGTTGAAGACGCCCCCTCTTGAGCACCTAGACTACCGATCGCTTCGAATTGTTCTATGTTGCAAATCTCAAAGAAGCCATCACCGCTAACGTCAGCGGCAAACTCACCGGCATCGTTTGGAGCGGCATCATAGGCATCGGCCAATCCGTCGTTATCGCTGTCGACCGTCGCGTCACCGGATAAAGAAGAACAAACTGAATCGACAACTGTCTCAGTGACTTGCTCGGCATCGTAAATCGCTTGCGCCAGCATACTGTTGTATTTGGCGATTTGATCGCTGTGGTCAAACTTCGGTGGCGCGCCACCACCATGAGGCGGGCCGCCTTGTTGGGCACCTTGTTCTTCGGCCGGGAGACCTTCACGCACGCGTTGGCGAATTTCACGACGCGTTAAATATCCTGGCTGGGATGCATAGTAAGCAGAAATGTCCTGCAACTCCTGATCAGAGCGACCGAGAACCGACCCTCGCATCAGCGAATGAGTCCGACTGCCTTCAACATATTGCTGCAAAGCCAAGTATATATAGCGCTCGTGCTGACCGCCGATCTTCGGGTTGATAGGCGACGGGCTATAGCCGTCTGGACCATGGCAGGCAAAACAGTCGCGCGCCAATCGCTTGCCCCGGCCGGCGTCACCTTTCGCGACGACCGATGATGAAATGCTAGCTGTAAATGCCAGGGCAAGTATAACGGTGAGGCATTTTAGCTTGGTCATTAAATCGCTTTCAAGAACCGCGCGGAAAAAAGAAAAATGTTTTAAGCGGGATCGGGACGTAAACGCCATTCGCGCCAACGCTTGCCGTTTTTGTATTGAATGATGACAAAGGTCGAAATAGTACGCAGGCCATCGTCCGCCTTGTAGCGGTCATGCTCAATTTGAACCATAGTATTACCGATCGATCCAAGCCGCTCCACATCGGCGCCATCCCAACTTGAGCCAAAGTCACCGGCAAAGAAAGTTTTCATAACAGAGATGGTTTCTTCTACGCCTTTTACTAAAAGCTTCGGTGAGTCTGGGCCGTGCAATTCGTAAGTAGCAAAATCTTCTGCCATATGGGCGCGGGTGCCTTCCATGTCCTTGCGTATAAACGCAGCGGAAGATGCGGCCATGCTGTCCGCAAAGGCTTCAGGATATTCGCCAGCGACCCAATACATGCGATGATTATCAGCCCACCCTTCGACGCTCAATGAGCCAATACCGACTCCTATGCCGAGAGCGATAATAAGTGACGCTATTTGCGATCGTTTTGTCATGGAGGCCTCTCCTTTAAGTTGACGGGATGATAGGGGCCGCGCCCTGGTGTAATGAACCGCTTTTCGAACCCGTGACCACGGCACGGCTTAATCGGTGAAAAAAGGAGTAAAAAAAGACCCCCGGCAATACCGAGGGTCTGTCAAATTCGTCTATTAGAACTCTTTAGCGCATTGAAACCTGCTCGAAATCCTTGATACGAACTGTAATCAGGCGTGTTTCAGGGTCCCATGGATCGACTTCCAAAGGCACGCCTAAGATTTCACCGTAACGTTCGTAGAGCGGCTTCTGCCACACGTTATATATTTCTTCTTCCGTTAGGTCGTGCTGCCCCATACGGACCGTCTGTGTGAGCACATGACCAAACGGGGAAACAAAACGACGCACGCCAGGCTGCATTTCCGTTTCAAGAACAAGTTGGAAATGGCAGGTGGTCTGTTCAAACACGGCTTTAAGTGCGAGTTCTTTTTCTCCGGTTTGCTTAATCATCTTGGCAACCCGCGCCAACATCGGCCGTTCGGTTTCACCCTTGTCGTCCACGATTTCTTTAAGCAAATCATTGTCTTTAGCAAACTGAATATGACCCAGAGTCATTTTTACCAAAGCATCGTTGACTTCATGCTCATACGATCGGCTTGAATGATTAAGGGTCTTGAACACCATTTGCATGATGTTGCCTAACTCCTCCGTCTTCTCCGGAAAGAGCGAATACTGGCCTACTTGACGGCCCTCGGCGAAAGCCGCGCTGGACATCGTAAGAGCAAAGGTGCCAACCATGGCTATTTTCAAAATACGTAGGGTCATTAGCAAGTCTCCCAATCTAAAGAGTGTAATGGGTCAATCTATAAGAGTTACGGTAATGTAGCCGTCTGTATCGATATTTGTGACTTCGAGTTCAAGTCCGAGCTGAGCTGCATAACCATGCAAACGGGGTTTTGTATAAGTATCGTGTATTTCTTCAATGGTAAGGTCGAACTGGCCGATCCTCTTACTGATTTCAAGCACGTAGCCGAAGGGCTCTTTGTAACGGCGCATGCCTGGGTCAGAATCCCACTCATCAAGCATCTGGTAAAAGCAAGACGTGCGATCAAACATGGCAATCATGCCAAGTTCGGTATTCCCTGTGTCTTCAATTTTACTTTTGATACGACCCAGCATCGGTGACATGGATTTCTGATCTTTCTCGATCATGCTTTCCACCAAACCGTGATCCTTGGCGAATTGAATGTGCGACAGATGCGCCTTTACCAACGCGTCATTGAAATAATGCTGGTAAGGCATGCTGTCAGACATGGTTTTGAGCACGACGTTAACAGCGCGGCCAAACTCTTCTTCGCGGCCCTGGATCGGAGACACCATTGCCAAAGTCGGATTAGGCCGTCCGGATCCGGACTCAGGGGCCACTCCAGGCGGAGGGCCACCTTTGGCTTTGTCAGCAGCGTCGAAAACAGGGCGTGGACTCTTGATCATGCTGTATCTCCCAATCTCTGAGGCTGTTTTTTTTAGTTGTTCAGGAGTGTACCTCCACGCACGGGTCGAAGTCAGGTACGATTGCGTGATGTTGGAATGTTGACCGAACTGAGGACAATTGACGGTTCGAACTAAATCCGGCTAAACCCCTTAATTCCCGGTGTTTACCGGTTCTGAACGGCCGAGAACATCCACCAGGGTATCCGCCAGCTGCAAGGTGGTAGACCGCCGGCCGCTGCCATTGTCTGGGGTGGATGCTTCGCCAACCCATAGATTCGACTGGCCGGGACGATAGGCCGACATTCGCATGGTGAAGACGGCTGCGCCGGGTTCGGCATTGCTGTCGTCGAACCGCATCGTCACCCCCCTATCGTTCCGCTGCGCATCCATGGAGCGCAAACGATCATCGTTGGTGAAGGCATTGCGCGCAGCAATTCCAGGCAGCGGCGTTGTGCTGTCGACCGTGACAACAATTTGCCCCTTTTCGGCAACTTGAAATCCACGCGCCCTCAGAAGCTTACGCACTTCATCAACAAGGTCTCGCTCAAGCGAGAGATCACGTCCCGTTCTCACTTCCAAAACCTCATCGAATGGAAACGGCGCAAAGGCTGTGGCAGATACGCCGGACACAGGAGCGTTATCGGCTTGCGCAAACGCCAAGCCTGACAACATGAAGGCGATGACGCCGGCGACAATACTTATCGCAATTATTTTCATCCCACTCTCCTAGAGCTTCAGGGCCCCGGGATTCATCAGCCCATTGGGATCTACGACTGCCTTGATTTTTTTCAGCATGCCCCATGCTTCGGGCTTACGGCTTTGGTCATAGCGGTACAGCTTGCCCAGCTGCATGGAGACCATCCCCATGTCGGCGAATATCTGGGTTAACTCGTCGCGCATGGCCTTAACAGTCGCGCGGCCTTCTTCATCGGCCTCATGGATAGGCAGCTTCTCAAGATGTTCTCGCCGCATTACCTTTTCATACATCTTGAGACGCGCATCGGGCCAGAACCATACCGGCTCGATTATGAATCCGTAGTTGGCAACACCGACAAGAAGGAAACCATTGCGAATGCCATGCTTCTCTTTGGCCTCCGCATATTTTTCAAAGACTGCCGTTACAGCGTCCAATGCCACCACCGCTTTCGAATGAGGCACAATGCAGTGAATAGGAATCCACCGTTCCCCTTGCGGCCCAAGAATTGAGTCCGGCGGCAAAAACGGTTCAGCATGAACGATCTTGGTGATAGAAGCTGGCAATGGCCGGCCGCCACATTTCTTTGCGACGGCCTTAGCCTCGCGAAGCTTATCTTCAACACCGCCTTTAGTGTGATCTTCGACCGAAGCATGGAGACCATAAAAGACGTCATTGAGGTATCGCCGCCCCGCGATGGCGATTTGCAGTCCATCGGCCAGACCTGACTCGCGAATGACTTTGAACATTGTTCCAACGTCACCGAAAATATTTCCGCTGCCTTCTGAAACGCGCGCGGACTGCAGGTTCTTATCAAAGCCCATCGCTTCTGTGGCCAGACCTTCTCGACCGAGACTGGATAGCGCAGTCGCTAAATCAGCATACGTATCGAACGCATAAGCAAAATGGCGGCGATGTTCTGGCCGGCGGATGACCCGCAAAGTCGCTGTCGCTTTAATACCTAGCGCCCCGGAGTCAGCCAGAAACGGGCCCATGAGATCGGGCCCATAATGCTTCATGAATGGCAGACCACCTTCCAGGGCATGCGACCCGACGGGGAGAATGGTCCCATCCGCCAGCACCACATCCATACCGATCACTTGTTCGACAGCGGAGCCATAAAAGCCCGATCCGAAAAACACCGAGTTCTGCGAAAGAGCCCCGCCGACCCGGCTCTGGAATCCTGACAATGGCCCCCAATAAGGTGTGCGGAGATCCTTTTCCTTTAACGCGTCATTGAGTTCGGCCCAGGTGCACCCACACTCGACCGTGACATACATGTCTTCCTCGTTGATTTCGAGGATGCGGTCCATTTTCTGGGTATCAACGGTTATGGAATCAACACGCGTGTGGAGATAACCGTCGGTGTAGGACATGCCACCGCCACGTGGGACCAACGCCACGCGCGCGTCATGACAGGCGGACGCCGCGCGAGATAAGTCTTCTGTGGATATAGGGGAGATTGCTGCAAGCGGCGTTTCGAAACTGCGGAACGTATCTTCCGCGAAAAAGGCGCGCGACTCGTCATCCGTTTTTACGTTCTCAGCCCCCAATACCTGGCTGAGTTGATCAATCAGGCCTTTGTGGCCCGCCAAATCGACTCCAGCCTTGGTTTGCCCAGGGGGCACAGGTTCAACATCATATCCAGGGACAGGATTACTGTTTGAAAGCGTTGCGGAATTGGAAGGTTCAGCGTTGGGTGCATCTTCAGGCATAGGAATCCCTGCTTTTGTTGAATTTTCTTCGGATTTAGTTAGGATTTAGTTAGGATTTAGTTAGGATTGTCGCGCGCCGTCTGAGGCGGAGCAAGAGCCGATTTATCTGCCCAAAATGCAACATTTTTGCGTCCATCAACGTTGTTCTAGGACTCTGGATTCAAAGCTTGGCTGTCTCAAGGCCACAGGCATGGGGTCTTTTGAATAGGAACCGGCACAATGCATATGCTGCCTCTTGAACCCTCTTGGGAACGCAAGGCCCTTAACCGCGCCACGTTTGGGTGCCGGGAAGCGGACGAACTCTATGTCCAGCAAATTGGCTGGGAAGCCTGGGTCAATGAGCAACTGAATGTGCCGGATGGAGATGATGCCGAGCTTGCAACATTTCTGGCGCAACAGACCCTTAACATTGAGTACGAAGAATCCAACGAGTTCAACACCAACGACGACAGCGAAGGCTGGGATGCCGTCGACGAGGAACGGCCACTCGTTACCTTATCGATGAGTGAGCAAGAGCTATACGAAATCCTTATCTACGCTGGTGACCGTCACCCCTGGGATGAAGTTTGGCGCGTCTATACCGAGGAAATGAATTCGGTCTACATACGGGCAACTCATTCGCGATTCCAATTGCGGGAGGTGATGACTGATTTTTGGTTGAACCATTTTTCGGTCTGGTATGACCGCGACGACATTATGCGTCTCTCCACCTTGATCTACGATCGAGATGTTATCCGTCCGCGCGTGTTCGGAAATTTCCGCGACATGCTGGGTGCCGTGGCACAATCGACAGCCATGCAATGGTATTTGGACAACGCGGGAAGCCCGGCAGACCATCCAAACGAAAACTACGCCCGTGAACTGATGGAACTGCACACGCTGGGGGAAGACGCCTATTTGGGAACAGTTGATCCTACGACAGTCGCGCGCGATGAAAGTGGCATTGCGGTCGGCTTTACGGATCAAGACGTCATTGAAGTCTCGCGCGCATTTTCAGGCTGGACCCTAGAGTATGGTCAATGGGGCGGCGATGAGGTTGGTCAATTGCCTAACACTTGGCTTTTTACTTACAGCCCTTATCAACACAACACCGAAGCAGGGTTGTTTCTCGGTCAAAATCTTGCGCCCATGACTGCGGACATGGAACAAGGCGAACGCGTGCTCGATTTATTAGCAGATCATCCGGCCACGGCAGAATTCGTTGTGGGAAAAATGGTGCGCCGGTTCTTTGGTGAAAATCCACCGCAAGAAATACTCAACCGCGCCATCGCCACGTGGATGGAAAACCGCAGTGCTGCGGACCAAATCCAACGGGTCGTTGAAAGCATTCTACTTGACGGCACGGAAGTCGGAGACGAAGCACCATCTCGCATCCGTCGCCCGTTTGAAAAAATGGTTGCTGCATGGCGCGCCATGGGAGCGACCGTCAACGCCAGCTGGATATGGACCCGGGTCTCCACCCAAACTAAAGACGCCGCATTTGATTGGCCGGGTCCGGATGGACGCCCCTACGTCAACGGATATTGGCTGGCCGGCACCCAGGTCATGCAGGCCTGGAACGGCTTATATAATGCGTCCACATGGGATCAGGGTGTCTCGGGAGACTTGCTCAGCGAAATGCCTGAAGACATGATGGACTCTGCCATCGCGATGACCGACTTTTGGATCGGCCGCATGATCGGCTACGAAGTCGCGTCCACTGTAGGCTACAACGAATTGGTCGACTTCTCGTTCAATTGGGCAGGCCCCATGGCTGCCTTTGATTGGATGCAACAAACCGACGATCCGGAAGAGCAGGCTGAACGAGAACAAGGCGTGCAAAGGAACCTCAGAGGGTTCTGTTCACTTATCGCCACCGCAGACGAGTTCGCCTGGGTATAAGTAAAATACCTTTACGCGTTGACGTCGATAACGATCCGACCACGTACCTGACCCTTGAGAATATCTTCGGCGAGAGTGGGTACGTTCGACATTGGCTCCACAGTCGTCATGGCATTGAGTTTTTCCATGTCGAGGTCTTGCGCCAAACGTGCCCAAGCTTGATCGCGCCGTGCGGAGAGACAGGTCACTGAATTAACACCAAGCAGTTTCACGCCACGAAGAATGAACGGCATGACGGTAGTGGGCAGATCAGTGCCCCCAGCCAAACCGCAGGCAGCTACAGCGCCCTCTTCTTTGGTTTCTGCAAGCATGGTGGCAAGCGTCTTCGAGCCCACTGAGTCCACACCACCGGCCCAGCGGCCTTTTTCCATTGGTCGCGCATCCCTATCCAGGACGTCACGGCCTATGACTTCAGCAGCGCCAAGGCCCATTAGGTAGTCGGATTCAGACGCACGGCCCGAGGACGCAACAACGCGATAGCCGAGCTTGGCGAGAAGAGCGATGGCGACAGACCCGACACCGCCAGCCGCGCCAGTGACGACAATGTCGCCTTGATCAGGGGTAATTCCTGCGTCTTCTAACGCCAGCACACATAGCATGGACGTATAACCGGCGGTGCCGATAGCCATGGTATCCTGCAAAGAAAACGGCTCTGGAACTTTAGTAATGAAATCCGCGTTGACACGCTGCTTTTGTGCGTAGCCGCCCCAATGGGTTTCAGACAATCCCCATCCGTTAACGAGCACTTTGTCGCCGGCGCTGTAGCGATCGTCGTTTGAGTCTACCACCGTCCCTGCAAGGTCGATTCCACAGACCATGGGAAACTTACGCACGATCTTACCCTTGCCGGTAACGGCGAGGCCATCCTTATAATTGAGTGTGGAGTACGACACATCGACGAGAACGGATTCGTCGGGCAAGTCGGGCACGGATAAATCTTTGAAGAAAGCCGAATAAGTGCCGTCCACGTTATCGACGACGAGAGCATTGAAAGTATCGGACATGCCGTACCCTTTCACACCGAATCAACAAGATAAACGCCAGCAAAGTTCTGTAGGTTTTGAGGACTAGCCGCGCGTGAGGTCGGATGTGGTATCGCGTAGCCGCCGAACAATCAACTTAATCAATCGACGCATGAACGGATTTAGCCGCTCAATCTGCTAAATGTAACGAAATCAGTTTTCAGCGCTTGGTTCCACAACCAGCGTCAGATACCGGCTAAGATGAACGTCGCGTGAGTTATCGACCCATCCTTCTACATGCCGGCCAACCAAATTCTTGCTGACGCCATGAAATAGAGGGGCGATTGGAGTCTCCAACATAAGCAGAGACTCGGCTTTAGAGAGCAGGCTTATTCGTGACCTCGAATCTATTGCTGAAGACGCTTGATCGAGCAGGTCATCGTACTCGCCATTGTTAAATCGGGCGTAGTTCGAATTTGTTGCGCGGCTATGAAGAATGCTGAGGAAGTTACCGGCATCATTCACATCGGCCGCCCAGCCCGCGTATCCAATCTCGAAGTTGCCCGACCGCAGCCGTGAGAAAAGAATTTTGCTCTCGGTGTTATATAGACTGACCTTTACACCAAGCTCTTGCCACATCGCTACGACTGCAGCAGCGACCCGCATGCGGTCTTCGGCAGAAGAGAGACTATATGTCAAACGCAGCGGGTTGTTCGGACCAAACCCTGCCTCGCTTAGCAGCGCGTGTGATTTTTGGAGACGTTCTTCCATGGACAAGGATGAAACCTCAACGCCGGACAGCTGGTAGTTTGAAACATAAGGTGGGACGAAAGTAGAGGCAGCTTGCTCCCCAGACCGCAACACACGCTCAGCCAAGGTATGGCGATCTATCGCTAGGGACAACGCGCGGCGCACCCTTACATCAGACAGGGGTGGCCGGGACGTATTAAAACTCAAGTAAAAGGTAATCAGATATGGAGCGATACGGGTTTCATTTGGAAGGTTTGTTTGGAGCCAAGCTGTTCGGGCTGTAGGAAACTCGAGATTCGTATCGAGCTCGCCCGACCTGAACCGAGCCACTGCCGCCGATTGATCTTCAGTCGGCATATATGTGACCTGGCTGAGGGCAATAATTTCTGTCTCCCGATAGTTGGTGTTGCGAACCAGATCGATGCGGTCCTGTGGCCGCCACGCGTCCAACACGAAGGCACCGTTAGACACCATGACACCGGGCGCGGCCCACTTTTCGCCGTATCGGGTGATCGCATGCCGCGGCAGAACAACGGCGAAGCTATTTGATAGTAGCTCAAGCAAGTATGTAACTGGCGTTGCAAAGCGAAGAACGACCTCAAGCGGTTCTGTGGCCTCAACGCCAAGCGTGGAAGGCACAGCCTCACCCGCGTTAACGCTCTCTGCGTTCTGCAACGCATAAAGAAGGTAAGGGTATTGGGAGGCCGTCGCCGGATCCATCAGCCTTTGAAACGAATAGACCACGTCATCGGCCGTTAGAGGTTCCCCATCTGACCATTTAAGATCGGGGCGCAGAGTAAATGTCCAGGTCAGTCCGTCATCGGACACGCGCCAAGATTCTGCAACTCCAGGAATGGGGTGCCCGGCTGTGTCGACTGTGGTCAGGCCTTCGAAAAGGTCGAGAACAATATTATTCTCGTAAACGGTAGACACGTGATGAGGATCAAGACTTGCTGGGTCTTGATGGTTGCCGCGTGTCAGCACGGTTTGCGCCTGAACATTTGATGACAGCGAGAGGGCAATGCTTAGTGCCGCTGAGGCCGGCGCCCGCCATTTCACGTTATGAATTACTCTCTTGAAGTTGCGCATCAATCACGGCCAGCGCCGCCAGATTAACCAAACCGCGTGAGGTCACAGAAGGCGTCGTGATGTGTCCTGGCTTATCAATCCCAATCAGAATCGGGCCGACGTGCAGGCCGCCTGTCAGGACACGGCTCAGGCTAAAAGCAGTATTGGCACTTTCCATGTTCGGCATGATGAGAAGATTAGCCGACCCATCGAGCCGAGAGTTTGGAAATAAACGATGCCGCAAGGTTTCATCTAGAGCGGCATGAGGCTGCATCTCCCCCTCCACTTCCAGGTCAGGGTCTTCTTTATGAAGAATTTGCAGCGCGGCTTGCATTTTTTTCGCGCTCGGCTTTTCAGAAGACCCAAAATTAGATGTCGCAATAAGGGCGACCTTTGGAACAAGCCCGAAGTCGGCGACTTTCTCAGCGGCACGCCTCACGAAATCAACGATATCTTGGGCGGTTGGATCTTCAGAAACATAATTGTCGCCCATAAAAATCGGGCCCCGGTCCAGAACCAGCAATGAAAGCGCCGAAGCTTCACGTACTCCCTCGCACAGCCCGAGAATATCTTCGACGTATTTGAGATGCCATTTGTACTCTCCGGCTGCACCGCAGATCATGGCATCGGCATCACCCTTTTTCACCATCAGGCTGGCAATAACAGTTGAATTGGTCCGTGCGATCGTTCGGGCCGTTTCTTGCGAAACACCCTTACGTTCCATGATTCCATGATAGGTATTCCAGTAATCCGCATAGCGCGGATCATCTTCTGGATTAACGATCTCAAAATCTTTACCCGGAACAAATTCAAGTCCGAGTTTGCGGGTGCGGTGTGAAATCACCAGCGGGCGCCCGACAAGGACGGGCTTGGCAATACCGTCGTCGATCAGAACTTTAGCGGCAAAGAGAACCCGGTCATCTTCGCCTTCCGCGAATACAACGCGCTTGGGATTTGAAATGGCTTTGTCGAAAATCGGCTTCATGACCAAACCGGTCCGGAAGACGAATTGCTCGAGTGTATTCGCGTAGACCTCAAGATCTTCAATCGGCCGCGTCGCAACGCCTGAGTCCATCGCCGCCTTGGCAACAACTGGGCAAATACGTGAGATCAACCTTGGATCAAACGGTTTGGGAATCAGATATTCAGCACCAAAGCGGAGCGTCTCGCCACCATAAGCGGCAGACACCACTTCGGAGCTTGCCCCCTTTGCTAAGTCGGCGATGGCATAGACGCAAGCCACCTTCATATCTTCGTTGATTTCAGAGGCACCGACGTCCAGGGCTGCACGAAAAATAAACGGAAAACACAAGACGTTATTGACCTGGTTCGGATAGTCAGACCGGCCGGTGGCTATAATGGCATCAGAGACAGCTTCTTTGGCGATCTCCGGCCTGATTTCAGGCTCAGGATTGGCGAGCGCCATGATGATCGGCTTTTTGGCCATGGACTTGACCATGTCACCGGTGACAATCCCGGGCGCAGACAACCCTAAAAACACATCCGCACCGTCCAGCGCTTCGGCAAGTGTACGGGCTTTTGTATCGGCAGCGTACTCTGCCTTTTGGTCCGTCATGTCTTCGGTGCGGCCTTTGAAAACTACACCTTTATGATCAGATAAAATGACGTTCTCGCGCTTTAAACCAAGAGCGAGCAATTGGTTAAGACAAGCGATGCCAGCCGCGCCGCCGCCGGCAGAGACCAGCTTAATTTTTTTGATGGGCTTACGAACGAGACTCAGTCCGTTGATGATTGCCGCGGCAACGACAATGGCTGTGCCGTGCTGATCGTCATGGAATACGGGAATATCCAATCTCTCCCGCAAAGCTTTTTCAACGATGAAGCAATCCGGCGCCTTTATATCCTCGAGATTAATCGCACCAAATGTTGGTGCGATTGCAGCGACAATATCGACGAACTTGTGGGGGTCTAATTCATCAACTTCAATATCAAAAACATCAATACCGGCGAACTTTTTAAAGAGAACCGCCTTCCCTTCCATCACCGGCTTCGAGGCCAGCGCCCCGATGGCGCCTAGGCCAAGCACGGCCGTTCCATTTGTAACAACTGCGACCAAGTTGCCACGACTGGTGACGGTAGCAGCTTCAGCGGGATCTTCGACAATCGCTTCACAGGCCGCCGCGACCCCGGGCGAATAAGCAAGCGCGAGGTCGCGCTGATTAGCCAATGGCTTAGTGGCCACGACCTCCAGTTTTCCAGGCCGAGGAAAGCGGTGATACCTAAGAGCGGCATCTTTTAAATTGTTTTTCGCGTCCGTCGATTGATCTGTCGACATTTATTCCCTCAGCCCCGTATAGGTTTCGAATCTTAATATCCCACTTTAACAACATGTTTAACCACCTTACGCATCAAAGACGGTAGGGGATGCTCCCCCATGGCGTCGAGATGAACCCAGTAGTGGTCTGGTTTTTCAGCTGCCGCCTCAGCGCGCCGCACCGTAACGGAGGCCGCCTCAACATGAAGTTCTAGATGAAAATGAGTGAATGTATGCGCGATCAGGCCCGGCAAAGACGTCCACTTCGAGGGCGCGACGGTGACCGGCGCATGGGGATGAGCATCTTGCCTTCGCCACTCTTGGTCACCCCATGGTGTTGACGGCACCTCCATCATACCTCCTAGCAACCCCTTCTCCGGACGGCGGCGGAGCAATATAGCTCCATCAGGCCGGGTCAACCAAAGACACACGCCCTTTCGATTTGGCTTTGCCTTCTTGGGTAACTTACGTGGCAACGTCTCAGCAACACCCAGTCGACGAGCCGCGCAGGGCTTTTGCCAAGGACACAACACACAGGAGGGTGACTTCGGTGTGCATACCGTTGCGCCAAGATCCATTACCGCTTGAGCATAATCCCCAGGGCGTTTAGCGGGCGTCAATACATCCGCCAGCTTTTTGAGTCTTGGCTTGGACTGAGGCAGAGGGTCTTCAACGGCGTGGAGCCGGGCCATAACACGTTCCACGTTCCCATCTACAACAACAGCACGGTGGTCAAACGCGATCGCCACTATAGCCGCTGCCGTGTAAGAACCGATCCCCGGCAAACGGATCAACGCCTCTTCGTCATCTGGAAAAGACCCTTCAAGGGTTTCAGAGATCACCCGTGCGCATGCATGGAGATTGCGGGCTCGGGCGTAATAGCCAAGCCCAGCCCATTGCGTCAGCACGTCATCCAGATGCGCCGACGCCAGGGCCTGCACTGTAGGCCAGCGCGACAAGAAGTTTTCGAAGTAGGGTATCACGGCTGTCACCGTGGTTTGCTGCAGCATGACCTCACTCAGCCATAAGGCATAAGGATCACTGATCTCTCCCGGCAATGCCCGCCAGGGCAGGCGTCTGCGATGGCGGTCATACCAATCTAGAAGGTCTTTTGCTCGGGCTTGGGCAACCATTAAAATATGCGTACCGATTGAATGTGACCGCGATAGTGGATTTTGCCACTACTAGGATACACTCGACCCTATGGCCGAAAGACCCAGAAAAAAAGACCCCACACACAATACTCCACCCGAACGCATTTCCCGTGGCCTGCTCGGCGTCGCCACCATAACCGACCGCATCGCCAGGCCGGTCCTTGGAAAAAGAGGGTTTGCGTCAGGCCAGGTTATAGGCCGGTGGCCAGAAATTGTCGGGGACGACCTTGCCGCAGCGACCGCTCCTGAGAAGGTACAGTTCGAACGCGGGGGACGCTCAGCCGGGACATTGTATTTGCGGGTCTCCAGCGGTGCCGCAGCAACCCTCATCCAGCTGCAAGTCCCAACCATCATTGAACGCGTAAACGCATACCTCGGACCCGGCGCCATAAGCCGAATTAAGGTTAACCAAGGCCCTCTCCCAAAATCTTCGGCAACAAAACACCCACCCCAAGCCACACCGATTCAAGAGGAAGACTTAGCCGCCGCCGACAGTGATATTGGTGCACTTGGTTCTGAGCCGGTGCGCGCTGCGTTGGCCAGACTGGGCGCACGTTTGAAGGCACGGTCATAAACAACTTTGAGAATGCTCTTGCTGTGCGGCGAACCCATTTTCGCGTATGATTCAAGGTCGGGAATGTTTTAAGGACAAAAGGGGAAGCCCATGCACGTTCGATTCGGAATTGTGGCTGCTGTAATGTCTTTTGCCGTGTCTCAGGCGCAGGCGCAGTCGATTGATGGAATGCTCTCCAATGTGACCGATACTTTGAGCGATGTGACAGATGTCATGTTCCCGGGCGTCACAAATATCCGCATTGGCCTCGGCCCCGTTTTGGCACCGGACTAAGAAGGACCAAACGATTACAAGATTATAGCCGCGCCGCTTATTTCTCTGCGCTACAAAGATTTGGTGCTGGTGGGAAACAATCGAATCCGCGTCAACGTTTTTGGCAGTGACCGTTTGTTCCGGTCCGATAACTTTAAGGCGGGACCACTTATAAAATTCGACTTTGGCCGTGATAAAAACGACAGTCCTGACCTAACCGGACTAGGTAATGTTGGCTATTCGAAGCTGCTAAGCGACTCTAAGATCAGCCCCATTGTTGCCGTTCAGGGCTCGTCGGATCAGTTCTTTGGCGGTCTATGGGCGGTTTACAGCTTCTATACCCCGGTTTTATTGACCCGATCTGTGATTTGTCTGTGACGAATGCGCCACACATTTATCAGAACCATGTCTCAGTGACGCTCCTGCCTCACAATGTCCATATTCTTAGGTAATGATGAATTATGAAGGGTTTGGAAAATAGGCATTTATTGACCGCGTCAATGCAGCCAAAGTCGCATCAGTGTAACTGGACAGTCATACAAACAGACGCAGGTATGCGGACCACATTGAAGACGCCTTGGCGCGTCAGGAGCTAGGAACGATGACGAGCTTACTCACCAACCGGGGCACTATAGGACTTGTAGCCTTTGCGCTGATGACGGCCGTCCTGACTGGGTCCCCCGCCCTTGCACAAAACGCCGAGTCTGAAGCGCCCAAAACCGCCAACGATGACGGCTATATATTGGAGCAATATCCGGGCCAACTTCCACAGACGACGAACGAATGTATTTTTTTCCGCACTCTGTATGACTGGAAACCGCTCAATCGGTACAACCTGATCGTCTGGGCGCCGAGCCGCAAACACCCCTATCACCTTCAGCTGGACCGGCCCTGCCTTAATTTACGGTTCGCACATACTATTGGGTTCACATCGAACAACGGACGTCTTTGTGGTTTTGGCGGTGATTCAATCTTAGTCACGAGTGGAGGCGGCATTCCTGATCGTTGCCCCATCGGATCCATTACAAAACTGGATGAAGAAGGACTTGAACGGCTCCTAGCCCAGGGCAGAGGCCAGACTCTGAGGGAAAAGAGAGAAGCAGAAGCCGCGGCTGATACCCTGGACTAAACAAATTTTGACCCCATATAGGAATTAAACCCGGCGCGATCCCCTCCCCCTTCAGCGCGTCGGGCAGAGGTGGCACCCCTCTAGCGGCCTGTCGTTTAACTACGGCAGGCCGTTTTGGCATAGGCGTTATGAAACGCCCCAAACCAAAACCGCCCAGGATGTAAGCCCCGGGCAGCTTGGTATCGAAATATGGAGGTGTCTTAATCGTTGTTTTACATGCGCCAGGCATCGATTGCCTTTTGCGTCACACTCCATGAGGTTTCATTGGGACGGTCATCGTCCATTGCCGGCGCGGTTACATAAGTGGGATAGTTTTCCCTGATTTCGTTCTTCACGAAATCGGGCAGGTCATCCCGACTATCAAGTCGCATAACGGCTGTATGGAATACGGCCACACCATCACGATCGCCAATTTTCATCCAAGGCAGCCATTTAGAAACGCGCGCCTATGAAATAACGCGATCTTTAACTTTGTCTGCATCACCATCGAGCAAATCCTCAACCGGCGTCGCACCGGTTCCAAATTCCATAATTCCCGTTAAAATAAAATTCTTCGACCAACAGAAGGATTTTCCTTGCCAGAACCGGCGCCATAAGAGACTCCTACGCCTTCTTTGACGATCGGGTACAGCCTTGCGGGCCTGCATTCTACTTGCCTAAAATACTCAACCTATTGTGGGATTGAATAGTGACACTACATAATATAGTGAGGATAGCGCCTTGAAACCGTTATTTCCTGCCGTCGTAGGATTTGTAGCTATTAGCCTAACGCTAGTTGGCACCGCGTCCTGTGCCGAAGAAGAACCGACTAGCGCAGATGTGACAGCGTCAGAATCAACACAAGACTCGGCCTCTGAATCCGATTCCGGCACAGCCCATGCGCCTCAATTGGCGCAAGATGGCTCCGAAGCGACAACCGGACCCGTCTACCGGGAGATAATTTACGGCGATCCCGCTGCGCCCGTGACCATTGTCGAGTATGCCTCTCTGACCTGCAGCCATTGCGCCTCATTTCACAATGGGGTCCTGCCAGAGCTCAAGAAAAACTACATAGAAACCGGCAAGGTGCGATTGGTGTTCCGGGACTTTCCGCTTGATGGGCTGGCCATGGCCGGCGCCATGTTGGCACGCTGTGCATCGGGCAATCGCGGCCAAGCCATGCTGAACGTCATGTTCCGCCAGCAGGCAACGTGGGTTACGTCGAAACAGCCGATCGAACCCTTAACATCCTACGCCAAGCTTGCCGGCATGAACGAAGATGATGTGACCGCCTGCCTCGAGAACGAAAACATCATGACAGCGATTCGGGAGGCGCAGGAAACAGCTAGCAATCTCTATAAAATCGCATCAACCCCAACCTTCTTCATTGACGATGTTAAAGTAGAGGGTAATCGGGGCTATGAATTTATGGCAGAGATTATTGAAGATAAGCTTGAGGACACGGGGTCCTAAGGCTTAAACGTTTTCACGTTCTATGCCCGTAACGGCACGTATTTGCGGAGACCACGCCCTTGGTTGAATTTACCCGGCTGCGTTTAACCGGCTTCAAATCTTTCGTTGATTCCACCGACCTCGAAATCGAGCCCGGCTTGACCGGTGTTGTCGGACCCAACGGCTGCGGCAAGTCGAATCTTGTTGAAGCCTTGCGATGGGTTATGGGGGAAACGTCTGCTAAACAAATGCGTGGCGGCGAAATGGACGAGCTGATCTTTGGCGGCACACGTGAGCGTCCAGCCCGCAACATTGCCGAAGTCAGCTTGGTCATGGACAACAGCACACGGCGCGCTACGGCGCAGTTTAACGACACCGACGAACTTGAAGTGTCCCGTCGCATTGAGCGTGGCAAAGGATCTGTTTATCGCGTCAATGGCCGCGATGTTCGCGCCAAAGACGTTCAACTGCTATTTGCCGACCTATCCTCGGGCGCCCGCTCCACAGCCTTGGTTAGTCAGGGGCGCATTGGCGCAATAATCAATGCAAAGCCGGCGCAACGGCGGCACCTCTTAGAGGAGGCGGCGAACATCACCGGCCTCCATAGCCGCCGGCATGAAGCGGAACTCAGATTAAAAGCCGCTGAAACGAACTTGGAACGTCTGGACGACGTTATTCAAGCTTTAGATGTGCAACTGCAGGGTCTGAAAAAGCAGGCGCGCCAGGCCGCGCGTTACCGTACAATATCTGATTCCATAAAAGCTGCGGACGCTCTGGTCCTGACTATTCGGCAATCAGAAGCAGAAATCGAAATGGAATCGGCAAATAGCGCTCTAGCAGAAGCGGAGCGGCTCGTTGGCGAAAAGGCAGGCGTTGTTGCTGAAGCAACGACAGCTCAAGCCGATGCAGCAGGATCTGTGCCTCCGCTTCGGCAACGCGAGGCGCGGGAGGCGGCAATAGTTCAACGCCTCAACCTGGCTCTGGAGCAGCTCGACAAGGAAGAACAGCGAATGGCAGCAGCGAACGAAGCTGCTGAAACACGGCTGGCGTTACTCAAAGAAGACATAGCACGTGAGCGGGAACGCATTGAGGACGCCAAAAATGCGCTAAGCCGGTTGGGCGGAGAGCACGGCGAGTTAGAAGAAGCCCAGGCCAGTCAGGCTAACGCGCTATTCATGGCGCGGGTAACCCTACGCACAGCGGCTCAGTCTGTTGAAGAACTGGAAAGCGAGATAACACTTCTAAGTACTAGTTTGGCTGAGGCGGATAGTCAACGGGCGGCCGCCCGCCAGAAGATCGAGGAAGCCGGCCTCCGCCGTGCGCGAGCTGTGCGGCGTCTAGAGGATATCGATGACCAGCTGGACAACGCCCGTTTGCAGGCCCAGCCGTCATTAGACTTACAGGCAGAGGAATCCGCCGAATCAGGCGCTGACGAATCGCTCAAATCTGCCCATGCCCAATGGGAATCCGCGGAAGCAACACTCGTGGACGCTCAGCAGAACGACCAAACCGCGCGCGACTGCCTTCAAGACGTGCGCGGTGAAGAGGCTAAAGTTCAGGCTGAGGTTGTCGCACTGGAAGGATTGCTGGCAGAGAGGGAAACAGATGCATCATGGGTACCTATTCTAGACTCCGTAAGTGTGCAGCCAGGCTATGAGCCTGCGCTTGGCGCTGCAGTAGGCGGCGCGCTGGCCGCAGCATCAGATACGACGGCCTCCATGCATTGGTCTCAGCTACCACCTTTTGCGGTCGCTCAACCATTACCCATGGGCACGCGCCCGCTAACCGATTTTGTTCAAGCCCCTTCCGCTTTGCATCGCCGCTTGACGCAGGTTGGGGTCATTGACGACCGGGAAACCGGTCGCACCCTTCTCACCCAACTCAAACCGGGACAGCGGCTAGTCACAAAAGAGGGTGATCTGTGGCGTTGGGACGGGTTTGTCAGTGACCCCAGCGCGCCAAGCGCGGCCGCGCAGCGCCTAAAGCAGAAAAATCGCTTGAAAGAATTGCGCGGAGAAATCGAAACGCGCCGGACGGCATCTAGAGAATCTGAAGCTGAAGCCAAATCGACACGTAGCCGGGTTGAAAACGCTGCCGCAGCCGAGAAAGAACAACGCGCCTCTGTACGGGCATGTGAACAAACTCTGGAAACCGCGAGAAGCGCTTTGGCGGAACGGCAGCGTATCGCAGCCGCCATAGAAAGTCGCATTACCAGCCTGGAAGAATCACGGAACACACTTATTGGGGAGCGTGATGAGGCAACGACCCAAGAAAGAGATGCGCAATCGGCTCTCAGCACTCTTGGTGATGGCGCCACGGAACGGGAGCGGCAAAAGGAACTGCAAGGCCAACTGGGTGGACGCCGCAATGACCTCATGGAGGCACGGGCAGCCTTTGACCTCCTGTCACGAGCATCGGATGACCGCCAGGCCAGATTGGCCGCACTGGCGGAAGACATCGGAGCCTGGAGAACCCGCCACGAGGAAGCGGAGCGCCAACAAGAATCCTTAGTAAATCGCGAGTCAGCAGCTGTTGCTGAAGTCGAAGATCTTGCCGGAAAACCTGAAGCCCTTGCAGCACAGCGTCAATCGCTGATGACGCAGCTTAATGCTGCAAATACCGAACGTAACGCTGCCGCTGACGCACTTGTTCAAGGTGAGTCCCTTCTAACAAGAGCTAATACATATTTGCGTGAGGCAGAGCACGAGGCTTCTGGTGCCCGCGAAGAACGAGTCCGGCGAGAAGCGACGGTTTCTCAAATGCGACAGACGCTGAGCACGACTGCCTCGGCCATTGAAGAGCGTATTGGCTGCACGCCGGCCGAAGTGCGCGAGCAGACCCGCCTGAAAGAAGGCGAAGAATTACCTCCGATGATCAAAGCGGAAAAAAGCCTGCAACGCCTCCTCAGCGAGCGAGACAACATGGGTGCGATCAACCTCAGGGCTGAGCAGGAAAGTGCCGAACTGGGTGAACAGCTAGAAACGCTGAGAGCCGAACGGGACGACCTTATTGCCGCGATTGCTCGGTTGCGCGACGGCATAGCAGCGCTCAATCGCGAGGGCAGGAAACGGTTGCTGAAATCGTTCAAAGAAGTGGGCGACCACTTCAGAACTCTATTCACGACGCTGTTTGGCGGGGGGCGGGCGCATCTTTCTTTGACCGACGCTGACGACCCGCTGGAAGCTGGCTTAGAAATTTTTGCCAGCCCGCCAGGCAAAAGAATGCAAAACCTGGGTCTTCTCTCTGGCGGCGAGCAAGCCCTAACGGCCATCGCCCTTCTGTTTGCCGTCTTCATGGTCAATCCAGCACCAATCTGTGTGCTGGACGAAGTTGACGCGCCGTTAGATGACGCCAACGTTGACCGTTTCTGCAAACTAATTCAACAAATCACAGAAGCTACTGGCACACGTGTCATCGTCGTAACCCATCACCGCATGACCATGGCTCGCGTTGACCGCCTTTTCGGCGTCACCATGGCCGAGCGTGGCATTTCCAAGCTTGTATCGGTGAACCTGCGCGAAGCTGAAATTCTACGGGAAACCGCATAAGTTTCCGCTACGAGTTTCAAGCTAGTTTATTCATCAAACTTGGGTGGCTTACCCAGCGACCCAACCACCAACGCCCCGAGCAGCAGCAACCCGCAAGCTGTGTACAGCACCTGGTCATAACCGTTGAATGCGTCATAGGCGACACCGACCAGGATTGGCCCAACGGCAGCGCCTAAATAAAACGCTGAGGTTTGCCAACCATAAATCTTGCCATAGGACTTCATGCCAAAATAACGGCTCGTAAGGTATGCAACGAGATCAACTTCCGCGGCGGCTGCAAAACCTAAAGACAAGACAGCCACCCTTGTGAGCAAGCCTCCACTGTCTTCAAGCGTGAGTAAAAAGCATCCTGCTGCCGTCAAGGCGAGCAGTATTCGGGCGATAAGTGCGGCACGGAACCGATCGAGCAGAAAGCCGATCCCGATCCGGCCAAAAACAACAGCAATTCCCAAGGTTCCGGCAATTCCAGCAGCCCCCTGCGCTGTCAGACCCCGGTCAATGAGCATTGGAACGATATTAATGATCAGCCCGGCGACAGTGCCGGAGACCACAAAAAAACCACCCGCGATGATCCAGAACGGGGGCGAGCGAAGGCTTTCGTGCAGGGTCAGCCCAGCAAGACTAGATGCCGGTTTGCGTTGCTCTACTTGCGAGGCCTGATCGCTTGGTTCGATGGGGTTCCTATCGTGGTCCTTAAACATCAGATACAGGACCGGCAGGGCGACCAGCATGATCAGGAGGCCCAAACCAACGTATCCGCCTTGCCAACCATAGGCGGCGATTAGTGCGGTGCAAAAAATGGGCCCAAAAATGCCGGAAAGCCCAGAGCCGCCCAGTGTTAGACCGAGGGCCAATCCCCGGCCACGGTCAAACCAGATATTTATCGCACGGGTCCAGACCACCGGCGTTGTTCCGCCACCAACCAGGGCTATGACGAGCCAGGCGGCATAGAACGCCATAATATTGCCTTGGAGCTGAGTAAGCGCAAAATACCCCAGGCTAAGAGCAAACGTGGACCACAAGCCCACACGCCGGGCACCATATTTATCAATAATCGTGCCTATAATTGGGGCCGTGATGGCTGTGCCAATAATAAGGAAACTGGAGGCGATGGAGAGATCGCCCCGGGTCCAGCCGAAAGCCTCCTCCAGTGGTACAATAAAGACACCGAAGGTATAGAAGGCTAATCCGCTAAGCCCGGATGCTATTCCTACGCTTGAGGCCAGCAGAGTTGGCCAACCATGCTTGAATTCGTCCATTGTGGTATGCGTCATAAGCCCCTCTTACCAACGCCAGAGCACCAGCCATTCCGCTTGAGGGCGGATGACAACACCAGTGCGTCCGGCGAATTCCCCTTTCGCCCAACGACGTCGGGCGGCCTCTTTTTTACACGGTTCTGGCCATTGGTGGCAGGCTCGGGAGCGCGTGATCATACAGCGGTTATGCGCGGCTCAGAGCTATTGTTCAAATGACCGTACGGAGCGTTAAAAAGCGCAGATTTCAGCGGCCTCTCGGCCTTGACAGGGGTCCAGTCGACTCCTATTGTGCGCCGCTCTCCGCGCTGCAACAGGCCGGTTCCGGCCTCTGCTCCAAGCGTCTCAATGGATGGGGTTTTAACCCATATCGTTTAGCGAGAGTGTGGAACCGGAACGTGCCGCTTGGTCTTCGAGGACCCTATGGCCACCGACCCTCACAAACCTCTAAATGATCTCGAGAGCCGCCTCAAAGCGACGCGGGGACCGGAGGATAAGGAACCGCAAATTCGCGGTCGCGGAACGCAAAGCGGGCTAGGCCAAGGTCTTCGTATTGGCATAGAAATGGTCGTGTCCGTCGCAGTGGGCGCTGGAATAGGCTATTTCATAGATGGGTGGGCTGATACTCGTCCGCTTTTTATGATTGTGTTTTTGTTTATGGGCTTCGCAGCAGGCATTATGAATGTACTGCGAATTGTGCGGGGTTTAGATGAAGCGGTCGGTTTAGGCCGGGCGATGCGGGAAAAAGAAGCGCGCGACGCGCAAGAGCGTAAACGGCCAAAAAGCGGCCGACCACAAAGTCGGCAACAAGACGGGGTAGACGAGTAAAAAATGGCAACCGAAGCTAACAATCCTATGGAGCAGTTTGAGATCAAGTCGATCGTCGACATCAACGTCAGCGGCTATGATATCTCTTTTACCAACTCTGCTGCTTTTATGTTTGCCGCTGTCGCCTGTACTTTCTTATTATTTTGGACAGCCACCCGTCGGCGGACCATGGTGCCCAGCCGCATTCAATCTGTTGGTGAATTGATGTTTGAATTTGTCGCCGGCATGGTGAAAGAAAACGTTGGCAAGGAAGGCATGAAGTACTTCCCGTTCATTCTCACGCTGTTCTGCTTCATTCTCTTCGGTAACGTACTCGGGTTGCTGCCTCTAGGTCATAGCAGCTTCACTTTCACATCCCACATTATTGTCAACGCAACACTCGCTATCTTTATTTTTGTCGCTGTTACGATTATCGGATTTGCTCGACACGGCTTGCATTACCTGCGCCTGTTCTGCCCTGAAGGTACGCCATTACCGGTGGCCATTGTCTTGGTCCCCATTGAGATCATGTCGTACTTCATTCGGCCCGTGAGCCTGAGCCTGCGGCTGTTTGCTAATATGCTTGCCGGCCACGTTCTTCTAAAAGTGCTTGCGGGATTCATTATTTCGCTCGGCTTTTTTGGCATCGTCCCGTTTATCGCCGTTTCGGCAGTGACCCTTTTGGAAATTATGGTCGCGCTGATTCAGGCTTACGTATTTGCCTTGCTCTCAACCATTTACCTCAACGACGCCGTTCATCTGCACTAAGGCGGCTATACAACTTACCTGTTTGCTTAAGAACTCATCCTAAGGAAGGACTCTGACAATGGAATTAGAAGCTGCAAAAATGATCGGTGCTGGCCTGGCCGCTATCGGTGTGATTGGTGGCGGTGTCGGCGTGGGCATCGTGTTTGGTAATTACATGACAGCTGCTTCGCGCAATCCGTCGCTCAAAGATGAGCTGCGGACCTACGCGTTTCTGGGCTTCGCCCTTTCTGAAGCGACCGCTCTGTTCGCACTAGTTATAGCTCTCATCATACTGTTCACCTGATCAACATTAGGTAACCAAGTAAAAGGCTGCGAGGCGTCATGCCACAATTTGACCCATCAACATTTTCGTCTCAGATCTTTTGGCTGATTATCAGCTTTTTCGTTCTGTATTGGGTGGTTGCCCGGTTCGCGATTCCGCGGATCGGCGACATTCTTGAGCAACGCGCCAGGGTCGTCCAAGACGACTTAGACCGGGCTGAAAGCCTCAAGACAGAAGCCGAGCAGGCTTTGGCAGACTATGAAGCGGCCATGGCCGAGGCGCATGGTCAAGCCCGCGCCCTTATGTTCAAGGTTAGCCAAGAAGCCAAAGTTGCGGCGGAAGAACGCAACAGAGCCATTGGCACAGAACTGACCGAGCAAATATCGTCAGCGGAGCAGCGCATTGCTGCCGCCCGTGATGATGCGATGACGGGTCTGTCGTCCATCGCTGCTGAAGCCGCGCAAGACGCTGCGGCGCGTATTGCAGGGATCGACGTCTCTAAAGGTGATGCAGACGCAGCCGTCGGCACAGCCATGAAAGGGTCTGCCTAATGTTTACCGACCCAACCTTTTGGGTTGGCCTCGCCTTTGTCTTAACCGTTGCCTTGATCGCCAAGCCAATCTGGCGTGGCGTGTCGGGTTCTCTTGATGAGCGAGCCGACAAGATCCGTGATCAAATTGAAGAGGCTAGAAAGCTGCGTGAAGAGGCGCAGGCACTGCTGGCGGATTATCAGCGCAAACAGCGTGATGCGCTGTCTGAGGCAGAAAATATAGTCGCTCAGGCCGGAGAAGAAGCCGGCCGTATGAAAGCCGACGCGGCTGAGCACTTGGAACAGACAATCGAGCGGCGTAAAGCGCAGGCGCTGGATCGCATTGCTCAATCTGAAGCACAAGCTATTGCCAGCGTTCGCGATACTGCCGTGGACGTTGCCGTCGCTGCCGCCGAGCAACTAATTAAAGATCGGGTGTCTGGGGACCGGCAAGCCGCTCTCGTTGACGCCGCAATCAAGGAACTGCCAAGCCAACTCAATTAGCTAAGTCTCTCTTAAATTAGGCCTCTGCCGCGATGTAGGCTATCGCTACAGTCAAGAAGACGGCGCCGATGATCATGTCTTCGGTTACTTTGGCGGCCTATGAGTTTTTGCTTCAGCGCTCGCAGTTGCTTAGTGCTCCTAAACAGCACTTTACTCCGCCGCTTGCGGCATCGGCACCGGTTTCCACCGCAAAACGGGTTTACGCGCGGCCTGCGTTTCATCCAACCGGCGCCGCGGCGTTAAAACAGGCGCGTTCTTAAAGTCGTCTACTGCATCGCCGCGTTTAGCTTTACGGGCTAGAGCCAGAACAGACTCGCAAAACTGATCGAGTGTTGCTTTGCTCTCAGTTTCGGTTGGCTCCATCAGCAAGGCGCCATGGACCACTAGTGGAAAGTACATGGTCGGTGGATGAAACCCTTCGTCGATCATGGCTTTGGCAAAATCGAGGGTGGTGATGCCGGTGTCTTTGAGGAAGCGGTCATCGAACAAGGCCTCGTGCATACAGATACCGTCGTAGGAAGCCGTGAGTTCCTCCGACAAACGCACCCGCAGGTAATTGGCATTTAGCACAGCATCGCCCGAAACCTGGCGTAGCCCATCCTTGCCAAAACTCATCATGTAGGCCACGGCACGCACAAACACGCCAAACTGACCCTGAAACCCCTTCATACGTCCAAAACTGTGCTGCGCCTCTCCCTGCCCAGCATGTTCCGCCATGGCAAGGCCGCGCGGCCCATGCACCACAAAGGGTACAGGTGCGAACGCGGCCAGAGCTTCACTGAGGACCGTCGGGCCGGCACCTGGCCCACCGCCGCCATGTGGGGTCGAGAATGTCTTATGCAGATTGATGTGCATGGCATCTACGCCGAGCTCCGCCAGGGTGACCCGGCCTACGATGGCATTGAAGTTTGCCCCATCCATATAGAAGTACGCCCCGGCGGTATGGACTGCATCGGCGATCTCTTTGGCCTCGGTTTCAAATAGACCGCAGGTGTTGGGGTTAGTGATCATCACCGCCGCCACATCGGGCCCAAGACGTTCTTTCAAAGCATTGAGGTCAACCCGGCCATTGCCGTTGCCGGGGATCGATTCTACGGCATAGCCGCAAATCGCCGCCGTGGCGGGGTTTGTCCCATGGGCCGACTCTGGTACCAAAACTACGGAACGCGCGTCTCCTGATGCCTGCAGAGCCGCACGGATACACATCAGACCGCAGAGTTCGCCGTGAGCGCCGGCTGCGGGGGAAAGCGCGATTGCAGGAAGCCCCGTTAACTCTTTGAGCCAATGGGCCAAGGTGTCCATGAGGCGATAGGCCCCTTGGGCGGTTGAGGCCGGCTGAAACGGATGAATGTCAGCCAAGCCTGGAAGCCGAGCCATTTTTTCATTGAGGCGTGGATTGTGTTTCATAGTGCACGACCCCAGCGGGTAAAAACCGGAATCGATGGAATAATTCTTTTGCGAAAGACGGGTGTAATGCCGCACCACATCCGGCTCAGACAATCCAGGCAAGCCTACACCACCGCGGCGGCGCAATCCGCCTAGACGATCACGGTCGTGTTCCGGCTCAGGAAGATCAACAGCGCTGGACCCAGGTGTGTCTATCTCAAAAATAATAGCCTCTTCGAAGGACAAACCGCGATGACCAGAGACTGTTTGAGAGGCATCAGCGACATTTTTTTGATTCGGGTTTGTCATGATCACAGCACCTTTTTGAGGCCGGCGACGAGGGCATCCACGCAGGCTTCTGTTGTCATTTCAGTGGCAGCAACGAGGAGCACATTACTGAGCTCTTCATACTGCGGATAAAAGCGCGAAGCCGGTACACCCGCGAGAATGCCCTTCACCGCTAGCTCATCAACGACGTCGGCCGCTGGTTTCGGCAAGGTCACAGCAAACTCATTGAAAAAGTTTTGTGGCACCACCTTGACACCAGCAAGCACGCCAACGCGCTCGGCCAAGGTCACTGCATTGGCATGGTTAATCGCTGCAAGCTTGGTAAAGCCTGCTTCGCCAAGAAGTGTCACGTGAATGGAGAAGGCCAAGGCGATCAGGCCCGAATTTGTGCAGATGTTGGATGTGGCTTTCTCCCGCCGTATATGCTGCTCCCGTGTCGATAGGGTGAGGACAAAACCGCGTCGACCGTCTTCGTCTGTGGTTTCACCACACAATCGGCCAGGCATCTGCCGGATGAATTTCTCTCGTGTCGCAAACAGGCCAACGCCGGGTCCACCGAACGATGCAGGACCGGCAAGAGATTGCCCTTCGCCAACAACAATATCAGCGCCCATGGTTCCGGGCGCCGTCACCAAACCAAGAGACACTGGCTCCGCCACGCAGACAACGAGCAATACACCGTGGCTATGGCATTCCTCAGCCAATGGGGACAGATCAACCAGATGACCAAAGAAACCAGGGTTTTGAACCACCACACAGGCAAGGTCATCGTCGATGCGGCCAATCAGATCTTCAATACCGATGGGGTCCGGCGCCAGACATTCGATCGTTAACCCAATATGCTTGAGTTGGGTTTGGGTCACATCCCGGTAGTGAGCATGAACACCTCCTGACACAAGAATTTTGTTCCGCTTGGTGACGCGGCAAGCCATGGCTGCTGCTTCGGCACAACCCGTGGCGCCGTCGTACATGGATGCGTTGGCCACTTCCATATCCGTCATCAGTGCCACTTGCGTCTGGAACTCGAAAATCGTCTGCAAGGTGCCTTGGCTGATTTCCGGCTGGTAAGGCGTGTATGCCGTTAAAAACTCGCCCCGCTGAATAAGGTAATCCAGCGATGCAGGGGTGTGGTGGCGATAGTTGCCGGCACCGAGAAAGGATGGCGCATCGGCACAGGAAATATTCTCCCTGGCGAATGCAGTTAGCGCTTGCTCGACCTCAAGTTCACCTTGGTGATCTGGCAAATCGAAACTTAGGTCTCCGGTTGGCAACTCAGAAAAGAGTGCGTCTACGGAATCAACACCAATGGTGGACAGCATGGCGCCGCGGTCAGCTTCAGTGAGGGGTAAATAACGCATCGGGGAGTCCTTTTAAGCGTCAAGTTCTTTGAGGTAAGTGTCATAAGCAGCTTGATCCATGAGGCCATCAATCTCAGCGGCATCGGCTAAAGTCATTTTGAAAAACCAGCCTTCGCCAGCGGGATCTGTATTGACCGTGTCAGGCGCGTCACCCAGAGCTCCATTGCCTTCCGTCACGGTACCTGTGGCAGGGGCATATACCTCACTGGCGGCCTTAACGGATTCTACGACTGCCGCCTCAACACCCTTGGAAACAGATTTTCCGCCCTCTGGAACCTCCACGAAAACGATGTCACCGAGTTGGCTCTGGGCGTAATCAGTAATGCCCACAGTGGCGACGTCATCATCAACACTTATCCACTCGTGATCTTTTGTGTAACGAACGTTAGTCATTGAACTCCCCTGAAATAACGGTGCGGAAAAAACGGCATGGCGACGACTTCGGCTTCCATGGCCTTGCCACGTACGATGAGATGAAGACAGGTTCCCGATGCGGCATACGTCTTCGCTACATAGCCCATAGCGACCGGCCCCCCTACGGATGGCCCGAAGCCACCGGACGTGACTGCGCCAACCGCTTGACCCTCTGGTGTTTCGATAATTGTACCTTCACGTGCAGGCGCGCGGCCTAAAGGTTTAAGGCCTACACGCTGACGTGGCGGCCCTTCATTAAGCTCCCGCAGAATTCTCTCGTCCCCTGGAAAACCACCTTCCGCGCGGCGGCGTTTGCCGATTGACCACGTTAGGTCCGCTTCGATGGGTGACGTGTCCTCATCCAGATCATGACCATAGAGACATAGACCGGATTCAAGACGGAGAGAATCCCTTGCACCTAGGCCAATGGGCTCTACATCAGGATGATCAATAAGTTCTTGAGCAAACGCCGCAGCCGACGCCGTGGGAATCGAGATTTCGAATCCGTCTTCACCAGTGTATCCACAACGGGAGACAACACAGTCGGCGCCAGCCAACATGACGGGGCGGAATGACATGAAGGGCATTTCCGTACAGCCTGAATCAAACGTCGCCAAGACACCCGCAGCTTTAGGCCCCTGAAGGGCAAGCAGCGCGTGTGTATCTTTTCGTTCAAGGATCATACGGCCGTTGAGTATGGATTTTATGAGAGCGTAGTCTTTGTCTTTGCGCGCCGCGTTGACGACCAAGTGAAGTCGGTCCGACGCACCGTTAACCGGACGCGCGACCATGAGGTCATCGACAATGCCCCCGTTCTCATTCAGCAATTGGGTGTAGCGGATGCGTCCCGGTTTAAGCGCCAGCAATTCTCCCGGCACCAACTCCTCCAAAGCCACCGCAATATTGTCGCCAACCAGGTCCGCCTGCCCCATGTGAGAGACATCGAACAGACCCGCCGCCTTGCGTGTGTGGAGGTGTTCTCTAAGGACGCCGAGTGGAAACTGAACCGGCATGCTGTAACCAGCAAAGGTCACCATTTTTCCACCCAGGGTGCGATGGAGCGCATCAAGGGGCGTTGTTGTTAGAGGGACTTCAGCAGGAGCGGTATAAGGCACAGAAAACTCTCACACTCTATCAAAACAACGGAGTCGCCACCGACCACGGTTTTCACCATGATCAATGCCCTCCTCTGTCGATATACCTGAGAGTTTGGCCGGCAATAAGTGGAGCCAGCTTTCCCCGTCGGTGAGTTGAAACGCCCACAGGGCGGTTCACCTACTTTCCAGAGTCCCCTACCCCTACGGTCCTGTTGCCTGAGAGATTCCGAGGGCGGTTGCTCCTTCGGCGCCAAACTACCTCGTCACTTTGAGGCGTTCGAACTCTTCCACGGGGGTGTGCCGGGACATCCTGCTTAGACCGAGTCAGATGGCCCCGTCAACGTTGGTTAACGGTTCCGCGATCGATTGTACCCAAGTTGTTCATCAGTAAGCTGAAATCCAAGATAGACGTCATAGGCCGCAGCCGTGACGCGGTCTTCGAGGGGGATAAAAATGCGGATATTCGACTCGGCGATTCGGTTGCGGCGAGCGCCACTATTAGGAATATTGTGACGGCGGGTAAATATTTTCTTTCCTGCAGGTTCAGGGTGGAACCTTGGCAAAGCAACAAAGTAATACAGATCGATATTTCCGGGTTCGACCGCTGGGCCGCCGCTCACGATGATATCCATGTCCATTGACACCTCGACCCCATCGTCATCGAAGGAGCACGTCCCTTCAAAGGACACAATTTCTGCTTGATATGCGATATCGGTAATATCTTGTCCGCCGCCGGGGCCAAACACGGTGAATCCGGCAGTAACGGAGTCAATTCGAATATTGGGACACGGCGGCACCGGCTCTATTGCGCATCCCGAAAGAGCTGCGGCTAGGATCGAAAAGACAAGGAGAGCGAGGTATTTTTTCACAGATAAAACCTAGTCAATAAAACACTTATAAGTGGGCGCAAGCTCAGTCTAGAGTTTGCCGTACGTTCCGTCACAAAACGGACTTTTACAGGTCGCTTTGCAACCACATAAATACAAGGCCCCGTCTTTATCCGCCGCATACTCAAGTGGGACAAAACCCGTCCCTTTATGTGAGCCGTCACAAAAAGGCTGCGTCGCGCTGCGACCACAGGAACACCACCAGTATTTTTTGCCAGATTCCACGTCTACAGCGAAGGGAGCCTTTTGAACGACCACAGCTTCGTCGGCAGGTATTGAGGCACTAGATGTGTCGGACATGGGGTCGGCCTTTTTTGACTGGGCTATTTCTGCTAAGGGATCGGCCTAACGCCTCATCAGCTTCGGCCACCCCCCTGAGCGCTGAACAACCATAACGGCCTAAGCCCAGAGACTCTAGATTCAATGCGGCCCGAAGGGGCCATAGAAATTCGGTCTGATATGACAAAGCCTGCTTTAACAATCCTTCTTGCCGGGCCACGCGGCTTCTGCGCCGGCGTCGACCGCGCGATCTTAATTGTCGAAAAGGCCTTGGAAGCCCATGGTGCGCCAATCTATGTGCGCCACGAAATCGTGCACAATCGTTTTGTCGTTGAAAACCTTGAGGCTAAAGGCGCCGTGTTCGTCGAGGAACTCGATCAGGTGCCAGACGGGGTTCCTGTCGTATTTTCCGCTCATGGTGTGCCCAGGTCCGTGCCAGCTGAAGCCGAGGCCCGCAACTTGAATTATATTGATGCAACCTGCCCGCTTGTCTCCAAAGTTCATTTTGAAGCTGAACGTCATCACCGCAGGCGGCGGCAGACCATATTAATAGGCCACGCCAACCATCCTGAGGTTGTCGGCACAATGGGGCAGGTCCCGGAGGGTTCAATGGTTCTCGTCGAGACCGTTGAGCAGGCGGAAAACATTTCGCCGGCGGATCCTTCAAATCTGGCATTCGTAACCCAGACGACACTATCGGTTGATGACACAATGGATATTGTTGACGTCTTGAGGCGGCGCTTTCCCGATATCGTCGGACCGCGAAAAGAAGATATATGCTATGCTACCACTAACCGCCAAAACGCCGTTAAAGCCATTGCTGCAAGATGCGATATGCTCGTGGTGATTGGTGCCGCTAATTCATCCAACTCTACGCGACTGGTTGAAGTTGGCATTAAGTCAGGGTGTCAGGAAGCGTTGCTCGTGAATCGGGCCACTGAAATTCCATGGGAAAACCTGAAAGATGGCATGACCTTAGGTGTCACGGCTGGGGCTTCGGCCCCTAAAATCCTCGTTGAGGAAGTCATTGCACGCGCGCAAAACGCGTTTGAGATCTCCGTTAAAGAAATCAAGGTCGCCGATGAGAACGTCACGTTTAATCCTCCGCGCGCCTTGGGCGCATAGGGAAGTTAAATGACCATATTCAACGAAGTCGGCTACGGCTTGTCATGACAGAAGAACCTTCCTCGACAGTTGAGTTGTATACGGATGGCGCCTGCCTGGGAAATCCGGGGCCCGGTGGTTGGGCCGCATTGCTACGTTTTAACGGCACAGAAAAAGAGCTTTCTGGTTGCGACCCAGACACCACGAACAATCGCATGGAAATGCAAGCCGTCATTGAGGGACTTAAGGCGTTGTCGCGTCCATCCACGGTCACCGTCTACACCGACAGCCAGTACGTGCAAAAAGGCATCACCGAGTGGATTAACGCCTGGAAAGCCAGAGGCTGGAAAACAGCGGCTAAGAAACCCGTTAAGAATGTTGACCTTTGGCTGGAGCTAGACGAAACCCAGGAGCGGCATAGCGTGACATGGCAGTGGGTCAAAGGGCACGCGGGTCATCCAGAAAACGAACGGGTTGATGACCTCGCGCGCCAAGAAGCTGAAATGATTCAATACGGAGGTTGAGGCGTGTCGCTCTAGAGTGCTGCCAGAACATGATCTGCGCTGGATACGGCAAAACTTCCCTTGGGCTCGATGAATAGGTGCGTGACGACACGGTCATCCAAAACAATCGCTGCCCGCTGCGCGCGCCACCCCATCCCACGCTCTGACTGATTGGCCTCCAGGCCCATTGCACGAACGAACCTACAATTTCCATCAGCAATCATCAGAATTGAATCTTGTGCTTTCGCTTGCTCAGCCCAGGCGCTCATGACAAAGACATCATTAACTGACACACAGGCGATGGTGTCCACGCCTTTGCTTCTGAAAGCATCAATCCGCTCAACGTATCCCGGCAAATGCTTGGCCGAACATGTGGGTGTAAAAGCGCCGGGAACGGAAAAGAGAACCGCCCGCTTCCCCTTGAGAAGCTCTGCAGTGGCTACCTTACTTGGCCCATCCTGACCAGCAACATAAACCTCTGCATTTGGTATGCGTGTTCCAACCTTCATCATAAACTTAACTTCGATTCAATTACCTAAACAAACACTATACGCCCCCACTGCATATTTTCATGCCTACAAAAATTGCAAGAATTTTTGCCGAAAAGTGGCTCTTGTTTTAAACTGTGCGGAAGCGCATCCTAAAATAATGATTGGTAGTTCTTCGGACCCGCGTTACTTTTCTGGGCAGTTTATCGCCGCCATGCCTTCTATGGGCGACCCGCGCTTCGAGAAATCTGTCATCTACATGTGCGCGCATTCGGAAGAGGGGGCAATGGGGCTAATCGTTAATCAACCCCTTGAAGAACTCAGGTTTCCAGACATTCTCGATCAGATGGGTATTCAATCCACGCCCGCGTGCGACCAGATCACGGTGCATTGTGGCGGGCCGGTTGAGTCGGCCAGAGGGTTTGTCCTCCACTCCTCCGACTACCAAATGGATGGAACCATGGTGGTCGACGAAGCAGTTGCACTCAGCTCTACAACAGAAGTGCTCAAAGCAATCGCTTTTGGGACAGGACCAAAAAAGTGCCTAATGGCCTTGGGATATGCAGGTTGGGGTGCCGGGCAGTTAGACGAAGAAATTATGAAAAATGCGTGGCTTAATGTTCCCGCTGACAGTGACCTTCTTTGGTCCTTCGACGATGAGTCTAAATGGGATATTGCCTTGAACAAGCTAGGTATTAGCCCAGCGATGCTGGTCGGCGATGCAGGGCACGCCTAAATCTTTGTGTTTATTTTTTGCTTTGTGAAAGAAGTCAGTGCGGATGCCGTGTCAACGTGCCGTCCAGCCACCATCTACTTTCAAGCAAGATCCTGTGACCATTCTGGAGGCCGGTGACGCGAGATAAACGACCGCACCGGTCACATCTTCTATTTGCCCGACATTACCCAAGGGAATTTGCGCAAGCACGGACTGCCTAAATGCATCATCGTCTAAGAAAGGCTTGGTCATCGGCGTTTCTATGAACGTCGGCGCGACAGAATTCACACGTATACTGTGAGGCGCCAGCTCTATGGCCATAGCCTTAGTCAAACCTTCGACTGCATGTTTGGACGTGCAGTAAACTGTACGGTTAACCGCGCCCACGTGACCCATTTGCGATGACATGTGGATGATCGACCCTTTAATATTTTGCTCGATCATCCGCGCAGAAACGGCCTGGGCGATGAAGAACGCGGCCCGGACATTGATATCCATAATAGAGTCGAAATGCTCAGGAGTGACATCCACGAAGGGCCCGGGAATATTGGTTCCGGCATTGTTGACGAGCACATGGATAGGCGGTGCTGCCGAAATCGCAGCTTGCATTGCCGTGCCGTCCGTAACGTCACCGGCGATAGCGTTGACGCTACGGCCAAGTTGACGAATTTCATCAGCGATAGTTTCTAAGTCGTTTGCATTCCGAGCGGCCAGTACGAGATCGGCACCAGACTTAGCTAGCGCGATTGCGCACCCAGCGCCGATTCCTCTAGAGGCGCCGGTTACCAAAGCAGTGAGGCCCGACAAATCAAATGGAGAGCGTGTTTCTGCCATATCAGTCACCCAGTTTCTTTGAAGCCTTCGCTTTGTGAGCGGCAAGCGCCATCAACCGCCGATCCCGCCATTCCCGCCTGTCTTTAAGGCCTTCCGCGCTGACATGTTGCCTGCGTTCGTGTTCAACACAGGCAACCAAAGCATCACTCCAGCGCTGAGGGTCGGTGCGCGATTCCGCCACCGCATGATAAAGCGGGCTGAGCCGTGCCGCATAGTCGCTGACGCCTCCCGGTGCGTTGAGATCAATGGTTTGGAACGGACCCATAAAAGACCAGCGCAATCCTAACCCTTCTGAAACTGTTTTATCGATGTCCCCAGCCGAAGCGTAGCCTTCTTCGAACAGCGCCCAGGCTTCATTGAGAAGCGCACCTTGCAAACGATTGAGCACAAAGCCTTCAACCTCGCGGTCAATGCGAATGGGGCTTTGACCAACGGATTCCATTAATTCAAATGTGGAATCTATAACGCCCGAGTGTGTCCACGGCGCAGGAACCAACTCCACCAGGGGCACCAGATACGGTGGATTCACTGGATGGGCTATAAGGCAGCGTGACCTGCCCTTCAGATTTTCCGTAAACGCAGACGCTGGAATACCCGATGAAGAACTGCCGATAACGGTTTCAGAACTACACGCCTCGTCGAGTTGTTGTGTGACTTCGTGCTTGACCGGGATTGTTTCAAACACAGATTCCTGAACGTACGATACCCCGGCAACCGCTGAAGCCAGGTCACCATGAACAGCAATTCGATCAGCCACCGCTCCTGCATCGTTGATCAGGTCAAAGGACTGCAAACCCTCAAGGTTTGCCCGTATCCCATCTAGAGCTGTAGCTCTGATCTTTTCATCGCCGTCATACAGGCGAACATCATGCCCTGCCCGGGCGAAGACAATGGCCCAGCCTGCCCCAACCAACCCAGCGCCAACGACTGCGATGGGGGAGGTCATGGGGTTTTCTCAAGCATTGCCATAGCGGCGCACCCGCAGATCACATTGCTCTTGGTGACCAGCAAAGTTCTCGATGGCACACAGGCGAGACCCGTATTCACCTATAATTCTAGATGCTTCTTCGGTGCAGGTCTGATACGTGCAGGTCTTGATAAATTTTCCAACCCAGAGCCCGCCAGTGTACCGGGCAGCTTTGCTAGTTGGCAGCGTGTGGTTAGTGCCAATGACTTTGTCGCCATAGGCCACATTGGTCTCCTTGCCGAGAAATAGACCGCCGTAGTTAGTCATATTATCGAGCCACCATTTTGGATCTTCCGTGAGCACTTCCACATGTTCGGAAGCAATGCGATCAGCTTCAGTCAGCATTTCATTGTCATCGGCGCAAAGAATGACTTCTCCGTAATCACGCCAGGCTGCACCAGCAATGTCAGCAGTTGCAAGCACACCAAGCTGACGCTCGATCTCAACAACTGTTTCATCCGCGACCCGTTGCGACGTCGTGAGTAAAATAGCAGGCGATGTGGGGCCGTGCTCGGCTTGGCCCAGCAGATCAGTGGCTACCATCTCTCCATCAGCGGAATCATCTGCGATGACTAGGATTTCCGTGGGGCCGGCAAACAAATCGATGCCAACACGGCCAAATAGCTGGCGCTTGGCTTCCGCCACATAAGCATTTCCGGGACCGACCAGCATATCCACAGGAGCAATGGTTTCCGTGCCCAGCGCCATAGCGGCGACCGCTTGAACCCCCCCGATGAGATAAATCTCGTCCGCACCGGCGAAATGCATGGCCGCGATTGTTGCGGGATGGGCCGCCCCTTTCGTCGGAGGTGTGCACGCAATTACCCGCTTACAGCCGGCCACGCGAGCGGTAAGAACGCTCATATGAGCAGAAGCAACCATCGGGTATCGGCCACCCGGTATATAACAGCCAACGTTTCCGATTGGGATGTTCTTATGCCCCAGGCGAACACCAGGTATGGTCTCAATTTCGATATCTTGCAGGGACGCTTTCTGGGCTTCCGCAAATGTACGAATTTGTTCTTGGGCGAATTTAATGTCGTCAATGGTTCGCGGGTCAAGAGAGTCAACGCAGGCTTTAATCTCTACATCGCTCAAGCGAAAGCTCTCAGGGGAAAACTTGTCAAACGTCTCCGAATAGTGGCGAACTGCTAAATCTCCTTCGGTACCAATGCGTGCGAGAATGTCATCAACGGTCTGCCGCACCTGCGCAGCTGCGCTTTCCGTGTCGGCGGCGGAGGCGCCACGTTTAAGATACGTCACCATAACGGCTCTCCTGTATATTCTGGTCTTTGGCGGCTGAATATTAGGGCAGACTAACGAAGAGCAGCGAGGTTGCGAACCCACCTATTCCATTTTTGCTACTATGACCGCGTTATGACCTGCCCTAGATCAGCTGACTGGCGATCGAACCGTAGTCACCAAGCTGGTCGATTTGACCGAGAGCGGCGATGGTTGGAGTTGAGCCAAAAAGCCGTTGTGCGGCGGCTGATATGGCCGCGGCATCAATCCGGTCTATCTTTCTGATAATCTCATCAGTTTCTAAAGGTCTACCGTAAACAAGAATTTGACGTGCGCGCTGGACACAACGGCTACCCGGACTCTCAAGCCCCATGAGGAGGCCGGCCTTAAGTTGAGCCTTGGCCCGGCTGACCTCTTCATCAGAGACACCATCCGACATTTTCTTGATCTCGTCGCACAACACGGACACGAGCTCGTCGGTCTGCTCCGGCCCTGTGCCGGCATAAACTGTAAACAGACCCGAGTCATCGCATGCACTGGCGGACGAAAAAACCGAATAAGCTAAGCCGCGCTTCTCTCGCACTTCCTGGAATAGACGGGAAGACATTCCCTCTCCGAACAACACAGACAACGCTGATAGCGGATAATAATCGGGGTCATGATAGCCGACACCGTCGAAACCGATCAAAAAATGCAATTGCTCAACGCTGCGGGACTCTCGCACGTCTCCGCCTGCGTATTTGGCGGTGGTCAGCGCCGGCCCATCACCTTCTGGCAAACCGGCAAACGATTGCGCGACGGACTTTACAAACACTTCATGATCAACGCGGCCTGCAGCTGAGACAACAATATCCCCACAGGTGTAGTTAGCACTCATGTAGTCCCGCAAATTTTCTGCCGTCAATCCGTTGACAGAATGGACCGTGCCCAGCACTGGCCAACCGATCGCCTGCCCGGGGTATGCCGTGGCTTGAAAACGGTCAAAAACAATATCGTCGGGCGTGTCTTCGGCCTGAAATATTTCCTGTACAACGACTTGCTGTTCGCGGGCAAACTCTTCTGCATCCATTGTCGAGTTGAGCAGAATGTCGGACAGAATGTCGAGTGCAAGCGGCTGGTCTTCTTTAAGAACTTTTGCATAGTACGCCGTATGGTCACGGCTTGTGTAGGCGTTGATCTGGCCGCCAACATTGTCCATTTGTTCGGCAATGTCATAGGCCGTGCGCTTAGCCGTCCCCTTGAAAGCCATATGCTCTAAAAGGTGCGATATACCGTTAACCTCAAGGGTTTCGTGACGCGTACCCGCGCCAACCCAAACGCCAAGCGCGGTTGTTTCAACGGATGTGTCAGAGTCCGTAACAATCCTCAGTCCCGTCTCGAGCGTGGTCGTTTCTACTGCCACACCGACCTCCCTATACGCGCGTGTGTGCACGAACAAAGTCCTGCACGCGTTCTAAGTCATTCGGTAGGTCGGTCATCCGTTCATCGCGATCATACAGCCCTGCCATAAGATCAGGCAGAGGCGGCCTAATGCCGGTCGCATCTTCGACGGCATCAGGAAACTTAGCCGGATGCGCTGTCGCCATAACAACGCGCGGTATAGATGGATCGAGACAAGACGATTGAGCCGCATGAACACCGATGGCCGTGTGCGGATCAATAAGGTGCCCCGTATCCAGATAGGTTTCTCTTACAACTCGCTTCGTGCCTCCGTCATCAAGCCGCGTGCCGATAAACTGAGACCCTATTTTGTCCTTAGGCACTTGTTCAACCGCATAAGACCCACTTTGCAACAGACCGTCCATCAACCGCTTTATGGCTGTGGCGTCCCGATCATACGCGTCAAACAGCAGACGTTCGAAATTTGAGGACACTTGAATATCCATGGCCGGACTAAGCGTCGGCACAACTTGACCCACTGTCATGGCACCGCTCTCGAAATAGCGGGTCAAGATATCGTTGCGATTAGAGCCGACCAGGAAATTCGCGATTGGCAGGCCCATTTTAGCTGCGCAGTAGCCAGCAAACACATTGCCGAAATTTCCAGTCGGCACAGCAAACGCAATAGGCCGGTCGGGGCCGCCGAGCGCCAGCGATGCTGCAACGTAATACACGGACTGAGACATAATGCGCGCCCAGTTGATGGAGTTGACAGCAGAGAGATGAAGTTCGTCTCGAAAGGGCTGGTCGTTGAACATGGCTTTGACCAACGCCTGGCAGTCATCGAAAGTGCCATCAATGGCAACGTTATGAACATTACCGGCCTCGACCGTTGTCATTTGACGCCGCTGCACCTCCGACACACGGCCTTTGGGATGCAGAATAATAATATCGATTGCATCCCGGTCAGCGCAGGCAGCGATGGCAGCGGACCCTGTATCGCCAGAGGTCGCTCCCACAATCGTAAGACGCTCACTGCGCGCTGAAAGGACGCGGTCAAATAGATGGCCGACGACTTGGAGTGCAAAATCCTTAAATGCCAACGTCGGCCCGTGGAACAGCTCCATGAGCCAGGTGTTGTGAGCCAGTTGAACCATGGGCGCTATAGCAGGATGACTAAACGGCGCGTAGGCATCATCCATGATCTGCGCAAGATCAGACTCAACCGCTGACCCTTCCACGAAGGGGGCAGTGACCTGAGTGGCTAGCGCGGCATAGCCGAGGCCGCGCATGGCGCGCCAATCGTCTACCGACCGCTGAGGCCAGGATACAGGCAAATATAGCCCGCCGTCCCGTGCAAGGCCGGTCAGTAGCACGTCATCAAAATCAAGCTCAGGCGCTTGGCCACGGGTAGACTGATAGCGCACGAGAAGCTCCTAGATCGACTATATCAGAGGCTGGAAAGCGGCGGATACTAGCCGGGCACTCCGCGCCGAGCAACCGAAACGCGGAGCAAAAACGTTAAAAATCAGTGTCCTATCGAGGCCTTAGCTAGCTGCAGCAATGTCTCTGACTACTTCTGCTATCACATGATCCAGAGTAACGCTGATCGCCTCAACCGCCCTCGCCACCAACTATGCCCGGATCAGAGTGAGAGGTAAATCGCCCGGAAAGGACAATTCAAAAGAAGACCTAATGACGATAAGAATTCATAAGACGACCGAATAAATCGACATAAGAGTCAACCACCGTATCTTCAGAAAAATCGGTCGTAGCCTGCGATTCACCTCCGATCGCTAGGCGCTGCGCAAATTTCGGCTCCGCAACGATGCGGCTAACTGCCACTGCCATCCCATGATAATCATCAACATCAACTAAGAGGCCGTTTTCTTGGTCGGTTATGAGATAGGACGGACCTTCTGCGTTCGTCGCAACCACCGGTGTACCATTACTCCAGGCATTGACGACAACATTCCCAAACGGTTCATGGCGCGACGGCACTAGGCACACATCAGCGGTTTCCAATAACGCCTCGCGATCAGAGCGCCATCCTAAAAATCGAACGCGCGCCTGTATCCCAAGCGATTGGGCGAGTTTCTTCAAGAATCCAGCTTGTGATCCATCGCCCGCTATCCACATATAAGCCTCCGGTACGTTGGACATCGCTCTCAGCGCTGTATCAATCCCTTTTGAGTCTTCGAGACGCGCAAGAATCAACACGACGGGTGCCTGTTCTGGAGTCGAGAGACTTTCCTTTGAAACAGGGTCACAATCGATGCGCGGCGAAAAATTTGGGATGAATGCGACCCGTTCTGAGTCCCAGCCTTGACCTATACAATGCGCAACCAACGCCGGAGTATTGCAAATCAGGAAATCGCAGTGCTTGTAGTACTTGAGGTCATAAAACCCTCCAAGGCGGCCAACATTGATCCAAGGCCCTGTTCTTACGAGATCGGCCGCGCGACTCATCCAGGCGAGAACGATGTCAGGATTCGCGTTTAGCAACGTTCGCTTGAACTTAGGGCCTGAAAAAAAGTCGAGCGGCCCACCCATCCGTGCGGTCGAGAACGTGCAATTAGCCGCTACCAGTCTTGTTAATCTGTCGGCATAAGGACGGGAAAAAGCATGTTGATCAAATCCCCGGCGCGATAAAGCGTCGACCAAATCCACAAAGAATGTTTCGGCTCCGCCGTGTCGGCCGCCAGCAATGATATGAGTTACCCGCATAAACGGACGGACTGTACCCCATCACGGCCTTGCCGTAATAGTTTAGCGGATAAGAAGTCTGGATTTTACTTTTGGAGGAACCCAACCCCGCGATGTCCAACAGATCATTCTTAAAGGGCCTGCAATACCGCTTCGAGGCCAGTGTAGCCTATGCGCTATACGGCCTATTTCGTGCGCTGCCGGTGTCCTGGGCGTCTGCATTTGGCGGGCAGATAACCCGCTGGTTCGGGCCACTCAGCCGTCCACATCAGACCGCCGCTTCAAATTTGGCCCACGCCTTCCCTGACCTATCCTCTGAGGCTCTCGCGGAAATTCAGTCTGAGGTTTGGGATAATCTCGGGCGCGTCTCGGCTGAATATGCAGCCCTATCCCGGATATGGGAGCCTGAAGAGGCCAGCCGTATAGAGGTAAGCGGGGCAGAACACATCGTGGAATTAGCTAGGCGCGGTTCTCCAGCAATCATATTCTCGGGCCATATCGCTAACTGGGAAACCCTGCCCATCGCCATCGCGCGCATGACTAAACCGCCAGCAATCGTATACCGCGCACCCAATAATCCGTATGTAGATCGTCTTCTCCAGTCATCCCGGCGGGCGTCCTGCAAAGTGCAAATACCGAAAGGCCACGGCGGCGCCCGTGACATTATGCGCGAGATTAAAGCGGGCGGTTTTGTTGCCGTGCTGATAGATCAAAAAAGCAACACCGGATTACCCGTTCCTCTGTTTGGCCGCGGCGCAATGACAGGGGATGCCGTTGCACGGATTGCCATGCGCTTCAAATGCCCAATCGTTCCGGCGCAAATCGAACGCCGGAACGGATGCCGGTTTAAGGTCACTTTTGAGGAGCCGTGGCAGACGAATTCTATGGAAAACGATGAAGCGACTATTCACGACCTTTTGAATCGAATGAATGAGAAGCTCGAAACATGGGTTCGGAGACACCCGGGCCAGTGGCTTTGGGTCCATAACCGCTGGCCAAAAGGCAGCTCGGCATCGTGACCAAACCCCTCTTTTCAGGCAAAGGTATTCCCTGCCCCTTGTGCAGTGGCGACGACCACACCGTCGTTGGGATAACAGATAGACACGGCAAGGCCCTGCGCACCGTTCTTTGCCGCGACTGTGGCCACGTTTTCACCAACCCGCAGCCAACGGCCCAAGAAATCAGCGCCTTTTACGAGCACCGCTACCGCACGGCTTACAAAGGCACAGCAACACCGAAGCCCAAACACGTCTATCGGGCCGGCCTACGTGCATTGGAGCGCTTTGATCAGCTAAAGTCATTCTGCGCGCAGGGCGTGCGTGTGCTCGACGTCGGGTCAGGCGGAGGTGAGTTCGCGTATCTTATGCGTAAACTCGGTTTTCATATGCTTGGCATAGAACCAAACCAAGGCTACGCCGAATTTTCACGAAATGAGTATGACCTCGACGTCAATGTTGGCGGTGTCGAAAATATTCCAGAAACGAACCAAGCATATGACGTAATCACGTTGTACCACGTGCTTGAGCATCTCGAATCGCCAGTTGCTGTGCTCGCGCAGTTGCGCGATTCACTCAATGACGATGGATTGTTAATTGTTGAAGTCCCGAACGTTGAAGCGCGCTACCACGGCCCCAACAGGCAGTTCCATTTGGCGCATCTTCATAGCTTCTCTTTAGAGAGTCTGCAGTTGGCTGGAAACCGCGCCGGCCTTACCGCGACCAGCGTCACCCTTCAACCTCATACAAAACACATATCGATCATCTTCAAGAAAGCTTCGGAAACGTACAACGAAGCACGTGAACAAGGCATTCCAAAAAGAATTGAAGACAGGCTGCGTCGCCATACACAAATGAGCGATATTTTTTCGGCCCGTCCTTACCGCCGGTTATGGGCCAATTTCAAACGTCCGATCCGGGAGCGGCTCGCCTTAGCCAGGCTCGGCAACCCGCCAGATACACGGACAATCCTCGATCGCCTGTATTCGGACCTGTGTGACCGCCAGGCCGTCTAGTTCAGGTCGCGCGCAATTCTGAAGCCAAAAAAGGCGTCCATTTGGCGTTCGGGGTCCGTGCCCCGCCACGTTGGTCTCTGCCGGTAAGCCTGCGTAATCCAGCCACCGCCACGGATAGACCGCAAATCGCAAGCCCCCTCCACTTCAACCGCGGACCCATCAGTGGGGCTATCCGGATAAGGCAGGATCGCACAGTCCTGGGTCCACTCCCAGACATTGCCGAGTATGTCGTAAAGGCCGAAGGGATTAGGCTCAAAAGAACCAACGGGTGAGGTGTCTGCAAAACCGTCATCGCAAGCGGGCGCATCCCAATCTTCCGTCGGCCATTTGGCCGCGGCTGTCGCGTCATAGACATTGGCGTATCGGCATGCGTCGTCAGGGTCGTCGCCCCAGTAGTAAAGGCTTTTGGTTCCCCCTTTGGCGGCGTACTCCCATTCCGCTTCCGTTGGTAGGCGATAACGTTGCCCCGTTACACCTGACAACCAGGCTGCATAGGCGCGGGCATCCCGCCATGAGACACACACCACTGCTTCATCATTTCTGACAGAGCGCTTGTATCCGGGGTCCCGCCATGTGCGGTTTGGCGTCGACATTTTGGTCATGACCCACATACTGCACTCATCGACCTCAGGCTCTTGCCCGGTCGCAGCAATAAAGTCGGCGAATTGCCCCACCGTAATTTCATATCGGCCGAGCGCAAATGCCTTCGGTATGGTTACCATCCGCTCCGGCCCCTCTGTACGCTCTGGGTCACCATCATTTTCACCCATGGTAAAAGCGCCAGATGGAATAACCACCATTTCTGGGCAGTCGGCACAATCTTGCAACAAGGCGCCAGGGTTTATCGAGACCGACTGAGCCAAAGCCGCAGCCGTGACCGACATGAGAAGAAAGCTTTGAAACATAATCTTGATCATTGCCGTGTGCTCGCTTGCTGGAGTGAAGATTGTGTAAGGGTGGATGTTGTTGGAATTATTGGCAAGTAGTTCAGGGATAAAACTGCCTGTCATTTGCCGGTCGCGTCAACCTACCGATACTTTAAACAGATTGTTTGCATGCATGAATTGATGCAGCGCTCTTTTTCTCGCGTGACGTTCTCTATCTCTATAAGCGCAGCAGCGCAGACCGCCCGGTTCGGCAATATCGGTGCTAAGCCGCACGAAAGGCTCCATTTCGCCGGCGAACACACCGCAGTTCTCCAGCAAGGCATGGAAGGCACTATGGACTCTGGAGAACGCACTACCTTTGAGATATTGGACCGCGCCCAGGGCAAAGACGGGCGGTGCGCCAATAGGGGCTGATTCCCGATCAAATTTATCATAACGTCATAATAGGTTCATATGAGGAGAATCGGGCCGTATGACGTCTCTGAGCGCAGATTCTATCGGTGAAAGCCAGAAACTACCCCGGTACTACCAAGTATACCTGACCCTGAGAGACTGGATTAACAACGGTAATTACCGGTCGGGCACCCAACTGCCAACCGAATCAGATCTCTGCGAAACATTTAGCGTTTCCCGTATCACCGTCCGCAAAGCCGTCGATCTTCTGGCTACGGATCATTTGGTTCGCCGGGAGCAAGGCCGTGGAACGTTTGTGACCGGCAATGCGGCCACACCCCCCCTCACCAGCGATATGGATCAAATGCTCAAACGGGCGGATTCTCTCGCGCAAATGTCGGAAGTCAGGGACGCCCTGGTCAGCGAAGAACCAGCTGACGCTGAAACATGCATGGACCTCAGACTTGAATCTGGTGCATCAGTGACGCGAGTGTCGCTGGTGCGGGCCTTGCAAGGAAAGAAGATTGGCCGGTCTTCGACTTACTTCCCAGTTGACCTAGGCGTTACAGTCAAACCTGATGAGGTGGAATACATCTCCATCGTCAGCATTCTCGAACACAAAGGCATCGACATTCAAAGCGCGGACCAGTTGATCAGCGCGACGCTGGCCGGCATGCAAGATGCTGCCGTGCTCGGATGCGCCGTAGGCACACCGCTCGTCCGCGTTCGCCTGATTGTGTTCGACAACAAGTACCGCCCGGTTGAACGCCATGATGCAGTTTATTTGGCAGACTTTTATCAACACCGCATTCATCTCGTGCGTGAACCGCGCGATGTGGGCGGATTTCGGTGGTCCCACGGAGACTGATTCAGAATCACTCCGCTGAAAGGGTGATTTCCTCATAGACCGCGACCCGATTAGCAACGCGAAGTCCTTGAACGCTAGGTGATGCTGCCAAAATCTCATTGATCTCAACAAGGAATAAGCTGGGTGCCCGGTTGTGGATTTCTTCCGCCAGATCAAATAAACGCATTTCCCGGCTTTTGGAGTTCATGTCTCCAGCGGCTGCGACGACCTGCGCAGTTAACCCTTCGTCGCAGTAAAACGGGATTGTCTTCAGGCAAGAGTAGTATTCCATCGGTCGAATGACATCATTGTACGGCAAGGCGTTCCAGGACAGAGTAAATCCATCAATATCATCGCCCCAGGTGCCCGGGAGGTAATTTGATATCCATGAGGGAAACGTGACCGGGCGCAACTCTAAATCCACGCCAATCTGTGACAGCTGGTCTGCTAGTGTTTGATAAATGTTGCTGTCGCCGGGAAGACGGTTAACCATGAGCGCAAATGTGAGCTTAAGCCCGTTTCCATAACCCGCCTCCTTGAGAAGAGCGCGCGCCTTATCTGGGTCGTAGGGATAGGGTGCAATATCTGGATTATATCCAAACGTACGCCGCCCGGCTGGCTGACCACTAGGCACCGTTGTCCCCAGCATCAAGGCATCAGCAATGGCTTGCTTATTGACTCCGTAGTTGACCGCCCGCCTCACCCGGACATCCTTCAACGGCCCATCCCGGCTGTCTTCGAGGCGGAATGCAATGCTCATGACTCCGAAGTTGGGATATGCGTGCGTTTGGAACCCTTCGCCCTGCAGGAACGCAACATCGTCGATATCCATATTCCCAGCGATATCAACCTGCCCCGACAGCAATGCTTGGACGCGCGATGCGCGGTCGGGCAGGTTCGTCATTCGAATTCGATCGAGTTTGGGCGCACGCCAAGAGGTCTTGTGGGCATCCATGATGACCGTGCCCGAGGTTTCACCCCAATCAGAAACACTGAACGCACCAGTTCCTACGGGAGTCTTTGCAAACCCATCGGGGCTCAGCTCTTGCCATGCTTTTGGCGCAACCATGAACACCGCATTGAGGCGGCTGGGTAGAATGGCATCCGGTGGCTCGGTTTTAATGAGAACGGTGTAATCGTCCTCCGCCTCGACCCCGGCGATGCTGCGCATTTCATTGCCAATTATAGACCGGCGCCCTTCCGGTGTGACCAGCCATTCAATCGTATTGAGCACGGCGGAGGCGTTGAAGGGCTCACCGTTTGAAAAGATGACGCCCTGCCGGAGATTGAAACGCCAAGTATTTGAATCCACCAATTCCCATGACGTCGCCAGACCAGGCTTCAGTACTCCGTCAGAATCCAAACGTGTCAGGGCATCAAAAATACCCAGCCAGACAAAACTGGATGGCACGCCATTTGCTAGAAAAGGATTCCCAAATGTCGGCGGAAGTTCGTGAACGGCGACGCGCAAAATATTATTGGCGCGGGCCATAGTCGTAGAAATCACGCACGCTAAAACAAAAAACGATAATAACCGGAACACTTTTACCAACCTCGGTCTTGATTGCTGGAGACACGGAGCCCGTCTAATATGAGCACTGCGCACCACATCATAGGCGACGGAGACCTTATCATGACTGACAAAAAAGCCTTACTCTTCGGTGGCACCGGACGCACCGGACTGGAGATTATGCACCTCCTGCAAGCGCATGGCGATCACGTCATTGTTGTTGCGCGGGACGACTCCAATACTGTTGATGTAGAAGCAGCAGGCGCGACTATTGTGCGTGGCGACGTCTTCGATCCCGAGGCGTTAACGGCAGCTGCAACTTCAGCACCATGCGACCTAGCGATTTGCACCATTGGTAATCGCCCTGGGGCTGACCGCAAAGTTGATTTTGACGGAGTGCGCAATGTTGTTGATTCGTGCGTGGCCGCAGGCATCACCCGGTTCGTTCTCATTACGTCGATTGGCTGCGGCAACAGCCGGTCCGCGCTCTCAGAGCAAACTCTAAAATTCTTGGGCCCTATGTGTGAACGCAAAACCCAAGGAGAAGACTATCTGTGTGCGACCGATTTGAATTGGACCATCATTAGACCAGGCGGGCTGTCATCAGACCCGCCCAGTGGAAACGCTATTCTATCGGAAGACCCTTTGACAAGCGGGGAAATAAACCGAAGCGATGTCGCCCGCTTCACCATTGAATGTTTGGACAACCCGGGGTCTACCGGGAGAATCTATTCCGCCGTAGATCCGAAAATAAGAGTGCCCGGCCAACCTTGAATGAGCACCCTACTCCTCAGGCGCAACCGTCAAGCTAAGGCCGTCCAGATCATCGGTCATGGTGATTTGGCAACTCAGCCGTGAATTACCGGCTTTGTAGCTTTCTGCCTCACTGACCAACTCCTGCTCATCTTCAGACAGATCCGGCAGCTTTGCCGCCCAGTCACCATCAATAAATATATGGCACGTCGCACAGGAACAGCAGCCGCCGCAGATGGCCTCTACATCCATATCGTTGTCGCGCAGGATTTCCATTACGGTCGCGCCGGATTTACCTTCGATATCGTGTTTGTTGCCAGCACGGTTAGTGACATAAATGGTCGCCATAGGGTGTCAAACTCCAGTCAGAACGTGGGGTCTAATAAGATCGTGGGGGCTGGTAACCCAAGGACGGCCATGGGGCAACCCTTTTGGCCCGTTTCCTAGAGTGAGCGTCAGCGGAACAAAGGATGCGTCCACATGCTGGGCAAACTATATAGAGGTCTATAATTGGCGATTCAAACAGGCTCAGATCACCGCAAAAGGCTAAGTCATGCTACTCCCCCCGCGTCAAGCAACCCACGGCATAACGCCGGACTGGTCCCACGACGATAAATCCCGGCAAGCTTTTCAACGTACTCTTCGGGAGAATGTGATTCGCAAACTGTCTAACGGCAGCCGGATTATGTTCGAGAAACGGGTTCAGCCACGCTTTGAGAAGAAACATGGCCGGCCGTTCAAGGATCGCCAGGAAATCAAGGCGGAGATGCGCAAAGACTCTTTCTATCAATCCCACCTCAGCATCCAGCGCTCCGCCCAGGAATTGATGTGGGCCTCAGTCACCGTCTCTCTAGACCGCCAGATCGACGAGATGAGGGCGCGGGCGAAACAAACGGGAGACACCTTAGGCAGCATGACACTCAACCCGGAGATGCCAATACCGCGTTACATCGATAGTTTGGACATCCATTGCATGCCCGGCGGATACACCACCGACCTGGGTGACGGTGACATCGCCGCGGGCGCAATCTACGAAAAAGGATCGTATATTTATGGCAGCGGCCGGAGTGGCCCCAATGGCGACGGGGCCGGCCAATCCATCGTTGATTACCTCAAACGTGAGCGGCCCGGTTTTGCGCCCAAGCGCATACTCGATATGGGTTGCGCTACCGGCAACAACACACTGCCGTTTTGCGACGCTTATCCTGAAGCAGACGTGCACGGTATTGAGCTCGGCGCCGCACTGTTGCGCTATGGTCATGCCCGCGCCGAGTCAATGAGTAAGGCCGTTCATTTCAGCCAGCAAAATGCGGAGCACACCAGTTTTGACGATGAGTCTTTCGACCTGGTGGTCTCCTGCATCATCTTCCATGAGACCTCACGCACCGCTCTTCCAAAAATCATTGCCGAATCTCGCCGCCTGCTGAAACCCTGTGGTATCATGGTGCATCTGGAAGCCGGTCAATTTGTCAATTTCGATTTATGGCGCCAGGTCGTGTTCGATGCGGAAACCTATAACAACAACGAACCTTTCTGGTCGACCTACCGCGATATGGATTTGGAAAAAGTCATGGCTGACGCCGGCTGGACTGAAGGGTCGGCGCACTTGCACCTCGAGCCCTTTGGCCATTCACCTGCAACATCGTCAAACAAGGCACAGAAGAACATGCAAGGCTTCTGGTTCATGGTAGGACAGAAGTAGGAGACGAGCGATGAACCAGGAAAGCAAAGTACGCGTCCCTCAAACCGCCAAAGGGCACCGGCCCACGTTTTTCGACGACCCAGTTAATGACCGGCTCACCGCCATGATGATGTCTATGGTGACCGAAATGTGGGTCATGCGGGAGCGGTTAGATTCCATCGAAGCCTTGGCGGCAGAAAAAGGGGTTTTTCTGACTGAGGAACTGGAGCGGTTTGAACCCAGCCCCGAGCGCGCGGAAGAACGAGAGCGCATGCGCCAAGAGTTTCTTGACCGCATTTTCTATATTTTCCAGGAAGAGGCGGAAGATACGGACCGCGGCGATACAGAAGACACTTACGAAGAAGCTGTTAATATCAGCGCAAATTAATAAATATTGAGACACCCGAATGGCCAATACGTTACCACCGACCTTTGACCGAACCGGACGGCACGCCCTGACGCCTGCGGTTGATCACGATGAGTTGGCGCGGTTCAATTTTCTTACCAATCTTAATGTTCACCTGGGACAACAGGTGTCGCCAGGAAACCGGTCGGCCTATGAGAAACGGGTTAAACCTGCATTCAAAAAAGCAGCTGGACGGGACCCCGAAACGCGACAAGACCTCCGTAAAGCCATGCGCAACGATCCCTACTATCAATTCTGGGCCGCGCTACGCCGCAACACCATGGAACAAAGACAGCAGTCGGGCCGCCATGTTGTCTTGAGGCAGCTGGACGACCTCATCGGGAAAGCAAAGTCTTTCAACGATGGGAAAGACACTTTGAAAATTGATGGCCAGATGAAAGTGCCGCGATACTTGGCAAGGGTCGACAATCATTGCATGCCAGGGAGTTACTACACAGAGGTGGTGGCAGACGACATTCTGGCAGGCGCCAACTATGAAACCGGATTGTTCGTCACCACAGCCGGCTCCATGTCCTCCAAGGGTGATGGCGGAGGCAGGGCCATTGTCAATTTTGTCAAAAAGAGTTTCGCGGACTTTAAGCCAAAGCGCATTCTTGATCTTGGCGCGGGCATAGGTGTCAACACCTTGCCGCTAGCAGACGCCTTCCCAGAAGCCGAGGTCTTCGCGGTAGATGCAGGGGCCCCCATGGTCCGTTGGGGCCATGCGCGCGCGCAGGCTATGGGCTACGACAATGTAAAGTTTATCCATGCTGATGGGGATAATCTCGATTTCGAACATGGCAGCTTTGACTGGATTCAAACGACCATGTTCTGGCATGAGACCTCTACAACGGCCATTCAGAGCATGATGAAGAAAATGTTCGACCTTTTGGCGCCGGGCGGCTTGTTCCTCAATGTTGAGCAGCCCAATTTCAAACCTGACACGCCGCTCTATGATCAGTTCACAAGAGATTGGGACGCGTGGTACAACAACGAGCCGTTCTGGTCGAAGCTGCATGTGATGGATGTTTTCGAACTTGTGAAAAACGCAGGTTTTGATCCGAGAAAATTATTCGATGGCGGGACGGAAGCGGATATCGAGCAAGGTCAGTTTCAACCGTGGTCGAGCACCTTGTCGCGCCACAAACATGAGCTCAAAGACAGCGGCGACGTGAAACACAATCAATACAAAGGCGAGCGCTGGTACTTGTACGGCGGCTGGAAATAGAAAAACACGAGGGGATGCACCATGACTGAGATTGATGTCAACAAACTGGCTAACGCCAAGGCCAAAGGGAAGCGCCCTTATTTCTTTGACGACCCGGCCGTTGAACGGGTGCTTTCCATCACTATGGCCGTTGCAACCGAGCTTGCCGTGACTCGGGAACGTTTGGACACCGTCGAACGGCTTTTAGAAGACGGCGTGCCTGTGACGAAAGCCAATATTGATTCCTATCGCCCTGACGATGATGCCGCACAGGAGCGCCAGCAATGGCATGCTGACTACATCTCCCGCATCCTGCGTATCGTTCATCAGGAGCTTGAGGCCATAGAGAATGAAAGCCTCAACGAGGACTCAGAGAAGCTGGCCGACAAATACGCCGCGGCCTAGCGCTTCAGCTCACCCAATATTCATGAGTATATCGACGGTCTCTTGCGGCGCCGTCACCATGAGATCGTGACCTGTGTCTAGCGTAAGGTAATTCCACTCAGAGTCTTGAGCCGCCATCTCAGCGACTGGATCAGCCACGCCGCCCACCATGCGCGCGCTTTGAAGGCACCGGACAAAGGTTTTCGGCACACCAGCCGGTCCGCCGTTTTCGTAGTGAACCGTCTCCATCAGAGTTGGCAGCGGATGCTCGACCAAGTTTTTTTCTATCCAGTCCTGCAGCGGATGCCCTTCCGGAATGCCAAGAAACTCCATGCTTGCCGTGGCCATGAGGTAGCCGTCCTTTGCCGTCTTCATGCGTTCTTCGCCAACACCCGACGGTAGGAATGCCTTTCCGTCGATGGCCAGCACGGCGTCCAGATACACAACATGGCTCAGACGGTCTTTGACTCTATCGGCGACCAGGCTGACCACATGACCGGCGTAAGAGTGTCCAACCAGAATAACGTCGTGGAGGTCTTCGAATTCAATGAGATTGACCACATCCGTAACGTGCGTGGTCAGATCCACAGTCGGATGACGAAGATGGACGCGGTCACCCAGGCCGGTCAGTGATGGCGTGAAGACCATGTGACCGGCGTCGAGCAGGGGCTTGCGGATATCCCGCCAACACCAGCCACCATGCCATGCGCCGTGGATGAGCACGTAGGTCCTCTTATCAGTGGTTAACGCGTGGGCTGATCCAACTCCGAGGTTTGAGGCAAGTGCGGTTGCGACTGTGGTGGACAGCAGGTCTCGTCTGGTCATAACCCGTCCTTTCTTTATTTCCGCGAAAAAATGGGCGATACCCTATTGCGAACCAAGGGCGAATTTCAACATTATATAGTTATGATGAATTTTACCAATGTCCGTGTGGAGATGGCCAAACCATCACCATTTGTTACAGCGGTCTGCTTGACCCTCCATTTACATGGGAGCCTTATCTTCCCACTCTGATTAAGAAAGGGGCAACATAATGAATACGGATGCTGCGGCTCAGATGGTGCGGGAAGACGGCACTTACCCAACGGTTCCACTGCGCAAAGACCGCATTACTGTATCCGTGGTGCAGACAGAAGTGCATGGCGTTCCGGGCGATAATCCGGGACCAGCGCTGGCCGAAAACCTCGAATACATGCTGGACAGCATCGATGCGGCTAACGGCTACGGCGGGCCGTGTGATCTATTGCTCTTTCACGAGTTTCCGCTGACCGGATACAGCACCTGGACCCGGGAACAACACTATGCGGTCTGCCGTGAAGTCCCAGGGCCAGAGACCGAGGCCATTGGCGCCAAAGCAAAACAATATGGCTGCTATATCGCGTTTGGCACTTATGCCAAAGATCCTGAGAATTGGCCGGGACATATATTGCATTTGATGGTGCTAATCGGCCCAGAGGGCAATATTGTCGCCAAGCACTGGAAGCAGCGAAATGTGCGCGGAATGTTTCCCGGCTCAGAACAATTCACCACCAACATTTATGACGTTCACTCCCGCTTCATCGAAATGTATGGCGAGGACGCGGTCATTCCCGTCGCGCAAACCGACATTGGCAATATCGCCATGTCAGCTGTTCAATTCGAGCCTGAATTGTTTCGCTGCTTTGCCCTCAAAGGTGCCGAGATCATCTGCCGGGTCGCAACAGGCGGTTTTGAGTATGAGGACATGAGGCTGACGTCCTATCACAACAGCCTGTACACGCTGATCACCAACAACTCCGTAACGATCACTAAACAGAGTAAAAAGTTTTTCCAAGATACGGCCTACGGCGGACCGGGGCGATCTGCGATCTTCGGTCCACGTGGAGTCGAACTGGCGGTCGCTGGCGCCTTCGAAACCCAGCGCCGCGTCATCGTACCCATTCGGGAATTCCGGGAAAAACATAGGATCCCCGACGTTCATATGACCCTTTACCGGCCGGTCCTCGACCAATACCGGGAGCGCTATGATACGGGTATGAACTTGGACGGCGACCTGCCCAAAGACCGGCGCGATGCCGGCAAACAGTTCGCTGAGAAGGCTCGTTGGATTCACTATTGGTGAGTTGCGGAAACCAAAACAGTCGAATGACGAGAAGGGACTCGAGTATGCGTTTAGCGAGCGGACTTGTATTTGCTGTTATGTTATTATGCACCGGCGCCGTCTCCGCGGAAATGGTCCTCAACCGTTCCGGCGGCAGCGACCCTTCTTCGCTGGACCCTCAACGCGCCACCGGCAACACAGCCGTTCCTATTTTGAACGAATTGTTTGTTGGTCTTGTGACCACAGATGAAAACGGCAAGCTCACCTATGGCCTAGCCGCGAGCCATACGGTGTCCGACGATGGTTTGTTTTGGGAATATACCTTACGTGACGAATTGAAATGGTCTGACGGTGTGCCATTAACTGCAGAAGACTTTGTGTGGTCACTGCGCCGCCTGATGCTGCCCGAAACGGCCTCTCGGTACGCACAGTTTTTTTACTCCGTGAAAAACGGCCGACCGGTCAATGGCGGCGACATGCCACCGGAAAGATTTGGCGTGTCGGCACCAGATTCAAAAACCATCCGCTTTGAATTAATCAACCAAGACCCGCTGTTTGCACAGTCGCTAAACAGTTTTGCCGCGATGCCGTCACCACGGCATAAAATCGACGAACTTGGAACGGATTGGACCAAGCCAGGCCAGTTTGTAACAAACGGCGCCTATACCCTTGAAGAATGGGTGCCGGGCACACGGCTCACCCTCAAAAAGAATCCGAATTTTTACGATGCCGCTAACGTCAAAATCGATACGGTCAACTTCTTCCCGACACAGAATCTAAACACCGTGTTCAATCGGTTTCGTGCCGGTGAGCTAGATGTCATTCTAAATTTCCCGCCAGACCAGATGGACTGGATCAAGGAAAACTTGGCCGATGAATTGCGGATTGCACCGACTCTCGGGGTTTATTACTTCCTCATCAACACCAAGAAGCCACCCTTTGATGATATCCGGGTGCGCAAAGCCCTGGCCCTTGCCTTTGACAAAGAAACGATGATTGACCGGCTGCTCAATACGGGTGTGGTTCCAGCCTATAGCTTCGTGTCTCCCGTCGTTGATGACTATACGGTCGCCAACGCGTCCATTGCCCATATGCCCATAGCCGACCGCCTTGTCGAAGCCAAAGCCCTTATGGAAGACGCTGGATACACCCGCGATAATCCGCTGACCTTCGAACTGGCTTACGACACACTGGAAGAAAACCGTAAGATTGCTGTTGCCATGAAGTCAATGTGGGGCGCAATAGGTGTCAATGCCGAACTGATGGACACCGAGTTCCGCAACCTCAACCGCAAGGCCCGCACCCGCGACTACGACATTATGCGCTGGGCGTGGTTCTCGCCTTTCAACGACGCGGCGGGATATCTCAACCTCATGCGCTCAAACGATCCAAGCAATTACATCGGCTTCGCCAATGCGGAGTTCGACGCAATCATGAACGCGGTCGGTACAATCTCCGACACCGCGAAACGTAATAAATTGATGCATAAGGCCGAGCAAATTCTGATGGAAGACTATGCTATGATTCCGATTTATCATTACGTTAGCCGACGTTTGGTGAAAACTTATATCGGCGGCTGGGTCGGTAACGCGCGAAATGCATATAAGGCACGATATTTAACGGTGAACCGCCCGAAAGGGTGATGCAGAATCATTTGGACGCCCAGATGGGGCCTAAATTAAGGCCTAAATGAAGGAGAGACAATCATGCTGATGAACTGCTGGTATGTCGCCGCCGATGCGATAGACGTGACGACGGAGCCTAAGGGCGTTCACATGCTCGGTCAGGACTTAGTGGTGTTCCGCGACTCAGCTGGGAAAGCCCACTGCTTGAGCGATGTCTGCGTTCACCGTGGTGGCTCATTGTGCCGCGGCAAAGTGGTCGAAGGCACTGTTGAATGCCCATATCACGGCTGGCGGTTCGATGGTGCGGGCAATTGTGTTGCAATTCCCTCCCTTGGGCCAGATGCCACCATTCCCAAGCGGGCGCGGATCGACTCCTATCCTGTCGAAGAGAAATACGGTTGGATCTGGGTGTTTCTTGGTGACGCGCCGGAAGCCGAACGGCCACCAATGCCCGATTATTTCCCTGAGTACGAAGCCTACGAAAAAGGCGAAACCGACGAATGGGCCTTCGTGCGCGGTAACTTCATATTTGAATGCAACTGGGTCCGCGCCATAGAGAATGGCAGCGATCATACCCACGCCTATTTTGTCCATACCGACTTCGGCAGTCCCGATAGCCCCGTAGCGTCCGATTACGACCTTGATATAGATGAAGCTAAAATCGAATCCGTTGGCTATGCAACTCCAACGAAAAAACGCGGCCTCTGGGCCGAAAAAATCGATGAGAACCGGCCAGACGTTAGAACCATGGTTCATATTAACAAACCGGCGCCATCGATCCGCATTGAGATGCATCTCAAACCGCCCATGTGGCAGATGATCGTGTCCGGCTACACACCCATTGATGAAAACCGCACCCGGGTATGGTTTTGCCAGGGCCGGAACTTCTTTACCGATCCGAAATATGACGCGGATTCACGCCGCCGTGTTCTTTTGGTGTTTCAAGAAGATGCCAAAGTCATCGACCACATCCGTCCTGCCATGGTGCCACCTACTTTGTCGGACGAGCTGGCGTTAGAAAATGACAAACACGGCATTGAGTTCCGTAAGTGGGTTAAGTCTCAGGAAGAAATTGGCCGCGCTATCGACCTAAAAGCCGCAGAGGACGAAGATGAAATGGTCACGGTCATCCCTTCTCCTGCGCGACACGATGACCCAAAGAATTGGGTGCTTGATCCGGTTGCCACCAAGAAACCTCGCATCCTGCGAGAAGCTGCTGAATAGCACGCGGCAACAAACGAACGTAAAGAGAGCGGTCAAAAGATCATGACAAGTTTTGCGCTGCGTCGCCTACTGATCGCGGCGCCAACGCTGTTCATAATCATAACGCTTTCGTTTTTCTTGATGCACTGGGCACCTGGCGGGCCGTTTGACGCTGAGGCTTCTCTTGAGCCAGAGGTTATTGCCAATCTGCAAGCCGCCTACGACTTGGATAAGCCGGTCGCGATTCAATACGGGCTTTATCTGGGCAAGGTCTTACGCGGCGATTTCGGGCCTTCCATCGTCTACATCGACCGTACCGTGTCAGAGTTGCTGGCTATTGGCCTTCCCGTCAGTTTGAGGCTTGGCCTTTCGGCCATGCTTCTCGCTATTTTGATAGGCGGTAGCTTCGGTATCCTTGCGGCTCTAAAAAAGAACTCTTCGGCTGACTACGCCGTCATGTCCATGGCGATGACAGGCATTGCGGTGCCCAGCTTTGTCATGGCGCCGCTGATGAGTTTGATCTTCGGTGTTATATTAAAAATCCTGCCCGTGGCCACACTTGAACCCCGCGGCAGTTTGGCCGAGGCTATCCCTGCCCTCGCGCCGATCACACCGTACATCATGCCGGTGATCGCTTTGGCCTTGCCGCAAATTGCCATCCTCGCCCGGCTCACCCGCGGCTCCATGATCGAAACCCTGCGGCAGAATTATATTCGCACGGCCCGGGCAAAAGGTTTGGCGAGCCGCAACGTGGTGTGGGCTCATGCCCTAAAGGCAGCCGCCTTGCCGGTGGTCAGCTATCTCGGCCCTGCCGTCGCCTCGGTTGTTACTGGATCCATTGTCATCGAGCAGATATTTCAGCTTCCGGGCATGGGACGATTCTTCATTCAAGGCGCGCTCAACCGCGATTACCCGCTGGTCCTCGGCATCGTTATCGTCTACGCGGTGGCAGTGATCATTCTCAACATGATTGTCGACTTGCTCTATGGCGTGCTCGACCCCAAAGTGAAGAGGCACGCATGAGTTTGTTTGCTGCACAACGGGACGCCCACAACGCATTGCTCGAGGGTGCAACGGCTATTCAGGGCCGCTCCCTGTGGCAAGATGCCAGCCGGCGCTTTAAGGCCAACAAGGCAGCCATGGCCGGCGTCATGGTCCTCGGCCTCATTACCTTTAGCGCGATCGTCGCACCTTCGTTGAGTGCATATTCCATCGACGATCTGGATTGGATGAACATCAACGCACCACCGTCCTTGGAAACCGGTCATTGGTTCGGCACGGATGACACCGGCAAAGATTTGTTTGTGCTGACCTGGATTGGCGCCCGGGTATCGCTCGCCATCGGCGTGATGACAACGGCGGTCGCGCTTTCTATCGGCGTTATTTATGGCGCCACAGCAGGGTATGTGGGCGGCCAGACGGACAATACCATGATGCGGTTTGTTGACGTGCTCTACGCGCTTCCGCTCCTGTTTTTCATCATTATTCTGGTCACCGTGTTTGGCAGAAATATTTATTTGGTTTTTCTCGCTATCGGTTGCGTTGAGTGGCTCACCATGGCGCGAATCGTCCGAGGTCAGACACTGTCTGTGAAGCAGAAAGAGTATATTGAAGCAGCACGGGCCTCAGGTGCGGGGTCAGCCGTGATTATCAGCCGCCATGTATTGCCTAATGTGGTCGGCCCGGTAATCGTATACGTCACCCTCTTGGTGCCAACCAACATTCTGGTGGAGAGCTACCTCAGTTTCCTCGGCCTCGGTGTCAAAGAGCCGTTGACCAGCTGGGGCGTGCTCATTTCACGCGGCGTTAACACCATAGAATCTGCGCCTTGGCTGATGCTGATTCCAGCAATTCTTCTGGCCGTTACAATGTTCTGCTTTAATTTCATTGGCGACGGTTTGCGCGATGCGCTGGACCCTAAAGACCGCTAATTGGGCGGCGCTTCAAGGAGGTCAAAATCTTCGAAATTCATGACATCCTGCACCGGCGCATAGCCCGTCAGATTTGGCGCCAATCCATCGAAGTCAACGCCTTGCCATAGAATGATAGCAGGTGGGTTCTCTCTCTCATGAGCCAGTACGGCATGGAAGTATGGAAGCGCATCCTCAGCCGAGACCTGATCGCGCGCTTGTTGCAACAAGGGAAGCAGAGCATCATCGCAGTGGTACGGGCTTCGGTCATTTAAGGTTCCTTGGCAGACCCGGTGCCGATAAGCGTTCAGAGGATCAGGGCCGCGGGCAAAGAGACTTGTAAGATCGCCTTCAGCTTTGCCGAAAAAGAGATCCTGAGCGTTTTGAAAAGCCGGCTTCGTTCGGAGCTCAAGCCGCACGCCAACTTTAGCCAAGTCGAGCGCTACCTGCTGGAAGTAAAGCAGGTCATTTGCGCCGCGAGAGGCGACAGTGGCAACCACCTCCACACCATTTGGATATCCTGCATCGGCGAGCAATGCTCTCGCCTTGTCAGGATCGTATTCATAGGGCGGAAGGTCGGGGTTAAAACCGAATTCGCCGGGATAAGCGATTTGCGAAACAGGTACGGCCGCGCTCTGCAACAAAGTATCGACAATGGCTTGACGATTGACGCCGTAGTTCATGGCCAGACGGACACGGGAGTCAACAACGGGGCCACCATTGACCGTAAGGAAAGCGAGGAATTGGACGGTTGTCATATTGCGCAAGATAAGACGCGCACCTTCCGCTTCAAGCAACGAGGCGTCGTCAGGACCAAGACCAACAACAAAATCCACTGCTCCCGATAAAATAGCCTGAAGCCGTGCGGTTTGATCAGGCACTTGGATAAATGACAAACCATCAAGTTTTGGCGGATGCCACGAGTCTTTGAAGGCCCGCATGTCGACGCGCCCTTCGACCCAGCGCTCCACTTGAAACGACCCTGTGCCTACGGGACTAGATTCGTATTCGTGTTTCGGCAGCGTTTCCCAGGCTTCCGGTTCTGCGATTCGCCAAACCGACGCATGCAACGGAAATAGGGCGTCGCGCTGGCTCAATTTGATTTCTACTGTAAGCGCATCAATCGCGTGGGCCGAAGCTACTTGATAAAGCGTAGTGCTGATGGTCCAGGTGCCGGCATCAGGTGCTTCACGCATATGGCGGACAGAACGGACAATAGCATCAGAGGTAAACGGCACACCGTTTGAAAACGTAACACCTTCGCGTAATTTGAAACGCCAGGTTTCAGCGTCATCGCTCTCCCAAGAAACCGCCAGACCAGGCCCAGCACTACCGTCTTTATCGATCACCGTCAGAGTGTCGTAAACCGCAAGGAGAACCATAATCGCAGGCATGGTGATCGCTTGATAAGGGTGACCCCGATTCTGCCCAATAAGAGCCGTGCCGACAGTGACTGTTTTTTCTGCAGCGAGACCATAACTGCTGATGCAAAGCAACACCGCCAAGGCCGTAACACTAAGGAATCGAAGGATTTGCATGCGGGCGCCGTAAGTCTTGGGATTAACATCACTATAGGTCAAGATTGACTCAGCAACAGTAGCAATCAACGCTTAATTATAACTTGATTTGCAGGATGGCTAAATCATTGGGAAAGGGTAGAGCGATGTTAAAGCATTTAAGTAGAACTACACTCAGCTTAGTTGCGTTTGGATTTTTCCTGTCAACGCCACTGAACGCCCAAACACTGGCCATACGTAATGTAACACTCATAGACGGCACCGGAGCTGCGCCCCAAACGCGGGCGACGGTGATTGTCGAGGGTAATCGGATTAACGCCGTTGGCGGCCCGAGCGTGTCAATTCCAGACGATGCTGAAACCATAGACGGGTCGGGGAAATTTCTTATTCCGGGCCTCATGGATGTTCACGTCCATGTCCCTGGCAGCATAGTCCGCAACGGCAAGGGCGACGTGGTTCGACCAGAAAGCAGAAGCAAAGGGATCGGTGCCCTTCATAGCTTTCTCTATAGCGGCATTACGACCGTCTACGATGCCAGTAACAATGCCGACTATATTTTTCAGCTCCGCGCTGAAGAGCGGTCCGGCGACCTGTTGAGCCCACGTATTTTTACGACAGGGAGCGCAATCACCTTTCCGGGGAGTTGGGGGGCAGGCCCAAACTCCACCCTTGTCGATAGCTGGCCCGACGGCAAAAACGGTGTAGACGTCAACTTTGCCCGCGATCCTGATATACAGAAAATCACTTATGAGAATTTCGGTACGGGCGCCAACGCCTGGGTGCCGTCCTTCCCCGACGACATCATTACCAACATCATCCTCTACGCTAAAGAAAAAGGTGTGCGTACCACCATTCACATCTCCGACGAGGCCCATGCGCGCATCGCCATCGCGGCTGGTGTGGACACCTTGGCGCACCCGGTGGTGGTGGGTCGCATGTCCAAAGACTTTATGCCAATAATCATCGACAGTGGTGTGATCGTGACATCGACCCTCGCCGTGTTCGATAACATTGTGCGCATTGTCGATGCGCCCGAGTTTCTCAACGACTCGCTGTTTAGAGCTGTCTATACGGAAGAACAAATCGAAGAAATGAAAACCACTGCCGGGCCACGCTACACCTCAATTGGCTGGGATAGTTGGTTCAAGACGACACTCAAATATTCCATGGAAAACGTGAAACGATTACATGATGCCGGCGTAACCATTGCCCTGGGAACGGACAGAACCATTGGCCCGCTTACCCACCGTGAGCTGGAGCTTTATGTGGAGGCTGGAATTTCACCTTTGGAGGCGATCACTATCGGCACACTCAATGCAGCGAAATATCTGGATCGAGAAGACGACCTGGGCACCATCGAGCCCGGAAAATTAGCGGACATGGTGTTATTGGATGCTGACCCTATAAAGGATATTAGCAATACGCAACTAATCTCGGCGGTCTTTAAGGGTGGCGAGGAGATCGACCGGGACGCTTTACACATTCCGCGAAACCAGAAGTAACCTACTCCGGCGTTACCAACTCCAACTTCGTCAGAATGTATTCTTTGTCATCGCCGCGTAACGACTGTTTGACGAGGACTCGGTCTTCACCATAATACCAGATATCGATGTTGCCGAGCAAGTAGCGCTCGGTTGCGAAGGTTCCCGCGGGAACAGTCACGGTTTCCGTGCCAAAATACTCATAAGTAGCCGGGTGAAGGCGGCCCTTGACCAAAGCGCTGCCATCAGGCGCTGGGTTAAAGTTGAAATATGTGGCGCGGTGAATACCTTCATCGTCCCGCTCGCCCTGCCACAAGTACCAACCGTTCATGGACTCCCCATGGGTAACGATGGAAAGTTCATGGGGCACTTCGACCACATCTTCAATGCGCCCATACGGTCCTTCAGATACAGCCCTGAGTTCGTTTCCATCAACGGCGGCGCGGATCGAGCCACGGTAACCGTCGAGAGTCCAATAGGTCGCGTAAACATCGATGGGGCGGAAGTCTGCGTCGACATGGGCCGTCATGATTTGCAGAGCATTGGCGGCAATGAAGTCCTTCGTCAGGGTCATGGTCCGCGAACCGTCCGCGTGAACAAAAATGCGCCACTCCTCGACCCCACGAAACCGTTTATCGCTGGCGGTTTGCAGACGCAGCGTACCGCCCACTTCGCGCACCACGTTGATGTTAGGGCCGGTGTTCTCTTCCTGCGCCACGGCAATCCTCAGAGGGTCCACGCTCGTCGCTGCCAGGCAGATCATCGCAACTGTTAGAATTCTCAACACAATCATGTCTAAATCCAGACGCGTTAGAGACCGGGTTCGGTCAAATATTTTGGATAATCACTGTTGATACGATTCCTTAAGCGTTCGGGAATTTCGTCAATGGACGCAAGTTATAGCCGCCGATTCAAAACAACCTGCGTCACGATATCTAAACGCCGGGATTTTCACGCCAACCGGGGTGGTCGGCATCCAGACGGCGGCACAGCCGGTCGGGCATATCATCAGCCCTCCGAACTTTGGTGCCGAGCAGTTGCCACGTGGTGATGCCGGGCTCTGGACCCATTTTCATCCACGGCATCCACGGCGCCAGATTTTGAAAGTGCAGTGTCGCCGGCATGAAGGCGAGATCTTCGTTTTGAAGATCAGCGAGTTGCCCAGTGAAGGATGCCAGCGAGGTCAGCGTGATTACCGGCCCTGAGTAACCCAACGGGTCGTCGGCTTCGCTGCGCGGATTGGGCAGCTTGGTGACCATGTTCTCTGTCGTCCACACACGGCCGCCGTAGGCTTGCGCCTCAACCGTACCAGTAAACTGCACTGGTACCGCCGCTGCTTCTGAGCCGGAGACGCCGTCGGGCCCAACCACGATGGTCTGATTGGATTTGTAGTGCCCGGGATTGCAGGCGCGTCCGTTGAGAGGATTAACCCAGTCATCGGCAATCTCATCCGTCTCGGGATCGATGAAGTAACCGGCCTCGGCCATGATTTGATCGAAGCGCCCGTCTTCGCGCAAAGCCAAACGATTAAAACTAAAGCCTTCGATTTTAAGCACACGCTCAGCGACATCGTTGGTGCGTTTGGCAAACATGCTGCCCCGGTACCACCACATGCCGGGCGTGCTGTCGAGGTTCCCGCGCATTCGGGCGTAAGCACGGATAGCGTCGTTGGGATCATCAAGATCGAATACATGCCCGGCACCCAGCGCCTGACTGATGGGAAGCGGAGAGAAAGCGGCGGTGAGTCCGGCCAGGGTTTGTCGGCGTGTGGGCATAACGAACTATTCCTTATTGTATTCGGGCCTTAGTCCCGGGGCGTGATCTTAATCATTTCTTCCGAGGCGTCGACTTCCACCACCCAACGGCTGTATGCAAAATCGAGCATTTCTTGTGACGTCTCATGTGTCCGCCACCCCTCCATATTATCGAACTCGAGCGTGGAATCGCCTACGCGCTAGCAGAACTGAGACAAAAGCCCGTGAGCGTAATACGCGAGCGCCCTAAAGGAACATATCCCCGCCGTTGGGGCTGATGACTTGGCCGGCGTAATGTTTTGCCGCATCAGAGGCGAGAAATACGTAGCTCGGCACAATGTCGTCGATCTCGGCCAGCCTGCCCAGGGGGATGCTCTGGCGGATACCTTCAAGAATATCGTCGGGCACGTCATCGAGCATGGCCGTCTTAGTTGCGCCCGGAGCAACAGCGTTGACCCCCACTCCTTTCGGCGCAGCTTCCAACGCGAGTGTGCGAGTGAAGGTAACGATAGCGCCTTTGGCAGCGGTATAGTGCGCAAAGCCGGCGGCCCCGAGATAAGCCAGCTGCGATGCCGTATTGATGATCCGCCCGGAACCGCGCTCATACATATGCGGTAGGGCATACTTGCAGGCCAAGAACGTGCCACGCACATGCACGGCGAATACCTGATCCCACATCTCAGGCTCGATATCTTCCACCGGCGCGGCGTGTGCTATGCCGGCGTTGTTCACGAGGATATCGAGATGACCAAGGGTATGAATGGCTTTGGCAATCGCCGTTTCAGCGGCGATGGCGTTGGTCGCATCGGCCTCGATGGCGACCGCTTGCCGCCCCATGGCTTCCATATCAAGGCACAGGGCGGTGGCTTCTTTGTTGGCAGCGTCATCGGGCGGATGGGTGATGGCGACGTCCGCGCCTTCAGCGGCGAAGGCCAGCGCAACACCGGCGCCGATACCGCGATTGGCGCCGGTGATCAGCGCCGTTTTATTTTCAAGTTGCATTGTTATCTCTCAGGCTTGGCACGAGCCATTGCGCCAAAAATTTTCCAGTCGCCGTCGCTGCGGCCCCACACATGAATCACCTCCCAATGTTCGTCGGCAGGCTTGCCATCAGGCAGCATGGTGCGGTGGGTCTGGTAATAAATGACGCCCGTATCGCCGGCCAGTGTGAAGTCGACGAATTCCATGGTCAGCTTCTCGGCATTGTTGCCGGCCATCTCCTGCGAGGTCGCGTTCAAGCCAGACAGGTCTGTGGGAGCCGGCGCGAACGGCGGCCAGCCCACATAGCGCTGATCGGCATTCTCTAAATAAAAGGTCAGCCCGCCTTCGGCCCGGCCAAGATAAATGCGCCGTTCCTTGGCCCAGATGGCATCACGGGCGGCAGCGATGTCCGCGTCCGTTTCCGCCTGAGCAGAGAAGCCAAAGCCGAGAACCAAAGCGCCGGTTACGAGCGCCTGCAAAACCGTATTCATAAGAATTTCCTTTGCGGTGCCTTACATAATCCCGCGGATGATGGTGTTGGGCAGAAAGGATTCATCAAAGCCCACGCCGCGCGGCGGTGGGTATCCCATACGCAAGACAATGAGATCAAGATTACGGCTGATCCAGATGCGCACTTTGCCGCCGCCGTCGAGATAGAAGATGTCATCGGCCGCGAATGGCTCGGAGTGGGTATTGGCGAACTGGGGCGGCATATCGGGGTAGTAAGGCCGGAGCTTATTGAATTCCCTGTCAATCCAGATTTGGAAGCCGTAATTGGGATTGACCTCGGACCCGGCCAGCATCTGATCAACCCAGCCTTCGGGCAACAGCTGGGAGCCGTCGGGCAATTTACCGTCATCCTTAAGCAAATGGGCGATGCGCATCCAGTCGGCGGGCGCGGATAGGTAACAACAGTAGGAAATGACGTTACCCTTGATGCCGTCGAGACGCAGGGCACCACGCTGCGCCCCCAAAGGTTTCCATAACTTCTCACCCAGGTATTGCGCGAAATTCTTTCCGGTGGCGCGATGAATGATCATCCCGGCCAGCTGTGTATTCGGATTGTTGTGAGAGAATGCTGTGCCGGGTTCTTTCGAACGCTGAAACGACAAAGTGACGGCGTTGATATCGGAACCCTCAACCAGCTGCATGCCCTTGGACCAAGGCTGGCCAGGATTGTCGAAGGTTTCTTCAAGGCCGGTGGTGTTCTCCAGCACTTGCCGCACGGTGATCTTGCCGCGCGGGTCACCGGCCCACTCGGTGAGATATATCTCGACCGGATCATCAAGGCTGGCAATGTCACCGTCGGCAACAGCGAAGCCAGCAACGATGCCGTGCAAAGTTTTCACCCAGGAGTGCGAACTGATCGGCGAGGTGTCGTGAAAACCGTCCATGTAGGATTCATGCACGATCTTGCCGCGATGATAGATCATCAACGCTTGGGTCTCACGTTCCATGGCCCAGTCGGTTGCCGCCTTCAGGGCTACAGCGGAAATAGTCGGCGCGTCGGACTCACCGGCGCGGGGGAAGAACGGACGCAGGCCGCCGTCTACGAGGACCATCGGGCTGTACCAATCCTGGGTCTGACGGAAGGCAGTGTTGTCGGGCTGGTCACGCATGCGGCGCCAGAACTGAAAGTCCTGGTTTTCAACTTCTGTCACCCAGTCGAACCTATCCTGGACCTGCTCCGGGGTCATGTCGAGCGGACGCACTGGCGCTTGGGCGCACGCATGTAAAGATATGAGTGTGAGGGCGGCGCAAATCCCGGCCGAAACAAGTGAACGCATGAGTGAATCCCCTATCAACTTTGACACACATGCTGCAGGGCGGGCGCGGCAAAGGCCAGAGGGTATAGCCGGGTTTGACCGGGGATTGGTGAAAAGGGGGCCGACCCGAAAGCCTGAGCAAATTCAAAGACTACATCATCTGAACGGTGCTTTTTCGAGGCACAACCCCTTGAAGGAGGGCGGCGTAACGGAAAAACTCTTTAAATCAGGTTCTTATGGGATCTTGAAACAACCCCATGAAGGAGAATTGGGCGCGGAATCGAACAAGAATTACGTCGCATCAAGGCTGGGCCGGACAGGAAAATATAGTGTTCCGGCATGGCAAACATGACACCGAAAAACATCGCCATCGTTCAGGGGCACCCGGCCCCGGATCAGAGCGACCTGTGTCATGCCCTGGAGGAGACGTACTGCACAGGCGCAGAACAAGCCGGACACATGGTGTCGACGGTGACCGTAGCGACGTTGGAATTTCCGTTGCTGCGCACACACGAAGGTTGGGTCAAAGGCAATACGCCAGCGGGTTTGCTGGACGCGCAACGCTTGCTGCTGGGCTCGGAGTGCCACGGTGAAGCCTATGGTTTCGTGCCTGGCGCCCAAGGTGTGCCGGTGCCCAGCGCGCTGGAATTATTGGGAATTGGTTTGCTTCGCGTTGGAGTTACCAGGCGCCGTACCGCTTAACAAAAAAGAAAGCTCACCCCTCCGCCAAATAATCATGCACCACTTTGATGCCGGGCATGATCCATGAGGTTTCCCAGCGGTAGCCGCCCAGCACTTCGGTCGGTTGCAACGAACCAAGCTCTTCATTGTCAGCCAAGGCGTTGAACTCCAGCGTCGCCGGTCCACGGCGAAAGTTTTGCCCTGCGGAATCCGTCAGCAGCATTTGAGTGATATCGTGCACCAAAGGTTTTCCGGTTGGCGGCACATTGAAATTGGGGATGTGGCGCTCAGACAGCAACGGCATGGTGCTGGTGAAGAAGCTCATGTCGGCCGCTTCAATATTTTCTTCGGGCGTGCAGGAGATGTACATTAGTTGCTCGCCGTTGCGCGACAACGTGCGTGAAACTTGTGAGCCTAGACCGCCGGTGCGGTTGGAGTCGATTCTGGCGAACATGGGGTGGGTCCCGTTGTCGCGAAATTCCACCTGCTTGGCGCAGGTGCCGATGACCCAACTCAAGACCACCAGCCAATCCCGGTCGGTCCATTGAAAGGCGCTGATGAGTCGGGGCTCGCCGTTAAACAAACCGGGGATGGCGATTACGCAGACATTATAATGAGTGCGGTGCGGGTTCTTGATGGTAGCGTTAACCTCTTCATCAACCGGATGAACGTTGAGGTTCGGCGTCCACAGGAACGCATCGCCGCGCCGGTCTGGATTGGGGGTCATGGGCGGCGGCAGGTACGAGTCGAGAACATCAGGGTCGGCGCGAAAATGCACCAGCATCTGATCGGCGGCGAAGCGCCACGGCATGGGCGGCAACATGGACGCGCGGCCTTGAGGTGAAAACGGGCGGGTAAATCCTTGACGCATGGCGCCCTCCTACTTTTTAGCGAGTGCTATCATGAGCCGATGCTGGTCCGGCGGTAAACCCTTGGCGATGTGTTCACGCACATTTTGCGGGTCAACCCAGCAGGCTTCAAAAATCTCATGGCAGAGACGAAGGGCTTGGGCGGAGTCGGCCCGGCCATAGGCCACCGTTTCCAAATGGCGCGAAGCGACCAGCGTGGTTTCGCCAACGCGGTCGACCATCGCCGTTAGCCCGGTTTCTTCCCTCATTTCCCGCAGCGCGCCGTCCGCCGTCGACTCGCCGGTGTTGACGAACCCTGACGGGAACCCCCAGGCGGGGCCTTTGCGATAGACATGGTTTAAGACCAGGACGTGGCCGTTTGAGTCTTCGTAGATGCCGACGGCGCCATGATTGAACTTGGCGCTGGCGAGAAACAGTCCCAGCCGTAAAAACGGCGACGGCATGTACTTGTACACAGCTGACAGAATTCGCTTCACGGAGAGGCCTGGCGTTATTCGGCGGCAGCCGGTTTGCCTGCCTCTTTGGCTTCCATTTCTTTGTTGTGCTTCTCGATTTGCTGATCCGTGGCCTTAAAGTGACTGGCCTTGAAATCCTTCTGGCTGGCTTTGACCCAGTTGTTGGACTCTTCACGCTTAACGTTGTGGCCCTGAAAATGGGGAAACACGTAGCGGGCCATCATTTCATAGGATTTCAATTTGGCCGGGGTGTCCGCCCAACTGTGATCGGTGGTCAGAAAACAACCGAAGCCGCCGGACGACGCCTCCCATAGGGATTCGATCTGGCGGATAACGTCGTCGGGCGTGCCGATGGCCGCCATGCCGGCGTCCATAAGGTGCGCGACCGGGTCGCCGCGCCGCTCGGGCGGAACCATGGGTAATACGGCCACATCTTCAAAATACTGGACCCAATCTTCGACGCCGAACTGCACGTCCTTGATGGCCTGTTCTTTGGTTTCGGCAATGTGAACCAGGCCGATCATGCGCCATTGGCTGCGGTCCATGGTGTTGCCGTGCTCGGCGGCGACGTCGCAGGCGAGGTCCCAATTGGTGCCGGCGACTTTCAAAGCCGGCGCTGCCGATGCGCTCATGGACAGGAGCCCCGTGCCGAGGCGGCCAGCTGCGCGTGGACCGGACGGTGACATCATCGAAGCAGTGACCACATCGATGGGCCCGTTGTTGTATGGCCGCAACTGCAGGCGCGCATCTTTAAGGGTGTACCAGTCGGTTTCATGGGTGACGGTTTCACCCCGGAACAGTTTGAGAATATCCGCCAGCGCTTCTTCCATCATGTCGCGCTGCTTGGCGGTTTCGATGCCCATCATTTTGGCATCGGACACCAGCGCACCTGGGCCACAGCCGAACATGGCACGGCCTTTGGTCATGTGATGCAACTGCATAAAGCGGTCGGCGAGAATCAGCGGATGGTGATAAGGCAGCGAACTGACGCCGGTGCCGAGACGGATAGTCTTGGTACGGTAATGGGCCGCGAGAATCATGAACTCGGGCGTGGAGTAGAGTTCGGTGCCCGCCGAATGATGCTCGCCAAACCAGGCCTCGTGGAAACCCATTTTGTCCATGTGCTCAATGAGGTCGAGGTCACGCTCAAGGCAGAGCGTTGGATTCTCACGCACCGGGTGAATGGGGGGAATAAAGGTCCCGAATCGGAGTTTCTCCATGGCGGCCCTCGAACTTGGTTATTTGTGTTAGCGCCAGTGTGCAACAGAGCTTTGGCCGAGTCCAAGGGGTTCAGGGGGATTTGGGAGCTCTATCGCGGTACGAACCCGGCAAAAGTTTTCTTCGTAGCGACCCGCTTCAACCTTGAATGGCGCGACCGCTCACCCTAGGCTTTCTGCCAAGCGTACAAAGCGCCAAACTTATCAGGAGAGATGCTCATGCACCGCCATACCGTTCTGTTCAATCTCAACGACGATGCCGACGAAGAAGCGGTGATCGACGCTATGAAGACGCTGGCCGTACTGCCGACCGTGGAAACCATGATGGTGGAAGAAAACATCGTTCCACCGGGCGACCACAGCCCGTATAAATGGTGTTTGATCGGAGACTTTGCCGACCAGGACGCGCGTGATGCCTATGAGAAGCATGACAATCATGTGGACATCATCCGCAACACATTTCTGCCGGCCGTTAAAGACTTCATCATGTCGGACGTGAATTATTAGGAAGACGTAGGCCGTCTCCTAAAATTTAAGTCTTGCTGACCATCGGGATTTATTGACGATCCAAGCGCCGAACAGGTTGCGGGCGCGAAACCGCAGGGGTTCGTCAAAACCCGCATCGACCAGCATCTGTGCCCGCACTTCTTCTGATACGAAGTGCAGGGTGCCTTGCACGTTAGCGTATATGACATCGACTCGGTCTGGCATAACCGACTGAATATGCTCGCGCCATGAGCCCATATGTATGACGTGCTCATTGGACTCCGGATCACCGATAGAATGCGCCATGACCAGCGGTCCGCCGGGCTTTAAGCGCCGGCCGATGTCTTTAAAAAACGCCGCTTTCACGTCAGCAGGCACGAACTGCATCATCAGAACTGCGGTTGCGCCGCGAAACGGGCCTTGATCGTCAAGGGTATCCAACGTGCCCGTTTGAAAAGTGACCGCATCGGCAAGGCCAGCCGCATGGACGCGTTCCCTTGCCTTTTCAACCATAGGCGCGGATGGTTCTACCGCCGTGAAACTCCACGCAGGGTTAAAATCCGCCAGCGCCAAAATCCGTTCAGGTGCCAGCACCAACCACCAGCACACGGGCGTCATCGTTCAAGACAAGGCCCAACTGGGCGACGACAAGGCCGTCATACTTCAAAGACGTGTTGGCATCGAAATGAACGGCGGGATCAATAACGCGCGGCACAGTCATAGGATAGTGTCATGGAATATTGTCATGCGATGGAGCACGTATCTTAGGGAGCCTCGAGCTGGTCCGCATAACCGGCCATGGTCATGCGATAGCGGTAGTGGGCATCAGGATCAGCGGCGATGGCTCGCATTTCCGGAATTTCCGTGTCCATGCGTTCTGGCCCGGCGCAATCCATGATCAGGCCGCGTTCGTGATTAAAGTCCAATTGCTGATCCGCCAGGGGCTTAACCGCCGCTTCGTATTCAGCAAGCCGCGTGCTGACCAGTTCCGCATTGGCCATTTCCGACGGCTCGGGCAGAAAGGTGAACAGCCTGGCCGCCGAGCGCAGGCCAAAGTTCATGCCCTGCCCCCGAGCCGGGTGAACCGTGTGGCAGGCATCGCCGATGAGAACCGTCGTGCCGCGCACCCAATGATCGGCTTCGCGGCGGATGACGGGATAGAACCCGGCCACTTCTGTTTCCATGGAGGCCAGCTCAGGCGCCCGCTCAGCCAGCAGGCGTTGACGCTCGGCCTGATCAGCGGCTTTCCAATGGCCGATGTCGGCTTTGTCGATCGCCAATCCGATCTTCCACTGACCCTGGATACGCGGGATGCGGCTGACGCCGCCGTTGCGCGACATATAAGACGTGATTTCGTTACGCGGATCTTGCAGCTCGCCGCGCGGACCGAACAGCACCGCAAACGGACGCTCATAATCGTAAGCCTTGGCTATTTTGAAATTGCACGCGGTCCGTACCCGTGAGGTGCGGCCGTCGCAGCCAATGGCCATGCGCGGCTTGATAGTGAAGTCCTGGCCGTCCGCCGTGGCCACATGCAAAGCCGTGACACCACCATGGGCTTCATCGCCTGTTTCATAATTCTTCGCGTTGGCCGGACGCAACAATGTGTAATCGTAGTTGGGATCATTCAGCGACACGTCGAGCGGTGCGGTAGCAATAAGATTGTGATTGAGCACAATGTAATAGGGGTGTGGCACCGGTAGATCATCCATACGCGAGGTGAAGATCACTTCACCGTCGGCCACCCATTTTGCGCCAAGCCGCTTTTCCGCCCCCGCCGCAAAAAATACATCGAGTAGGTTCCATGACGCCAAGGTTTCAACCACGCGGGGGCCGAGGTGATCGCCACGTGCTGTATCCAGCGGCTGGTTCGACGCTTCCACTTGAACCACGGAATAACCACGATTGCGCAGGCCTGCGCCGATGGCGGCCCCGGCGATACCCGCGCCTGCAATAAGAATATCCGGTGTTAAGACTTTGGTCGTCATGTCCGCCTCAGACTCTACAAGCGTTTGACATACACGCATCGGCGAAAATGGAAAACCCTGTGCTGGGTGAACCTGGCCAGAGTCCACCCGTTACGTTCATAAAAAGCCCGGCCCCGGGCGTTAAACAGGGCAGTGAACAGATAGGTGAAGCGATGGCCGTCTGCACGGATGCGGTTTTCCCCGGCCCGCGCCAGCTTCGCGCCGATTCCCAAAGAGCGGACATCGGGGTCGACCCAGAGATCAGAGAACAACGCACCGCGGGTTCTGACCACGCCGACTGCGCGGCCTTCCACTTCAGCAACCACAGCACCGCGCCAAGATGCGGCTGTGCCGAAAGAGCTTTTTGGATTGCGCGCATGCTGGAGCCGGGCGATGCGGGAGTGCGGACCAATCATACCCATCGTTGCTCCGGTTTTGACCTGGTTCATGGCATGGAGATCAGACAACCGCGCCGGGCGGATATGAATTTTCGGATGGGCAGCCACGACCGCGGCACAATAGACAATACCCGTACAAAGCACCAAGGGTTATGAACCCGTGTTAAAGAAAGTCCCCGACTATGGATTATAGCGCAGCGCAGGCCTTTTTCGTCGCCGGCACCATGCAGTTCATTCTCTTCGACTTTGCCCACCTAGTTTACACCCGGATTGCGTGTAGCCTGCCATTCCGTTTAACGCCGCGCAATCCCGAAGTGCGCACGACGGTGATGCAAACGGAACTGAAAGTTTATAAAGGCACAGACCTGTGGCGCGTCTGGCTCGGATTCAACTGCAGCCACAGCCTCGGGGTCATAATTTTCAATGTGTTTTGTTTTGGAACTGGCCATGCACGACTTCGCGGTGATCGCCAACAACTCCATTCTGTTGTGGCTGCCGATGATATTCTCGGGCGCATTAGTGATGATGGCCTGGCGCTACTGGTTCATCTACCCGCTGATCGGCACCGCCATGGGGCTTGTGAGTTTTGTGGTGGGGGTTTCACTCACCGTTTAAACGTCACGCCCTCATCTTCACACCCCCACCCACTCTTTCGGCGTATTGCGGGCGAGGCCGTCGAATTGGTCCAGCATGCGGTTGAACCAGTCATTAAGCGGGTCGTCATCGGCCAGCAGTTGCACCGGTGACATTATCCGCACCCACAGCAGCGCCGCGGTGACGATGTAATCGGGATAGAGCGGCGCAGCGCCGGAGAGATACCTCTGGTCGGCCAGCACCGTGCGCAGGGGGTTCAAGTTGTCGCGGAATTGCACCATCGTTTCGTCACGGTTTTCGACCAACTCTTCTAGGGTTTTGCCGAAGCGCTTTTCGCGGGTTTCCCGGAAGTACGGTTGATCGGCTTCGTCGAGCCGGTCGTAGATATTTTTGATGATTATGTGTAGCAACGGAAAGCTGATGTTGCGCATGCCCCAGTGCTGCAGAAACAAGCTGAAGCCTCTCGCGCCCCCTGGCGCGTCTCCTGGCACATCGCCAGAAGCGCCGTCACCGAACACCGACGGCCGGTCGGGATAGGTTTCTTCCAAATAATTGGCGATAGCCCAGCTGTCGCACACCTGAGTCGCGCCGTCTTCGATCACCGGGATGGTTTTGTGCCCGCCGCCGCACACGGCAGAGATTTCAGTGAACTTAGTCGGCACCGTTGCATAGGCCAGCCCCTTGTGGGCCAAAGCAAACTGGCTGCGCCAGCAATTGGAGGAGAAGCGCCGCCCATCGGCGCCGACAAGGTCATATAATTTAATGGGAGATTTGATGGTCATAGGAATACATTTCCTTAATTTACCCACAGTAGAACATGATCGAGCTTCAAACTTGAAGTGGAGAATAGACTGAACTAGCGCAAGCTTGGTATAGTCCGCTCCACGTTCGACGCGGGGGCATGACGTGACCGACGACCTAAACCAAACCGTCGATACTTTCATCGCCCATTGGCAAAACTTGCCGCGCGACGAGGGTGCACTGATTCCGCACGTGAGATCGTTTCTCGATCATGTGGAACCCTCATTACAGCCCCATGTCGCCCTGGTTGATATCAACGCGCGGGACGATTGGACCCTGCGCTTGTACGGGACCGGACGGGTGAATTCCTTCGGACGAGGCCTCTCCGGAATTAATCCGATTGAGGTCTATGCGCCGAACATCCGCCCACTCTTGCAAGACAGCATCATGACGTTGCTTGCGCACCCGTGCGGCTGGAAGTCGACGCGCTTGATAACCACCGTGAAGGGCATGACCTACCAGGGCTCGGGTTTAACGCTGCCCTTGGCTGTGGACGACGACAAGCCAGGCTGCATCGTCAATTTCATGGTGTTCGGCAAAGCCTTCGCCCACAACGATAGACAGGGCATTGTTGAAGCCATCTCCTCTTGGGAATGGATAGACATCGGCGCAGGCACCCCAAAAACTTGATGCTGGTTTCGGCTTATTTTCTTACGACCAAGACATCTTGTTTCGCTTTACCCTCCCCTTTATATTGCCGCGCAATCCAGGGCATTGAACGTTCAGCGTTCGAATCTCACTAGAGAGCTCTTCCGTTCATCCAGCCCCTTAGGGCAAAGAAAGGCCCATTATGAGCGTAGCGAAATCCGGCGACACTGTGAGTTTTCATTACACCGGCACGTTGTCGGATGGCTCGACATTTGATTCGTCTGAAGGGTCCAACCCTCTTGAAGTTAAGCTGGGCGACGGCAACCTGATCGCAGGATTTGAAAGTGCGCTGATGGGTATGGCAGCCGGCGACTCCAGAACATTCACGGTCGCAGCAGACGAAGCCTACGGGGAAAGACTTGCAGAACTGATACAGGTGTTGGATGCGGGCATGTTTCCGAAAGAGTCCACCGTGGAAGTGGGCCAGCGGTATGAAATGGTTAATCACAAAGGGGAACCCATGCCCGTGACCGTGGTCGCCATTGAAGAAGAAGATGTAACTGTGGATGCCAACCATCCACTGGCAGGACAAGACCTCACCTTCGCGCTTGAACTCATCACCATTCAATAGAGTTGAAATTCAAAATAAAAATGCACCTTGTCTCATTCGTTACACTTTCCAGCCTTCTCCTAGCCGGCGCGGTAACCGCGCAGACTGCCGATACGGTGGTGGCCACAGTGAACGGTGAAAACATTACCTTCGGGGAAATCGCGGAATTCCAAAAAACCATTCCGTCTGCAGCCGAACTCGACACAAAAGATATTCTGCCGCAGATTCTGAATTTCTATATTGACCAAAAGCTGGTCGTTACGGCGGCTGAGGGACGCGGGCTGGAGAATGATCCACAGGTGCGCGCGCAGCTGGAGCGGCTTAAAAATGAAATGGTCCAGCAGGCCTATTTGCGTGACGAGATTCGCGACCGGGTAACGCCCGACCTCATTGAGGCCGCATACAACAAGCAGATGGAGACCACGGTTCAGGAACCGGAAGTCAAAGCCCGGCATATTTTGGTGGAAACACAGGACGAAGCTGAAGCGCTGTTGCGTGACATCTCTGACGGTGCTGATTTCGCCGCGCTGGCGGAGGAAAAATCCATAGGTCCGTCGGGCCCGCAAGGCGGTGACCTGGGCTGGTTTACGGCCGGTGTGATGGTACCCGAATTTTCAGAAGCCGCGTTTGCTCTTCAACCCGGCGGAGTGACCCCCGCGCCCGTGAAAACAGATTTTGGCTGGCATGTGATTAAAGTGGAAGACAGCCGCCTCAAGCCTCTGCCGACCATAGAAGAAATGCTGCCGCAAATCCGCGACGAACTTACGGAAAAAGCTGTCGATTCCGTGATGACGGAATTGCGGGGCCGGTCAGCTATCTCGATCATTCCGCTGACTGAGTAATAATTTCAGCAACGATGCCAGTGTGCCCCAGACTATAGAAATCACCAGAGGCACACCTTCAATACTATTTATTACCGGCTCTAGAACGAAAGGTTTGTCCGGACAGCAGTGCTGAAAACGTTCACTAAACATGCTGCTAAAATAAAGACCCCGCCTCCGACGGTGCGGATGCGGGGTCTAGAGTCTCTTAGAAAAAGACGTTGTTTTAGTCCGATACGTTAAAAGCGTGATTTCGAGAATTTACGATGGCCACTGGTATCACGGGCCAAAACTGAATAAACGCGGTGAACCAAAGCGTCCTGCTCTCCTTGCCAGGCCGCCTTTTCTTCCTCGGTCGGAATGTATTGCTCGATGGCCTCGGTAGTGACCTGTTTTTTAGAGGCCAATAGGCTTTCGACAATACGGTTGCGTTGGCGGTCGACCCAGATTTCCGTGCCAAGCGAATAAACAATCTGCATCAGATTATCTACATGAGCATCGGTTAAATACACACCCGATGGTGCATCGGTTTTGACGTAATCTGCGGCGTAGGTAGGTTGATCGTAAATCCTCGGTGACGTCATTTTCTCAGCCATAGCTGATTCTCCTCAATGTCGCGTTGCGTGAAGGATGCGGTGGGGAGCAAGCTCCCCACCGTGCCGTCCGTGCAGATGACTAGGTTGGTTTGATACCCATGATATATTCCTGGCCACCGGAGTACATTGGCCCCGGGGTAGAGCCCACATTGAACCCTGCAGCCCGGAATGCTTTCGGGAAGTCGTATTCATCATAGGGCATGTACCAAACTTCCGAGTTCCATTGGTCGGTCCACCACGTACGCCAACGGTGAGCAGCCGTTTTGACCGGTTGCTTCACCAGGAAGGACCCGTCGACCGCCAGAAACTTACCGCCCGGCCGCAAGACACGGTGGGCTTCGCGGATGATATCAACAGCACCTTCGATGGTGACTTCGTGGAACAGAATGAAAGCCGTGACGATATCGAAGTGATCGTCCGGGAACTTGGTGTCCTCAGCCAAACGCTGGGCAAAGTTGACGTCGATGCCGAGGTCCGCGGCACGCATATGCGCATAGCGCACCATAGGCGCACCGATATCCACACCCCAGACTTCGGCGTCGGGGAACCGTTCCTTGAGCCCCATGGCGCTTTGGCCGATGGCGCACCCCATATCGAGGCAGCGCTTCACCCTGCCGTCATCGGGAACCGGCGCAGACTCAGCAATACTCTGGTGCATGCCGTCCTGTTCGTTAAGGTGAATCCACAGGTTGTTGGTGCCATGGTGATACATGTGGCCGGCGAACGGATCGCCGACATAACCGCCCGGCTGATTGTGAATTTCCCATGCGGTGTATTCGGGAATATGCATACCTGGGTTCAGTTCGAGCGAACCCGGACCAGCGTTATCGGCCGCTGCCATCTCTGACAGGTAAAGGTCGGCTTGGCTGTGGAAGTAGTCCTGTGTATCGCGCCACATGGCCAACTGGTTGGTAATCCACGCGTGGGTCTGGTTCATGATGATGGGATCAGCTTCCAGAATGGAAATTGCCTCTTCCATGGAAACCTCTTCGCGGGGATCGAGACCTGCCTCCCTGAAAATCTCCACGGCGCGCCGGTTGGCGGCCCGTTGGAAATCAGTGTTGATAAAACTGCGTAGTGAGGTCCGAAAGTCCTCTAAACTTTCTAGATCCCGTGTTGGCAGGCGCTCGTAGCGGCCGATCTGACCGCGCAATTGAACATCGCCTGAAAATTTTGCGTGGGCCTTCATACTGGATAAAAATACTGAACCTGCTGCCGCCGTGGCGCCGAGCAGTCTGCGACGATCTAGTGTAGGCATAACAAGCCTCCCCTTGTGCAATCGGTGAAAGTGATAGTGCAACTAACTGGGTGGTGAACCGCGATCAGCGGCTTGCGAGAAAAAACGTAGTTTCATCTTGGCTTGACGTTACTCATCGTACGCCCCGTTCAGCCGTTCGCCAAATCATCGACGTAATCGACCCGTATCTCTTTGAAACTATTCAATATGCTGGGTGGAAACCTAGGGGAGAACGCATAAAGACGGCGCCGGGCGGCGCAGCATATTTCAATGAATCTCATTTATTCGAAGGCGCGTGCTCAGGCTTGGGCTTTCCGAAAGGCAGCCCGAGCGCGTACTTGCCGTAGGTAGTCATGTTCATGTCCCAGTTGACACCCATCTGCGAGGCCATAACGGACAGGTCGCGCCAATGGCGCTGCACCGGATTAGTATCGAAGATAGCTGTCGCACCCATTTGACTGACGAGCCTCTGCACCGCGTTGTAGCAAAGCCGGGTGAGGTAAACTCGATCACGGTTAAGCACAGCGTTGTCTTCGTCGGTCAGAATGCGGCGCTCTATGCCAGCTCTGTGCATGACATCGGTGATCTTGTCGAAGATCAATCTGGCGCAATCCAATTCAGATGACGATTCCGCCAAGCGCACTTGCACGGTCTGCTGTTCGGCTACGGTGACACCGGTCATGGCGCCGATGCGCTTTTTGGTCGCGGCCAGGTACTCGTTAAAAGCGCCCTCTGCACAGCCCAGCACGGGACCGATCATCCAATTGGTGAAATACGGCATGAAAGGAACGTCGAACAGATAGGCGTCCGGCGCCAATTCGGCTCCCGGCGGGTGCAGACCAAAGGAGGATTGCGACGTTACCACCCAATCATCTTCGACAAAGCGATCTTCAAAGCGGATGTCTTTAGACCCGGTGCCACGCATACCGGCCACATGCCAGGTGTCATCCACATGGGCCGCTTCGCGCGGAACCGTGGCGCGGAACACATTAGGCGTGGGCGGATTAGGATGATTGTCGCAGCGCCCGGTGACCATCACCCAGGTGGCGTGATCAATACCTGAGCCGAAGCGCCACACTCCATTGAGCCGGTAACCACCGTCAACTTTGGTGATGGTGCCGGTGGTTTGTGCCGACGCCGTGGTGATGACGTGGCGGGCACCGTCTTTAAAAATTTCATCCTGCACGGCTTTGGTGAAACGTCCGGCGATGGCGATATGACCGCCGACAACACTGATCATCCAGCCGGTAGAGGCACAGCCACGTGCAGCAATGCGTGAGGCATGAACAATCGCCGGCCAATCCAATTCCAGACCGCCATAGCGGGTGGGCGCGAATAACTGAAGCAGTCCGGCGTCGTAAAGCTCGTCGACGGATTCCTTGGGGAGTTTGCGATTTTGTTCCGTCTCTGCGGCGCGTTCGCGAAAGCCCGGCAGCAGAGCTTCCGTGCGGGCACAAATTTCCTCAAGGCTTACACGGAGGTCTGTTGCAGCAGCGGTATCGGGCATCGGTTCAGTCCCTAGCTACTTTGCACTATGCCTATAATATTATCTGCATGCTGCCGTGAACCTCTTGTTTCCTCAAGGGTTTTCAGGGGGGTCTTCTGTGTTGGCCGCCTCGTGAGCAGAGGCGAGCGCGGCCTTAGCGGTGGAGAAGGCGGCAATACCTGCGGGCACGCCCAGGTAGGATGTACAATGCAAGAGGACTTCTTTGATCTCATCGTGAGTGCAGCCCGTGCGCAGGGCGCCCTGCACATGCAGTCCCAGTTCGCGCTGGCGGTCGAGCGCCGCCAACAGCGCGATGTTGAGGAGACTTCTGGTTTTCCGCTCCAAGCCGGGGCGCGTCCATACCGAACCCCAGGCCCATTCGCTGATCATGTCATCTAACTCTTGATCGAAGTCCGTCAGACCGCCGCGGGTACGCTCCACGTGATCATCACCGAGCACGGCGCGCCGCACCTCTAGCCCAGCTTCGATACGATCATTAGACATAGGTTTCTCCCCCAAAACTGTTTCTCAAGGAACAGCGTGAAGACAGCGCCGTCAAATAGGAAAATCTTCGCCGCTAATAACCTGCAGGGGTCATCTGGCTAATAGCCTGCCGGCGTCATTGGATCCCGCTTGGCAAAAGGCTGCTTGATCATCCGCCAGAGAATCTTCGGCAGGGTCAACCAGGCGATGCGTTTGCCATGCTTGGTGTTGGCGAGGATGTGCGACACCACATAAGAAGTAACATCCTCCACCGTATCACCGAGGAGCATGAGGAATTTCTTCTGGCGGCGTTCGTCTTTGGGCAGGTCTTTGGCTTCGCCCATACCCAGGTCGGTCATGACAATGCCGGGCTGGATGTAACCCACTTTCACGGGTGTCCCTTTCAGCTCTTTGATGGCGCAGCCGGTGAAGTAGGTAATGGCACGCTTGGTTGTGCCATACAGGGTCAGGCCGGGGCGGGTCATACCATCGGAGCCAAAGCCTTCCATATTATAAATCCAGCCACCGCCCTCTTGCGCCTTCATGCCTCGGGCCGCGACCTGAGTGCCGTTTATGACTCCGGTGAGATTAACATCGACGATGGTCGGGAAATCCTCCGGCGGCAGATCGACGATGTTAATGTATTTGTGAATGAGCCCAGCATTGTTGATCCAATAGTCAACGCGGCCGAAGTCCTGCACAGTTTTGTCCCACAGGGTTTGTACCTGTGCGAGGTCAGCGACATCGCATGGCTGGCCAATGGCGCGGGCAGCTCCAGTCGCATTATCCGTGAGCGCTTTATCACAGGCGTCTTGTGTCCGACCGGATACAACAACACTATGTCCGTGTTTGAGGAACTCCCGCGCCAAACCCAAACCAATTCCGCGCGTGGAGCCAGTAATCACCACGATGGACATGGACCTAACCTTCCAGGGAGACCTTAACAGCGGCCATCCGTGCCGCGCGCATGGCTTTGATTTCTTCCGGCGCCATACCGGGAGATTTCAGCCGGACGATGATGGCAAACAGGAAAATGCAAAAATTCAGCGCCCCAACAAAAACAAACGGGCCAGTGAGCATCCATTTATCAAACAGAATGCCGCCCACAGATGTTGCAACGAGAATCCCGACGGCGCCAGAGCCTGAGAACACGCCAATGACAGCACCGCGTTCCTTGGCCGGTGCTTCTTGCCCAATCAGCGCTTGGGAGGCAAAGAACGCACTGATCTGCCCAACACCTAATACGGCAAACAGAATCCAGTACATCTTGTTGGTTGGATCATCGACAAAATACATTGAGGCGTATCCAATCGAGGCTAAGCCCATACCAAAGATCACGGCGGAGACCCGGTTCACGCGATCGATTATGACCCCCATAATCGGTGACCAGATCAATCCAAATGATTGAGCGACGGCAAAAATTGTCAAACCGACTATGGCAGCCTGAGCCGGCGACATGCCCTGTTGCATGCCCCAAACCGACCCCCAAAGATTTGTAAACGCGCCAATGACGACAAGGTCAGAACGTGCAACGAAAGCTGACGCATAACTCAATGCAATACGCGGGTTCTTGCCGTTTGCGAACCCGGCCTTGAACAGGGCCTTCACGGAGAGTTTTTCTTTGACCTCAGACGGCACGCCACCTTTGAGCCCCCACTTGAGAATCCACGCCGATATAACCAAAACGATCGCCACGGCCCAGAAGGAATAGAGCCCCTGCTGTTTTGCCGTCATGCCCGCTTTTTCCAGTTGGCCGAGCATCACCCTGCCGAACACCAGGGCCGTGAAAATTACGCCGACTGCATTCATCACCCCGGTCCAAGCAACCATTTTGCCGCGGGCATATTCACGCGGATAATCCTGCCCAACGATACCGAGCATACCTGCGGCCGCCGACACGCCAATGGCATACAACGTACGCGCAACAAAGAGATCAGCGATGCTGTCGGCGTAGGGATAGAGCGCAAAGCCCAACGCTATAGAGATCATGCCAAAACAATAGACAGGTCGCCGGCCAACCCTGTCTGCAAGTACCCCGAAGGGAGCGGCCAGAGCTATGGTGATCGCCTCATTCCAGAACGCGAGAGCCCCGGTCACCCGCCCCTGTTCGTTTCCAGGCAGGTTCAGGTTTGCATTGAGGAGGAAGGCTTGCCCGGTGTTAATAAAAGTAAGGAAACCAATGGTGGCGAACGAGGCATACATCAGCGTCCACGCATTCTTGGCCGTGATGTCATCCATCAGGTCGATGCGCACACCAAAGAACGGGCGAAAATAATTGTCCTGCATTGCCACCATGAAACGAGTTTCCCTCTTATCCTTCTGCTTCACACCAAGTAGAAGACTCATATCCTTATGCGCAGACCACCGAACCGCGCTCTTTCTCCGTTGCTTCCTGGCCGATGAGACCTTGCGACGAAAACAAAGCGCTGAGCTGGCCAGCGCCGTGCAATGCAAACGCAGGATACACAGATGGACCGAGTGGGGACGATACGAACGCCATGAAGAGACACCCAGCCCTGGCCATTATAATGGCCACAGCCTGCGCAGTCACGCGATTGCAGCAGTCGATTAAACACCCTTTGATCGGGGCCATATTATGGCTGCAGTTTGAGCCATGGCACGGCAGGCAATGATTGCGTAATACTTGCTATCCTGCAAATAACTCACACATCGGAGCGCAAGTTATTTAGCCACATACAATATTTAGTTAAAGTATCGAACAGCGTAACTCAAGAGTATCGCGGCCCACAGTATATCAATCGTCCAGACTGTACCGCGAGAACACATCTCGCTTTTTGAACGGCGCAGACAACAGCCGGCCGAGAATCTTGCCCGTGGTCAGCCATTTGATGGCCGTGCCGGATTGCTGGTCTGCGAGGATACGGTCAACGATCCACGGGGTTGTCGTTCCCACATGATCGCCGAGCAGGTTAAGCGGCTTGATCATCTTTTCGCGAATTTTAGGTGGGCGTTTTTGTATCTGGATCAGCATATTTTCGGTGACGTTCATGCCTGGGCTTATGGACCCCACCTTCACCGGCTTGCCCTTAAGTTCTTTAATCAAACTATCCGTGAAGTAACGCACCGCGCTTTTGGTGGTGCCGTAGCCTATCATGCCGGGGATCGCCCGCCCGTCGGACCCAGCCCCATAGGTATTGTAGAGACGGCCATAGCCTTGCGCGGTCATACCCTTCACAGCCACCTGACTGCCGTTAATGGTACCGATGACATTGCACCGCACCATGACGGTGATTTCGTCGGGTGTGAGTTGCAACAGGGTGGGGCCGGAGCGGGCAAAGCCGGCGTTGTTGATCCAATAGTCGACGCTGCCGAACGCGTTTACCGCATAGTCCCACAAGGCTTGAACCTGTGTGACATCGGCGACGTCACAGGTTTGGCCGATGGCCCTCGCCGCTTCAACGCCCTCATCTTCCAAATCCTTCGAGGCTTTATCGAGCGCCTCCTGACCCCGGCCGGAGACAACCACGTTGACGCCACGCTTGAGTAATTCTCTGGCATATCCTTTGCCGATGCCTTTGGTGGAGCCGGTAACAACGGCGGTTTTTGTTGCCATGATTTGTCCCTAATCGCATTGGTGAATTGAGAAGATCATAGCCTCACCTGCAATGATTCTGCGAGTCTGCTGACCAGCGTCCGGCACGCGGGCAATTGAACGGCATGGCATCCCCGCCCACGGGGCGCAGCGTGTTATACTCAGAGTAATAAAGGTTGGGAGTAGAAGAGTTATGGCCGAGCAAAAGACAGTTGTGGTGACTGGCGGCACACGCGGAATCGGCAAAGGCCTCGCGCGGGAGCTGCTCAAGCGCGGCCACAACACCGTCATCTGCGGGCGCACCCAAGAGGCCGTGAATGCGGCGATTAGCGATATATCCGGCGATGCGATTGACGGCGCGCGCGCAGCCGGAATTGCGTGTGACGTCACTAACCATGATCAAGTGCAGGCACTTTGGGGCTTCTCCAAACAAGAATTCAGAGACGTGGATATCTGGATCAATAACGCGGGCATGTCGAACACGCGCTTTCCTATCGGCCATTTGACGCAAGACGACGTGGAGGCCATTCCCGCTGTCAATCTCGTCGGCAGCATGAACGGATCACAGGTCGCTTTGCAGGGCATGAACGCGCAAGGTCATGGCGCGCTTTATAACTTCGAGGGATTCGGCTCCAACGGTATGAAGCAGATGGGGATGAGTCTGTACGGCTGCACAAAGTTCGGCCTGACCTATTTTACCAAAGCGCTGATTAAGGAAACCAAAGGCGGACCAGTGATCGTCGGCTACATGAGCCCTGGCATCGTCATTACGGATTTATCCCTGCGCGACCGGGGCAAGATGCCGCCGGAGCAATGGGCCTTTGTGAAGAAGGTTTACAACATCATCGCCGACCGGGTGGAGACGGTAACGCCCTGGCTGGTAGACCATGTACTGGCAAACACGGAGCACGGCGCGCGCATCGCCTGGCTGACAAGAGGTAAGTCGCTCAAGCGCTTCCTCATGTCGCGCTTTAAGCCACCTGGTAACCGCTTCCCTGAGTTGGATGAAGTGGACGAGAAGGCGGCAGCGTAGGTTTTATCTAACCGGCTTTTCGAAGTCCGCCAACCGGTCCCAGGAACTGCCGGCGTTTGAGTCTTTCGGCGCGATGGGGTCTGTGCACGACAACTCCACCAACTCATAGGTTTGGTGCAGCAGTTCCCAGCGGCCACGCACGGGAATGAAGTCATCGGAATATGTCCAGATTTCTACCGGCGGCTTTGTGCCTCCGTCGCGCAGACTCTGGTTGATCATGTGTTTGGTCTCGAAGGTACCAGCCCGCACAGTGATTTCTTCCATGCCGGCATAGACCACATCAACACCAACAAATGACAAGCTCGGCCCGGAACCACCGTTGGGCAGGGGCGAACTCAAAGCCACGTTGCGGAGTTCGCCGATGGTGGAGTCACCACGAACAAGATCACCTTTCTTGGCATGCCAGGTATCGCAACACAAAGGATGGGCGCCGAAGGACGGCACCCGTTCAGGCACCTCGAAGGATTGTGAAAAATGCCCATCATCTGCGGTAAAAGCGTCGCAGGTAACGTGTGTGTCCGTGAAGCGGAAAACGGCGCTGCCTTGAAACTTACCGCCGATGGTCAGGCGGACAAAACACTCTTCCGGCTGCCAATCGCCGTCTAAGGCATAAACCACATCACGGATGAGATTGTCGTTATCCATCTCACACAGGGCGCGAAGGATGCGGCTGCCGTCAGGCTGCACGGTGACCGTAAAAAACTCGCGCCCCTCTTCACCCACGCCGTCGGTGAGATAGACAATCTTGCCGCGATAGGTGCGATGGGACATGGCGTTACGCCTTCTTGAATTACCCTAGTGCATTTCCTCACCGCCGGTGACATTAATGGATTCACCGGTGATATAGGACGCATCGTCAGAGGCGAAAAACACACACGCATTGGCGGTGTCTGAGGGTAGGCCAACCCGGCCGAGGGGAATTTTGGTTTTGCGGAAATCCAGCACGCCTTCAGTATCGGTGCCCAGTACCTCACCGCGCCGGGCGTTCTGCACCGCGCCAAGCCCGGTGGTGACATGATTGGGACAAACCGCGTTTGATGTAATGCCGTGCTCACCCAGTTCTACTGCTGCGGTACGGGTGAGGCCGATCATGCCGTGCTTGGACGAGGTGTAGTGAATCAGTAACGGCGCCGGGCTCTTCGCCGCTTGGCTGGCGATGTTTATGATACGTCCGCCCTCACCCTGCCTCACGAACTGTGCCGCCGCGTGTTTGGTAAACAGGAAAGGCCCGCGCAAATTGACATCAAGCACCACATCCCATTCGTCGATGGAGAGCTCCATCAGCGGCTTCATGATGTAACCAATGCCGGCATTGTTGACGACGATATCAAGCCGGCCGCAGGTTTTGACGGTATCTGCAATGGTGCGAATGACGTCGTCTTCGGAGCGCACGTCACAGACCATGGTATGAATGGTGCCGCCGGTGGATGAACGGACGCCATCGGCGACCTCTTCCATTTCCTCAGATGTGCCGATGTTACCGGCAGGGAGATGGTCGCCGGACGGTTTGCCAATATCGGTGATGACAACGGTGGCGCCTTCTTCCGAAAACCGTGTTGCAATGGCTTCTCCCAAGCCCTTCTTCCGCCCTGCGCCGGTAATGACCGCGACTTTGCCAGCTAAGCGTCCGTTACTGTTAGCCATTGATCTTCCCCTGCTGGCCCTTCTGGCACCTAGTCGCTGATATTGTCGCAGAGCATGACGACCGGGCTGTCGCTAATCTCGCCAAATTTTTGGGAAATGGGCTTTTGTATGTCTGATGCGACGTCTTTATTGAATTGGTCTAAATCATTGATGTCGATAACTTCAATATAGCGAAAAGGCGCGGCTTCTTCTGAGTGAAACAGATTATTAGCCCGGTAAAGATCAAAACCGTCCACCCCTTTGTGACCACGCACAGTGGGCAGGTCGGCGTCCTTGGCCCAGGCTTCATAGTCGGCCTCAGACACGCCGTCTTTCAAATTAAACAATACAATGAGAGCGGACATGACTCGTTCTCCGTCTTTGTGATCCAGAGACGGTTATAAATGGACAGCGCCTTGAGGGCCAGACCGATCGGTGGCGTGGACAAATGACCAAACTAGGGCACGCCACCGATGGGCAGCTTAAGAACTAAATGTGCTGCCTGGGTTGCCGAACAGCCGCAAGTTTCCAACAGTGTCCAGATCACCACCCTGGCGGGTGACATGGGTTATTAGTAGTCCGTCGACGTCCGTTTTTATACAGGTAATGGCGACACCGATTCCATCAACTAAGCATCGTTTAGCAATTTGAATGGCGGAATCGGGAATAGCGTCAAAGGTCAGACCAGCGGCCAAGTCGACGGAGTCTTTGGTCTGGCGGTCAGGCATGGAACACTGGAACTCTTTAGATGTGGCACCACAGGCTACTCTGGGCCGACGGAACCGAACACCAAAAAATTAACCACATTGCGGACAAGGCAGGGAGACAGTTGTGGCTTGGCCCTGGGCAGTAGAGAACGACAAATGATACTGTTTGCGCCACCAGCAGCCCAAAACGGTGTGGCTAATAAGAGAAGCTACCTCCATGGATGACAGCCGAGACATGAAGTCTGACGACCCGACAAACGGCGGAACGAATTTCGCCCCTTGGGTGCTGCCCATGGTCCGAGAATCCGATTTCACCAAGGCCTTCATTGACCGCATTCTCAGTCACCTGAAGGAGCTGGATGCCACCCGGGCAGAAGGGCCTGGCTTCAACAAAGTCACACGGCTCGAGCACTGTTTACAAACGGCAACGCTGGCCCATCAGGCCGGTGAAGATGAAGAGTATGTTGTCTGCTGTCTCATTCATGACATCGGTGATTTACTGGCACCGTTTAACCACGGAGAGTTTGCCGCCGCACTGCTGGAGCCGTTTATCAGCGAAAAGAACTATTGGCTTGTCGCCAATCATCACGCCTTTCAGGGCTACTATTATTTTGAGCACATTGGTCTCGATAAAAACATGCGCGATCAACACCGGGGCCACCCGTATTTCGACGATGCAATCACGTTTTGCGACAAATACGATATGCCGGCGTTCAACCCGGATTTGAAATACATGAGTCTTAAAGATTTGACGCCCATAGTGCGCCGCGTTCTTTTGGCGCCGAAAAAATCAATTTGGATAACACAACCGCCGGCTTAGTGGCGCGGAATAAGCTTAGGGGAAAAATGCATGGCTGGAGAGCGCGGACCGACGCTGCTGGAGCGCTACCCACCCGACCTGGCTGGGCGTCACATCCTCATATACTGGTTTAGGCCCGGGTATACGGGCGTGAATATTCTTACCCTGCTGTATGCAACCATCTTCAGCCTGACCATGCTGACGATGGTCAATTTCGTTCAGCCCTATTTGCTGGAAGAAGTTTTTCATATTCCCCGCGCAGATCAAGGATCGCTTACAGGCCAGCTTGCCGCCCTACAGGAAGCCGTCGTTATTCTACTCATGGGTCTAACCGGCGCATTGTCGGACCGCACGGGGCGGCGTGTTTTATTTAGCATTGGCTTTGTCGTTCTCGCCGCCGGCTACTTTATTTACCCTCTGGCGGACTCCCTTGCCCAAATTTACATCTTCCGGGCCATGGTTGCGGTCGGAGCGGCCATGGTGCCGGTCATGCTCAGCGCCTGTCTTGTCGACATCATCCAAGAATGCACCCGGGGGAAATGGCTGGGCACCACCTCCGTTTTCAACGGTATCGGCGTGCTGCTCATGAGTTCTACCTTTGGCCAACTTCCCGCACGGCTCGAGGCTATGGGCTATAGCGGCGCGGAAGCGGGGCAATACACCTTTTGGATCGCATCGGCAGTGGGACTCGTTACAGCCCTCTTGTTGCATTTGGGACTTAAAGGTGGGCCTCCACCTGAAGTAAAAGACAAACCGAGCGTTCTGAAAAACTTGATGCGCGGCGTTGCAGAAGCCAAGCGTAACCCACGCATTGCCCTCGCTTACTCGAGCGCGTTTATTTCCCGTGGAGATTTGGTGGTCGTCGGCACCTTCTTTTCGCTGTGGTTTGTGCAAGTGGGCGTCGAGCAAGGCTTGAGCACTGGACAGGCCATGGCGCGTGCCGGGTTTTTGTTTGGCGCAGTCATCCAACTCTCCGCCATGTGCTGGGCGTTCTTCATGGGTCTCATCTGCGACAAAGTGAACCGTGTCACAGGCGTCATCATCGGGTTCTCCATAGCCGCAACGGGTTATCTCTTCATGGGCTCTATTGGCGACCCCTATGCAGCTGGAAGTTTGATCATCTTCGCCTGCGTCATCACCGGCATGGGAGAAACGTCCACTGTGATCGCATCCGGTGCACTATTGGGACAGGAAGCACCTCCTGAATACCGGGGGGCTGTGGTGGGCGTGTTCAACAAGTCCGGCGCCATCGGCATTATGGTGGCGACTTTACTGGGCGGTTATTTAGTTGATCAATTCGACGGCAACGCACCGTTCACCATGATGGGCATCGCCAACGCCATTGTTTTGTCGGCGGCAATTGCAGTGCGGTTGTGGGCTAATGAGCCAACACCCCAGGCCGCAGCAACACCGGCGAAATAAAGCTTAAGCGTTAATCCGCTCGAAGCCGCGCAGGTCACCGGACTTGGATATGGCCATGCCGATACCCCGCTGCGAGGCATTGGGTCCTTGCGGGTCGGCAAAGCCGAAGTAGGTCATCCACAATTCATTGCCGCGAATGCAAAGCTGTGGGTTCGCGACGTTATAGTCATCCCAGGCACCAAGCGGTGCGGCGGTAAAAATAGGCCCGTCAAACTGACGCCGCCAGGTGAGGCCATCATCGGAAACGGCTACTCCAATCGTGCGTTGTTGCTTCTTTTCGGGCCGGCCATCGACAGCGGTGTAAATCATCATCCATTCCGCGCCGGCACCATCAATGTTGTGCAGAACCTGGCGGGTGATCATGCCATTGGAATCGTAATAGCGGGGATCATCGCTCCAGGTTTGGGGCCCGAGATAGGTCCACGTTTCGAGATCTTCTGAGGCCCATACCCGGGAGACCCAGCCGATAAAGTCTTTATCCTTAATCGTGACCTGGAGGTATGTGCGGTTGCCAACTTGATAGGTGTTGGGAAACGCACCGTAGATTTCGCCGTCGAGCCCGACCAGCGCGCCGCCAAATGCTTTACCCGGTTTGCGTTGCCAATGAATGCCGTCTTCACTGACCGCCAGACCGGCGTGCAGGTTGTAGCCTGGAAACGCATATGTGGGATTAGCGGAGTCCGGCGTGCCCGTATCACCGCCGTAATACCAGTGATGCCAGAGACCATCGCGAAACTCGATATCACCCGTACCCACATGAACGCTATCAAAAGCCTTCGGATTCTCGTCGGCGACCATGACCGCCCCGCCCTTAAGTGGGCCATCATAGAGAGTCCAATCGAGACCATCATCCGAGGTCATCATAGCAATGGAGCCGGTGCCCAAAGCCGGTGCGAGACCAGCCGGAAAATCGGCGCTGCGGCCGTAGTACCAGATACAGTACTTCTCCAGCACCGGGTTCCAGCGCATCATCGCTCCGCCTACCTTGGCGTCGTCGCAACGCCCCGCTGGGCCGGTGTTAAAGAGAAAACCTGGCTGTCCGCTACCTGTCATAGTGTGCCCGTCATAATGCGCCTGTCATGTGGTTCTAACCCTCATCTTCTGCACAGCATCTTCCAAAGCCGAAAGAAACCGGGAGCGGTCTGCCTTAGCGAATCCGGGATGATGGTCCTTGATCTCCCCGGTGTCGCGCAAGTGTGTTTTCAAATCGCGCATGGCCAAAGCCATACCGATGCTGTCTTCGGTGAAGGGTTTCCCTGTGTGACCCAAGGCTGCCGCGCCTTTTTCGATGCAGCGCCCTGCCAGAGGGATATCGCCGGTGATGCAGATATCCCCGTCGCTGATGTGTTCGGCGATCCAATCATCAGCCACATCGGGACCTTCAGGCACGACCACTTTATTGACCAAGGGGCCGTCGGGTTTGCGCAACCAGGTATTGCCGACCACGTGTATCTGCATGTTATGGCGTTCGGCCACACGCAACACTTCGTCTTTCACCGGACAAGCGTCCGCATCGATATAAATTTCAGTCATGAGGGTGTCTTAGAGGTCACCGTCAAATTCGACCAACTGATAGCGCGACCCGATAACGGTGTACTCGTGCTGTATCATGACCCGGTCGGGGCCGGTAACCCACACCTCTGTGTTTTCTCCAAAATTGTAATGCTCCGTATCAAACGTTCCAGCAGGGACCGTAAGCGTTTCCATGCCGAGAAACTCAAGCGCGATCGGGTTGATGGCGCAAAGCACACTGCGGCGCGCCGCACCCATGGTGCAGAGGGAATGCATTTGCTCGCCGCCTTTGATCATGTCGTAGCCGGCCCCGTAATGCCAACCGTCGGCTGATATGGGATGCAGCAGCAGCGTGAAGGTGTCGGGCAAATCAATCGTTTCATTGAAGTGTTCGGTGGGGCTATTGACCGACACCCGCAGGACATCACCATCAACGGCAAAGTGACCCGCACCCAAAAACGAGCCGGCGAAATACACATCGGCGAAGGCACTGATGGGCCGGAACGTCTTGGCATCGGAATGCATCACCATGTTGATCTGGGTGCCGCCGCCGGAATCATTGAGGAAAGACCGGAGTGTACGTGTGCCGTCGGATTGCACGGTCATGGTCCAGCGGTCTTCACCGCAGGGTTCGCCGTCCGTCAAGCCGGTACAGACATGCACACCGGACAGCATGCGTTCAACAATTGGAGGACCTGAATATCCCGCTTCTGCGCCTTCCTGCAGTTCGGCATCCTCTTGAGCAAATGCAGACGCGCTAAAACCGCAGAGAACAAGACTCGACAAAATTCGTGTTGTGCGTGCCGTTGTATGTGACATGAGGCCTCTCCCGATTAACGAGGAACCCTAACACAGAGATACGCGCGCCTAAATCAGCGTGCTAAGCACGCCTATATCAACGTGTTGCCTTCCCAGTTCTGCCAGTCGGAAAGGAACTTGGGTTCCCGCTCCTTGATGGCGGCCAAGGTGTCGTCGGGCATATCATCGAAACCAGCGACTTTTTGGCCGAAGCCACGGCCGGGCATGAGGCCATCGTGTTCCCCCATCTCCTGCCAGGCGCGCCAGTCGATGTAGTCCTGAATGGCGTAGGTGGCTGGGACATTGAGCATGTCCGGATCAGCCAGATGACTGAGCTTGGCGTGGTACTGGATGTAATCGTAGAAGACCAGAAGCCTGCCGTTGGGACCTGGGAACTTGGCCGAGAGATCATGATTAAGAACAACATCATCGCCAACGACGCGTGCCGGACCGACTTTATGATCGATGGGCAGCTCCTGCCCGTTCTGTGACATGGCATGCGCCGTATGGACTGTGGTGACCGGCCCTGACTTGAGGTATTCCACATCGTTCATAGCGCCGGTGTACGGGTTCTTGAGTTTGTCGATGACCTTGCCCGTTTCCAGATCACAATGAAACGCCACTTCACGGCGGGTCATGGTGAAAGAGCCATCGCCATTGTTGGTGTGCTCGACAATCAATGCGCCACGCGACGTGTGCAGCGGCGTGACGTCTTTGCCAACAATGCCGTAGCGGTAAATTTCATGCCACGCCATGACCACTTCATTGCCGGAGCTGCCGGCGGTGCGGATAAAGGCGTAAAACAAACCTTCGTCGGTGGTGAGGTCCAGTTCATGACCGGCCGCTTGAGCAGATGAGATCAAGCCGCCGCCGCTATCGGCCCCTCCTTGATCGGCGGGCGAGCGGGACGCCATAAAACTGGTGGCAAAACCACCTAGACCAGCGGCGCCAAAGGCCATCGTACGGCGTGAAACTGTTTTAGACATATTTTCAATTTTCTTTATCCAACAAACTCAGCGACACCCGCGAGGGCGCGTTCAACATCGACTTGGGTGGACCCCACGGTTTCACCGCTGTCTTTATCAATCTTCAGCACCGTGCCGTTAAAGAAAGACGTCACGAGGATATGTTTCTGATCAGCGCTTTCTTTGATGGTCGCCCAGCCCGGCCCTTCCAGCGGATAGGTGCGGGCCACCTTGCCGTCTTCGTCGATCACCTCGAACTTAGCGCCGCGGGTCACCAGCAACTGACCGCCTGCACAATAGTTGAGACACAAAATATACTCTCGCTGGTCTTCAGGCAGGGTGTAGAGATCTTCCATTTGCCGGTTGTTGACGATGTCAAATCGCATGATGCGTTTTGAGGTTTCCGTGGTGTAGGTGATGTACTGCTCGCTCGGATGCAGCGTGCAGCTGGTCACTCCTAAATAGCCCGCGAAACTGGTGGACGTTTCGGTCTCATAGGTTTCCAGCAATGTACCGTCGGGCGCGAACTTATAGACATTGCCATCACCGACCTTATCGCCCGCCCCGGGTAACGTTTTTTGCATGGGACGGTATTTTTCCGGCACATCGCTTATGGTGCCTGTGATGTGTTCGTAGAGAAATAAATTCCCCGCTTTGTCGAAGAAGCCGCTGGACCAGGGACGCTTGGGGTAAACCGCGTTAGGCAAACGCTTGCCGTCTTTACCGACCTGCAAGATCGCGTGATCCGATGTATCGAAGGCCCAGAGCACGCCGTCCAATCCGAACATCAAGCCTTTGACCAGGTGCGTGGTGTCCGGTGTGTGCAATATGGCCTTCTGATTAAAACCCTTATCAAACTGAAAGATGCGGCCATCGCCCGCATGATCATCGTCAGCGACGTTCAGTAGTGTGGCGCCGAGGAAAATGTCACCTAGCGCGAAGGGCTGGAGCGAGTCTGAACCCACTTCAGGCTTAATAACGAGATCGTCAGGCATAGCGTCCTCTGATTATTTGGTTGTTTATCCGGGGTACTGAATGACGCCGGCCAAAGCGCGTTCGATGTTGAGCGCTACACTGGCGACCTTCTCACCACCATCTATTTTGAACTTGGCGACTTCTCCGGTGAAGAAATTGCCGGAGTAAATATGCTCATTGTCGAGCGCGCCGCCAATGACCGCCCAGCCAAAACCCTCTTGCGGCATGGTGTGGAGAATGTCGCCGGTTTGCGGATCGAGAAATTCGACCTTGGCGCCGCGGCTGAGCATCAAGCGACCATCTGGCATGTAAGCAAGAAAGAACACGAAGCCTTCGCGGCCTTCAGGATAGACGACCAAGGGATCAAGCTGTTTGCCGTCTACCGCATCGAAGCGCCTGACCTCGTTGGAGGTTTCGGTGACGTAAAGCAGGGTGCGGTCGTCGGGTAGCAAGATGGCACTGGTAACACCGAGGAATCCAGCCATACCGCCCTGGGTTTCTGGCTTGTACTCCCCTGATAGTTTTTTATCCGGACCGTATTTGAAAATTTTACCTTCGCCAATCGCACCAGCGTCGTTGATGGGATTGGCGTGGGTCCCAGGCAGGTTTGCGTCGCTACACAAATGTTCACCGAAGATCATGGAGCCGTCCGCCATGAAATTGAGGCTGGATAGAGCGCGCGCCGCCAGACCGTCAACCACGGATACAGCACAGGTTTTCGGGTCAATGTTCAGCGCCATGTGAATGTGCTGATCGAAGGCCCACAGCGTGCCATCAGGCGCAAAGCTCAACCCGTTAACGAGGTGCGTGGTTTCCTTGATCCACAACACGCCTTTTTCATTGAGATCGGCGTCGTATTGCAAAAGGCGGCCGTCGCCGGCGTGATCATCATCAGGATTGTTGAGTACGGTGCAGGCGACGATGACGTCGCCTTTTTCGAAAGGCTGCATTGTTTTTTCGTGCGCCATGGGAGACCTCATTCGTTTTTTGATTTATGCCATTAGTAAAGACCACTCGCAGTGGCGCAACAACACCCGGCGCTCTTGAGGTGACCATAAGATGGTTAGAATAGCCGGTCCGTATACCTATTTAAGCCTGGGATCCTTGTTATCCGTAAAGTTCCAAGGGAGTTCGGCTAATGGCCGCGGTGTATAGGCGTCTTCCATACGGGTAGTGTCCTCGTCCGTCAGGGCCAAGGACTCTGCAGCAATTATATCCTCGATATGCTGGACCTTGGTCGCGCCGACGACGGGCTGCACCCCTTTGTGGATGAGCCAAGCCAAACCAATTTGCGCGGGCGGAACACCTTTCTCTTTCGCCACTGCGGCAATAGCGTCGAGCACTGGATCGTGCGGTGTGCCGTAGAGCAAGTCCTGCACTTGCGCATCATTACTACTGCGCGCCGTTGTGGCATACGCCCCTGCCCTGGCAATACGGCCACGGGCAAGTGGGCTCCACGGAATCAAACCCATGCCTTGATCTTCGCAGAAAGGAATGAGGTCACGTTCATCTTCACGGTGAAGCAGGTTGTAATGGTTCTGCATGGTGGCAAAGCCATCCCACCCCTGGGACTGCGCCGCCATTTGCGCCTTGGCGAGATGCCAGCAGCGCATGTTAGACCCACCGATAAACCGCGCCTTGCCCGACTTCACCACCTCGTTCAGCGCCTCCATGGTTTCTCCAATGGGATTTAGCTCATCCCAGCGATGCACCTGATAGATATCGACGTAGTCCGTTCCAAGACGCTGCAGTGACCCATCGATGGAACTGAGAATGTTTTCTCGCGTAAGGCCCAGCTGATTTGGCGTTTCGCGCGAGGGGTAAAACATCTTGGTGGAAATCACCACCTCATCGCGTTTGACATTGGCGTTGAGAAAACGCCCAAGCACTTCCTCCCCTACGCCCGATGAATACACATTGGCCGTATCAAAGAAATTGATGCCGTTATCGAGTGCCTGTTTCAGGAGCGGCTGGGAGGCGTCTTCATCCAAAACCCAGTCACGCCAGTCAGGTGAGCCAAAGCTCATGCAGCCAAGCACAATGCGGGAGACATGGAGTCCGGTGCGGCCAAGCGGAACATATTTCATTCGACCAAACCCTAGTCCGGCCCGGCAGCCAACGCGGCCGCTTTGGCTTGGATGCCTCGGACGATGATGTTTGGAATGCGCGGCATATCGAACCCGGGCTTGATGGGCATACGGCCCAGCGCGGGGCCCATGCGGACCACCACCAAACCCATGGACGGTGACACCCAAACATGCTGCTGGCCGCGCCCAAGCGTGAGGAACGTGTCGCGGGCCTCGTAGGGTTCGGACGCGACCGCACCGGAGCTGCCTGAGCCCGGGGGAACCGGCGGATCGTCATAGCCAAGCCAGGTTTGATAGCCATAGTGATTTGCGGTCGGGGAACGAGTGGTCATTTCGTTGACCCAGGCTTCCGAGACGACACGATTGCCGTTCACCTCACCCTTACCAGCCAACATCATGCCGAAGCGTACCCAGTTCATAGCCGGCGTGGCCAAACAGCACGAGGTGTGCGCTAACCCGCCAGGGCGATCCAACCATATGCGCGCCTGCGTCCCGCCCATGGGCCGCCATAGTTTGTCTTCCATATAATCTGAGTAGCGCTTGCCCGAAGCGCGCTCAACGACCAAACCAAGCAGCTCGGCGTTTAGATCGTTGTATTCATATTTTTCGCCTGGGGCCCAATCCGCGTTGGGCGCATTGAGCAAAGGCTCCAACGTATGGCCGGAATACAGCCAGTCCATGTCACCGCTGAACGGATTGAGACCGAAGGGGTAACGTCCGAGACCCGATGACATTTGCATAATATGTCTAAGCGAAATGTCGCCGCGGGGGTCGTCGCGCCACTCTTCAATATATTTTCCAACCGGATCGTCGACGGAATCTATGTATCCATCTTCCATCGCAATGCCAATGAACAACCCCATCAAGGTTTTGTGCATAGATTGCGATTCGGTCAGATCACCGGCGTCGCGGCCATCCGCATACCATTCCAACTGCACCTGGCCTTTATGAATGGCAATGACGGTATAGGAGTCAAATTCTTTAGCGTAGGCGACTGCCTCATCCAAGGCGGCTTGCGTAACGGTCCGGTTGTCCGGCGCAGCGACCGGGATGACATAACTGCCATCGCCCTCAACCAGATCGTAGGGTTCCAGGCCTTCGGACGGCTTTGGGTCGAAGAGCATGACATAGCGGCGCCAGAGCCATGGGTCCTGCCAATAAATAACGTTGACCCCGACCGCCAATGCGACGGCCAGCCAACCGATCAATTTGAGAGTTTTCATGCGCCCCCTGGTCTCAGAAAAAACTATAACCGTGCCCGCCCCTTTTACAGAACCGCTCAGAGCGTTTCAGAAGCCCCCAGGCTTGTGTCCGCAGCTTGGTCATAAAAAGTGCAGCACACTCTTATATAAAGGCAACCGCTTATGGTGTTTCGCTTCTGACCAAGGGACTGGAGCCATTCTGGCATGCGCGTGATCTTTTTCATCATTCTGCTCGATCTCATGGGCATCGGCCTGATTTTGCCGCTGTTCCCGTTCATCGCCATGGACATCGGCCTCACACCCGAATCAATCACAGCAGTTTTAGCTATATACCCACTTGCCCAGTTCGTCGCCGGACCGGTGTGGGGCGGATTGTCAGACCGCTATGGCCGCCGGCCGATCCTGATGATCAGTATGGTTGGAGCTGTGGCTTCATACGGATTGTTAGGATTCGCCGACACCGTTTGGCTCCTGATGCTGTCACGTATCGTGGGCGGCATCTCAGCAGGAAACTTGGCCGCAGCGTTTGCCTATATTACCGACATCACGACACCGGAGAACCGCGCCAAGGGCATGGGCATGATTGGCGGTGCTTTGAGTCTGGGCTTCATTTTGGGACCGGCCGTCGGTGGGCTGCTCGCCGGGGGCGACCCGGAAAATGCAAATCTCTCACTCGTTGCTTTTGTGGCGGGCGGCACCAGCTTTCTTGCTCTGCTCGGAACGATCTTCTTTCTGCCAGAATCTTTGTCCGATGAGTTGCGCGAAAAAATTTCCCAACGACCGAAGATGAACCGGCTGCAGCAGTTTAAAGTCGTCAGCGCGCGCGGCGCTTTGCTGACGTTGTTTGCCGCCGCTTTGATTTTTGCCGCTGCGGAAAGTGTATTCACAACCACTTTCGCATTGTTTGCCGATGCAAAGTTTGGATTAGGTCCGCGCGAGGTTGGGTTGCTTCTCTCTGCCGCAGGTGTGGTGATGGTGTTTATGCAACTTAAAGCCATCGAGCCATTGGCTAAAAGATTTGGCGAGCTCAACCTAATCACCACGGGCTGTTTCATCTACGCGGCAGGCTTGGCCCTCATCGCGACAGCAAGTGGATTGCCGCAACTGATCTTAGCCCAGATCTTTCTCCCCATAGGCATGAGCATCGTTAACCCCAGTCTTTCCAGCTTGATCTCTCAGCAAAGTCAGGATACCGAGCGCGGTATTGTAATGGGGCTTTACCAGTCGGTAGGCAGCCTCGGCCGTGGCGTGGGACCGCTCTATTCCGGCACTCTGTTCGGGCAGGTCAGCATCTATGCGCCCTATATTTACAGCATCGCCTCGATGGTACCGGTACTCGGACTCATTTATGTGGTGCGTATGCGCGGTAAGACGGCCTCAGATTCAACGCCCGAATAGCACTGCTTAAAGTTCGCCTATGCGGCTTTGCCACCCATTGAGCAACGGGTGATGCGGCGCACTGCCAGGAATCCCATCGTCCGGCAAATCAATCGCCAAACGCATGGCCCAGGCCAGACAAATATTTGATGAGACCACCGGTTTACCCGTGTACTCCATTAAAGCAATGACTGCGGCAAAACTGGGCATACCCGTGCCTGTTAGCAGTATGGCGTCGGCCTCCGAGAAATCGACATTTTCCAAAGTCGTCAGGGCATCCTGCGCAGACAACTCGTATATGGACCGGGTGTCATCCGATGCTATAACGATACGCGTGGTGCTGACGACATTGAACCCACGGCTGATCCAGTAGTCGCGACTCATATTCACCGACCATTCCGGATAAGGTGCGCCGATGGCGAGCTTCTTTACACCGATTGTGTGCAGCGCCTGCTCTATGGCTAGCCCGGCTGATATGACAGGGTAACCTTTAAGATCAGACAGGCGTTTTAGTTTGGCGTCTTCGGCGTCGCGACCCACAAGGTAGGTGGCCGCGGTAATAGCGACGCCACAGACATCAAGCCTTAAGGTGTCATAAGTGGCAAGTGTGTTTTCCAGCCCATCGAGGTACTCACGCCAGCGGTCTTCTGGCTGTGCCCGTGCACTTGTAAGTCGGCTTGTAAGCAGCGTCGTTTGCTGCGGAAGAAGCAGTCCGATTTCCGGCTCCACAGTCGGGTTGGCTTGTGGAACAGCAATGCCTACCCGTCCCTTTGAGCCGTAATCGCGGGTGTAACTAACCATTAAATCAAAATCTCAGAACAGCTTGGTTTGGCCAACGAAGGCCATGAGCATGACTAGGGTCCATATTACCATGTTGGCCATTCCAGCGCTCTTGCGGTTGACCTTCATCAGGGCTTCGCCTTCAACACGTTCCTCCCCTCCAGCCCGGACCTTGTCAAAGATGGGTTGCCAGCGGGCGGCAATCTTCCTGATCCAGACACCGTTCAGAATGATCGTGCCGAACAGTATGATTTTAAAGGACAGCCAATTGTCGGAAATGGGCGCGCCGTTGACAATGCAATACAAGCCGAAGAGGATTAGCGACGTAGTTACCAGGTAGCGCCACCGGATGTCCCATTGCGCCATCCGTTCCCCTTCCGGTGTCCCGGTTTTGAAATGGATCTGCCACACCACATAGAGCCATACCAAACTGACCACCCAGGCCAGCGCTAGCCAGGCGCCGGTGATGGGGGAAGAATACTGCAGTGCCAGTGTGAACCCGAAGGCCAGGATCAGGATCAAACACGTGCGTGGCACCATGTCGAGCTTGAGGCGGATCTTGCGCACACGGAGGCGTTCATCGAGGTCCAGATCTTCCCGGATGAGCTGAGAATCACAGTAGTACACGCCGAGGTCTGCGCCGAGCCAGTAGCCGAACAAAAGCACATGGAAAAAGGCGAGGACATTTTGTGGGTCCATGTAGATGTCCATTTTCGATCTCCTCAATACTTATGATAGATACGGTAAGGATGATGGATCGACGATACTGAGCGTCTGCCCCGTTGCCAAGAGGGTCACCCGACATTGAATCGGCTTCGGCTTTGACGGACCAGAACGAGGCCGCTTTACTGTACTAAGGCGGGGTCAACGTCAGTCTCTAATCCAGACAGCAGTATGTTGACAATTTTTGCGTCATCCCAGGAAAAATCGATGCGGCCCGCCCGGTAGGCGACCAACCTAGCCGAGGGCACGACGTAAAGGCGCTGTCCGCCTCGGCCCTCCACATACATGACATCATCAGCAAGAAACGGCGCAGACACAGGTGACCAGCGGTTGCTAGGCTCACTAACCAACCGCGTTCCACTGTAGGGCGAACCGAGCCAGACGTGGAATCCAAAATTAGGATTGAGTTCAGATCCCGTCATCAGCCGCTCCACCCAGGCTTCAGAGATAACTTGCGCATCACCAACGCGCCCTCCATTGGCAAGCATGACGCCTAGGCGAACCCAATCCATGGGTCGAAGCTGAATGCAGCAAAAAATACGTGCTGAGCCCCCTTCGCGATCACGCCGCACTTGCGCATAGCCACCCCCTAGAGGCTGCCACAAATATTCCCGCACGAAGCCAGCGTATGACATTCCGGTTGCGCCCGTCAGAACGGCATGCATGGCTTGGGAATTAACGTGATTAAAATCGAATGCCGTCCCCGGGGGAAATGCTAACGGTGTGTTTTGCACCGGCGTGTCGAGATCTGTACCGAAAAATAGACGCTGTCCCGGTGAAAAAGGACTGGCAGTGAACTCCGCCTGGGCCAACCCACTATTCATTTCCAGTAGCTGGCCAACTGTAATGGACTGTCGTTCATCTTCAGCCCATTCAGGGATGTAGTCGGAAACCAGTGTATCGAGTGAGGGGATAAACCCTTTGTCCAGAGCGATGGTCGCAACAACGCCAAGAAATCCCTTATGCATGGACTGCGAATCAATCACCGAGGAACGGTCAATACCGGCGCCATAATGTTCCAACTGCAGCACACCGTTCTGGACAACTAGAAACGCCAGACTATCGAAAGACTGGGCATAGGCTTCGGCATCTTGGAGAGCGGATCGCGATATAACGCGCGACTGATTGTCGGCCACCGGCAGTGGTGTGCTCGGCCCATCTGCAATCACGTCGACCGGTTTGTACCACGCCCAGTCTGTTAGAACTGTGTCCCCAGGAGGTTGTGAAAACCAGCGAGTCCAGAACACCCTGTCATTGATTCCATATCCGAGGACGAGAACCAATCCGGCTGCAACGACAATACTAACGCTTTTGATGAGTGACATTGCGCTCTTCCGCTTGGCTTAAAGGCTGCCAACACAGTACCATCGGAAACCGTGCTGCTGTCATCATGTTATCGAAAGGCTCAATCCATGATCGAACGTTTTTTGGCGTCCGTCTGTATGGTTCTGGCTATCGTCACTCTTGTTGTCCTGCCCGCATCGGCACAATTTGGCGGCATGCCCGACAAACCTTTCGGCAGCTTCGAACACCCGCCGGCACCGGATTATTCTGATACAGCCTCGTGGGCCGCTCTGCCCGACCGTGATGATGCTGCCGATGTGGCGCCCGCGGGTGCCGCTATCCCCGAGGCCCAGGCTATTGCGCAGGCCGACGTCTTTTACTTACATCCAACCACTTACCGCGGCGCAGAGAACTGGAACCAGGACATCGCGATGGCGAATGTCAATGAATGGACCGACATCAGTGTTGTGGCCCGGCAAGCAAGCGCCTTCAACGGCTGCTGCCGCATTTATGCGCCTTACTATCGGCAAGCGACGATCGGGGCGATGGCGGCTACCGACGACAGCGGATCGCGTGCCTACGACTTTGCCTATGGCGACGTAGTACAGGCCTGGAAACACTACGTTGAGAATTGGAATGACGGCCGTCCTTTTATGATCGTTAGCCACAGCCAAGGTACATTTCATGCGCTGCGGCTCTTGGAAAAGGAAATCGACGGGACTCCCATAGCCGAAAATATGATCGCCGCTTATGTGGTGGGCATCGGCGTTTCGGAAGGGTTTTTCGGGCGCGGACTAAAGACTATCACGCGTTGCGTCGGAGCAACCGACACAGGCTGTGCCATCTCCTGGATTACCTACGGCATGGATGGCGCACCGGGTTCTACGGTTGAACGCACACAAGCCAGCTATCGCGCACGGCACGGCACCTCTGAGGGGCAAAAACTGGCGTGCTGGAATCCCGTGAGCGCCTCTGCAGAAGAAAAGTGGTTCGACGACGAAGCCGGACACGGCGCGCTCTCCGGAGTAGCCGCGCCCACGCCCCTACCAGCGCTTACCACAGGGCCAGGTGCAGAATGCCGGGATGGCGTACTCTACACAGAAATCCCAACAGATGACGCTTTTGAGCTGATGGTTTTAGGGGGGGAAAACCTGCATATGCACGATTTTGACCTGTTTTATGGGAGTATTAGGGCCAACGCCGTGGCTCGGACAGAGGCCTTCTTTCTTAAATAGTCCACAGATTTAGAGCATCTACATAAGTTTGCTCTTATTGGTAGTTTTGATTTTCAGATTACGCTTTCAGGTAAATCAATTATTCCTTTTGTTATCAATCATAAATGTGTATTCCCAAAAATATTAAACAATGTGGTATTCACATAATATATTCCTCTATTGGTTGATTGACTTGGATTATCTGCCCGCCCATAAAAATGGGATGGGGTAAAGCAATTTTCAGGGGTACAAAATCGTTGGCCGACCGGTTGAAAGTCGCCATTGTCGGGTCGGGCCCGGCGGGTCTGAGTGCAAGTGCGCATGCCGCATCATTGCGGTTGCCTCATGTCCTGCTTGAACGCACCGACCACGCCTCTGACACCATATACAAGTACCAAAAAGGCAAGTTTGTTATGGCAACGCCAGACATTCTTCCGTTGCGGTCCGATTTGTCGTTCAGAGCCGGGAAGCGCGAAAAAATCCTGGATGATTGGGACGAAGGGCTCGCCTCCTGTGGCGGTAGGATTCGCTACAACGCGGACGTCACGCGGATAGCTAAGGAGGGCGATACTTTTCACTTGACCCTCGCCGGCGGCGATACCCTTAAGGCCGAAAATGTTGTTATGGCCATCGGCCTGCAGGGCAACATTAACAAGCTGCGCTGTGATGGAGCCGAGTTACCAATCGTCCAATACCAATTAGATGACCCAAATGAATATGAAGCGGAAACCATTGTGGTGATCGGCGCGGGCGACGCCGCTATTGAGAACGCCGTAGCGCTATCCAAACAAAACGCCGTTATTATCGTTAACCGCCGCGCCGAATTTGCGCGTGCCAAGCAAGGCAATCTTTCGCTCATCCACAGCGCAATCGATAAAGGAGACATTCAGTGCTACTACGAGTCATCTCCACTTCTTGTTGACGCCAGCGGCATTACTTTAGAGACAGCCGACGGCGAAGCTCACGTTTCATGCGACCGCATCATCGCGCGCCTTGGCGCCTCCCCGCCACGCAAGTTTGTTGAAGCCTGTGGAATTGAATTTCCGAGCGACGATCGTGCCGCCTTACCTGAAGTCAGCCCGCGGTATGAATCAAATATACCGGGTCTTTATATTATTGGCGCACTCGGTGGGTACCCTTTGATCAAGCAGGCGATGAACCAAGGTTACGAGGTCATCGAGTACATCGCTGGCAATGACATAGCCCCCGCTGATGAGCCATTGCTTGTAGATAAATTTGCAGCGATGGGCGAGGTAAATGTAAACGAAGTGCTGCAGGCAATTCGTAAAACGATCCCTGTGTTTGCGTCTCTGAATACGCTTCTACTGCGCGAGGCCATGCTGGATAGCCAGGTTCACGACTTTAAAGAAGGCCAGACGATTTTTAAACGCAACGATTATTCCGACACATTCTTTACGATCTTTGTCGGTCAGGTGGGCATTCAAATTAGCGCTGAAGACCCTTCAATGGTGGTTACGCTACGCGAAGGAGAGTTCTTCGGTGAGATGGGCCTCATTTCCGGCCGCCGCCGCTCGGCAACTGTCGTCGCCGCAACCGATTGCGTTGTGTTTGAAACACCACGGCGCACCATGCTTAAACTCATTCAGTCCGTCGAGAGCGTAAAGCGTACGCTCGATAAAACTTCTATCCTGCGGCAAATACAGACGTACTTAACGCCCGGCGTTCCTGCACAAGACCTAGAGGAGCTGGTCGAATCAGCTGAAATTCAGAATTTTAAAGCGGGTGAAACCATTTTTGAGCAAGGCGACATCGGCAACCATATGCATCTCATTCGGTCCGGTTCGTGCACCGTATCCATGAAAATTGGCGGGCGCGACGTGGTGCTGAGTTACGTTCCGTCAGGCAACTATATCGGCGAAATGGCGTTGCTGTCTGAAATGCCGCGATCTGCCACGGTGCGAGCCGCCCACAACACAGAAACCATATGTTTGTCTGGCGAAGCCTTTAGCGCCGTGCTGAACAATAATGCAACTGTACGCGATAACATCGAAGCAAAATTCCGGGAACGCATCAAACAGAACGAGCAGATGGAAGGGCGTCCTGAAGCTGGTAATGTCATTCAGTTTCTCATCGAGCAAGGCGTTGGTGAGGGCACCGACGTCCTGCTTATTAATGAAGCACTCTGCATTCATTGCGATAACTGTGAAAAGGCCTGCGCTGAAACGCACGATGGACTATCCCGCTTAGACCGCGAAGCAGGGCCGTCGTTTGCCTCCATACATGTACCAACATCCTGCCGACACTGCGAACATCCGCACTGCATGTCTGACTGTCCTCCTGATGCAATTCACCGTGCGCCGGACGGCGAAGTCTTTATCGATGATAGTTGTATTGGGTGCGGCAATTGCGAGAGCAATTGCCCATACAAAGTCATTCAAATGGCATCACCACCGGAATCGAAGTTTGATTTATTCGGCTGGCTACTGTTCGGCCGCGGCCCAGGGCCCGGAGAAGAGGTCGCATACGAGGCAGAGGTAAAGAGGAATAGCCGATTCAACGGTTCGGATAGCGCTCAAGGAGGGGTCATTAAAAAAGCCGTTAAATGCGACATGTGCAAAGAACTCGTTGGCGGCGCATCTTGTGTGCGAGCCTGCCCGACCGGAGCTGCTGCACGCGTCAGCCCCGAAGAGTTTATGACCTTAGCGACCTTGAGCCGATAGGACGCGCAGGACATGCATGAGTCTCTCCTCATATATAGGAACATGCGCTATCTAAAGTGGTCTCTAGCTTTGGTAGCCATCGCATGCGGCCTATACATTTTTCACACACCTATCGAAGAACCCAATGGCGGCACCTGGCTCGGCTATACGCTAGGAACCATAGCGGCTGGTATCATGTTTTGGCTGTCCTGGTATGGTGCTCGCAAGCGGTCTTATGGAGGTGCAACTGGCCGTTTAGAAGATTGGGCCTCTGCGCATGTATACCTCGGCCTGGCTTTGGTTTTTATTTCGACCTTGCACAGCGGCTTTCAGTACGGGTTAAACATCCACACGCTCTTATACGTGTTAATGATGATCGTTGTCATAAGCGGCGTCTTTGGCCTCTATTTTTACATGCGGTTCCCGCGTCTGTTGGCCGAGAACCGTCGCGGATTAACCACCGACATGATGCTCAATCAAATCGCGGATCTAGACCGCGATCTGCGCAAGCATGCCCTATCCTTGGGCGATGAGTCCGCTCATATTGTACTAAATGCTGTTCAAAATACCCGCATCGGCGGAAATATAAGCCGTCAATTGTCAGGAAAGGATGTCGACTGTCCAACCAGCGCAGCGCGGCGATTTGTCGAACAGTTTGAAGGTGGGCATGACGAGAGCACGCGCCGACAATTGGTCACGCGCCTGACTAAGAAAGAAGATCTTCTAGGCAGAGTACGCAAGGATATCAAACTCAGGTGTCTTTTGCAGATTTGGCTATTTGTTCACGTTCCCTTCACTTTTGCCACCCTAGCGGCCCTAATCGCGCACGTTATTGTCGTGTTTTATTACTGGTAGGAACGCATGAAGGTTTTTGCCAAATACGTCACACGAAAGAGCCGGGGCGGTATAGCGCAGCGGGATGACTTGTTTGATTGTCAAGCCATACGTATTGGCCGCGGCACCTCGTGCGAAGTTGAACTCTCCGATCCTCGTATTCTTCTCGAGCAGGCCCGGATAACTGTTCGGTCTGGAGACATTTATATAGAAGCTCTCTCCGGCGGGTCCGTTGCGGTCAACGGCACGCTCGTACAGACGGCTAAGGTCGTCGAATTGGACGTTCTCGAAATAGGGCCATTCCAGGTCATTATTGAGCCGCGAGAGAATGACAGTGATGTAACGCTGTCGATCGAGCTTTTAAATCCCTTAGGCGATGAACTCGACAACATTAAAGCCAACGCCGTGATGAATATTGGCATTGTCGGCACATCAAAGCGCATGTGGTCGTGGACACTGTTCGCAGTTGTTATTACCGCCTTGCTAATCTGGCCTATGGCCGTCTCATTGTTTACGCCACCGCCAGCCATAAACCTGCAATCAGGAATTACTTACGATATCGAGCCCATGCCGACTTCGGTGTGGACCAGCGGTGGAATTTCTTCAGCACACAAGTTTTTCGGCGAAAGCTGCGAAGCGTGTCACGAGCGGCCGTTTGTTCCCGTGCAAGATTCATCTTGCACCACGTGCCATCAGACTATTGAACACCACGCCGATCCTATTCGGTTTACATCTGCTTCCTTTGAAGACTTCACGTGCCAGAATTGCCATAAGGAACATCAGGGTGACGAGTCCATAGCCCGCAATGACCAAGGATTCTGTGTGGATTGCCACGGTTCGCTCAGAGATAAAGAGCCGGGCTCGACCTTGCGGAACGTTAGTGACTTTGGAACCGACCATCCAGACCTATACCCAAGCGTTGTCGTTAACGCTTCGCTGCACTCAATTTCCCGCGCCGTGTCCATGAGCAGCATACCAGGGCCCCGTGAATCGTCTGGTTTGTCTTTCCCCCATGCTGATCACCTTCGGGATGCCGGTGTTCGCCATCCGCGTCTCGGTATCATTCAACTCGACTGCCGGTCATGCCACGTTCCAGATGAAGGCGGTGTGTCCATGCTACCGATATCGTTCGAACGCCATTGCCATCAATGCCATAAATTAACTTTTGATACGCAACTTCCAGGCCGGGAAATGCTGCACGAAGAACCGGAAGAATTATTTCAGCAGATTTCGGATATTTATGATTCAGCCGCGCTAAGGGGTGGATATACAGAACCAGAAGCCCCGCCGGTTATTCGCCGCCGCCCTGGCACACCTCTTTCGGAAGAAGACCGCCGGGTCGCAAGGGATTGGGCTGAGGAAAAAACAGGGGCCATCTTAAACGGCCGCTTTGGACGCGGTCAGTGCGAAGAATGTCACACCATATTCAATGATGCACAGGTCGGGGTTTGGATCGTAGAGCCAGTACAGATTACCGAGCAGTGGTTCCCAAAATCTGTGTTTGACCACGCCAGCCACAGCGACGTCGGTTGCACGACGTGCCATGACGTAAATAATTCAACGAACTCTACAGACGTGCTGATGCCCAAAATTGAGACATGCCAGGCCTGCCACGGCGGCGAAGGTGCATCTGACCGCGTGCCGTCCACATGCATCACTTGTCATCAATTCCACAACGATGACCTGGGGCCTATGAAAGCGACGCAAGAAGAAGCAGCGGCAACACTTCATAGAGGGCTCACTGTTATTCAGCCAAATTCATTACCAAAGCTAGCAGAGGTAATTGAATGACCGCGCGGTTTTTCTTTGTGCAATTGGTCGCGCTCCTTTGGGGTGGGTCCGCTTGGGCAGAAAAGCCGACCCTTTCAGAGGCGGGAACGCTGTTGGGCAGAGTTCACGTTTCCGAACTTTCTACAAGTCTACGGCTAACGGTCGACCTATCTGGCGACGTACCACAAAACACATATGTCACAGCCCGGTTTCAAAACAACCGGCCGCAACAACGCATATCCGGTGGTGACTGGCAAGTTTGGAATGAACAATCTGATAGCTTGGTAGATAATGAATTCCTATCCAATGAAGATGGCACATTAACCTTTGATCTTGTAGCACAAGACCTGACGCAGAATTTTCTTCCTATCATTTTTACGGTGTCATATCGGACAGAAAATGGCTTTAAGTCAGGCTACTTGGTCATCGACCCATGAGGCGATGCATAGCCAATATTATTGGGGCGACCGTTTCATTTTTCTGGGCCACCGGTGTGTCCGGGCAGTCATTGACGGTAGCAGACGTTGACCAAATTGTATCTCAGGCTGTGGCTGAAGCCCGCGCACAAGTCGCCGACGATGCCGTCATCGCTGTTGTTGACCGTGTGGGCAATGTGCTGGCTGTTTACGCCATAGACCCGAACAATATTCCTGACGTGACAATTACATCGGGACGCGGCATTCCAGCGGGCAACGGTTTGGAAGGCCTGACTTTGCCTATCACACCCTTGGCCACAATTTCAAAAGCCGTGACCGGAGCCTATCTTTCATCATCCGGGAACGCTTTCACGTCGCGAACCGCCAGTCAGATTATACAGGAAAACTTTAACCCGGGAGAATTTGGTCAGCCGAGCGGACCTTTGTTTGGTGTGCAGTTCAGTCAATTGCCCTGTTCAGATTTAACGCGGTTTGGTGAAGTCTTGGGCGGCGGTCCTAGACGGTCTCCGCTCGGACTTTCGGCCGACCCCGGCGGACTCCCGCTTTATAAAAATGGTGAAGTCGTAGGTGGCATCGGCGTGCTGGCTGACGGTGTGTATGGACTCGATCTATCAGTTGCTGACTTCGACCGGGATTTAGACGAACTCATTGCCGTCGCTGGGCAGCAAGGCTATGAGCCGCCAGAGAACATCAAAGGGCATCGTATTGCGGTGGAAGGAAAGTTATTTCGGTACACCGATGTAGACGCCCGGTTTTTAAGCACATCCGGGTCTGCTGCAACGATCAATCAAGACAGTTACATTGCCGTTCCCGGCTATACCCCGGCCGGGCGGCGGGCGGGGCAACAATACGGCGCTGAAGCGTCTGGTATTACACCGGACAGCGGAATCGATGTTCCGGGTCTTGATGCGTTTGTCTTAAGTGATGGATTTGGCAACAACCGCTACGCCCCACGGGATGGTGTGGCACCAGCACCCGCCGCAGGTGGCATAACCCAAGACGAAGCCCGCACTATTATCATGGAGGCGCTAGGTGTCGCCTTCCGGGCACGGGCACAAATCCGCCGCCCACTTGGTAGCCACGCACAGGTGACGGTCTCTATCGTCGACGCAGAAGCCAACATTCTGGCCATAGCCCGCACACCCGATGCGCCCATCTTTGGCACTGATGTCTCACTGCAGAAAGCACGGACAGCCGCCTTTGCGTCACGCCCGACGACCGCTGACGAGTTACGGAGTGTTGATGCTATTGAGCTCATTCCCGGCGTACTCACCATTCCTGCGCTGGGTACTTATGCTGACGCGGTGCAAGCGTTTATCGGGCCGACCGCACTGGCCGACGGAATAGCTTTTGCAGACCGCTCGGGCGGCAACCTCTCCCGGCCATTTTACCCTGACGGCATCAATGGCAACACCAACGGCCCGTTATCAAAACCGTTTGAAGTTTGGAGTCCGTTTAATACGGGTTTTCAATTAGACCTCGTGCTGTTCGACATCGTTGCCCGCTTTGATGGCAGCCCACCGCCGCCACAAGGCTGCACGGGTCTTCCGCAATCCGCCGCCGCCCCTGGCCCCATGCCGACACGGTTGGCCAATGGCCTGCAAATCTTTCCCGGCAGCGTTCCAATTTTTCGCGGTGATCAACTCATCGGGGGAATTGGCGTGTCCGGTGATGGGATCGATCAAGATGACATGATTTCATTTCTCGGCTTGCACAATGCTGGTGAAATTCTAAACACCGGCATCGGCAATGCGCCGCCAGAGCTTCGCGCTGACACATTAGAAGTAAGTGGCGTAAACCTGCGCTTCGTCAACTGTCCCTTCTCGCCCTTCCTTGATTCGCGAGAGCAAGCTGTATGCGGGGGCAAATGATGATGCGCGCTTTAATATTTGCTGCCCTGCTGGCCCTTGGATTCATGGCCATTGGGACAAACGCGCAGGTAATCGTGCCCCACAGCGACCCGGTAAAACCGCTGGAACAAATTGCCGAAGAGTTAAGCCAAGAGCTGGCGCAAGATCGGCAGCGCCCAGGCCAGGGAGACGGCCGCCGCCCGCTGCCTGAGATTGACCCCACCGCAGTGCCGCCACCCGTGCGCAGCCTGCCCCGGGAAACTATACCCATACCTGACCGGTGGCGACTGATCGAAGCGATTGGGGTCAATGAGCATTGGTGGGATCCGTACAATCAAAACACGCTCAAAGCCGACCGGCCGCTGTTTGATGATTGGTTCATCAATATAAACGTCATTTCCGATACGGTTTTCGAGCCGCGTGGCATCCCCACGCCGGTCGGACCGCAGGGTGGGGCACGCCCTGGATCGATTGATCTATTTGGTCAGAGCGATCAAACGGTCTTCAATCAGAACCTGATCACCGCAGTCTCTTTCATCAAAGGTGACACGGCGTTCAAGCCGCCCGACTGGGAAATCCGGGTCACGCCGGTACTCAGTTACAATAACGTCTGGGCTAATGAAAATCGCGCGCTTCGCATAAATCCAGCGCAGGGCGAAACCCGGGAAGGCGCCCACGTCGCGCTGCAGGAAGCGTTTGTGGATTACCATATCCGCAATGTGTCGGATCGATTTGACTTTGATTCTATTCGTGTCGGCATTCAGCCGGTCACTTTAGATTTTCGGGGCTTTCTCTTTCAGGACCAGCAATTGGGTATCCGCCTATTCGGCACCCGCAAAAACAACCTCTGGCAGTACAATGTCGGTTGGTTCAAGCGCATGGAGAAAGACACCAACTCTGGCCTGAACGATAGCGGCAAAAGCATTCGCGACGATGATGTGTTCTTCGCGAACCTATACCGACAGGACTGGCCGGTGCGCGGCTACACGGTGCAGGGCATCGTCGCCCATAACCGCAACCGCGAAGGCAACGATGGATTGTTCTTTAATAAGAACGGATTCTTAGAACGCCCGGCTTCGCTCGCAACAGAACGCGGCTTCAACTACGGCGTCACCTATTTTGGTTTTAACGGCGACGGCCACTTTGGACGCTTCAACCTGACTCATGCGGCATATCTCGCGCTCGGCAACATCTCAGCCAATCCCTTCACGTCATTCTTTGAAGAAGAGAAAGCCAGTATCGAAGCTGGATTCATTGCCATCGAGCCGTCCATGGATTTCGATTGGATTCGCGTGCGCGCCCAAGGGCTCTATGCAACTGGCGATAAAGATCCGTTCGACAACAAAGCGCAGGGTTTTGATGCCATTTTCGAGAACCCCCAGTTCGCCGGTGCCGACACCAGCTATTGGATTCGCCAGCCGGTGCCCTTGATCGGCGGCGGCGGCGTGGTCCTGTCAGGCCGCAACGGGCTCTTGAATTCCCTCAGATCTTCCAAGGAACAGGGCCAGTCCAACTTTCTAAACCCTGGCACGGTGTTATACGGGCTTGGTGCAGACTTTGACGTTCTCCCAGAGCTTCGTGTGTTTGCTAACATCAACCACATCAGTTTTGCGCAAAGGCCGATTGTAGAAACGGCGCGCAATCAGCCCCTGGCCTCTAAGTCCATTGGCTGGGATACTTCCGTGTCTATTTTATACCGGCCAACTTTCATTCAGAATGTGGTTCTTAGGGCTAGTGGCGCTATGTTGTCAGGCAGCGGCGCCTTTGGCGAACTGTTCGCCACCGAGCGCAAGGGTGATAACTTCTACTCCGTCCTGTTCAACTTAATCCTGACCTATTGAGGGTGTTTATGCGGTTTGGATTGATAGCACTTCTGGTTGGTTTTGCAGGCGCAGCGCTTGCGGCAGGGGATGGCGAAACACCACGGGCCGTGTTCTATCCGGATTATCCGGCTGCACCTCAGTTCCAAACTTGGGCTGAGGCGGACACCAAAAGCTCTGGCTGTGTGACCTGTCACACCGAGTCTGACCAAAAAACCATGCATGCTAGCGAAGCGGTGATTCTCGGCTGCACTGATTGTCACGGTGGCGATTCATCTGTCCGGGCTCCGGCTAATGCCATGAAAGGCGTTCCGGCTTACCGTGCGGCACAAGATCGCGCCCACGTTCAACCGATGTATCCGGAAACTTGGCACTATCCGCACAGCGCCAACCCAGAACGCTCATACACTTTGCTCAATAGAGAGAGTCCGGAATACATCCGCTTCGTTAATCCATCCGACTACCGGGTAGCACGGACCGCCTGTGGTGCCTGCCATCTACCGATCATTCAAGCGGCAGAGCGCAGCTTGATGGCGACGGGCGCTATGCTGTGGGGCGGGGCGGCCTACAACAACGGCATCCTTCCCTACAAGAATTACATTCTTGGGGCGGCTTACACTGCTGATGGAGAAGCTGCAACAATCAAGAGCCCGGGCGAAATTGAACCGTGGATGACTGAAGAGCGCGGTGTATTACCGCAGCTTTATCCCATGCCCGCCTGGGAAGTGATTCCACCGGGTGACGTCTTCCGCGTGTTTGAGCGTGGTGGACGTAACATCGTCAACATATTCCCTGAGATCGGGCTACCCAACATCGCAACGTTGGTGGGCAGTCTTCAGCGTTTGGAAGAACCCGGGCGGCCTGACATTAAGCAGTCTAATAGGGGCCCAGGAACAGGGCTGCGTATCGCTGTGCCGGTAATCAACATTCATAAGACTCGACTCAACGATCCGTTCACATGGTTCATGGGCACCAACGATCAGCCCGGTGACTTCCGCTCGTCCGGTTGTGCGTCTTGTCACGTGGTCTATGCCAACGATCGTGAACCTGACCATTCAGGCCCCTATGCGGAATTCGGCCATATGGGCCAAACCGCAAGCCTGGACCCGACCATTCCTAGAGGCGAACCGGGTCATCCGATCCAACACACCTTCACCCGCGCCATCCCGACCAGCCAATGCATGGTCTGCCATATGCACCAGCCCAACATCTTTTTGAACTCCATGCTGGGCTACACCATGTGGGACTACGAGTCCGATGCCCCGGCGATGTGGCCGGAAGACCAACGCTATCCAGACAGCGCCGAGATGCACGAAATATTGGAACGCAATCCAGAGGAAGCGGCAATCCGCGGCAAATGGGGTGACGTCGAGTTCCTGAAAACGGTCTGGGACAACAACGACGAACTTAACAACACCCAATTCGCCGACTATCACGGCCATGGCTGGAACTTCCGCGCCATCTTTAAGAAAGATCGTAAAGGCAACTTGCTCGACGAGGGCGGCAGCATTGTCGAACCGGACGACCCAGACAAATGGGCCAAAGCGGTGCACATGAAATCCATTCACATCGAAGTGGGCATGCACTGCGTGGACTGCCACTTTGCCCAAGATGGACACGGCAACGGCTACATTCATGGCGAAGTTGCTAATGCTATCGAGATTCGATGCATTGATTGCCATGGCGATGCAGATGCCTACCCGAATTTGCGCACCTCCGGACCGGCTGCAAAACCGGGGGGCTATGACCTCTCTATCATGCGGGTCACTGGTGGCGCCAAGCGCTTTGAGTGGCGCGGCCCTGAATGCGATTTGCCAGAGACGGAACAGCGGGATTGCTCTCTCATCCAACACTCCTCCCTTGACCCAGAATTGGAATGGGAGATGAGTTTGGTCAAGGACACCATCAGCCCCGAGCATGACAGCTACAACCCCAAAGCCGCACGCGCCAAACTGGTTAGTGCGGACACATCGAATATGGAATGGGGATTGGGTGTAGCCCAAGAAGACCGTGCCCACGACACCGATGAGATGGAATGCTACACCTGCCATCTATCATGGACGACGTCTTGTGCGGGCTGTCACTTGCCAATCCAGGCCAACTGGAAGACCGAACGTCATCACTATGAGGGCGGCGAGACACGTAATTTTGCAACGTACAACCCGCAAGTAACCCGGGATCAGATGTTCCAGTTGGGCATTCACCAGACCACCAAAGGCAACACCATTGCCCCAATCCGCTCAACCTCAGCACTAATCCTATCCTCAACCAACATTAACCGGGAGCGGCTTTACATTCAGCAGCCGCCCATCTCAGCCTCGGGCTACTCAAGTCAGGCCTTTGCGCCACACTTCCCGCACACGGTGCGGAAGACAGAAACGAAAACGTGCTCTGATTGTCATGTATCTGAGGACAACGACAACAACGCGATCATGGCGCAGCTGCTTTTACAGGGTACGAACTTCGTCAACTTTGTCGGTTACAACGCCTGGGTCGGCGGTGAAGGCGGCATTGAAGCGGTGCGGGTGACAGAATGGGATGAGCCACAGGCCGTCATCGGTAGCTACCTGCATCGTTATGCGTATCCCGATTGGTATGGCGAACATCAAGACCGGGAACGCAAGCTCTATGAGAGTTACACACACAGCGGTGGCGCCACGGGATGCCTTCAACTGCGCGGCGAGTATATGTTTGTGGCAGAAGGATCTGCAGGACTACAGGTTTACGATGTGGCCTCCATTGCCAACAAAGGTGTATCGCAAAGAATCATTACGGCCCCTTTCAGTCCCTTTGGTCACGACACGCAGGTGGACAGCAAGAACGCGACCTGTGTGGCCTTGCCGACCAACCAGCCAATAGCGCCAAGCCGCATGTATGGCGACCCGGAACGGCAGAAACTCATGCTTGAGGACAATCAAGAACAGCCGATTCATTCGCTTTATTCCTATGCGTTCGTGACTGATGCGGAGGAAGGCCTAATCGTTGTCAATGTGGACACCATGGCCGACGGCGAACCGCGCAACAATTTTCTCGAGCGAGCCCGGACATGGAATCCAGGAGGCGCTCTTGCGGGTGCCCGGCATATTACGCTGGCGGGCACTGTCGCCTATATCGCGGGCGACTTCGGAGTCGCTGTCGTTGACCTGAATGACCCCATGCAGCCGGACCTCAAAACAGTCATCCCCTTTGACGGCGCACGGGCCACCGCCGTTCAGTTCCGGTACCTCTACGTCACAGATCGTAGCGGCTTCCATGTGGTCGACGTCACGAACCCAATGAATCCGCGAGCAGTCGATGGTGCTTCGGTGCCGTTGTCCGACGCACATCGCATATACGTTGCGCGGACCATCGCTTATGTCGCCGGCGGCCGTGAAGGGCTGGTGCTGATCGATGTCGAGAAGCCCGAGCTGCCTGTGGTTTACGAGCGTTTCACCGCCGGTGGACAAATATCCGATGCACGCGACGTCATTGTCGGTTCGACCAACGCTTCGCTGTTCGCCTATGTGGCAGATGGTAAAAACGGGCTGAAAGTCGTCCAGCTTACCTCTCCTGAAAGTCAGCCACGGTTTTACGGTTTCAGCCCCGACCCGAAGCCAGAGCTGATTGCCTGGTATCCGACAGAATATCCAGCAACGGCGCTGTCAAAAGGCCTGGACCGTGATCGCGGTGTAGACGAAACCGGAAACCAAATTGCGGTCTTTGGACGGTTAGGATCCCGCCCCTTCACCCAAGAAGAACAACACAAGCTTTACTTGGATCAATCGGGTAGCCCATGGTTTGTAACCGACGCGATTGATCTTGATGCGTTTGTTCCAGGACAACCTGAGCCCCGGCTACCAGATCTTCCCCAGCAGCAGGCGCAAACACCAGGACGGTGAACCATGGAAATAATAGGGGCATCGATGCAACCGTCGAAATTGATGCTCATGCTGATCCAGCCGCCGTCTTTGCTTACCTGAAAAACCCCGAAAAAAATTCCGTCTGGGAAATCGTTGAGCCGGTTTATTGAGCAATGCTTTTCATTTTTCTAAATCTTGTGACACCGGGGACAGGCTACTCGCCCCATTATACCGTTAGTACGGTGCCAGTACGACGTTTTGAACGATCCTGTCCCCATGAAATAAGTGCATACGAGAGAGCCTTGTCCGCCCCCTGGCTACCTTAGTGGACCGTCTTGGCTAATTAATACGCCATAACCGGAGAAATACAGCGCCAGCCAAACTCCAATGCTAATGAATACTAAAAGCCCGCACTTTCGCATTCGATATCTGTGTGGGAATGGTTATGCCTGGGAAGAGCATCCTTATGAAAAGTCACTCGGGTGAAGGAATTGCTCATCCTGCCATGTGGCGATGCTAAGGGCGTGCGACATGGCACTCTGAGGTTTTTGCAAGGCAGCAAGAACTAGAGCACGCCATACGCAAGCATTGCATCAGCCACCTTTACGAAGCCCGCAATATTTGCGCCCTTTACATAGTTCACATAATCTTTGCTTTCCCGGCCGTATTCAGCGGAATTATCATGTATGTCTTGCATAATGCCGCGTAGCAGCTGCTGAAGTTCATCTTCTTTCCAAGAAATACGCGCCGAATTTTGGCTCATTTCCAGACCAGAAACAGCTACGCCACCAGCATTAGCGGCTTTGCTTGGCGCATACATAATTTTTGCTTCTTTAAAAACATCAATACCCGCTAACTCAGTCGGCATGTTGGCGCCTTCCGAGACGCCTTGACAGCCATTCTTAACTAAAGTTTCAGCTTCAGCTTTTGTGACTTCATTTTGGGTGGCACACGGGAAAGCCAGATCACCAGGCACGCCCCAAGGACGTTTACCCGCGTGGAATTCACAGCCATACTCCTCAGCGTACTCTTCGATCCGCCCTCGGCGGACATTCTTGAGTTCTTTCACATATTCTAGTTTGTCTGCAGAAATGCCATCTTTGTCATATATAAAACCTGAACTATCCGACAAGGTTACTGCTTTGCCGCCCAGCTGATTAATTTTCTCTACTGCATGTGTGGCGACATTACCGGAGCCCGACACGAGACAGGTTTTTCCTTCGAAGGAATCCTTTCGAACCTTGAGCATGTCTTCCATGAAATAGACAGTGCCATACCCCGTGGCCTCGGTTCGAATGAGACTGCCACCAAATTCCATTCCCTTCCCAGTTAACACTCCGACAAAGGTATTGGTTAATCTTTTGTATTGCCCAAACATGTACCCGATTTCGCGCGCGCCAACGCCGATATCCCCTGCCGGAACATCGGTATCCTCACCAATATGACGATGGAGCTCCGTCATAAAGGACTGGCAGAACCGCATTACTTCTGAATCTGACTTGCCCTTCGGATTGAAATCCGAGCCTCCTTTACCGCCACCCATTGGAAGGCCAGTAAGACTGTTCTTAAAAGTCTGTTCAAAGGCTAAAAATTTAAGGACACTTAACGTGACTGAAGGGTGAAACCGGATGCCACCTTTATAAGGTCCAATAGCGTTATTGTTTTGAACGCGGTAGCCGCGATTAACGCGAATATTTTTCTTGTCATCCTCCCAACACACCCGGAACATGACGACGCGGTCGGGCTCGGCCATGCGTCGCAAAACTTCCCATTCCTGATATTTTGGTTTGTCTGTGATGAACGGTATAATGTCCGCCGCTACTTCTTGCACAGCTTGCTGGAATTCGTCTTCTCCGGGATTGCGCTTACGCACTCCGCCCATGAATGTCTCCAGATTTGGTACGTTTTGCACAGTCATTTTGTATCCTTACTATTCATAGAAATCTGGTTGTCTCGATCTATGTGTGTATAAACTCATATTCGCGGAATAGCACCTTGAAGTCTTTGCAAGGCAGCGAGGAATTGGCGCGGATCGTATTCCTCGTCTTTTTCGATTGCGCGGTAGCAGTCGTCAAGCACGCCAGATAACTCAATATATTTTGTTCGCGTGATTACGTTGTCATCGACCATAGCTTGAAGAATAGCTGAGGTTGCCATGGTAGCCTGTTCGGCCGCAGCGTAATCGACAAATTCACCGGCAAGGCCTTCTTCGATGACACCCCCCATAAGGGCGTTCATATCAGCAGCGGTGAACGTGTGAGTTGCAAACCGTTCAATAGCCCCTTCCGTCGCAGTCTTGAGGCCCCGCGCCGCTTCAATAACGGCGTCGTACCCTTCAAGCGACGCTTGGTGGAGAAGCTTTGACTTAGCTTCCAGATCACCTGCCATGACAGGATCAACACGGCGCAGAAGAACGCGCATCATGATGAGGTTTGCGTCGTAAATTCTGGGAATGCCGGGCCCAATGTCATGGCTATCCCGTGGCGCCCAACGAATGTTCGACATGGGGTGATGACATGCGTGACAATCGAAAAACACCAATTCTGGAAAAATGCCATCTGTATTGCGTTTAGGGTCAAGCATGGCATCTAGCAGTGAGTCTACGGCCACCGCCTGCCCCACCGCCCAGACTTTTATGCTTTGAATATCGCCTTTACGCACGCGATAGTCGTTATCGACAACCGCATGTGCGGGCTGAGTCCAAGTATACGTATCCAGTTCAAAGGCTAGACGCGGATGACCAGCCCCCATAATACGATGAGTAAGAAAGCGGTCTTCCGTGCCGAAGTGGCAGGACAAGCATAGCTTGGCGCGGGCAACGGGATCTTCGCTTGGGTACAAACCCGCGGTCAAATTGGCGCTGTGATCGGCCTCACCTGAAATGTGACGGCCGAGCCAGTTGACGGCACCACCGTGACAAGCTTCACAGCCAACGCCGTCCGATATATGGAAGCCCTTTGCGCGGCGCTCGTCGGGAACGTTGTCGGCATGACAATCCAAACACAGAGCCTCTTCTTCAGCGCGGCCCAATCCCAGGTTACGGGCAATGCGTTGTGATTCATCTGTAAGCAACGTTTTATAAGCGCTGGAATGCGGGTCATCTTCTTCCCATACTATGTATTCGTTCTGAAGTACCGTCGAGCTATCCCAGGGCTCTAGCGCCCCATGACAGCTTGAGCCTGCACAGGACGCGACCCCAAGATGGGTATCTTCGGACAGAAACGGGATTAACGACTTGGTTTGCGCATTTGCTAATCCGGCCGCCATGGCTACCGTCACCACCGACAATACCAAACAAATCTTATTCAGCCTGAGAAACACACAGCCCCCGTATGCCACGTCTTGACAATTTTTGTGACCCAGCCATATGGACGGTCACTCTGACGCTACCCCTTAATAGTAAACAGGATATTCATGGAATACTGCGCTATGAGCAAGTTAAACATGGCTTTGAGAGCGCTTTAATTGCGCAGATTACACTGTGACCAAGTTTGCCTCGAATACGAGTAATGACGAACGCAACTATAGGTAACAGGCCGCGTCATTTCAGGGTGCGAAGAATGCGAGAATCGCCCCTACCCGCACTGACAACCCATCTTCCAAAGTGATCAGGCGCTGTTCTGACCCCGGCACCAGACCAGAGACATCATCTAGAAAAGCAGTGAGTGGATCAGGCTCAGCCGCCATAAACAAAGATGGAATTTTGACCAGCGGCAGGCGTTTGTCGGCTTCATGCCTGAATACAGCCCGGTAACCATGGTGATAGGTGGTGACGGCCTTGAGAACCTCGGTCACCATCCCGTGCAGCGCTTCTGGAGGCGGCATTTCGGTCAAAATGCGATGTTCAGGGTCACGCTTAAAATAGGGAAAATGAATCATTTGATCGCGCAGGAAATGCCACGCCCATGTGAACTGGGTGCCGAACTCATCGGGCGCCATTTCAGGAGCGTAATTTGCCAGCATTTCTTCACGGAGCGCCGTATCAAAAATACCGATGCCATCGAAAATCATTTTACGGACGCGGTCAGGCCGTACGATCGCCAACTCACAACCAATATGCGCTCCAGTATGGCTTCCGAAATAATCGACTTTATCGATGTCTAGAGCATCAAGGATTCGGCAAATACTATCAGCGTAATACTCAAGATCCGGTACTTCAGGAGCAGGTGCTGCGGAATCGCCGTTGCCGAGCGTGTCAGGAGCGATGACGAAGCGAGCTTCCCCCAGTTCGGCGATGAGCGGCGCATAACCTGCAGAAGAGCCAGGTCCCGCGTGAGCCACGTAGATGGGAAGTGCTGCGCTGTCGTCCCGTGCACCGGCATGACGATAATGAACCAGCCCTTCGTCGATGCGCACGAACGCTCTGTCTACATCGGCCGTCATATAGATAGTCCAGTTCTACTCAGCGGCTTGCTTCAGTTTGTTTCCAATATCTATCTTAGGGTCAACGGTTGGCAGGCCAAAGATATATTTACCGTTGCGTTGTATGCCGGCTTCCCAATGCAAAGCCGAATGGGTCAATATGGCACGGACGTCACGATAGAGACGCTAAACACTGTTGTTACCGGTCTGCGAACTGGGCCCATCATCCGGGATAAACGGTGCGCCGAAGAGTGCGCTAGTTTCCCAGCGGTGACGAGATCCCGGTAGACCTTGAGTTTAGACGGTCCATCGACGCCTTCACCACTTAAGCCCCATTCATGCAGTTGGTCGCATAACGTATCGGTGAGGAAATCAGCCGTTTCGAGTTCTGCCAATGATTCGGCAACGTGTACCTGCACCGCAGGCTGATCGATGATGGTTTCACCCAGCATGCGCGACACATCCACATAAGTGCCCCACGGCATTTCAAACACGCCAAAGCGCTTTGTTGTGAAGAGTTTATATAGACCCGCGGCGCGCAGGTCTGCCACCGTTTTGCCAGGCAGCCGACGCAATCCTTCGGGTTCTCTTGCCCGGTCTCGCAGCACGGACCAGGTCCTGCGCAGACTGAATAATCTCTGCTCTTGAGGGACTGTGGCTGGACGTGCTGTCTGTCTTAATCGCGGGTATGTCTTTTTCTTTAACGCCTATCAAGCTCTAGGCGTAGAGTAAGAAGCCCATGAACGCTGTGTCCTGCCCTAATTGATTTCAACCCACACTTCGGTCATCGAACCCTGCCAACAAACTCCCAAAAATGAGATATCGTCTCTCAATTACCCACGGGTCGAGGCGCTCACATGACGACAACACCTGCCACGCTTCGCCGCGGTTATGCTGAAACCGCGGCAGGGCAAATTCACTTTATGCGAATTGACGGGGGAACCGGCGCTACACCACTCCTGTTGCTTCACCCCAGCCCCCTGTCCGGGATCGTCTGGGACGGGTTCATGGGCGAGATGGGCCGTGACCGAATAGTGGTTGCACCGGATACGCCTGGGTTCGGTGAATCACCTCCTCCAGCTGCAGCACCGGAAATTTCAGATTACGCGGCAACGATGGCTGACCTATTGGATGCCGAAGATCTCGAGGTCGTTGATGTCATGGGCTACCACACGGGTTCGTTAACTGCAGTGGAGATGGCGCTTTGTTGCCCTGAGCGCATCCGCAAGGTCGTGATGATTTCTGCAACCATCTTTACCGAAGAAGAAAGAGCGTCCTTTCGCACTCAGTACGCACCGAAAAGTTTGGAAGAGAAAGGTGAGGCCTTGGCACAAAGCTGGGCATTTATGAATAGATTTTGGCCTGAAGAACCTGATCCAGCACGCCGGTGGGACATTTTTCTCGAGGCACAGCGCCACCACGCTCATTCTCACTGGGGCCATAATGCCGCTTTTAATTACGACCTTGAGAAGAATCTCAAAGAGGTTAATCACCCCGTGCTTATATTGAACCCAGAAGATGATCTGTGGGACTACACGCCCCGTGCGGCTCCCCTCCTAAAAAATGGGCGCGTGCATGATCTACCGGGTTGGACTCACGGCTTTCTTGATGCCCGCACATCTGAGACAGCAACCCTCGTCCGTGAATTTCTCGATACATAAGAAAGAAAAGGAGTTGAGCATGAAACACCGCAGTTACCAGGGCAAAGTGCTTTACCTAACCGACGACGAAGGTGAGATGGGACGGGAGATGTTTTATGTCACCATCCAACCAGACGGCACCCGAACCATGCGCGCCACATGTGAAATGGATGACGACCGTCTGCTCCGAGACACGGTGCTCACTGTCGATGGGGACTGGTATCCGGTTGATGCTTTTGTGCGGTTGACCATTGAGGAAAAACTGGTTGGCAGCACCTGGTATAACTTCACAATGCATACGGCAGAATGCGAGGGCATTACGGCACAGGAGGGTCGTTTTGCGCAGCGCTTTGAGTCGGAGCATCCGATTGGCACCTTTGGCGCTCACCCGGTGCATGGCGATGCCTGGGGATTGGCAAAGTGGAAACGCGACAAAGATAAGGATCCAAGCACGTTGGGGAAGACCTTTTCATCCTCCCATATGCCCAATGGTGGTTCTGGGCCTCGGCTAGAACCGTCAGACCACACCCTTATGCGGCATGCTTATGTGGGCCCGGAGGAGATCACCGTTCAGGCGGGAACGTTCCAAACCGAACATTTTCAGTTTCTCGTGAAAGATTACCCGCCCATTGATATTTGGGCCATTGGTGAAGATTGCGTCCCTGCCCGCTTGCGTTGGGACTTGCTCAATCAGACGTATGAGTTGGTTGAATTAAGAGGAGGCGTTCAATAGGCGAAGAATTTGAGCGCAGATTTATGGCTTTCCTGCGTTATAATTCACGTCATGCCTTAGCAGGATATCGCAAATGAATAAGTACCCTCTTACACCAGTCACCCAAGCACATATTGATACCTATAAACGCGACGGTGTTGTGCTGCTCGAAGGTATGATTGATCAAGATTGGGTCGAACGGATCACGGACGCGTGGCTACGCATGCGCAGTGAAATCGAAGCTGGCAAGCCGTCCTATCACATACCCCAACGGATGTTGGACAAAGACCCCCGCCTGGCTGCCGAATTAGACTTCATGGATGGCAGTGAACGCCGCAAGGACGGCAGTCGTACTGGATTCCGAAGCGACAAATTTATGCACTTTTGGGACGAGGACTTCATGGCCTATGGCACGGAGTCTCCAGCTGGAGAAATGGTGGGCCGGGTACTTGAGTCAAAGACTGTTCGGTATTATTGGGACCAGCTGTTCGTTAAAGATGCCGGCTGCGACGTGCCGACGTATTGGCATTCGGATTACCCCGCCTGGCCTTGCCAGGGCGAGATGCTGCCGTCCCTATGGCTAGCACTCACGCCGATTGAGAAAGACGTCAACAGCCTCGAATTTATTGCTGGCACCCATAGAAATACAGTGACGCAATGGCCGCGTGGCTTTAATTCTCTCAACTTAGAACAGCCGGCTGACCGGCCCGACTTCATTGATTATGAAAAACACCGTGGCGACCCTGAAGTAAGGTTTTTATCTTTCGATATGAACCCAGGTGCCGCGGTGCTTATTCACCCGCGCGTATACCATGGCGCCGGTGCCAATAATCATCCGAAGCAAGACCGTATTGCGCTGACGACCCGGTGGTTTGGCGATGATATCGTATGGGACCCCCGCCCTGAATGTGTCAACACACCCGGCTTGCCGTTTGAAGAGATGACCCGGGGGGCGCACCCCGATGATGATATGTTATTTCCCATCGCCTGGCGCAATGAGTCTTTAGCAGCGTAACTTATTCGGGGTCGTTTGTTATGAACCACCGTCAAACGCCACACAGCATGCTGCCCGACGTGGATCATGATGAAAACGCGCGGCAAGATTTCGTCATGAATTTTCGTCAGCACTTGGCGCACAACGTCAACCCGGGGACAACTCTCGCCTATGAGCAACGCGTTGAGCCTGCCTTTGAAAAAGAGCATGGCCGTAAACCAGAGGGTCATGACGAAGTACGTAAAGTGATGACGAAGGACCCCTACTATCAAATCTGGAGTGCTATGCAGCGCAACAGCCAAATGATGATGTGGGATTCCGTTATCGACAGCGTTGAGCGTACTTTGCCGGACATGATCGACCAAGCGAGAGGCTTAAACGGCCCATCATCAGCGCGGCTTGCCGATGAGTCTTTTGAGGTGCCGCGCTACCACACGTCGTATGACATTCACTTGCAGCCCGGTGGGTATCACACAGACAGCGCTACAGAAGATATTGCCGCAGGCATGATCTATGACACCGCTGTACCTATTTATGCCCTGGGCATGATGGGCCAAGAAAATGATGCCACCGGCGAAACCATCGTCAATTTCTACAAGACCAATTACGCCCATCACACGCCGAAACGGGTGCTCGACCTGGGTTGCGCCATCGGCAATTCAACGGTTCCTTGGGCCAAAGCATACCCAGACGCTGAAGTGTACGGCATTGACGTTGGCGCACCTTGCCTACGCTACGGCGCTGCCCGCGCCAATGCCATAGGACATACTCTTCACCTGAGCCAGCAGAATGCTGAGCAGACAGATTTTCCAGATAACCATTTCGATGTTATTGGCTCGGCTTTGCTGTTTCACGAAACGTCCCGCTCGGCCGTCACCAACATCATGACTGAAGCCTACCGCATCCTGAAACCGGGCGGCGTGATGGTTCATATGGATGCTTTTGGGCATGTAGAAACCACCACCCCCATTCAAGAATTTCTTTCCACTTGGGAGGTATTCAATAACAACGAGTATTTCCTCAAGCAACTGCGGTGTATCAATATTATTGATGAGGTTGAGTCTTGCGGCTTTGACCGTGATAAAATCGCATTCAAGCAAACACCCTACATGACCGGCACTCGCGCCACCAATGAAGGTGTGGCAGGATACATGATGGGCTTCTGGGATGTGAACGTCCTGGTCGCAGAAAAGTAAGCGAGTTCAACGATGCCTATTATCGACGCGGACACCCATGTCATCGAATGCGAACAAACCTGGTCCTACATGGACAAGGCCGATGAACACCTGCGTCCAAAGATTATTACGTCTACCGAACCGGTGACACACAAGCGGGAGTCGCCCATGGCCGGTCATAGTTTCTGGCTGGTGGATGGCCGCATGTACATGAAGGGCGGGCAAAAGGCTGACCGCTATCCCGAGGGAACGCGGGATCTCGCAGACCCTGAAGCCCGCATTGCCCACATGGATGAGTTGGGCGTCGACACCCAAATTCTTATTCCTAGTTTTTTCTTAGGCTCTATCATCGAGCATGCCGATGCAGAACTGGCGGCGGCTAAAAGCTACAACCGATGGATGGCCGACGTGTGCCATAGCCGCTCCGACCGCCTACGCTGGTTGGTCGTGCCGTCGCTAAAAAATATTGACGCTACGTGCGCCATGATGGAAGAAGGCCGTAAGAATGGCGCTGTGGGCTTATTGATGAGGGGATATGAGGGCAACAGCACTATTGATAGACCAGAGCTCGAGGCGATTTACACAAAAGCCGCCGACTTAGACTTAGCCATCGCCCTGCACATCGGTAACGGCAGCCCCAGCTTTGACGAAGTGCGCAACACATCGGGCAAGAAGGGTAACATTGTCGCCTTTATTATGCCGATGATGGTGGCCTTTAACGCCCTGATGATGAGCGATATTCCGAAAAAATATCCAGCGTTACGCTTCGGGTTTCTTGAAGGCGGCTCCATGTGGCTACCATTCGTGCTAAATAAAGCCGACCGGTTTGCCGATACCTATGGCTTGAAGCGAACAACGGAGAAAGCCTTAGCGGATGCGCGTTTCTACGTAACGTGCGAGGCACACGAAGACCTGCCTGAAATTCTAAAATGGGCGGGCAATGAAAGCCTTGTCATTGGCTCCGACTATGGTCATGCAGATACGTCAACGGAATTAGAAGCACATAGCCTGATAATGGGGCGCAGCGACCTTCCAGCAGGCGCAGCTAAGCGCATGGCGGATGACAATGCTCGTGCGCTGTACGGTTTGTAGAAGGGCAGTAGGGCGTATCAAGTCGCCTTTGTAACGCCATGCCGTCGTCAAACATAACGCCCAGTACCGAATCAGGATTTTTGCGCCAAGCAGAGTCAGCCTGGTTAGACGGTGATTTCTCCTCTTCCACAAAAGCGCTCGCTGCAAAAGCTGGAAGCACGCCCAATTTCGTACTCGAAAGCGCTTTCGATCCCGGCGCATTACCGAACGGTATTACCGCCGAACCACTTGTCTTAGGCGGCCGATCACTGTCGTCCCATCTCGTGCGCATTGAGCAAGGCCTCGCCGTATTCGACATTGGTGTTCCGCTTTTACATGACGGAACATTTTATTCTCAGGCGTTTGCGCATCTAAAGTATCCGGAGCGCTACGCCCACCTCTTTAGTGAAGCCGCGGGGCAGGCTTTAGCGGAAGCCGCACGCAGCAATCATCATGTTGCCAACGCATATGTAACGCTCATCCGCCCGCCCTACTACCACTGGCTGTTGGATACTATCCCACACCTCTATGGCGCCTCTCGCCTCCAGCACCTTGATCAGGTCAAACTCATCGCGCCTGACACCATGACTTTTCATCCCTGGCAGAAAGCATTGCTAGAAAAAGCGTCTGGCGCTTTTGGCATTAAAAATTTAGCCTACTTACCCACCAATGGCACAGCAGTTGCCATCCGCCCTAGCTACAGCCAGACCCGGATGAGCTTGCCGGAGCGATGGTCTTTGCTACGGCTCATCGCCCCGTCGGTCAGCGCAAAAAAGCCATGGAGGTTTCTCTACAGCCGCCGTGGAACCAAAGACGTGCGACGTCTAACAAATGAAGATGCTTTAATCTCGGCTCTGGGGGAGAAATTCACCGTCATTGATCCGAGCGATTTGGATCTCGACACACAAATGAGTTTATTTGCAGAAGCAAGATGTGTCGTTGGCGTCCATGGATCCAACTTGGCCAACATTGCGTTCTGCCGGGCCGGCACGACAGTCGTTGAGATCGCCGCCGGCCTTTCTCAACCACATTTCGAGCGCCTGGCGGAAGCTGCCGACCTAGAATTCGTGCGAGTTGAGGCTTCTCCTGCCACTTTGGAGACCCACGAAAAGACGTGGGCGCAAGCCCATGGGGATCTAACCGTTAATCCAGCTGACGTGATTCAGGCCATAGACGTGGGCTTGGCCGCAGCTACCAGCCCATAAAGTAATAGGTCAGCACCCGCTCCACATTGCTTTGAATGTTGGTGTCGTACCAGCGCAGATAGGAAAATTCGGTCGGGCGCACCTTGCTCGGAATTTCAAACACAGACGTTCCGCCGTCAAACTCGGCTTTGACCGACGCCATCAAGGTTTCAACGTATTCACGCCGCTCGGTCACAGCTGAACGATGCGCCAGGGGACCAGCATGACCGGGGATCATTGTTTTCCAGTCTTCCATGGCCTCCAATTCGCGCAATGTCCGCATCCAATGGTGCAAGGAATTGTCGGCCATACCGGCTAAAGGAATTGCGCCCGGCACGACAATGTCGACGATAAAAAGAACACTGCCGGGGTCGGGCCGCATTACGACTAGACAGTCACCATGGTTGGGACCAAAATAAAGAAGGTCTAGTTTCCGCCCCCCGAGCTCCAACGTGTAATTGCCAGAGAACGTAATATCCGGCATGACGATGTTGGGGTTAGGCAGGTCTTCAAAGTGCGCCTTACAGTTTTCGTGAGAAATGAAAGTCGCGCCTTCGTCTTTGAAAATCTGTCCGCCGGGTGCGTGATCCCAATGTTCATGTGAGTAGATCACATACTTAACCGGCTGATCCGTAACCTTGGCAATTTCTGCCCGGTACACTTTCGCTGCCTCAGGACTGATAGGATCTGTCGCAATCACACCATCATCCGTGACCATGAATATATTACGGGTGTAGCCGTATCGGAAGGTGTAGAGCCCGGGCGCAATTTCTTCCGTATCGAAGCCATTTAAATTGAACAAGTTCCACGACGTGTTGGGTGCAGGCTGAACCATTTCCGCCCGCGATGGCTGGGCTTGACCGGGCGCGATTTGTGCGAACGCCTGTGTAGTCACCACCGATAGGACAACACTGGCAATAAGGGGGTAGACCAGGGTATTCATGGTACGCCTCACTCTCTTACACTGATGGCAGGCTGTTCACGGGTCTTGGAGTGACGATATGATACATCTGCAGAGGATGTCGCGACCACAAAACATCAGTAGCCGTCTCGCGGTTGCATTCGTATCTCTCGTCTTCTTAGGCCTTCCCACGCAAACGACCCCGGCCTATGCGACAGATGACGAAGCGACCATACGGTTGGCTCTCGGCGGGTTGCCCACGCGACGCGGCAACCCATTCCGCACATCACAAACACCAACCATCACCGTCATCTCGGCTATGTACGACAGTCTTACGTGGTTGCAGGAGGACGGATCGGTTATCCCGTGGCTGGCCACGGCCTGGCGCAACATTGACGACCTCACCTGGGAGTTCACACTCCGGGACGACGTAGCCTTTTCCAACGGAGCACCGTTCAATGCCAAGACCGTTGAGTTCATGGTCAATTACATGGCCGGAGACGGGCCGCCGACAGAAGACCTCCGCCGTGAACTCGAGGCCTTAGCCGGCGCCCGCGCAACTGGCCCCTACACCGTAGAGATCACAACCAAACGCCCTATGCCATTGTTCGCGCGTTTGGCATCGATCATGCCCATGGTCGATCCTGCACAATGGCAGGCCATGGGTCCTGAGGCTTACGCCGAGAAACCCATTGGAACTGGACCTTTCATATTGGATGAATGGGCACCCAGCTCTGCCACTCTGTCGGCAAACACATCATCGTGGCGACCTCCGAAAACCCAGAAACTCGAACTGCTGGCAATCAGTGACCAGTCGGCGCGCCTTCAAGCGTTTCAGTCGGAACAGATCGACATCTCCCTCGGCGTTGATCCAGACCAATTCTTCGCCATTGAAGGGGCGGGTGGCTCCATTGCCAGCTGGCAGGATGGCATGGTCATCGGTGTCCTGCTGCGCACCGATCAAGACAATCCCCTTGCCAATGCCCGGGTGCGCCAGGCACTCAACATGGCCGTCGACCGCCAATCCATTGTCGATGTTTTGATGGATGGTCGCACAGTGCTGGCCAGCCAGCCAGCAACACGGTCAGCGTTCGGCTTTGATCCATCAATCGAGCCCTATCCTTACGACCCTGACGGTGCCAAAGCGTTGCTTGCGGAAGCAGGTTACCCAGACGGCTTTTCATTCGAATTGGAAATCGGTATTGGCAACGCATTGGTACAGCGGGTTGCCGACGACCTCAGCCGTATTGGCGTCACCATGACCATCCAACTGCGTCCGATCATGGCGTTTCTCAGCGATTTTACCGGCGGCCGCCTCTCCAAGGATGGCTTCATGTTGAGTTGGACAGCAACGCCAGTACTCGATGCCACCCAAGCTGTGGCCCTTCACTCATGCATGCACCCGCGCCCTTGGTATTGTGATCAACGCATCATGCCGACCGTGATGACCGCACTGGGAGAATGGGATACAGACCGTGCCATCAAATTACGCCACGAAGTTATGCAGTTCTACCACGACCAAACACCAGGTATTTATTTGCATGAATCCGTCGGTTTTGCTGGATTGAGCCCGAACGTTTCCGGATTCGAATACGTTTACGGGAAAATTTTATACGACCAGATTGAGATTTCAAATTAATCGGAAACGCCGCGCGGCAGAAATTAGGCTGGAGTCGCAACCATGAAGCTGAGCAATACGTATGCGGACCGGGGCAAACGGGGCCACACACCGGAACTGACTACGCGCGCCGACCAGAGCTATCTAGAATATCTCTCCGATGCACGCGACATGATGCTCAACAAAAAAGGGCAAAGCTTCATGAAGCGTGGTGGCGAAGTCATGAAGGAGCGTGGCATACCGTTTGAGCACACTCATGAAGTAGCCGAAAAAATTCGGGATGCATTTTCTGAGGAGCAAGATCTCGCGGTATTTTTGCGCGTTAAGCGCTCTCTGCAAGAAGTCTATAAAGAACGCATTATTGGGTCCTATAGACTCATCGAGCAACAGTGGCTCAACCGACTGGATGAGGCGGATGAGCAAGGCCCGGGCAGTGTGTCGTATGATCTAGATTGGGAAGTGCCCGCATACGCCTGCCGGGACATGCACATTCAGCCCGGCGGCTTTGTCGGCTCCCCCCTCGCCGGGCTCCACTATGACTACAACACGCAGATATTCTTTTCCGATAACGTTGCCGCTGATGCCATGCACGCCGGCTTTGTTGCCAAAACACCTCCACCCCATGACGGCCGTGTGGAACGATTTATGGAGATCGGCTGCGGTATTGGCCAAATCGCTTGCGAACTTAAGAAAGTTTATCCTGACGCCGAGGCCTGGGGCACGGACATTGCAGCACCAATGGTGCGTTACTCACATTGGCGTGCCATGCAGCAGGACTTGGCCATTCATTTCTCCCAGATGCCCGCCGAGGACCTTGATTTTCCCGATGGGCACTTTGATATGGTCGCGGCACATATACTCTTTCATGAGATTCCGGTGCCGGTGATTAAGAAAGTGATCGCAGAAGCCTACCGGGTGTTGCGCCCTGGCGGCATTTTCGTCATTTGGGACTTCCGTACTGCCTGTGATGACAAGCCTGGCTATCACAGCATTTTGGGATTGGTGGACGCTGCCGACAACGGCGAACCTTATGCGCTCGGTTTCGTCAATTGCGAGGTTGAGGGCATTCTCAGCGAAGCGGGGTTTGACCTGCGTGACAATTGCGACGGCGGCCTCTTCATTGAGGGCCGTTTTGCAGATAAGCCGGTAGTCTAATTTAAGCTCACGTTCTCTGTCTGCAATAACCTCAAACACGCGCGCCGCACGCGCGCTCTTTAATGACCGGAGAACGTGACCGACGCCAGGCAGGTGTCATATATCGCTATAGTTCGTAGCAAATGTATGCGCGGCTGTAGGCATTGAAGTTATCATAAAGAGTGACGTTGATACGTCCGTTGTCTTGCAGCCACTCTTCGAATGCGCGCCGAACCCCCAGCTTAGGGTCTCCGCGGTAACACCAAAAGTCGTCAATGAGCAGCCAAGTGCCCGTTTGCAGAATGGGTGTTAAGAACTGAAATACGTCAACCGCTGAGGAATACAGGTCACAATCGACCATGACACAAATTGGAAACCCGTTTGATTCTAATTTAGAAAGGTCGACGGTTGGAAGGGTATCCGAGAATAGCCCCTCATAAATATGGATGTTTTCATCTGCAATTAAAGTTTCTGCGCGAATTGTCTTTCGGCAATAATCTGCCCCCTCTGCCTTATAGTTGCCTTCGAAGAAATAAGGCGCAAATTCAGCCCGAATTTTATCCTCTTCTTGCTGTGCGGGGTGCCCCGTGAAAGTGTCAAATCCATAAATGTCAGTGACATACCCTCTCAGTTGACGATAGGCAGAGATGGCTGTGCCGCCGTTCATTATTCCGAACTCCATGTAGTAACCCTGCGGTATATTTGAGTATCGGGCGAACTCACGGATCATCCTAAAGACGCTGGCTTTGCTGATAAAATCTCCGTTCAACCGGCTTAAGTAGTGGCCTTCGGGCTTTGGGGGCATTCAATTTTTCCTAACTTGATTGATCTGCTGCCGAAGGGTCGGGTATCCCTCCACAGGGCGAGTAAATTTTCGATCATTTGAACGATGAGTGGTGATCATAGATATTGCAACATACCAGCGACCGCTTTGATCACTCCAATCTGCAGAAAGATGAGGGTCAATGATTTCTACTCCGTGACAAACTGAAGGTAGGAAACCAACCAGGGAGCCTGCCTCAATCATCGGGTCGATTGGGAGAACATTGCCGTCACCGGTGCCTACGGCAAAGCCTCCAACTTCGTAATCTAAACCGAAGCGATTGAGATTTACCGTCAATGCAAATCGCGTCGCTTCAATTGGGTCGCTATGCCATGCAATACCGCCAACACCGGTTGGATAGTGACTAACTTCTACCCGGTCTATCACATCATTATCGGGGGTGTTGCTATCCATGCTGTCAACTTCATAGCCACTAATGATGCGCTGGATTCGATACTGTGAATCAAAGAGTTCATAGCCGCCGATCGGATCATCGTTCCAGCGGAAGAAATGCATCATATCGTAAGTGGACGAATAACCTGGCCCGTGATCTTCGGAATGCCAATCACGTCTAGACCTATAGTCCTCTACTTTCCCAACAATCCTAGGTTCGCGGCTTTGCTGCTTTTTACCCCACTCGATTGCCCTGCTCTTGAAATCTTTCAATGCCTTTGGATTAAACGCATTTGTGAAGATGTACACTTCACCGCCATGGAATGAATGAACGAATTCGGAAATGAAGTTCCGGTCAAGTTTATCAATGGCGTTAACGAGATCAGCGTAAGGAAGCTTTTGGACACCAGAGGCGAAAAGAGCGGGGTCAGAATGTCTCTGCGCGCTTTCCCATGCCTCACTAAAAAATCTGGACGCGGTCATGGTTGCCCTGGAAATCCATTTATAGATCCATACAAATATATAGGTACGGTGATTGTGATATCATTCATATGATAAGCGAATCGACTATTCTACGACCTTATTGCCCTGGGCGTGTTCCTCATTAAAGCGCTCGCGGCTTGCATAGGTCTGCCGGCCATGAGCAATAGAAAACACAGGCAAGAAACAAATCGCAGCGAGAAAACGCGTCACCATATCCTCCGTTTATTGACACAATGGCACTGCCCTGCGGTTTGTACGAGAGATTGAATTTGATGCCCGCTTTCAGGTGTGGGTGGACTTAAATCTGGGGAGGCTCAATGTCTGCTTCTAGCCGAGGCTATAGTTGGGCTGCAATACGCGGTGTTGCGCACCCATAATTCGCTCCATAGCCCGAAGAGGGGATCTTTCGAAATTATGCTTATCGTACATATCAATGATATGTTGGACGGCTTCCAGAGGATATCTAGCCTCAAGAGAACATTGCCCCTCAGTCGGGATAGGTATGGAATCGCCTACCAGATACTTTGCTGCCCGCGCGGGAACACTGACAATTTTTAAAGAACCTCCAGCGCTCAAATCAGCGCTTTCAAAGTCCATGTAACCCGTTTTCACGGCTACCGTGAGGTCGGACAATTCTGTCTCTGCCAAAACGCTTTCGGGCAGCCCCTCAATAAGACAGTCGAACAATTCATCGCGTAAAGACCTATCGAGCAGAACTTTTGCATTGAACGTTTTCTCAGGCTTTATGAAGTCCCCCTGCATCAAGCTCTGCCAGTTCTCCTCCTTGAGGTAGTGAGTCTCGAGTGAGTCAGAATCTTCAAAGAAAAGGCTATCCATTTCCTGCATAAACGTTCCAAAGAACGTTTTCACACGGGTGCGTGACCCAAAGTCCCGGTCCTGCATTCCTAAGAATACGTCCACTGGGCAAAGTCCATGTTCTTTCTGCAGATACTTAAGTACCGGCTTCATGAAACCGAAGTTCCAACCGAACCAAACCAGCCAGTGTAAAATAGTGAGAGATGTTATCTCTGCTTCCGACATGGTAGATGTGCCACGGATCACTTCTTCGTATTCAATCGCCCGAATTCCATCGTATTCGCCAAATGATCCTGCGCGGACCATATACTTCGTCCGAAGATCATATTTGTCGCGACTTTCCTGGGACTCCATTTCGCTTCCGGTCAGCAATATGGTGTTGACAGTGGTGATATGATCGAAGCCAACATCAAAGCATTGTCTGAGGGTATTTAAGTGACCTTCGTAGGTCTCGCCCGGCAAGCCGAATAAAATGTCAGTTCGGACTTCCATACCGATATCGTTGAATTCTTTGATCTTACTTTTTACATCCCCGAACTTGATATTCTTTCTTTTTGTAGCATCTAACGCCGCACCCTCAAGTGTCTGCAGTGCCATGAGAACGCGACCGTTGTCCATAAGACCCAGCAACTTGGCGATCTCTAGATTGCGTTCTGAAGTATTCTTGCTTTCCCAAATCATTATTCGCTTTAGGGCAGTCGTCTTTTTTTTGATTTCATTTATGTGCCTGGCGATCTCGACGTCACGCGGCAAAATGCCGAAGTTGGCATCGGCTATGATCCAACTTACTAATTTGGGCGCTCTGTTCGCGACATAATCCATTTCCTGGTAAACGCGCTCTTCGGAGACCTGCCTGATTTTCCCTAATGCTGCCACGCCCCATGTGCAAAATGTGCAGTGAAACGGACATCCACGATTTGTTTCAAAGAGCGGGATGAGACCTTGATCGAGAAATGGGTCAAGCATTCCCGTTAAGTAAGGCGATGGAAAAGCTTCTATCGGCGAGGTAACTTTCTCGTACTCGTAAATCAGTTCATCTGCCTGATTGAGATAGGCGCAATTCTTGACCGAATTATGTGCTTTACGAAATTCATGCTTTTGGCGCGCAAATAAGTTCACGATATCCACGAATGGTCGTTCACCTTCAAACATGACGTAGGCATCGACGAAGCGACTGCGCAGTAAAAACTCTCGAATGCCTTCAGGTTCAGTCCGGATCGCTGGGCCACCCATTACAATAAATACTTCGGGATGCTTTGCCTTGACGGCTATTCCAATCTGTCGGTTCAGATCGGTATTCCATCCATAATTCGACAACCCCAGAATATCAGGAGCTCCTCTAGAAATTGCTTCCTGCAAATCGGGTGCGAATTTGAAAATCGAGATGTCAACATCTACGTCGCAATGATGCCTTGCGAATGCAGCCAAATCGGCAACATTGAGCGGAACAGTGTAATCAACATCTCCAGAAACATTATTGCTACCAAGCGCACAATTATGAACCAGATCTGCAAGAAAGATCTTCACTACTTTGCCCCATTCACTACTCAAACGTTTAGCCTTTAAATAATGCAAAGACTAAACCTCGAATTCTAAGATCCGCTCGCTCAAGACTTAGACCGGCCTCTACCCGCCTTGCCCGCTCAGGAGCATATTTGAGTATTTCCTTCCTCTGTATTATTCCAGATAAATAGTCGCTTGACCACGCAGCCCATTCTGTTCACCGAGCGTCAATGAAGCACTCAATAGGAGCGTATGCAGAGCGAAGCATCGAGCCTGGGCTGCGACCTCAGTCCCTCGCCGCTACGAGACGCGTTATACCGATTCAAGCCATTTTCCTCTGACAAGGCCCCCCCGCTGACGTGGACAAACTTGCGCGGCGATCTGTAACAAGTCACGATCACCTGGCTGGGAAACACCACGTAGGAAATCCCGGCTCAGGACCGCGACACTGATTGGAGATCGCAGCCGATGCCTCGCTTTGCCGCCATTTTTGCCGTTGCTCTCGCCGCAGTCTTCCTTGCCGCAGGTCAGCCCACCGTCGCCGAGAGCTTCGAGACGACCGATACGAACGGCGTGACCCTGCAGGCCTTCCCCGTCGCCACGTTCGATGAGCCGTGGGCGATGACCTTCCTGCCGGACGGTACGATGCTGGTGACGACCAAGCCCGGCAAGCTGTTTCACGTCACCCGGGACGGCGAGAAGACCGAGGTTGCGGGGATTTGGGACGTCGCCTACGGCGGCCAGGGCGGGCTTGGCGACGTCGTCCTACACCCGGATTTTTCGCAGAACAACCTTGTCTATATCTCGAACGTCGAGACACAGGACGGCGGCGATACGTTCAGAGCCGTCGTCAGGCGGGTCAGGTTTGACCGGTTCGGCGCCACGCCGACACTCGCAGATGCCGAACAAATCTGGACTCAGACACCTAATGTGCCCGGCCAAGGGCACTTCAGCCACCGCATCGCCTTCGGCCCAGACGGCATGCTTTTCATCACCTCAGGCGAGCGTCAGAAGTTGACTCCGGCGCAGGATTTTACGACGGCGCTCGGCAAGATCATCCGGCTTTATGCAGACGGAAGGGTGCCGGACGACAACCCGTGGCAGATCCGGGGCGAGCTGGCCAAGACCTTCTGGACGATGGGCCACCGCAATATGCTTGGCATCGATTTCGACCGTATGGGACGGTTGTGGGTACACGAGATGGGACCGCGGCATGGCGATGAGCTGAACCTGATTGTTAGGGGCGAAAATTATGGTTGGCCGGTGGTGTCCAACGGCGATCATTATTCCGGCGTCCCGATCCCCGACCACCACACGCGCACGGAATTCAATACTCCCAAGGCCTTCTGGGTGCCGGCCATCTCGCCTGCGGGGTTAGTGATCTATGACGGCGAGATGTTTCCCGACTGGCGTGGTGACGGTTTTATCGGCGGGCTGTCCTCGCAAGCCCTGATTCGGATCGACATCTCCGGCGAAAACGCCCGGGAGGCCGGGCGTTTTGAATGGGGCAAGAGCATCCGCGAGATTGAGCAGGACCCCAACGGCGCACTTTGGGTGCTCGAGGACGATTCCGATGCGCGCCTGTTGAGACTGACACCGAAAGATTAAGCGGCTGCCCTACGCCTAGTCGAATGTCCGCTCTTCGCCCCTCGCGCAATCATTCTTTTAGGTCTCGCAGTCCTTGGTCTGCTTCTGGCTGGTTGCGGACATAAAGAGGTATCTTTAGTTGAGTATCTTTGTGAAACTTTGAGCTGATCCTTAAAGGAGTGACACCTATGCGCGCCATAAATTTCGTCCGATCCACGTTGATCGCATGCACCGCGGGCTCCGTTCTGCTGCTCGCAGTGGCAGCGATTGCTCAGCCTGCCAATCCGACTCCGTTTCAGCAACGTGTCATCGAAGCCATGCAAGGCGACATCCGGACAGAAAAAGATCGCGCCCGCGATGCCAATCGCATGCCGGCCGAGGTGCTCGAATTCTTCCGCATGCGTGAGGACATGAGAGTCATTGAGGTGTTACCTGCGTCCGGTTGGTACACGAAAATTCTCGGCCCGGTGCTGAAAGACAAAGGCAAACTTTACGTCACACATCCGCCAGGGCTTTATGAAGACATATTCCAGCCGGTGCGTGAGCTTGCCGGACTTGAGGACGTCAAAGAAATCGCCTGGAACGGACGCCCAAGTGAGACTGGCGGATTTTTTGGCCCTTCAGGTGAGTGGGATGTGGAGCCCGTCGATCTCGTCCTGACATTTCGCAACTATCACAATTTTTCCCCTGAAGATCGTATGGATGTGAATGAATCCTCATACGATGCGCTAAAGCCTGGCGGCTACTACGGCATCGTGGACCACACGCGCAGGCATATGGAGCCGGGCAATGAAGAGAATGGCAGACGGATCGATCCAGTCCTGAACATTAAGGAAGTCTTGGAGGCAGGGTTCATCTTCGTCGATTTCACAGACGTCTTAGCGCGACCGCAAGACGGGTTGGTCTACGAAGTCGCAAATCCAGCCGTAACAGGGCAGTCGGACCGCTACACGCTGCTATTTCAGAAGCCAGAGTAAGACGCCTGACTTGATGGAAACGCAGGCTGTCAGGGGGCAGTGGTTCTACTCCGCAACGCCCTGGCAAAAGCCCCCTATGTTGTCGGCTAAGAACGCGGGTGAAAAGCTTTGAGGCTTTTGCCAGGTTATTTTACGAGAGTCAGGTGAGGTTTTCATGCTTACCGTTCATCATTTAGCCGTTTCACAATCTGAACGCATTGTTTGGTTGTGTGAGGAACTTGATCTTTCTTATGAGCTTGTCCGCTATGAGCGCGATGCTCAAACCAAGCTGGCTCCATCGGAATACAAGGCACTTCACCCCTTAGGCACTGCCCCCGTTATTACAGATGGGGACACAGTGCTCGCTGAATCCGGTGCCGTGGTGGAATATATTCTGGCAAGGTATGGCAACGGTCGTTTAGCCCCAGCACCGAATGACTCGGAGTTCGCCGATTATTTATTCTGGTTTCATTTTTCTAACGGCTCAGTCATGCCAACCAAGAGGTTGTTCAATCTAGCATCGGGTGCAGCGGCTGGAGCGATCAATAGCGACGTGATGGAGGCTCTAACGGGACGATTAGACGTCACACATCATTTGATTGAGGAGCGCCTCGGTAGCGTCGACTATTTCGCAGGAAATACATTTACAGCGGCAGACATCATGAACGTCTTTGCGCTCACGACGATGCGTGTGTTCATACCGTTTGATCTGACGGACTTTCCGAACATACGCGCTTATCTAAATCGGATAGGGACGCGTGCGGCCTATCAGCAGGCCATAAAAACAGGCGAAAAAATCGTGATTTAATGAGTGAGCGAATGACGCCGAATGATATTTCTAGAGCACAAGAAATGGCCGCGACTTGCCTTGAGAACAATTACAAAGGCTGTGGGTTCTGAGAAAGCTCGTCTTACCCAGGTTTTTTTGAGGCTTACCTAGAACGTCGTCCGTAATCTGAACCCAAGGATGTAACCCCGTTCCTGTTCGCGAAACTGTATCTCTTTTACGGTACCCGCCGCTTGTGAGGGATCGAAAATCCTGCGCGTGCGAATGTTTTTAAGTTCTAGGAAATTGGCAAAAAACCCGCGCAAAATCGTACCTTGGCTTAGTGTTTTCTCGAAAAATATCCTGCCGTCCAGTGTCGTCGATTTGTCATCGAATTCGTTGAAATCGCTTTCCAACGTGGGGCCATTCTTGGTGAAATCAAACCCATATGACAAACCCCATGCTTGCACGTCGTGGCGGGCATTGATCTTCAATTGATATTCAGATTGATTAGCAAACCGTCGCCCAACGCCCGTAAAGGGGTCCGAGACTTTAGAACCCTGCAATAAAACTGATGAGCCAAGTACGGCATCGACGCTGGTGAACCGGCCAAAGCGGATACTGGATTCGAGCTCTATCCCATAGTGGTCGCCACTGCCGAGATTGCCCGGCTGGGAATTTGTCAGCCCAAAGGAAACAAGATCTTCGACATCATTCACGCGCCGGTAAAAGACGCGCCCATTCACGACCCCTGCCCCATTGGCCAGACGGCGCTCGGCGCCCACTTCAAAATCCCATGATTTCTCTGGCACGAGATCCGGATTACCCGCAAGTATTTCATCGTCCTCACGGTTTACCGTGGCGACAAAATCATCGAAGTCGAGCTGCCCGACATCTCGACGAAATGAGAACCACATTTGCGTAGAATCGTCCGTGTTGTACCAAATATCGAGACTGGGCTTTATGAACTTGAGAGACCGCTGCGAACTCACATCGCTGCCGACTTGATCGAGTGAGGAGAACTCAGCGGCCAATCCGGTTTCTATCTCGAGGCCGTCAATAGCCTTCCAACTGTGCGTGCTAAACACCTCCACTCTGTCCTCTGTGATCTTCTGGTCGCTATTGAGAACAGGTATGTCGATGCGCCTGCCGTCTGTAAGCGTAAAGAAGTCTAAATCTTTATTGAGTGTGTTGATCGCACCTTCCACACCGATCTCCAAGTCGTGGCGCTGTGCGATATTCCAGTCAAACGTGCCGCGGAGTATTTTTTCAGTGGAGGTTTCCGCCTTACTATCGCCTCCCAGTTGGATGAGGTCATTCAGCGGTCTGATATCATTTGCAATGCTATCGAACTGGCCGTTGTCCCGGTCAATAGACTCATTGGAGTATATGAATAACCCCGTGAACTTCAGAGATTGCCCAAAAGACTGGGCATAGTCGCCACTAATTTCCCAAGTCGTATCGTCACCTTTTATCTTATCGGCAAGAGTCCCCGCTTCAACAAGCGGTGCATCACCAGGATCAATAAAAGTAATTGTCGTGTCTTGGTTATCGAGCGGGAAATACTTAAGAAGACCATTAATCGAAAGAGTCTGACCGGCAGGCCAACTGTAGGTCAGCGTACCCCGTGTTTCATATTGAACTTGGTCTTGCCGGCGCTTTTCATCAATGACCCGCAATCGGCCTCCACTTTCCGTCGTAACGACATCAACCACGTTGGTCGGCTGTAAAGCCGGACGTATTTGCGCCGACGCGTTGTAAGTGAGATTTCCCGTGGCGCCACTGTACGCGATACTGCCCATGGGGCGTATCTGTCCGCTGGGAAAACCGAATGCCCCAATTTGAGCCACACCACTGCCGCGCCCCGCGCCTTCTTTAAGGACAACGTTGATGACACGAACACCCACGTCTGTATCCAGCTCACGTACATTGCCGGTAATAAGCTCAATGCGTTCAACAGATTTGGCAGGTAGTTTTTCGAGAAATCCAGAACTCTGGTTTTCCTTGCCGGTCATACGTTTGCCATCAATGAGGATTTGATCTGTGTTGGAACGCAACCCTCGACGCTCTTCCTGCTGATCACCAAACCCACCAACCAATCCTTCGGCACCAGGAATCCGATTGATCATGTCTTCGGCGGTGATGGGATTGTAAGGCGCGAAAAACTCGGAATCGTAAACTACGACGGATGCGGCTTCGTCGTCTTCTTGAAGAACGACAGGATCTTGCGCCGAAGCCGACAGGGGCACGGCCGCTAGAAGACAGCCCGACAAAAACAACTGATTTAAATGCAAGATTGAGTCACCCACCATAAAGAAACCCGCCATAAAGCGGGCTTTTCGGCATTGTCAGACTAAAGTACGCGAGCCCAGTTGATATTGCTTGGTTTTTCATGGTGGGCGCAGCAGGGCTCGAACCTGCGACCCGCTGATTAAGAGTAAGTGGACGTCCCTCTGGGGGCCTAGGAAAAACCCCAAGTAATAAGAATAACTGGCTTATTTGCTGGTATATACGCCGCCACCTACAATATTAGACCGACACCTGCACTCAGTAGCGTGTATGCTATATGCTCATTTTCTCTGCCAGCATACACATAGGACAAGCTATGCCCCAGGCATATTTGACCAAAAGCGTGGTTGAGGCCGCTAAACCAAAAAAGAATAATTACTATGTCGTGTGGGATTCCGCCGAAAACCCAAGGCAACACGCAATCAAGAATTTTGGACTTAAGGTCCTTCCTTCTGGGAGGAAGGTCTTCATTTACATTTATCGCATGGATGGGCGTAAATCGAACCATACGCGCATCACCATAGGCCCGCTATCAGACTCGTTGACGGTGCTAAAAGCGCGACGGCGGGCAGAAGACCTCCAGGCAGAGGTGTTAGCAGCCAAAAAGGGGGAAGGCCCTGATCCACGAACAAAGCAAAAAGAGTTGGCAGCTACGCGCATACGCAGAAAAGCGACCGCTGAGGACCGTGAACTTGCAAATGTTGCAGAGAGTTGGCTGAAGAAGAAAGAGGCGCTGAAACGTAGCGCCAATTACATTTTGGATATTCGGCGAACGCTAGAACGCGAGGTCTTTCAGGAACGCAAAAATGCGGGTTTTCCTGGGTGGCGAT
>JAQWRV010000014.1 GCA_029243545.1 Rhodospirillaceae bacterium
GCCCGTTACAAACACATAGGCGCCCGCCATGGCCATAGCCCGAGCACTCACGCGGCCAATACCGAAGGTCGATGTGGCGCCGGTCACGAGCGCGACCTTGCCCTCGAGGGATGCGACGCCGGCGGCCTGTCCTACAGTTGCATTCATAACGTGACCTGCTGTTCCTCTGACTGTTATCGCGCGCTCTCGCCGCCATCGATGTTGTATTCAATGCCATTGACATGCTGGGCCGCGTCGGAGGCAAGGTAGACAACAGCGGCTGCGATGTCAGCCGACTCAGCACCACGGCCGAGTGGTGTATTGCGGACCCCTTGTTCGTAAGCCTCACGGCCCCGGACCCGTTCCATGCCAGGTGTCCAGGTTCCGCCGGGATGAACCGAAACGACCCTGATGCCCTGGCGGCGCCCATCGATTGCCGCGGCTCTGCTCAAACCCAACAGACCGCCCTTCGAACTTCGGTATGAGGTGCCGCCTACTGATCCGCGTTGGCCTGCGACAGAGTTAATATCCACAACAACAGCGCCTGGGTCTTTCATCAGCGGCCAGGCGTAGGTGTGACCAAGGAACGCACCTTCAATATTGAGATGAGCCAGGTACCAGACAGACTCCAGCGGCATCTCCTCAATCGGCACATAAAAAGCGTTGCCGGCGTTGTTGACCAGAATATCGAGCCGGCCAGATTGTTCCCGCACAGCTGCCATCGCCTCTATCCAATCGGACTCAAGGGTGACGTCGAGCTTGAGAAAAGACGCTTTGCCGCCGGCGGCTTCGATCTCGGCGACGGTCTCTGCGCCTGAGTCAGATTTGCGGCCGGTCACGTAAACATAGGCGCCGGCCATGGCCATCGCCAAGGCACTTACCCGTCCGATCCCGAACGTTGATGTCGCACCGGTCACCAACACAATCTTGCCGGCAAGGGAGGCAACACGAGCGGCCTGTTCTACGGTAGCGTTCAATATCCCACCCGGCCGTTATCGACCGGCATAATCAAACCGGTGATATAAACGGCTGCGTCGGAAACCAAGTGGGCCGCAGCTTCAGCAACGTCCTCGGGTGAAACGTGGCCAGACGCATAGGCTTCGTGCTCACCAGGGATGATGTCTCCAACCAGTAAGGCGTTAACACGGACATTATCTTTCTTATCCGCACATTCGAGGGCGGCCGATTTCGTCATTAGAGTTATGCCGTGCGATGCTGCGCAGCGCGCGGCCGCGGCCGGCGCACCGGTCGCACCGTCTACAGACGTAATAGTGATAAAGGACCCACCGCCAGATGAGCGCAACGTCTGGATTCCATATTTAAGGGCAAGCCAAGTGCGGATGTAACTGGTTTCGATAACTCTGCGGAATTCAGGCAGGGCGACGTCACCAACCGCGCCGCCACTGTCAGGAATGCTCACATTGACGATTGCATCAATCTTGGCCGGGCGTTGTTGCGAGTTGAGAAGCGCTGAGTCCCATGCTGGCTCCGTGGCCTCAGGGATGTCCAACATGTAAACATTGGCGCCCGACGCAACGAGATTGTCGTGCACAGAACGCGACAAAATTGTTTCAGCTGAGAGAATTAAGCATGTTTTGCCAGTCAAGTCAGCCACGTGTGCCCCCTCTATATAATCGTGATAATCGTGCAATACCTCTTAATGCTCTATGCTAAATACCGTAATACTTTATCCCCTTCAGGTGGCTGCGGTTATTCCATTCGTTCACTTGGAAACCGCCGCCAAAAAATAGGGGCGCGCCCAAGTTGTAGCACGAAAACGGCAAACTCTATGGGATACTGGGGGTCAATCAGCGCCCGCGTAGGGCCAAATCCCCGCCTATTTTAGCCGATTTTTGTTGTGGTCCCCCTTTAGCAAGCGCACCATTCCTGAAGAACCGTTTGTGAACGTTCCCCCGCATTGAATTTCAAGACGAGAGGCTTGCTATGGCTGACACGAAAACAGATAGGCCGACGTACGCGGCCAACTACATCAAAGGCGATTTCGAACAAGCAGTCTATTTGGACGACGTCCACTCGGACAACTTGATGACGGCCTTTCTTGGGCTCGGCGCGGAGCATTGGGCGCTCCGTAGACGCGTCATGGTGCTGGAAAAATTCATGGCAGAAAACAAGGTCATCGATCCAGCCTTAGTAGAAGCCTATGACCCGACACCGGAAGAGAAAATCGCCTGGGAAGCAGAGCGCGATGATTTCATTGAACGCACCTTCAGCGTTTTGACCCGCGTTACGACTGACATTGCTGGGCCGGTGCCGACCAAACAGGTCCCCGCCCGCAAGCCCGGTCAATCCTAACCCACTACACCACAACAACACAGGAGACTTAAACATGCTTAGTCGCCGCAATATTCTGGCCGCCTCAGCTGCCACTGCCGTATTTTCTATCGGCGGGCGTTACGCAATGGCCGCCACTACCGACATCAAGGTTGATCCGTTTAATCAAACCGCCACGCAAAAAGCACTTCACGCCGCTCGTTTCGAAACCCTCAATCAAGAAGGCTTGATGGATTTTGCAGAAGGCTTCAAGCAATGGAACGGGCGGGATATGGGCGGGCGGGATGCCAGGCGCCACTACAACAGGTTCCTCAGGGCCAAAGGTCTACCCACGGGCAAAACCGATATTCCCTATGAAGAGTGCTACCAGATTCTGCTCGAGAACGAACACTTTGAGGCCGCGATCCGGTTTAACCGCAGCGCCCAAGCCCTGATGTGGGACCGGGCCATGCGCGCCTTCCACGGCAAAGCCGACAAGTATCTGGCGCTCATGGAAGCGACCGATAATTCAGGGCCGGGTAGCCTGGAACTAAACCCGGACATGCTCCTGCCCGACTACACCACCCATGAAATCCACGCCCAGCCAGGCGGCTATGTGGGCGATCCGTTCGCCGGCTGGGTCTATCACTGGGCGTTAACTCAGGCCTTCTATCAAGGGCGCAATCAATTCGACGAAGCGTTCCTGTCTACCGCACAGGACTGCCCCATGCCGGCCGACGGCAAAGTGAATCGCATTCTCGACGTGGGCTGCGGCTCTGGCCTAGGCACCATGGCCTACAAGGAACGGTTCCCCAACGCGGAGGTCTGGGGCATCGATGCCGGCGGGCCAATGGTGCGCTACGGTCACCACGAAGCGGTGCAGCGCGGCCTCGACGTCAACTATGCCCAACGCCTGGCGGAAGACACCAAGTTCCCGGACGGCTATTTCGACATCGTTTCCGATTACCTGCTGTTCCACGAAGTGACCGTCCCGGCGGCGCAAAAGATCGTGCCCGAGTTCAACCGCATCCTCAGGCCGGGCGGGATCTTCTTCCACGACGACAGCGTCACCGAAGGCAACCCCAACATTCCGGTGCCTCAGACGGTCTACGACAGAGCGTGGCTCTGGGTGGATCACCGTCACAACATCGAGCCGTGGATTCCGGGCTACCGGGAATCCGACTTCCCGGGCCTGATGCGCAAAGCCGGCTTCGACGTGGATCTGACCTTAAAGAAAGATGTATACCGTCGGCGCGCGATACACGGTGTCAAACCGGCATAGCCAAGAGCATCGCAACACTGAGGAAAACCCCGCCCAAAATAACAAAGTGGCGGGGCTTTTCTTGGGCTACGCCGCGGAATTAAACATCCGCTTCTGACGCAAAGCGGGCATAGGGTGACTACTCATCAAACGTAAACGGCTGATGGCGGACTGGACAAAGTACTGTGGCAGACATTCCGCACCGCCAAAACTAAAGGCTAGGATTAAAGGCTAAGCGGCCTGTCACTAGCCTCGACAAAAGCTTGTTTGAGTGCGCCAAAATCATGCACGGCCTGAAATTGGGGAAACTCATCAATCACCTTTTGTGGCGCGTGAAATAATATCCCGACCTCGGCCTCACTCAACATGGTGGTGTCGTTATAAGAGTCTCCTGCTGCGATCACGCGGTAATTGAGTAAGTGCAGCGCCTTGACCGATGCCCGCTTAGGGTCCGGCTGCCGCAATTTATAATCCACGACCTTGCCCTGCTCATCTGTAACGAGGCGGTGACAAAATAGCGTGGGCCAACTAAGTTGGCGCATCAAAGGTTCTGAAAACTCGTAGAACGTGTCCGATAGGATAATGACCTGGAACCGCTCTCGCAGCCAATCTAGAAACTCCACCGCACCCGGCAGCGGCTCAAGTTTCGCGATGACCGCTTGAATGTCAGGCAGTCGGAGGCTGTGTTGATCAAGTAGCGCCAACCGCTGCTTCATGAGAACATTATAGTCGGGAATATCACGGGTCGTCGCACGCAGCTCATCTATGCCGGTCAGTTCAGAAAACGCTATCCAAACTTCGGGGACGAGAACACCCTCAAGGTCGAGGCAGGCTAGTTCCAAGATTATAACTCCTAAGTGCTATATAGATCAGAGGTGATTGAGAGACGATCACGCCAAAGCGGCCCGTTGGGAATATGCTACGGCACGGTCCATATTCGCAATATTAATTAGTGCGACATATCATTATTCCCAGTAGCCCCGCGACCCGGGGTTTTCATGTCCGCTTATGGCCAATTGAGGACGGGCACAAGCCTTCAGCCTAAGTCCGCTTTTGATCTGAAAGCAGACATCACATGAGGGCGCGTTTGATCAGCATACCAACTGACTAAGCCAGTACATCCATCACTTCGAGCGCGACGCGCTCGCCGGATTCCATGGCGCCTTCCAAGCCGCGCGTGGAGTCCGAGGTGTGCTCGCCGGCGAAATGCACCGGCCCCACAGGCTCAGCCATTTCACTTTTGTACTTGGCGATCATACCAGGCTGCCAATAGGCATACATACCGCCCGCATAGGGGTCTCTGACCCACGACCAGGAGCGCCGCACACGCACACGGCCTTGGGCTGCTGGTCGGGCTGCAACCAGGTCGGCGATCAAGCGCGCATCTGCGGCGTCTTTGGGTAGACGGTTGAGGTGTTGCGCCAGCAGTCCGGTGACAAACACGTACATCCCCACCACCTCGCCATTTTCCGTCTGCGGACCCATGCGGCCAGGCGTGGTGTCCATCCACATACCTGCCGGTAGGCCATCGTTTTCCCAATAGGGTGCATCCGTTTCAAGAAAGGCGTGGAAGCATGAGCCATAGGGCATGGTCTGCACTGCTTCCGCTTGCACACCATTAAGCGGCGGATCAAACGCCACGAAGCGTAGGGCGGAAAACGGGAGCGTCACCACCGCGCGCTTTCCGGTAAACACCCGGCCGTCCGCGGCCACTACTTCCACACCAGAACCGCACCTGCGAATACCGGCCACCGGCGTGTTGCGATGAATGGCTGCGTTGAGGTTGGCCGCCATGGCGTTGACCAAGCTCGAGTTACCACCCTCGATTTTCCAGAACATGGGGGGGGCGCCCTCGGCTTGGTGAAGCGCGAAATTGGTCACGTGCATCATGTGCACAGCGGAGAGAGAATCGATGGAATGGCCATAGCCGGGGTTGGTGTCCATGCCGAGGCGGACCTCGGCTTCCGAATGGCCATTGGCCAGCATCAGGTCTCGCAATGAACGGTCTTGCAAGGTGATGTCCATGTCCCGCCAAGAGTCCAAATCGTCGAACAGGCTGTACTTGCGAATCATGCGGGAGCGGTATTGCGCCGGGGTCAGTGCTCGCTGCTCGCCTTCAAACGGATTAAGCTGATGGTCGGCCCAATCTTCATTACGGATGTTGGTGCCCTTGATGTGAATGTGTGTACCGAAGCCACTGCCGACGGCCGGGCCTTTTTTCACATCCAGGCGGTCACAGAAATCGATGAAGCGGGCGTACATGCTGCCGACACTCGACCCGCCCGCTTCCGGTTTGCCCGGTAAGTCAGTCATGGTGTAGCAGCGCCCGCCGATGCGGTCTTTGGCTTCAATAATGGTGGTGGAGTAGCCCTCTTCCTCTAACCAGCTTGCTGCTGTCAATCCGGCCAAACCGGCACCCACGATAATCACATCCGCAGTGTCAGCCGCGCGCGCACACCCTGCGCCGAGCGTAGAGGCCGCCATTGGGGCCAACGCTGTCCCCGCCATAAGCCCTAAGGTACGGCGGCGGGATGTGTATGGAAATTCGGTCATTGGGGGTGTTCCTCATGTCACTTCTGCACAGTAACGTATGGGGCATTGAAACCCGTGATTCTTTCGTCCTTCATGGGATTGTTCCCGCGAAAATAGGGGGTATAGATTCTTAACCCCTTGATTTTCCTTACTGAGTCTCAACCTCCGGATTCGATCTGCTGCAAATTGATACGGGTGCCGTCCGGCGTATAGACCGTTCCTTCATAACCAACCACGCTGGTCTGCTGTCCGCTGAGGCGTAACGGCTCTGACGCAATACGCACCCCCATGACTTTGAGCTTTTCAAAGGTGGCAAAGATGTCGGCAACCTTAACCACTAAGAGAGACTCACCGGCCTGGGGACGCTGCGCGCCAACGCGTTCAATCGGCTCAAACTCATCGCCGTCCGAACCCAGCAGCCCGATCATCGGCCCGGCACCGCCGGCCGGTGTCATCATCACGAAATGCGCGCGATTGCCTTCGTCGAGATTAAGCGATCCGGCTGTCTCTACGCCGCCGAAGGCTGCATCTTCAAACGTCACGGTGTACCCCATGGCGTCTGACCAAAACGCTTTCGACAGTTCCACGTCTGATGTGAACAATGTCATGCGGCGGATGTTTCCACCTTCGCCTGCGGACCCGCCTGTGCCTAAGTCGCGCGCAACTCTAAAACCGAATTGCGTGTTGCGCATGTCAGAAGGATCACGACCGGGCCAAGCAATGCGATTGCGTTCCGGTGCTGAGAGCCAGCCACCGCCGCGTGTTGTGTGCCGGGTGCAGCCGGTCTCCCAAGTCCAAGCAGAGCCGTCGGCAGGACGCCCGATATGCGTCGCCGCCCAGCAGTCTTCGGTCCACTCCCAAACGTTGCCGATCATGTCGTACAGACCGAACGGATTCGGCTTGAACTGCCCGACCGGTGCCAAATCTGCAAAGCCATCCCGGCAGGTCGCCGGGAACCAAGGAAAAGGATACTCCTCAGCACCGTCGAGATCGAAGGTGTTCGCCCACTGACACGCCTCGCCAGGGGAACTGCCCCAAAAGCGCGGAGTCGTTGTCCCGGCACGCGCTGCATACTCCCACTCAGCTTCGCTCAGCAGCCGGTAACGCATGTTGGTAATTTGCCCGAGCCAGGCGACGTAAGCCTTGGCGTCATTCCAAGAGACACAGCCCACGGCGTGTTCGTCACGTACCCGCTTGGGCTGCCGGCGATTCAGCCAGTTGGCTTCAGGATCGTTGTTAAAGCCGATCTCGTCACTCCACACCCGGCACAGACTGTCGGGCTCATGTCCGGTGGCGTCGACGAAAGCTTTGAACTGGCCGTGTGTGACCTCGGTTTTGCCAACGGCAAACGCATAGCCGATGGTGATTTTAACCTGGGGCCCTTCGCCGCGGGTGAGATCGACCTCGCGGGCGCTGATCGGCGTGCCCATCATGAATTCACCGGGCGGGATGACCACGAGCTCGGGGCAGTCTTCACAGTCCTGGATGACGTCACCGGCTGACAAACCTTCATCATATTGTGCAACCGCAGCGGCACTGAACAACAGCACTGGCAGCGCTAAATTCAAAGCACGGATTGTCATAACTTCATCCCCTCATATTTTTCTATTTCATTTCGCGCACAAGTCTAAAGCCAAGGTCATTGCCACGCATGTTGGGGTCACCACTTGCCCGACGCGCTGGACGAATGTTGGTCGGCCGGCTGTACCAGCCGCCACCACGTACAATGCGCCGTTCGCAGCCCCCTTCCCAAACCCAGGCTCGTTGATCTGGTGGACGGCCCCAGTAGCTGGCGGTGTAGCAGTCTTCCGTGCGCTCCCACAGATTACCCATCATGTCATAGAGTCCGTAAGCACTGGCTTGAAATGACGCAACCAGCGCCACATCTGCAAAGCCGTCGTTACAGCGCGCGTAGGGCCAGGTGAAGGTGTAGTCTTTTTGAGATTCGCCGTCATAGCCATTGGCGTGCTCACAGGTCAGCGACAGTGACACGCCCTCGAACGAATTGTTGGCGCCCCAGGGCCGCGGTCCAGTCGTGCCGGCACGGGCCGCGAACTCCCATTCTGATTCCGATGGCAAACGATAACGATGTTCTGTGGTTTCCGTCAGCCAGTCTGCGTAGGCCGTCATCTCTGCATAGGAGAGACAAGCGACAGGGTGATGATCCTGCGCCCGTTTCGGCTGCACGGGCTTTTCCCAGCTCGCTTCTGCATCATCAGTTCCGCCGCCGCCAGGAAGAATGACATGGCATCCTGCGCCAACGTCGTATCCGCTGGCTTCAACGAATGCGCGGTAGTGCCCGATGGTCACTTCTGTCTCGCCGATGGCATAAGGCTGATCGATTGTGATGCGGATTGGCGGCCCCTCGCCGGACTCTACGTTTACTTCATAGGCGCCCTTGGCAGTGCCCATAACAAATGAGCCTGCAGGTACAACGACCATGCGCGGGCAGTCATCGCAGTCCTGAATCACATCACCAGGTTCCTGGGCAAAGACAGACGTGGATACGGCGCCAATAAGAATGAGAAGTGCTCTCATTGCCCAGCCCTTTCCGCATCCGTGAGATCACGAGCAACACGAAAGCCCCCGAAGTCAAAGCGGTGAGTGGCGTTGGCATCACCGTGATACCCGGGGCGAATGCGTGCCACCGAGGTCATCCAGCCGCCGCCACGTTGAATGCGCCGGGCACAACCGCCCTCCCACACCCAGGCACGGCCATCTTGAGGCCGTCCCACGTGAGATTTAGTGGCGCAGTCCTCAGCAAACTCCCAGACGTTGCCAAGCATATCGTACAAACCAAACGCGTTAGGCTCGAGGGACCCCACTGGGGCAATGTCTTTGAATCCATCACGGCAGGCCATGTGCGGCCAAGCCATGGGATACAGTTCCCGGCTATCGAGATCATAAGCATTGACGTAGCGGCAACCTTGATGGGGACTATTGCCCCAGGGATAGAGCGCGTCAGACCCAGCCCGCGCGGCGTATTCCCACTCGGCTTCTGTCGGTAGCCGGTAGGGCAAGCCAGTGCGCTCGGCCAGCCACGCCACATAGAGCTGAGCATCTTCCCAGGACACACAGTTTACCGGATGGTGCGCCCGCGGCCGCGGCGGAACATTGGCTGTCTTCCAAGTGCGGCTGGGATCGTCGTCGTAACGTTGCAGATCTCCGTTCCAAACGCGGCAGAGGATGGTGGGTTCGAAACCGGTGTCATCTGCGAAGGCTTGAAACTCACCGCGGGTGACTTCTGTCCGGCCGAGCGCAAATGCGTTCGGGATTGTCATCTGGATAGGAGGCTGTTCGCCCGTTTCGTTGTCGACGGGAACACCAATCGGCGTGCCCATGCGAAACTCACCAGGCGGCACGATCACCAAGTCTGGGCAGTCATTACAATCTTTGAGTACGTCGCCAGGCGCTGCGAACGCAGTGCCGGAACAAAGCAGAAAACAGACCGCAACCGTCAGTCGCACACGCCCCTCCCATTAGGGATATTGTTGAGAGAGAGTGTAATGAAGAGTCTGTGGGGCCGCTAGGCTACTCCGAACCCAGATGTCCGAATCGGCAGGCGCCGGATGCGTTGGCCTGTGGCGGCAAAGATTGCGCCGGTGAGTGCAGGAGCTGTCGCAGGCACCGCAGCTTCTCCGGCACCGCCAACAATCTCTTCTGATTCAAGCAGCGCCACTTCCACCTCGGGCATGTTGGCCAAGCGCATAGAGTCATAGTCATGGAAGTTAGATTGTACCACGGCACCATTCTCGACTGTGATCTCACCGAACAGCGCAGCACTGAGCGCATAGGTGATACCGCTTTCCATCTGGTGCACGACATTTGACGGATCAAGCGCAAAGCCACAGTCGTAAGCACACCACACTTTGACGACTTTCAGTTCCTCGCCCGTCGCGTCCACTTCGACCACTTGGGCGTTGACCGAACCAAAGCCAGGTGCAAACCCGATGCCAAGACCGTGCCCAGCAGGAAGGTCGCGGCCCCAACCGGCCATCTCAGCCACTTTATCTAGAACGGCCAGTTCACGTGGCTTATCAACGATCAGATTGCGGCGGTACTCGTAGGGGTCTTGACCAGCAAGATGCGCCAATTCGTCCATCGCGCTTTCCGAAAAGAAGCCGTTCTGTGAGGACGACACGCCGCGCCAGAACCCAACCGGAATCACGGGTTTGTATTCCACGTAATCTATCAGCGTGTTTGGAATATTGTATGAGGCGTTCACAGCGCCGCCCACTGATGTCGGGTCGGGGAAATTTCGCGGCCGGTCTTGAAACTGCAATATAGACTCACCAGCCAGACGGCTGTGCATGGCAATCAAATTGCCATCATCATCTAACGCTGCACGAATGCGTGCCACATAAGCAGGGCGGTAGCGATCGTGTTGAATGTCTTGTTCCCGTGTCCAAATTAAACTGACAGGCCGGCCCTTCACCGCCATGGCCACTTGAACAGCCTGGCGATCAAAATCTACTTCCCACTTCCGGCCGAATCCGCCACCGGCAAACGTGTTTTGCAGGCTGACATTTTCAAGTGGCAGACCTGATAGCTCTGCTGCGCCTTCCCGGGCAAGGTCTTGCTGCTGGCTTGGTGACCACAATTGGCACGCCGTATCAGTCACGAGGGCCGACGACACCATGGGTTCCATACAGGCATGGGCCAAAAACGGTACTTCATACTCAGCCTCAAACGTACGTGACGCATCGGCAATCGTTGCGGGTGCATCCCCTTTGGCACCAAAGAATGGCCGTGCCTCGTCATCGAGAGAGGTGCGCATTTCTGCCCACATGTCAGCAGAGTTGAGGGCATCCATACCCTTGAAATCCCACTCAACAGTCAAAGCTTCAGCTGCCGTTTTAGCCTGCCAAAACGTATCAGCAATGACGGCCATACCGCCTTCAACATTTGTGACGGCGACAACACCTGGACGATTCAAGATGTCGTCCCGATCGTCGCTAACAATCTCACCGCCATAGACAGGAGACGTACGAAGTGCCGCATAGAGCTTGCCGGGCAGTTTCATATCAGCGCTGTACACGGCTGAGCCGTCAACTTTCGCTGGCGTGTCCTTGCGCGGCACACTACGTCCGAGAAGTTTAAAGTCGGCCCGGCCTTTAAGAACCGGCTCTTCAAGCGGCGTCAGTAATGCCGCCGCTTCGGCTACATCGCCAAATGTTACGCTCTTATCCGACGCTGTATGGCTAATCACTCCGCTATCGACGGTAAGTTCAGACGCGGGCACATTGAGACGGCCCGCTGCGGCACGCACCAACATATCTTTTGCAGCAGCGCCGCTTTTGCGAAGAACGTCGTAGTATCCGCGCGTTGCGTCAGATCCACCCGTTGCCTGCCGGCCATCCTTTGCAGGGTTACCATAGGCCGGGTCGGCAGTGGCGAGACGCACCTCAACACGATCCCAATCTGCGTCCATTTCCTCAGCGACGATCTTTGGCAGGGTCGTGTAGACGCCTTGGCCAATTTCCGAACCGGGGACAACGATAGAAACCCGATTATCTGCCGTGACCTGAACAAAAGCGTTCAGCGTCGCCCCATCTCCCGCCGCCGCCATAACCGGAGACGACGACCAACGAAAACCGAGGGCGAAACCACCCGCTGCGACCGAGGTCACGACGAAAGTTCTGCGGCTTAGGTTTGGCATTTTCTGCCCACCAGAATTTTGATGCTGAATGTGGGTCATGGCGTGCCTTCCAGGCGTGGTCCTTGGCATTGGGGGTGGCGTTTGTGCTTGCCCCTTGGTTTTAGCATACTGGTTCGATCAGACCAACGCGGTCCCTCAGATCATTGGACCTCTTCAACGTGTTGGTCAGCGTGCGGGCAGTGTCCTAAAGAATCTCTGTTTCGTACCATAAACTGAACTTTTAGTTGGTCATTGCACGGCTTTTCCCGGTGTCTTTATGGTATGACCTCAGATCAATTGCTAGACTCAATTAATTATCAAAGCCTCGTGAGGACCCATCCCATGATGGACTACACTTTGCGCCAGCACGGGCGCGCGACTCTGGACTTCCTAACCGCCTTTGGGCCTTCGGTCGGCCCACTCATGAAGAAGCAACAAGCTTCGCTTGATGTAGCCGGTCTGAATGATGACACGCTGGCCGAAGACTTGGACGAACGGGCTAAGCAGATTGAAGGCATCTTAGAAAACCTTTCGGCCTTCCGCTCGGCCAACCTCCTTGGCGAATGGCATGCAGAACATCATGCGCGTTTGGCGGAAGGGGCCTTCTCTGAAATTAAAGATGCCCTTGCACCGCAGTTTGAAGAACTTTCAAAGGGCAGCACAACTCTAACGCCGAATCCCGATCTTGATATTCCACAGTACTGGCGCTATCCAATCCACCGCACTACGGGAGGATGGGACGGCCACCGGCACATGGGTTTCATTCATGGCGAATTGGTGCACCGTTACATCGTTGGCAAGGCCGCGAAGCCACCGGCAGCTGGTGGCGCGCCAACGGATATATATACGGACCGTCGCACCTTTGCCGAACAAGCCCCGCGCCGCGACTATAATCATGTGTTTGAGATCGGGTGTTCATCCGGCCCCTATACTCTGAAACTGTCTGAGGTTTTCCCGGACGCCAAAATTTCTGCGTGTGACATTTCCATAGCCCAGCTTGAGCAAGCACAGCGCAACGGAAACATAGCCGGACATAGCTGGACACTTTTTCAAGCTGATGGCCGTGACACTGGGCTAGATGATGAAAGCTGCGATTTATTCACCTCCTATATCATCCTTCACGAATTGCCTGTGGATGTTATTGAAGCCACTTTGCGTGAAGGCTTCCGGACCCTCGCGTCCGGTGGGGATTTTCTTTTTGGCGATGTTGCGCCCTACAGCGCGCTCGATAAGACAGCGGCCTGGCGTACGGACTATATGGCCCGCTTCGGTGGAGAACCCTATTGGCGGGGCTCTTCAACCATGGACATGATCGGCCTCATGGAAGACGTCGGGTTTATCGACGTGCGCTATGAAGGCATGGCGCCCAACAATTATCCCTGGGTTACCTATGGCCGGAAGCCATAAGCCACATGCAAGAACCAACTCTATATCCATCCAATGTAAAGCCGCGTCAGCGTAAAGCTCTGCGGCCTGAAGACATCGACAAAGTCGGCCAAGCGATTCTGACTCTGGCTTCTGAATTGTGGGCGGTAAAAGATCGGCAACATGTCACCGAAGCCGTTCTCAAAGCACGCGGCATCGACATCAGAGAAGACGTTGAGACCTATAAACCCGACGCCGCGTTGGAAGCCAAGCTGTCGGAGGAGCGTCAAGCGCTCGTTAAAAAAGTCGTTCTCGATCTCACAGGGGACTACGGCTTGCTTGATCAATAGAAACGTCACCATTCCTTGATGTCATATCTAGACGCAATCCTCGCAGGATCACAGCACAACTCCGGGCACAGAGCACGGGGCCTTGTCACTTCCGCCCTCGTTGTTTGAGGTCCAAGACAACCCTGGGCCGTATTTAGCAATCGGGGAAAGTGACCGCACGACCCTGAGGTTTAGAAAACCTATATCGTGATTGACTCTAGGGTTAATTTAAGCGAGTGATTCAGCCAGTTTACTATCGACTCTCCTTAAGTTTGATCATAAAGTTTATTCATAGATTACGCTTATTAGTTGAATATTAATCACAGCCTGGCACACCGTATCTATAAATCCGCGACAAAAAAAAGCGCGTCAGATCGGTTTTGGGAGACAGCCAATGGCACTGGATTTAGACTTTAAGCACGACCATATCCGCACGCTCATTGTCGGGCATGAGGATAATCACATTGAGACATTGTCAAAGCACCTCAACGACGCCGGTTTTTGCAAGAGTAATGTCCTCGTAGCGAAAACCTACGAAGATGCCCTGGCTTGCGCCGTGAAAGAAAAAATCCACGTCGCTCTCATTGATTATGACCTCATGCCGCGCACCGGCTTTGAACTCATGGAGGAGCTCGAGCGGATGGGCAACCCGGTTCCTGTCATTATGACAGCGGAGATCAAAGACACGAATATCGACAAGGGCGCCATGAGCCGTGGCGCCTACGGCTATTTAGTAAAGTCAGAAATTGATCCAGAATTGTTAGAGCGGACCATTCGTTACACCGTTATTCGGCGCAAGCTGGAAGACAAACTTGTTCATGCCGCTCTTTTCGACGAATTATCTAAACTTCCTAACCGGCGCGCTTTCTTTGACCGGCTCACACAGGCGCTGCATAGAGCAGATCGTCGTAAACAAGAAGTGTGCTTGATCTATATAGATCTCAATGGCTTTAAGAGTGTGAATGACACTTACGGGCACCAGGCTGGCGACGAAATTATTCGGGAAGTAGGCCGGCGTTTGAAACAGTGCCTCCGACGCACAGATACGGCAGCGCGTATTGGTGGCGATGAATTTGCTTGTATCCTCGAGGACTTCAGTGATCGAGATGCAGCCATACACGTTATCAACAAAGTTGCCCGCACTTTTGACAAAAAAATCTTGTTCGAAGGGCATCGGCATGACGTCGGCGTAAGTTTGGGCGTATCCGTTTACCCGGAATCGACCCGTTCCATCGAGGTCATGATTCAATTGGCGGACGAAGCCATGTATCAAGCCAAGATCAAATCACGGCGCGCCGGCCAGTCCGAAACCGTTTTTGCATCGCCGGACGAAAAAGCGGCCTAGCTCTTCAATTCTACTGGCTCCGTAGATTTCACAGCGCAAAGTCTTTGACGCACGGCAGGCCGCGGCTCGTGTTCGATTCCGTGCTCATAGGCAACGATTTGCAGGTCTTTAGAGAAAGCAGCTACTAGCTCGCCCGCTTTCAGTAAAAAATCTGGATTGCGCGGCCGTCCCAGTTTTTCATTGCCGCTGCTAAAAGTTTCGATAATGATGACACCGCCCGGACTAAGGGACTGGATGAGATCAGGAAAATGGGGCCGGTGCAGGTAGTTCGTTACAATAATTCCTCCAAACACACCAGGTCTGAAAGGCCACGGCGCGTTTTCCAAATCCCCTTCCACAATCTCAACGGATGCACACGGTTCCAGGTCTACTAGACCTGACACATCTATGTCAGCTGCTGTCACCTGACAGCCACGCAAAAGAAAAAGATTAGTGTGCCGACCATGTCCGGCGGCTAGGTCCAGCACATGGCTGCCTGGTTTAATGAGATCTACAAACCTCAAGACCCATAGAGAGGGTGGAATATCCGTATCTATTGGCCGATCAAAACTTGGCATGATTCGTTCTAACTAACATAGAGTGCTTCTGGGTTTCTGTAATCTGAGTATTTCGACTTTCATGCGTTGCCAACGGTAGCATAGACCAAATCACAAGGACTATTTCATGATAAGAAGTGTAATCGCGGCCTTTCTTTCAACGCTCGTTTTCTTGTCATACGCTGCGGCGGCGCAAGGCTCTCGGTCTCTGCATAACCGCATCATCACTTTTGACGCAGAGATGGACATCCCGTTTGAATTCATGAGTGCAGACAACGATGTTGGTCAGGACACGTCTATGCAAGTGGATCTTCCTAAAATGGACCGCGGCGGACTTGATGGAGCTCTTTTTGTTAGCTGGGTGCTACAGGAAGGCCGCACACCGTCGTCCTATGCAAAAGCGCGCGGCGACGCTGACACAAAATTTTCTGCTATCGAAAAGATGGCAGCAACCTACCCGGAACGCATTGGGTTAGCGAGAAGTGCGGATGAAGCCGAACAACTGACAGCAGAGGGTAAACATTTTGCCGTTATGGGAATGGTCAACGCATGGCCGCTAGGGCCGGATCTATCGTGGCTACCCTCACTCTACGAACGAGGCTTACGCACCATCACCCTTAATCATGCTGGCCACAATCAATTCTCAGATTCCTCCCGTCCACGCGCCATCCTCAATGATGCAAAGCAAGAACATGTTGGGCTGTCTAAATTGGGCCGGCAATTGATCCGCACCATGAATAACATGGGAGTCATTGTCGACGTATCACAAGTCACATCCCAGGCTGTTTTTCAAACTGCCGAGTTGTCGACCGCTCCGATCATCGCATCTCACTCAGGCGTAAAAGCCATTATCGAAACGGCTCGCAACCTGACGGATTCAGAAATGATGGCTATTGAGTCTACTGGGGGTGGCGTTGGAATCGTTGCGTTCTCAAGTTACCTGCGGCCGTCACTACCCGGACAGGGACAAGCCTTCTCGGTCATCATGGCAGAATACGGCACCGCCAATGTTTCTGAAATCACAGCAGCTTTTTCGCCAGAGAAAGTTGAAAAATTCAAGGCCGACTACGCGGCGTATGAAAAAGCGTTTCCACCAGCCACTGTTAGTGATTATGCCGACTCGATTGACTACACAGTCAGTCTGTTGGGGATCGACCATGTTTTCATCAGCTCGGATATGGAACACGGAGGCGGTGTTATCGGTTGGAAGGATGCGGGCGAAGCCTTTGGCGTCACAGAAGAACTTGCCCTTCGCGGCTATTCAGAAGAGCAGATCACCAAGCTGTGGTGGGGCAATTTTGCCCGGATATGGCGCGCCGTAGACGCTGCGGCTGAACTATGACCTGAGTTTGACGCAGTGCAGCAAAAAGCCTAAAAACAGGGAGTTAGATAACACTTTGGGCCTGTTTCCCATTGGGAGCATTGTGGTGACCTCACCTACTCAAGCAGACCAAGACTTGCTCGCGCTGGCCGGCGATTTTGCCGAACCAGGCCATGACGCGTGGATGGCCGTGGTCGAGAAATCGCTCGGCGGCAGACCTTACGAAAAACTCACTAAAAAGAGCTACGACGGCATTGCGCTTAAGCCGCTTTACACGAAAGCGAACGACGGACGAGTGTCGGCAGCGATGTCAGGGCCAACCCCGTTTACCGGTGGCCGCTCAGCCCCAGGGTCGACAGGAACAGAATGGGATGTTCGATGCTTGTCGTCCCATCCCGACCCGGCAGAAGCCAACCGGCAAATCCTCTTGGACCTTGAGAAAGGCGCCACGTCCATCTGGCTGAAGCTAGACCTAACCGGGCGCAGTGGAACGATCATAAAAAGCCGCGCGGACATGGACGCACTGCTGGATGGGGTTCTTCTCGATTTGGCTACTGTTGTATTGGACCCGGGTGGGCCGTCCCTGCCCCCAGCCGCTTATGTGATGGATATTCTTAGTCGACGTAGCGTGGCGCCAGACGCTTTCATCGGCAACTTTGGTGCCGATCCGCTGAGTACGTTAGCCGCGGTCGGTAAAGTCATCGTCCCTATGGATACGCTGCTGGGACGCATGGCCGATCTGGCTGCGCATGTGTCTACAACATACGTGTCCGCAAAAGCGTTGAATGTCTCGACCGTAGCCTATCACAACGCGGGGTGCTCTGAGGCGCAAGAACTCGGGATTGCGATGGCAACAGCCGTTGAGTACCTCCGCCGCATGACGGAAGCGGGACTAACGGTAGACAACGCATGCCGGCAGATGGCCTTCACTTTGACCTGTGATGCGGACATCTTTTTAAGCGTTGCCAAACTGAGGGTCGTGCGGCGGCTTTGGACACGGGTCGCGGAAGCGAGTGGTGCTTCAGAGGCCAATCAGACCGCGCCCATTTACGCTGTCACCGCCCCGCGTATGTTCAGTCAGAGAGACCCGTGGGTGAACATTCTACGCGGCACCGCGGCCTGCTTTGCCGGCGCGGTTGGTGGTGCGGACTCGGTGACAGTGCTTCCACTGGAAAGCGCTATTGGATTGCCGACAAAATTTGGCCGCCGTATTGCCCGCAATACCCAGATTGTCTTGCAAGAAGAATCAGCTCTAAGCCGGGTTGCAGACCCGGCCGGCGGTTCATGGATGGTCGAATCATTGACTCATGAATTGGCAGAAACAGCATGGGGTATTTTTCAGAATATTGAGGCCGGCGGGGGATTGGCAGCGTCACTTGAAAATGGCTCGGTTGCAGACATGGTCGCTGCGACCGAGATTGAACGCGCCCGCAATATTGCGACCCGTAAGGATCCGATCACAGGCGTCAGCGAATTCCCCAATATTGCAGAAAAAACCGTGGACGTTGAAGAGCCGGACGCTGCGACTCTTGTTGCTGCTGCAGAGGAGAGAGCTGCAAAAGCTAATGGCACCGCAAGTTCATTACCGGGCCATGGCGATGGAGCGTTGATGACGGCCTTGGTTGAGGCCGCACATGACGATGCTTCAGCTGCAACGATTGGAGCCGCCCTCAGAGGCTCACCGCTAGAGATCAAGCCACTACCGCAACATCGCCTGGCAGAACATTTTGAATCTCTACGTGACGCAAGCGACCGCTGGACAGAGACCTATGGCCAGCGGTCGCGCGTATTTCTCGCCAATATCGGCGCCATTGCGGACTTCACCGCGCGGGCAACCTTTGCTAGAAACTTGTTCGAAGCTGGTGGATTCGACGTAATTTCTGGCGCGGGCGGAAACACAGTTGCTGATATTGTGGGCGACTTCAAAGAAAGCGGCACACCTGTTGTAGTCATTTGTTCGACCGATACGATCTATAGCGATCTCGCTCAAGACTTGGCCAAAGCTCTAAAGAAGTCTGACGCTACCCTTGTCTATGTAGCGACCCGGCCCGGCGAGACGGAAGCCGGCCTGCGCGAGGCTGGCATCGACGGCTTTATCTTTAGGGGCGCTGACGTTTTAAACATTCTGACAGATGCGCAGGAATGCTTGGGGGTATCTCAGTGACCCAAATTCCAACCTTCTCAGACGTGCCGTTGCACGGTGAGCCAGGCGCCACGCACAGTTCAGAGTTGTCCGGCACAACCGGGCAAGTGGCCGGTTCTGTTTGGACGACACCAGAGGGTATTGAGGTAAAGTCGGTATATGGCACAGATGACATTGCCGGTCTTGATTTTCTAAATACGCTTCCAGGTATGCCGCCTTTCCTGCGTGGCCCCTACCCAACAATGTATGCGTCTCGACCATGGACCATCCGGCAATATGCCGGCTTTTCCACAGCTGAAGACTCCAATGCATTCTATCGCCGCAATTTGGCTGCCGGGCAGAAAGGTCTATCTATCGCATTTGATCTGGCAACACACCGCGGCTATGATTCTGATCATCCGCGTGTTCCCGGCGATGTTGGCATGGCCGGTGTAGCAATCGACTCCATATACGATATGCGCACCTTGTTTGACGGCATCCCCTTAGATCGTATGTCTGTGTCCATGACCATGAACGGCGCCGTATTGCCTGTGATGGCGCTTTACATCGTTGCGGCTGAAGAACAGGGCGTAAAACCGGAGCAGTTATCCGGCACCATTCAGAATGACGTTCTCAAAGAATTCATGGTGCGGAACACCTATATCTTTCCGCCGGACGCAAGCATGCGGATCATTTCCGATATTTTCTCTTATGCATCGGAAAAAATGCCTAAGTTCAATTCCATTTCCATATCCGGTTATCACATGCAGGAAGCGGGCGCGACTGCCGACCTTGAATTGGCCTACACGCTGGCTGATGGGGTCGAGTATGCCCGCGCTGGCCAGGCCGCCGGCCTCGACATAGACGCATTTGCACCGCGCCTTTCGTTCTTTTGGGCCGTTGGCATGAATTACTTCATGGAAGTGGCCAAAATGCGTGCGGCCAGGCTTTTGTGGACCAAACTGATCAGGCCCTTTGACCCAAAAAACGAAAAGTCTTTGTGCCTGCGAACCCACTGCCAAACATCGGGTTGGTCCTTAACCGCGCAAGACGTTTACAACAATGTAACGCGTACATGCATCGAAGCCATGGCAGCAACACATGGGCATACGCAATCCCTCCACACAAATGCTTTAGACGAAGCGCTTGCACTGCCTACCGATTTTTCAGCCCGCATTGCGCGGAACACACAGTTGTTCATTCAACAGGAGACCGGAACGTGCCGTACGGTCGACCCTTGGGGCGGTAGCTATTATGTGGAGAGGCTCACCCACGATCTCGCCAAACGCGCATGGGGCCATATTCAAGAAATTGAAAACTTAGGCGGCATGGCCAAAGCGATTAAAGCAGGCGTACCAAAGCTGCGCATCGAAGAGGCGGCTGCCCGCACGCAAGCCAGGATCGACTCCGGCCGCCAGACCGTGGTTGGCGTCAACAAGTATCGTTTGGACGAAACAGAAAATATTGACGTTTTAAGGGTGGATAATGCTGCCGTGCGTGCGTCACAGCTAGACAAGCTCAAGCGCTTGCGGGACGAGAGGGACGAGAAAGCCTGTCAAACAATGCTCCGGGCCTTGACCGAAGCCGCCAAAACCGGCGACGGTAACTTGTTGGCCTTGTCGGTTGATGCGGCGCGAGCCAAAGCGACAGTCGGTGAGATTACAGATGCTATGGAGAAGGTGTTTGGGCGTCATGTCGCTGAAATCAAATCCATCTCGGGAGTGTATCGAAAAGAAGTGGGTGAATCAGACGCAACCATAACTAAAGTCGCTGCCCTGGTGTCTACCTTTGAAGAACAGGAAGGCCGGAGGCCGCGCATTTTGATTGCCAAGATGGGGCAAGACGGACACGACCGTGGCCAGAAGGTTGTCGCAACAGCATTTGCAGACTTGGGATTTGATGTCGATATAGGTCCACTGTTTCAAACGCCAGAGGAGGCCGCACGCCAAGCAGTCGAAAATGATGTACACATCATTGGCGCAAGTTCCTTAGCAGCTGGCCATTTAACACTTGTTCCCAGTCTGAAGGCCGAACTGGAAAAATTAGGGCGTATTGACATCATGATTGTAGCCGGTGGCGTCATTCCACCACAGGATTACGACGCGTTGACCAAAGCAGGCGCTGCTGCGATTTTTGCACCGGGAACCATCATCTGTGAAGCCGCCGTCGGCCTGATAAAATCGTTGTCAAAGTCATTAGGCCACACCTCAGCGGCTGCCGAGTAGGATAGAATCATGCCGGCAAAATCGCCGACATCTCATACTAGCCGGCCTCAGCTATCCACGGGCGAGTACATCGACGGCGTCCGCTCTGGCGACCGAGCCAAATTGGCCCAGGCCATCACACTCATTGAAAGCCGCAAGCCTGATCATGAGGCTCTTGCGCAAGACTTGCTGCTTCAGCTGATACCTCACACCGGTAAGACTATGCGTGTCGGCATTTCGGGTGTTCCAGGCGCCGGGAAAAGTACATTCATTGATACTCTCGGAACCAACTTGACTGAAGCCGGGCACAAAGTTGCCGTGCTCGCTGTAGATCCGACATCGACCCGCACCGGCGGGTCGATATTGGGTGACAAGACTCGCATGGCACGCCTGTCGGTGAACGACCATGCTTTTATTCGGCCTTCACCCACCGCTGGAACCCTGGGGGGTGTCACGCGGACCACACGTGAAACGATTCTGGTATGCGAGGCGGCAGGTTTCGACGTCATTCTGATTGAAACGGTCGGTGTCGGTCAGTCGGAAGTGGCTGTCTCAGAAATGGTGGACTTTTTCTTGGTCCTTCTCATTGCAGGGGCAGGTGACGAACTACAGGGCATTAAGAAAGGCGTGCTTGAAATTGCAGACATGATTGCCTTGAACAAGGCGGATGGCGACAACGAGACCAAATCTAAATCAGCTGCGGCAGAGTATCAGCACGCCTTGCGTATTATTTCACCTAAGGACAAAAATTGGATTCCCCCGGTCGTAACCATAAGCGCGCTGGAGAATCGTGGAGTGGATGATCTTTGGGCACGCATCATGCAACGGCATAGTCATTTAGCAGAAACAGGGGGCCTGACGAAACTGAGACAGCACCAGAACGTGCAATGGATGTGGTCAATGGTGGAGGATCGGCTGATCGCTAAGCTCCGAGCTCATCCCAATATAAAAACAACGATTCCCGTTGTAGAAAACGATGTGGTAAATGGGAAACTGACAGCGGCTCAGGCTGTAGAAAAACTATTTCGGGCCTTTGGAGTTTGAGTCATGCCATCCCCAGCTGATTTTCCTGACTGTTATGTATTGACCATCCGCTGCCCTGATGCGGTCGGTATTGTTGCCGCCGTTTCTACATTTCTGGCCAACCACGACGCATTCATCACGGAATCTGCACACTTAGGCGATCCTGATACCGCCCGTTTCTTTATGCGGACAGTATTTCGCTCCGCCACTAATGAACCTTTGCCTCGAGACACTATCGAGACCCGGTTCGCTGACATCGCTGATCGTTTCTCGATGGAGTGGGCGCTGTTCGACTCAACAGAGAAGGTCCGAACAATTATCGCGGTTTCGAAATTTGGGCACTGCCTCAATGACCTCCTTCATCGCGTACAAATCGGGGCCATTCCCATTGATGTTATCGCTGTCGTTTCCAACCATGAAGCGTTCAAGGAACTTGTAGAATGGCATGATATACCGTTTTATTATTTACCTACGACGTCCGATACCAGAACCGAGCAAGAAAAAAAATTCGCGGCGCTTATAGAAGACTTCGACGCGGACTTAGTAATTTTAGCGCGCTATATGCAGATTCTGTCGGATAGTTTCTGCAGGCGGCTACCGGGACGAATCATTAACATTCATCATTCATTTCTACCTGGCTTCAAGGGTGCAAATCCCTACCACCAAGCGCATGCGCGGGGCGTCAAAATTATTGGTGCGACCGCACATTACGTGACAACCGACCTAGACGAAGGTCCAATTATCGAGCAAGCCGTTGAACGTGTTGATCACACCATGACTCCAAGCGACTTGATTCACCTTGGGCGCGATACAGAGAGTGCCGTTTTATCTAGAGCAGTCCGTTGGCACGGAGAAAGACGGGTACTCCTGAATGGAACAAAGACGGTAGTCTTTCGTTAGGTCTCACGGCTATTGTGACCGTAGAACATGAATAAATGAGGCTTGAATAATGCACCGCATTGCATGGCTGACGGTATTTACTTTAGCGTTTCCTGGTTGCGCGACTGCCGAGACTTCAGAAGACATGATAGCGCGGGCGCGTGGCATTCATGATCGCGTTATATCAGTCGACACCCATGTCGATATTCCACCTAATTTTGCAACAAGAGCCTATGACCCAATGAAGCCGGGTCCGCGCGGACAACAGGTTCATATCCCCACCATGATCGAGGGGGGACTAGACGCGACCTTCATTATCGTGTTTGTCGGTCAAGGGCCCAGAACTGAATCCGGTTATGCAAAAGCCCTATCGGATGCGTTTGTTAAGTTTGCCGCGATTCATCGTGTCACAAAAGACATGTACCCGGATCAGATCGAGTTGGCACTGACGGCTGACGATGTGCGCCGCATAGATGCCTCGGGGAAAAAGGTGGCGCTCATTGGGATGGAGAACGGCTACCCAATGGGCAAAGACCTTCGCCTTTTAGATCAATTTTATGATTATGGTGCGCGTTATTTCGGCCTAATACATACCGGACACAACGACCTCGGCGACTCTTCGGTACCCAACAGAAGAACCAACGAGCCGGATGAGGAACATGGCGGACTAACCGATCTCGGGCGACAGGTTGTTCACCGCTTGAATGAGCTAGGGATCATGGTCGACGTTTCTCATTCTTCCAAACAAACCGCGCTCGATATGATCGCTGAGTCTAAAGCTCCGGTTATTGCGTCTCACTCAAGCCTGAAGGGTGTGTATGACCACCCGCGGAATATGAGTGACGAAGAGCTAATGGGGATTAGGGATGCAAATGGAGTTGTTCAAGTAGTCGCGTTCGATAGCTACCTGCGCGCGGTTCCCCAAGGCAAGCAAGATGCCATAGCCGAACTCTGGAAAAGCATGGGAATTGAAAGTTTTGGTGACTTTCGGCGCCTCGGCGAAGAAGCTCTGAAAATCTACGACACCGAGATGGCAGAGATTGAACTTGAATTCCCAAAAGCTGGGATCAAAGACCTGGTCGACCACATTGATTACGCAGTTCGTAAAGTTGGTATCAATCATGTGGGTATTGCGTCTGACTTTAATGGCGGCGGCGGAATTGCTGGTTGGTCTGACGCCTCGGAAACTTTCAACGTAACCCTTGAATTGGTCCATCGTGGTTATACAGAAGGCCAAATTTCTAAATTGTGGGGTGATAATTTGTTGCGCGTTCTCGCGGATATCGAAGCTTATGCACAGCAGTTTAAAGGCTAAGGCGCGTGTGCTGAGACCCGCAAAATTGATCGGACTCCGAGCCGCCGGCCTTATTCTAATCACTGGGATGCTGGCGTCCTGTACACCTTCCTACTTTCCCATGGAGGAGCAAACAACAGAGCCAAGGATTGATGGCGATGTGTTTATCGCACGTGATGGAACAGCGCTCTCCCTAACAGTTTGGGGTCCACGTAAAGAACCTAAAAAGATAGTCATCGCTGCCCACAGTTTTGGTGATTTTCGTGCTGCCTTTGCCTTGATTGGAGAACATCTAGCTAGCCAGGACATAGCGGTATGGGCGTATGACCAGCGTGGCTTTGGGGACGGCCCGCATCGAGGACTGTGGTCCGACAAAGAGACACTGGTTCAAGATTTTCAGGACTTCATTGTGGCTGTCCGGACCGTTGCGGGAAAAGAGCAGCCGTTTTATCTTTTAGGCGAGAGCATGGGGGCCGCCGTGGTTATTGCAGCGCTTGCAACAAACGAAATGCCCTTGCCCGATGCTGTGATTTTATCCGGACCCGGTGTGCGTGAAAATCGTCCACGGCGGTATTGGTATAACGTCGGATTATGGATTCTAACCCATATATGGCCAAGCTACGAAGCGAGTGTTGATCGGCCATACGATGTTCGACTCGCTGAAACTCACGCGAAAAGATGGTCAGAAGACCCCCGAATTATTAACCAGGTGCGTATGGACACTTACTTCGGACTTATCCAGTTAAGTGACTTGGCTTCTGACACAGCGTCCTCGGTTAAAGTGCCAACACTGGTATTGTTTGGATCGGAGGACACACAAATTCATCCGAAGTCACTATGCGCATTGATGGACCGGTTGGATTCAAACGGCACCTTGAAACTTTTCCAAGGCAAGCCGCATCTTATGTTTCAGGTTAAAGAACAATATATCGTTTTGCCGTTGATCAGTCGTTGGCTGGAGAATCTTGGTGTTGGGTTGAAATCTGACCAGTCTTCGTTTTGTGCTGTTTAATACAGCGCCGGCCTTTAATTAATAGGCCAACTCAATTTGATGATAGGCGATATGGCCATGCAGCTGATGATAACCCGATACGCGCTTTGAAAGCCCGACAAATTCGGGGGACTCGTATAGAAAGATCGCGGGTGCCGTCTCGCGGGTGTAGGCCATAAGCTCATGCCTCAGGGCAAGACCGCGCTCTTGATCCCACTCAACCAAGGCCTCTTCGATTTTGGGTTGGATCACCTTGTCACAATGCCACGGCGGCTGACGTCTACACGAATGCATCAGCAATGGTCGCAAAGCGTCGAAGATTGGCCACGCAGGCCAGATGGTTGCGTGAGCGTTGGCCCCACCGTGATCAGCATCTCGCAGCACCGCATCTAAGTATGCTGACGCGGGCAGCTGCCGAATTTCCATGGTGACGCCGACGCGTGCGAGGTCTACGGCTACTTGTTGAAAAGCCAAAGACTGGGAGCCCATTCCAATCTGCGTTATAAGTTCAAAGGTGAACCCGTCGCCGTAACCTTCCTCTTCCAGCATAGTTTTTGCCTTATCTGGATCAAAGGGATAGGGCGCAAGGTTAGAGTTAAACCCGTAGGCTTGATGAGAAACGCCTTGCGTAGCTGGTATTGTCTGACCATCAAATAGATTATTGATGATCGCGTCTTTGTTCACAGCATAGTTTAGTGCTTGGCGCACACGCACATTCTGGAGCGGACTGTCAGTCGTCGTTACAAACGATACAGCTGTCACTGACGGATCAATCCATGATAGGAGAATTGCGCCACCAGCTTCGACGGACACCCGTTCGTCCGGTCCGAGCGTCAAGGCGACGTCGACCTGACCTGACAGCAAAGCCTGGACACGACCCGAAATGCTTGGAAGTGCATAAAGCTCCAGTTTATCGAATTTTGGTGCCCGCCACGACTCCCGAAATGCAGACATAACGATTCTATTAGACCGCCAATCATCGACCTTAAAAGGGCCGGTGCCGACTGGATTTTCTGCATAACCTTGCCGGCCCAATGCTGCGAAGGCCTCAGGCTCCGCCATAACCAGAGACCCTGCAAACCGCGGCATGATCGGCACAGGGATCGTTGTTATCACTTCAGCATTAAGTTCATCGATGATTCGAACAGACTTTAGAAACGGGATTTCTCCACGTACGCCATCAAGAGCCGATTCAGGGCTGGTTAGCCATTGTACAGCGGTCGCAATGGATTCGGTCGTCAGGGGCCGACCGTTTGAAAACATAACGTTTTTTCGCAAAGTAAAACGCCAGGTGTTCCGGTCCACGTTTTCCCATGAAACAGCAAGCCACGGGAGAATGTTGCCTTGGTCATCGAATTTTATAAGTCCGTCGTAAAGCGCGCTTGTTGTAAAGATTGTTGGGCGCGCTGTGGATCCGAACGGGTGGCCTAGAAATCGCGGCAAAGCATCTACAGCGACGCGAAGAACGCGATCCTCCGCCTGAGCCATAAGCGGAAGAAACACGCATAGCAAAGCTAGAATCAAGGCCTTGCTGCTTTTTTTTCGCTTTAGTGCTCTCACACTTACTCGCCTTCTCTTAGTTCTAATTGCTGGGTTGGCACGGGCGGGACAACCCCTGTCCGAGAGCCAGCGCATGTTCAACCTTCATGAATTCGTTGCGTGAGATTGCATAGGCGTTATCACTCAGCACAAATGAAACAGGCTATAATCATGCCCTACTTCCCAAGATGTCGTGATCTCTCCATATAGGGTGACTATTTTTTTAATGAAGTGGTGTGTAGCATAGCATTACATTTGCAAATAGATGTCTTGGTTCAGGAGCACTGCGCACGATGAGTAAACAATCAAAGACAGAAAAAGACCTAAACGAGGGCCTAGACTATGTCAAAAACCTCCCTGGATTTGATCGCGGTCACCCGCACTATTTTAAGGAGCCCATGATTGATCATCTCCTTGAAATTTGCCTGCAGTTGGCAGGCGAGATCTGGGTTAATCGAGACCGTCAGGTGATAATTGAGCACCTTCTTGCGACGGAGGGTAAAGTGACACCCGACATGATCGAGGCCTTCAAACCTGGGCCAGAAATGAAACAAGGAATGCGTGACGCAAGACGTCTCTTTACGCAGCGTATATTTGGCTCTCTATATGAAGAGAGTGAAAATGCTGGAAAGCCTGAATTCCTATCGGGTGTTGTGAAAGAAGAATGAATGGCGGAGGGAGTG
>JAQWRV010000020.1 GCA_029243545.1 Rhodospirillaceae bacterium
GGGGTTATTGTGTCCCGATATTTCTTAATCAAATCTTTGAATTTGAGGTTTGGGGAAGATTTGGAAGTGTTCAGTGGTGCAGAACGGATAGCAGTTTCGGTTTCTCTGCACCAATCCAGTGCATCCGATTTTTTCTCAAAAGTTTTTGTGAAACTTCTCCACCCAGCAATCCTGACTTGAACATTCCACTTTGTCCCTCTTCGTCTCACACAACCCATGATTTGACCTTTCACTGTGTCAAATCAGTGTCAAAACTGCGTCATTTCTGAAGAATACTGGAAAATTCACTGCGTAACCCGCAGAAACCTTGGCGCACCCGAGAGGATTCGAACCTCTGACCTCTGCCTTCGGAGGGCAGCGCTCTATCCAGCTGAGCTACGGGCGCGTAGGTGAGAAAGCCTTCAAACATGAAAATAAGGTTAGAAGGCACTCGAAACAAATTTTGTTCGGTCGGGACCATACCCAATGGCCCTGGCACTGTCTATTGCTCCTTAAACGGCAGAAATGACGAAAAAAGCTACTTTCCTGAGGCTTTGAGGCGGTCAAAAGCCTCCATGTCAGCACCCGACGGAAGAAATGCAGCCTGATCGTCAAAATAACGCGCGATGTCAGATAGGACGGTATCTGCTTGAAGGTCACGCAGCATCATGTGCCATCCGTTTTCATAAAACGCGAGTCTGCGGTTTGACGCTTCGTTGAGAAATTTTTCCAGCGCAGACGCCGTCGCGTTCTTGGGGATGATCTGATCCTTGGCGCCATAGAGATACAGCGTTGGCGTAGACAGGCGGGCCACACTCTGTTGCGCTTGATCCATCAAGTTCGTCAGCCCATAGATGCTGTCGATACGCGTTTCTTTAATGAAAAGCTGATCGCGGCTGTTGTCGCGCAGCATTTCGATGTTGTCGCTGGCACGGCGGCCAAGGCCACGGCCACTTGGCTTCGCGCCTGGAAACAAATGCGCGCCAAACCAAAGCGAAACGCGATAAGCCAACGGCATGGTATCACGGCTCCATACCGCAGGCGCGACAAGAACGATAGCGTCCGCCGGCGGCGGTGTTGAACTTGTCATGGCCGCTGTGATGACAGCGCCGCCCATGCTGACGCCAAGGGCATACACCGGCAGTGTTGGATAGGTCTGGTCGAGGATATGAATAAAGTCGGCAAAGTCAGCGCTTAACACATCTTTGCCGGGCCACAAGCCGGCATGCGGCGCCTCACCAAAGCCCCGTTGATCATAAGAGAAAACAACGTAACCCTGTGCAGCAAGAGTTGGCCCCACACCTGGCGCGCCCGGCACAACGTCAAAGGACTTACTGTAGTCATTGAAGCCATGCACCGCGAGAACGACACCGGTCGGGTCGGTCTCGGGCATCCATTTTCGCACTGGAAGATTCAACCCGTCCGACGTTTGAAACTGACTATCTAGCAGCTGCGGTGTCGTCGGGCCCGGACCGGGTGGCGCCACCCGCGGCGCGCAGGCTGATAAGCTCAAGACGGCTATGACGGCTATGCCGGCAGTGGCAACAATCCGTCTCATCGAGCCTCACGTGTTGAACTCGTGAGCTGCAGGAAGATGTCTTCGAGATCCACTTCTTCAGTAACGACATCGGCAATAGGAAGACGGCAATCTTGAGCCGTCTGCAAAATATCGAGCATCGCCGTGGATGATGGCCGATAGGTGATTTCCAGCTGGTTCGGGGTGGGCTGGCGGGGACTAAAGCGAGCCATGGGTTCAGGAATTGAGTCCAAGACCTCAGAGAGAATCAGCACAACTGTTTTGTTATCCAACTGCTTGAGCAGTTGATCCGTCGTGTCGCAGGCTACCACCTGCCCGTGATTTATGATGGCAATCTCATCACATAGCTCTTCCGCTTCTTCCAGATAATGCGTGGTCAAGAGAATAGTGGTCCCGCGCGCGTTCATCTCACGTATGGATTTCCACAAGGTCTTGCGCAGTTCCACATCGACTCCGGCCGTCGGTTCATCGAGCACCAGAATTGGCGGGCTGTGCACCATCGCTTTCGCAATAAGAAGACGGCGGCGCATTCCACCAGACAGCGTACGGGAATAAGAATCCGCTTTATCGAGCAGACCAACGGAGTCGAGAATTTCAATGGTCCGGCGCTCCGCCTTTCGCACGCCGTATAGGCCGGCCTGAACTTCAAGGGTCTCGCGCGGAGAAAAGAACGGATCAAGATTAAGTTCCTGGGGAACAATGCCGATGGCGCAGCGGGCGCGGCGCTCCTGGGTTATGATGTCGAAATCCCACAGGCGCACGGAGCCCGAAGTCTTATTCACCAGGCCCGCCATGATGTTGATCATGGTCGACTTGCCAGCCCCATTGGGTCCGAGCAGGCCAAAAAAGGCACCGCGCCGCACCTGAAGGTCGATACTTGATAAGGCCTGCTTCTTCTCCTGCCCTTTCCCGCCGGCATAGATTTTGGTCAGGCCCTGAATATTGATGGCCAGGTCTGGCAGCACGACGGTGGATAAAACGTCGGAATTTGGCACTGGAGCGGTATCAGGCATCACATCTTCTTTCAGGGCCGGCGCTATAGAATCAGAGGTGACCGCCTGGCCAGTTGGGTATCACCCGCGTCCGCCGTTGGTCAACGGGGCAAGCCCCGATCATATGTTTAGTTCAGCGTGAGCGCTGAACGGGGCTTGCCTCCACCGGCAGAGCGCGTCATAGAAAGAGACCTATTTCAAACCCAGATAATGCGGATAGAGCCATGTCAGACCAAGCGGCAGACCCAGTAGAAACCGTCGATACAGAAACAGCGGCCGTGGACTGCGATGGCGGCGGCGGTGCCCTTGGCCATCCCCGCGTCTACCTGAACATTAAGCAGGACGAGGGTCAGATCGATTGTCCCTATTGCGGTAAAAGGTTCGTACTGAAACCGGCGGCCTCCGCCGCATCAGAGTAAGATCCGCATGGCGTTAGCGTCTAAAGCCGAGCGGCTGATCCTGGTCGACGGCTCTGGTTACATTTTCCGTGCCTACCATGCCCTACCGCCCATGTCCCGGGCGGACGGCACCCCCGTCAATGCTGTCTATGGGTTTTCCAACATGCTGATGAAGCTGATGGATGACCTGCTGGACAAAAATGAAACCGAGCTAATTGCGGTCATTTTCGATGCTGGCCGGGTAACGTTTCGCAACGATATTTATCCTGAGTACAAAGCCAACCGGGACGAAACACCGGAAGATTTAATTCCACAGTTCGACCTGATCCGTGATGCAACGCGCGCTTTCAATGTGGCCGCTGTTCAGATGAAAGGCTTTGAAGCCGACGACTTGATCGCCACCTATGCCCGCATGGGCAAAGAGCAAGGCCTCAAAGTTACCGTTGTCTCCGCTGACAAAGATCTGATGCAGCTGGTTGACGATGATATTGAAATGCTCGACCCCATGAAGCAGCGGATTATTGGCCGGGAGCAAGTGATCGAGAAATTCGGCGTGCTGCCGGAGAAGGTGATCGACGTGCAGGCCCTGGCAGGCGATTCCTCCGATAACGTACCCGGCGTTCCGGGCATCGGGGTCAAAACGGCAGCTCTGTTGCTGGGAGAGTACGGCGATCTTGAAACACTGTTGGCGCATGCAGAAGAAATTAAACAACCCAAGCGCCGCCAAAATTTAATCGAATTCGCCGATCTAGCGCGTGTGTCTAAGCAACTGGTCACGCTTAAAAATGACGTGCCCATTGAAGAAACCCTTGAGTCGTTTGGCTGGCGCCCCCCCGATCCGAACACCTTGCTCAACTGGATCGAAGACCAGGGCTTTAAAACCCTGGCCCGAAAAGTTACGGCGGAACTCGGGGTAGAAGCATCTGGTGATAGGACCGTCGCCAGGCCAGCACAGCAGGCGGCTACGGTTAAAAACGGCAGCTATGAACTGGTTCAAGACGAAAAAGCCTTGGACGGTTGGATTGAACGCGCGTTCAAAGCCGGTGTAATTGCCGTCGATACGGAGACCGATGCTCTTGATGCGTTTCGCGCTAACTTGGTTGGCGTTTCGCTTTCGGTGGAACCAGGCTCGGGCTGTTACATCCCCTTGGGACACACCGGCAGCGGTGACCAAGGGGCGTTTGATTTGGGTGATAGTGACGCACCAAAAGACGCGCCAAAGCAAATTTCCTTAAAGAAAGCTATCGCCAAATTAAAGCCGCTGCTGGAAAGCCCGGGCGTGCTCAAGATTGGCCAAAACATCAAATACGACATGCATGTGCTGCGCCGGGTCGGCCTTAACGTCACGCCCGTAGATGACACTATGGTGCTGTCTTATGTGCTGGATGGCTCATCGCACGGACATGGCATGGATGAGTTGTCAGAGCTGCACCTTGGGCACACAACCATCAAGTTTTCCGATGTCTGCGGCAAAGGCAAAAACCAGATCACGTTCGACCGGGTGCCGCTGGACAAGGCCACCGACTATGCCGCGGAAGACGCGGACATAACCTTACGCCTGCAAAAAATATTAAAACCGCGCCTGGTCGAGGACCGTTTGACGACGATCTATGAGCGGTTAGACCGCGCGTTAATACCGATTCTCGCCAACATGGAAGCCGAAGGCATAAAGGTCGATGCCAAAGTGCTCAAGGACATGAGCCAGGATTTCGCTGCACGCGCCGCCGACCTAAAAACTGAAATTCACAAACTGGCCGGGCGAGAATTCAACGTCGGCTCGCCGAAGCAATTGGGTGAGATTCTATTCGACCAAATGGCCCTGCCCGGCGGCAAGAAAACCGGCAAGTCCGGCGCCTGGGCAACGGGCGCAGATATACTCGAAGACTTGGCTGCACAGGGTCACGACATGCCATCGCGAGTAGTCGAATGGCGGCAACTGACAAAGCTGAAAAGCACTTACACCGACGCTTTACAGGAACAGATTGATCCCAACACGGGACGTGTGCACACGACCTACGCTCAGACCGTGACCTCGACCGGGCGGCTCAGTTCCAACGATCCGAACTTGCAGAACATTCCCATTCGTACCGAAGAAGGCCGTAAGATTCGCACTGCGTTTATCGCCGACAAAGGCAAGACGCTGGTCTCCGCCGACTACAGCCAAATCGAACTGCGGCTGGTCGCCCATGTGGCTGACATCAAGGCGCTCAAGGATGCATTCAGGAACGGCGAAGACATTCACGCCTCCACAGCTTCACAGATGTTCGGCGTACCGATTGAGGGCATGGACCCGATGATTCGCCGGCAAGCCAAGGCGATCAACTTCGGCATCATCTACGGCATCTCGGCGTTTGGTTTGGCGCGGCAGTTATCAATCCCGCGGGGCGAAGCCAAGGGCTTTATCGACGCCTATTTTGATAAATTTCCTGAGATCAAAACCTACATGGATGAGACCAAGGCCCTGGCCAAGGCGCAGGGTTATGTGACGACCCTGTTCGGGCGCAAATGCATGACGCCGGGCATCGCAGACCGCAACCCGAATGTGCGCGGCTTCTCTGAACGCGCAGCCATCAACGCACCGATACAGGGTGGGGCGGCGGACATTATCAAGCGTGCAATGATCAGACTGCCTAAGGCTTTAAACACAGCCGGTCTGTCGGCCAAGATGCTGCTGCAAGTGCACGATGAATTGATTTTCGAAGTGCCCGACAAAGAAGTCGATCACACAACAGCCCTGGTTAAGCAGGTGATGGAAGGGGCGGCGCATTTGGACGTGCCCCTGGTGGTTGATGCGGGCGTGGGCGCGAACTGGGCGGAGGCACACTAACTAAAACTGAGATCGTTTCGTCTTTCGACCCCGATGATTCTGACTTCTTCTCGAGATTTTTATTGCGCACTTTTTCTGCGCGTTATGCGAAAGGGTACTAACGTACGACGGGCGTTGGCTGGTCCATCATGCTAGCGATACCGAACGACAAAATGAGAAACCCTGCTTTATGTCTGCGTGCCTAGTCCGCGCGGGTGTTTTTGGCAGCGCGTACGGCCAGATCATCGCCGCGATGAGCACGAAAAAGCCGAGGCTAATGAGAAAATTCATGTGGGATGCGGTCTCATAGGCGCAAGGAGTGCATTAGGATTCCGCTGCGATTTCAACGCCTTAACATTGCGCACCCTGCTTTTGGCGGGAACAACCCCATGAAGGAGCCCAGAAATTCTATATTTTATATATATTTCATAGACTTAGAGGCAACAGAAGCGGCCCTATGAAGAATACTTCTGGGCCGGGTATGCCCCGGTGCCAGGTGAGCGATTTTATCGCCGGTTGTGCCCGCGCGCTGGGATGGTTATCCATCGCCTATGCCTGTCTTGATCCTCCTCCTGCTCATTGCATTACCAGTAACTGCCGCGCGCCCAGGCTCCGTAATGGACTGCTTCATGGATGGCGAGGATCCGTCAGTTCGCTTAGCCGCCTGCAATAAAACCATCGCCGATCTGGATGTGACCGATGCACTGCGGGCACGGGCATTTCTGTCGCGGGCTGAGGTCCTCCGCACCAGCCTGGATTTCGAAGGCGCCCTCGCAGACTTGGACGCTGCGATCGAATTGGGCGGTGGCGACACCGCAGCGCGTTTATCCCGGGCGCTTTTTCTCAATGGTTTAGGCCGGCCCGAAGAAGCACTTGATGAACTGGATTTGGTTCTTGGCACCGACCCGTCCTCAAGTGAGGCTTACACCTTACGCGGTGATATTTTTTTTCGCCTGGGTGAAACCGATTTGGGGATGCGCGATCTCGCCGAAGCGCTGCGGCTTAACCCCGACGACCCCGGACCCTTTCGCGTCCGCGGGCGCACATTTCTGCGCGCCGGGGATGCAACGGCAGCGGCGGGAGAACTGGAACAAGCCTATGCGCTAGAGCCGGACGACCGGATAACACTCAGCTTGTTGGGCACAGCGCGGTTGCGCGCCGGCCAACCGGCGGCGGCCATTAAAGCGTTCGACAAACTCATCGCCCTTGCCCCCGACAAAGCGCCGGACAATATGGAAGCCCGCATGACCCGCGCCGCAGCCCACGGCCAGGTCAAAAACTTTGCCGCCGCCATTGGCGACTACACGGTTGTGTTGGAGACGCGCCCTGACGATATGGAAGCGCGGGAAGCGCGGGGTGTGGCTCGGCTGTTCAATGACGAACCCGCCGGCGCGGAAGCAGACTTCACAGCCATGCTGGCACAGCATCCTGGCAATCAGCGGGTGAGTTTGTTTCGCGGCAGCGCCCGCTTCGCTCAACAGAAATACGCCGAAGCCGAAGCGGATTTCGACGACGTGCTCGACGCCTTCCCCAATGATGCAGACACACGTTTGAACCGGGGACTGGCGCGATTGGCTTTGGGCCGGCCGGACGACGCCATCAAGGATTTTACTGTTGCCATCAATGAAGAACCGGACCTGGAACTGGCCCAGCGGCGGCGGGCCCAGGCCTATGTACTGACAGGTGCCTTTGCGGATGCGGTGGGCGCTTTCGATGCCCTTTTTCAGAAGCGCGGTGCCGCGCCACGGCCTGCTGATGCGGTGTGGCGTTTCATTGCAGCAAAACGCAGTGGTTCAACAGATGCGACTGAAACACTTAAGCGCATGACCCAGGGCAATAATTTGACCGTTTGGCCTGGCGGCCTGGTGGATGGCTTAGAAGGCCAGGTGACTGTTGATGCCGTTGTCAAAGAGGCTGTTCGCAACCCTGAAGAAGCAGCCGCGCGGCTGACGGAAACCCGCTTCGTACTCGGCCAATTGGCGTTGGCAGACGGCCAAATCGCATTGGCACGGGAGAACTTCAAAGCCGCAGTGGATAGCGGGTCTGTGGACCTCATCGAATATCAGGGTGCTGTTTTGGAGTTGCAGAGAATCAACAACAATTGACCTGAATCAGAGACGCCAAACAGCCTTGAGATCAGGCTCGGGACCATTCCAATCGTGTAGCCCAATTTTAGCCGGCTGCTAAAAGAGGTCGTGACGAGGTTTTTACAAAGCCATGCCCGGTGTCCAAGCAACCTTTACTTATTGCTACCGTTATCTTTCTAGTTAAGTTTGCAATGCTGCTTAGATGGGTCAAGACGAGATGACACTAATACGTTCTGGATTACTGATTTGCTCTGCAACAGCCATTTTAACAGGCTGTGCGACGCCAATAACCACACTACAAAACCCCGGAACAAAGCAGGTGGTCGAATGCGGCGGCGAGCGATCTGGTGCAATGATGGGCGGGATGATCGGCTACAACTTACAGGCTAACGATGCAGCAGATTGCGTAAAAAAATATTCAGAGCTTGGCTTTGAAATAATCAACGACAAGGCAGACTAGTAAACTACCAGTATTACATCGGGTTTATCTGGCTTTCTGCTAATACTTCGACTGTAGAAGTGTAGATCATCTATATTCACAGATAGAATACGGTCCCTCCTAGTTGGGAGAGGCCGATTTATTTTTATCTGGATATAACTATACCCCGGCCGATTGTGGCGCTCTGCGCCTTCTCTTTGGCAGCTTCGTATGGTGGGCTAGCACCGCCCTACGAGTGCTTATTGAACTACCCAATCGGGCAGCACGCCGGGTTCTATGCCGAACACCGGACCGGCGAGGAAGTATGACGCCAAGACCAAGACAGCAATACTCATCAAATTGAGCCAGATGCCGGCGCGGGCCATTTGCGGGATGGTGACCTGACCCGACCCGAAGACGATGGCATTGGGTGGCGTCGCCGATGGCAGCATGAACGCACAACTGGCGGCAAATGCTGCAGGGATACAAAGCAGTAGGGGGTTTTCTCCGAGCGCCACGGCAGCGACGGCAAGTAGCGGTAGGAGCGTGGCTGTGGTTGCGGTGTTGGAGGTGACCTCGGTCAGGAAAATAACCACGGTCACGACCGCCAACAGAAGTACGAGGGTCGGCAGTCCACCCCAGGCCGCCATGCCGTTGCCGATCCAATCGGAAAGACCCGAGGCCCCAGCCGCACCGGCCAGACTGAGCCCGCCGCCGAAGAGCAGCAACACACCCCAGGGCAAGCGACTGGCCCACTCCCAATTGAGCACACCGTCGCCCGGCTTTTCCCGGCTTGGCGTCAGGAACAGCGAGAGGGCGATAATCATCGCGATGCCGGCATCGCTGAGTTTGAGCCACGGCATGAGATCCGTCAGCAGCGGACGAAACATCCACAAAAAGGCGGCTGAGGCAAAAGCGACGGCGACGACACGCTCGCCATGAGAGACCGGGCCCAAATTGGCACGGGCCTTTTTAAGAATCTCTCCCGCCCCTTCGATGTGGGTGTTGGGCATGGGATGCAAAACACGGGTCAACATCAGCCAGGTCAACATGAGGAGGACAAAACTGACTGGCAGACCGACCATCATCCATTCGGCAAAACCTATGGTGACGCCGTAGGTTTCATCAAAATAGGCGGCCAGCAGCGCGTTGGGCGGGGTGCCGATCAATGTGCCGAGCCCACCAATGTTGGCGCCATAGGCGATGGCCAATACCAGAGCGATATTAAACCCGGACAGGGTTTGACTGTCACCCGATTCTGCTTTGAGCAACGTCAATACCGACAGCCCGATGGGCAACATCATCATGGTTGTCGCAGTGTTGCTGACCCACATGGACAACAGAGCGGTCGCCAGCATAAAGCCGCCAACTAAATTCCGCGCACGAGTCCCGGTAAACGACAAAAGCGATAAGGCAATGCGAGTATGCAGGCCCCAGCGTTGCATGGCCCGCGCGATCATAAAGCCGCCCATGAATAAAAAGATCAGCGGATTGGCATAGGGCGCTGCAGCGGCCGCTATGGGGACGACGTCCAAGACCGGAAAAAGCGCGAGAGGCAAAAGGCCGGTGGCATAAACCGGAATGGCTTCGGCAAGCCACCATACTGCCATCAATGCCGCCACGGCCGCGGCGCGCCAGCCGGCAGCGTCCAACCCCTCGGGCGGCGGCAGTAACAGGATAAGGGCAAACAAGAAAAGCCCGAGCACCAGGCCAAAGCGTTGCCGTGTCGGACCGCTATGGCTATGCAACGATTCCTGAGTAGCCATACCAGTGTCCTTTAGACTCAATTCGTATCAGCTGTGGTGGCGACAATGTCTTCATACACCAACCCCATGGAACGTGCTCTTACATTGGTCAAATGCGGCGCGTGCCCCAAGAGGTCACGATAGCCGACCAGCCACAGAGCAGGAGTTTGTGTGTGCAGACGACCTAGAATGGATTGCACCAAGGTGCGGCGGCGTTCGACATTCATTTCCTTGCCGGACGCTCGAATCGCAGCCGTCGCACTTGGATCACAGAAAAACGGATTGGCTTTCAAACACGAGCTTATTTCGATGGCGCCGATCGCGTCGAAAAACTTTGAACTAGTCCACACATAAGAAAAAGCATCGGCATCGTCCCACTCACCACTAAAGTATTTTGTGACCCACGACGGATAAGGAACCGCCCGCACGTCAAGGCGGATACCCACCGCAGACAAATCCTGCGCTGCCTTCTGATAGATCAACGCGTCGCCTGGTCCCTGGCCGGTGATCACATCTGCGACCAACCTGAACCCCTCTGCGTAGCCCGCCTCTGCTAACAGCACACGGGCTTTCTCGGGATCATAAGGGAACGGCTTGAGCCCAGAGTCAAATCCAAAGGTCCCCGACAAAACCCCAGCCGTACCCACTTCCGAATAGCCGAGTAAAATGCCGTCGACAATGCCTTGTTTGTCGACGGCATAATTCATTGCGCGGCGCACCCGGACATCTTGTATGGGTGACTCGCCAACGCTTGTGAGGTTGAAGGTCAGCGACATGATTTCTGGGCGCCGCCGGGTGTAGATGGTAAATCCACCACGTTCCAATGTGAAAATATCATCGGGACCAAGGCCGACAGCGATATCCACCTGTCCCGATAGCAACGCCTGTAATCGGGACGTTTGATCGGGCAGAACCTGCATTGAGATTCTCGAGATAGATATAGAAGGACGCCACTTATGGAGCACAGCTGCCAAGGCCAAAGTGCCCGCGCCTGCATTGAGTGCTTCGACCTGAAACGGCCCACTGCCGACGGGGGCGATGGCAAACCCATCGGCACCAAGGGTCTCCCAGGCATCAGGCTCAACAATACGAATAAGGTTGAGACGCGCCGGCAAAATCGCATCGGGTTCACGGGTAATGATATCAACGGTTAATCGATCAATGGCCTTGGCCGATTCAACACCGGCCAGTTCGTTAGCTATGGCGAAGCGCTGCCCGTCGGCGCAGAGAAGATAGGCGATGTTGCGAACGATAGCGTCGGCTGTCAGCGGCACGCCGTTGTGAAAGGTAACGTTGTCACGCAGCATGAAACGCCAGGTACGATCGTCGCGTTGCGACCAGGACTCAGCCAGCCCGGGCTGGAGCCGGCCATCGGAATCAAACTGCGTAAGCGCATCAAAAATGACGCCCCACGCGGAGCTCGTGGTCGCGCCGATGGTGGTATAGGGATTGCCAAGCACGCCCGGCACGGTTGACATTGCGATCTTGATCGCAATGTCTTGAGCCACTGCAGCGGCAGAGCCAAGGGAAGCAGACCACAGCGCCGCTGCAACAACACAGGCTGCGGCGCGGCGCCAGGTTTTCATAAAGACAGATTTATGCGGCAGCGCGAATGGCACAAGCGACCACTTGATCATCAACGTGGTCAGCAAACTGCTTAAAATTATTTTCAAATCGTTTGGCCACATCCTGCGCCGCCGTGTCGTAGGCTGACCGATCCTGCCATGTCGACTTAGGCTGCAGCACATCATCGGGCACGCCAGGACAGTAGACCGGGACCAATAGACCAAAATTTGGATCCGCATTGAAGGCAACATCGTCTAGCTTGCCTTCGAGCGCCGCATTGAGCATGGCGCGGGTGTATTTGATTTGCATGCGCTGACCGACACCGTAGCCACCACCGGACCAGCCGGTGTTGACGAGCCAGCAGGCCGCCCCTGTTCTCGCTATCTTTTCGCCGAGCAGTTTGGCGTAGACGGTGGGATGACGCGGCATGAACGGCGCGCCGAAGCAAGTTGAGAATGCGGCCTGAGGTTCCTTCACCCCTTTCTCAGTACCGGCCACTTTAGCGGTGTAGCCAGACAGGAAGTGATACATGGCCTGTTCGGGCGTTAGCTTGGAAATCGGCGGTAGCACGCCAAACGCATCGGCGGTCAGCATGATGATGTTTTTGGGCAGTGGGCCCAACCCGGTTTCCGAGGTGTTGGGAATAAATTCAATGGGATACGACGCCCGGGTATTTTCTGTCAGCGCGTTGTCATCGAGATCAAGTTCACGCGTATTCGGGTCAATCACCACGTTCTCAAGAATGGTACCGAAGCGGCGTGTAGTGGCGAAAATTTCAGGTTCCGCTTCTGCCGATAGGTTAATGACTTTGGCGTAGCAGCCACCTTCAAAATTGAACACGCTGGTGTCGCTCCAGCCGTGCTCGTCATCGCCAATCAAAACTCGCGACGCGTCGGCCGACAACGTCGTCTTGCCGGTGCCTGAGAGACCGAAGAAAATAGCGGTGTTGCCTTCCGGGCCAATGTTGGCGGAGCAGTGCATGGGCAACACACCGTTGGCCGGCAGGATATAATTGAGAATCGAAAAGACCGACTTCTTAATCTCACCGGCATAAATAGTGCCGCCGATGATGACGAGCTTCTTGGAAAAATTAACGATCACGAACACTTCGGAATTGGTGCCGTGAGTGGCTGGGTCAGCATAACAAGACGGTGCCTGCAGCACGGTGAATTCCGGCTTAAAATCTTTGAGTTCGTCATCAGCTGGCTGAATAAACATATTGCGGGCAAAAAGATTGTGCCATGCGTTCTCGTTAACAATACGAACACGCAGACGGTTCTCAGGGTCAGCCCCGGCGTAACAATCCTGTACAAAAAAATCCTTGGCAGAGAGGTGCCCAAGGATTTTTTTGTGGAGAGCATCGAAATGTTGTGAGGTTATGGGCACATTAACCTTGCCCCAATCGATCGTCGTTTCGGTTTCTGTGTCTTTAACAATGAACTTGTCGTTGGGCGACCGGCCGGTGTGTTGCCCGGTCAAGCACACCAAGGCGCCATCCTTCGAGAACTGGCCCTCTTCCCGGGCAATCGCCTTTTCAGCCAAAGCCGCCGATCCTAGATTCCAGTGAACCGTGCCCGACGGGGACAATCCATTTTTATCGACCCCATAGGTACTGATCACGTGACCGGTGTTTTGCACGACATAGGCTCCCAAAAGATCTGGGACTCTCAAAAAACCCAGATAAAGCAAGGCCGGTCTTAACGGTTGCCCCGCATGACCGGCTTGGTGTTAAACTTTACATACCGCCTCTCTGAACACGACGCAACCGGCAGAAACTGGGTTTTTTGGCCCGGACAGACGTAAAGCCCCAAGTTCGAATTGCGGCGGAAATCAGGCAGGATCAGGCACCATTTTTGCCACAAAGGCACTATGATATGGCCATACCAAGACGAACGCAGGCATAGACAGCCACAGTTCGCCATGGGCTTTGGGAGCTAAATAGGGGGCGCCGCTGTGGCCCACAAAATTGCCTTGGTCGATGACGACCGCAACATCCTCACCTCTATCTCTATAGTCTTGGAGCAAGAAGGTTTCGAAGTGGTGACCTATCGCGACGGTGCCGAAGCCTTGCGCGGCCTGATTGATGACCCAGTTGATCTCGCTATCTTGGATATCAAGATGCCACGCATGGACGGCATTGAGCTTTTACAACGGCTTCAGGACAAAGTGCCGACTCCGGCCATCTTTCTCACCTCGAAAGACGATGAAGTTGACGAACTGCTGGGCCTTCGCATGGGCGCCGACGACTACATCAAGAAACCTTTCTCTCAGCGTCTTCTGATCGAGCGTATTAAGGCCGTGATCCGCCGCGTCGAAGCCAGAAATGGCAGTAATGGGGGCGCTTCGGAAGATGCTATCACCCGGGGCGCTCTCACCTTGGATCCGGCTCAGCATATGTGCGTCTGGAAGGAAAAATCGGTCAGCCTGACAGTGACTGAATTCCTCATTATTCAGGCCTTGGCGGCACGGCCAGGTCATGTAAAAAGCCGCGACCAATTGATTGATGCGGCCTATGGCGAGCATATTTATGTGGATGATCGTACCATCGACAGCCATATCAAGCGTCTGAGGAAAAAATTCCGGGATGTCGACAACGAGTTCGCCAACATCGAAACCCTCTACGGCGTAGGATACAAATACCGCGAAGCCGCCGCCTAAACATTAGCCCTGCAGGCGCGGCACCAAGGAAGGACGTCACGCGTGCGCGCCGATCAGAAATTCCGCATAGCACCGACCCTAGATGACGGCCGTAAGCGGCAGTCACGGGCGCTGCTGACTCCGCTGACACGCCGCATCCTGGCTGTGACCTTGGTGGCGCCTGTCCTGCTGGGTCTCAGCCTCCTTTTTCTCGACGAATACGAAGATTCGCTCATCGCCACTGAGATCGATGCTTTGCGGACCGAAGGCGAGTTGATCGCCGCTGCCATTGGCGAAGGCGCTGTGGCGATTGAGAATGAAAGCGAGGCGTCCGGCACCTTTATGCCGGCCGGTGCCGCGCGGCGCATTGATCCGGCCACTGCCCGGCAATTGATTCGCCGGCTGGCTGCGCTGGCCAGCGTCCGCGCCCGCCTATACGACCGTGGTGGCTCTATGATTGCGGACAGCCGTCTCCTGCGCGGACCTGGTGGAGAAGTACGAGTTGTAGACCTACCTCCGGCAGACAACGGAAGGGTCGCTGAAATGTTACGGCAGGCCCTGGCATGGGTTGAAGGAACCATTGGCACGGATGCCCGTCTTGAGCCCTATATCGAACAGGTGAACGGCACGGCCTACGACTTCGCCGAAGTGATTGCGGCCATAGAACAAGGCGAAGCCGGCAACGCGGTACGGATCGACCGGGGCGGACACAAGGTGTTGACCGTGGCAGTGCCTGTTCAATTTTACAAACAAGTGGCCGGTGCCGTTCTGGTTTCTGACGGAGACGCCAACCTTGAACAACGCCTGTTTGAGGTGCGCAGCGCTATTCTCACCATCTTTGTGTGGACTTGTGTCGTGACCGTGCTGTTATCCCTTTATCTGGCCAGCACCATTGCCCGGCCAATCCGGCGTTTAGCAGAGGCAGCCACGCGGGTACGAGAAAGCCTTAGCCGGCAGCACGACATTCCAGACCTCAGCAGACGGGGCGATGAGATCGGCGCTCTATCCAGTGCTCTGCGCGACATGACCGAAGGGTTGTGGCTGCGCATGGACGCAACCGAACAGTTTGCCGCCGACGTCGCTCATGAAATCAAAAACCCCCTCACCTCCCTCAGAAGCGCTGTAGAGACCGTCGCCCGGGTCCAGGACCCCGAGCAGCAGAAGCGGCTGATGAGCATCATCCAGGACGACGTCACCCGCCTGGACCGTTTGATCTCAGATATTTCTGACGCCTCACGGCTCGATGCGGAATTGTCCCGCGCGGAAACCGAAACCGTAGACATCTCAAAACTTTTGGTCACATTAGCTCAGATGACAAACTCTGATAACAAAGCGGGGGCGCCGCTGGTGGAGGTCGACGTGCCGTTAGCGGACGATTTATCCGTCCTCGGACTCGAAGGGCGCCTGGCCCAAGTGTTTCGCAATCTCATTGGCAACGCCGTGTCGTTCAGTCCGCCGGAAGGAAAAATTACCGTCCGGGCGGACCGTCACGACGGTGCCGTACGCGTGGTTGTGGAAGATCAAGGCCCGGGCATTCCCAAAGGAAAGGAAAGCAAAATTTTCAGCCGCTTTTATTCGGAGCGGCCTGAAAAAGAAAAGTTTGGAACCCACTCAGGATTGGGGCTGTCCATTTCAAAGCAGATCATCGACGCCCATCGCGGCACCATCGATGCCGAGAATACAAATGGTGGTGGCGCCCGTTTTGTTGTCCGGTTACCGGGCCATTAGAGCGACTCAGGGTCGGCCACATGGCAGCATTGATCATCGCTTTACCCCTAAGCGCAAACGGCCCCGATAAGTTTGCTGCTTATTAGTTTCTAGTCAATACGAAGCCGAGGAGCAGCGGTAGAGTTAAAAAGGAAATCACGGTTGAGACCACTACAACGCCGGCGACCTCGCCAGGACGGTTGTCGTACCGGGCCGCGAAGAGATAGTTGAAGACGGCAGTCGGCATTGAAGATTGGATGATCACCGCAGCGCGCGCGACTCCGTCTAGCCCTAGAAGGGCGCACACCCCGAGCCCGGCCGCAAACCCGAGAATAAGCCGGGCCAGCGAGAACATCGTGCTGTGCAGCAATGATGTGGGCTGCAGGCGCGACAACGAGATTCCGAGTGACATGAGCATCAGCGGAATCACCATGCCGGCCATAACATCAACGGTGACGTCGATCCAACGGGGCAGAGCGGAGTCCGTAAGAAGGAGGGCAACTGCAATGACGGATGCCCACAATACCGGATTAGTAGCCACATCACGCAGCGCAACGCGGCCGGCGGCGATGCTGATTCCTATCGTAAATTGAGTGAGCGCTGTCGCAGCGAAGAACGAGACCGACAGTGCTAAACCTTCTTCGCCAAACGCGAAGAAGCAAAGGGGAATACCCATATTGCCAGCGTTGGGAAACATCAGCGCAGGCAGAAAAGCCTTCAAAGACTGCCCCGCCAACCGCAAGCCAATAGCGCCGACGAAGGCCACGCTTCCAACCACACATAGAGCAGCCGTCGCCATACCTTTTATGATCTCAGGCTCAGGGCTGTTCTCCAAAAGAATGGAGATGATCAGGCATGGCGCGCCAATGGTTGTGACCAAAGTGGCAACCATATTGGTATCAAAAGGAAGGCCCTTACGGTCCCAGACGAAACCAAGAGCAGCAATCAGCCCGACTGGCGCGATGACCGTCAGAATTTCAATAAACATATATTTCTATCAATCCTTGGCGGATTATGACCGGGCTGGGCTAATTATACATAGTGTTAGATATGATCCATGACGATGCTCACGACACTGCCGAGGATCAAAACGACGGCGGCGAGAAATGAGCTCATAAGTCCGGGCATGCGCTTTTCGGCAGCCTTATAGTATCCGAGCGCATAGAATAAGCGCCCAATCGTCCATACCAGACCAAGAGCCGCAGCCCACATATCCGAAATGAGAACGGCAAATATCCACATCGCCGGCACAAAGGATACGAGGTGCTCGAGCGTATTGATGTGAGCGCGATAAAAGCGGCGGTAGTCATCGGGCCCTTCCGTAGCAGGTGCATCAACTTT
>JAQWRV010000021.1 GCA_029243545.1 Rhodospirillaceae bacterium
TTTGGATTGCCCAAATTTGAGCGTCTTCTTTTCTTATAAAGGTCCGAGTAAGTGGATTGTGTCCCTTACGTCTTACCTGGACCTGCCATTTCCCTTTTCGCCTTCGTAACGATGCCATTATTCCCTCCTGAAGTGACCCAATCGTGACCGAGACGACTTCAGGTAACCCAAATGGGATTATGGCTTTGCTATGTGGTTGAAATTATTAAAAAAGATGGTGCCGCCGGGAAGAATCGAACTTCCGGCCCCACCCTTACCAAGGGTGTGCTCTACCCCTGAGCTACGGCGGCACATGTTAGCCAATTGGCGCTAAATCGGATGGCTCCTGGAGCGGCGCGGACCATGCCATAAGCCCTATTGCGGTGCAAGAAAAGGTCTGGCAGCGGGCAGTTTGTTCTGTGGTTTTCTCTTTAGTTTGCTCTGGGGCGGGGCTTTGCTAAGACTCAGGTATGATAAATTCCAAATCAGGGCCGTCCCCGAAAAGTCCCGATAAATCTAGAAAAGAGGCGGCGCGAGAGCGCTCAGCAGCGGCGCTCAGGGAAAATCTCAAGCGCCGCAAGGCCCAGGCCCGCAGCCAAACCGGCGCTGCTGACACCCTGGAAACTCAAGAAGACGCCCCCACCGATTGACTGCCATCCCTACACCTTGAGAGCACGCCGCCCCTAAGCTACAAGATATTGGCAAAACCGCCGTCTACGGCGACACTATTTGTGGGGAAGTCATTTATGTCGGTCATGCCTGACAGTTGGATTAAGAAAATGGCGACCGAGCACGGCATGATCGAGCCGTTCACCGACCAGTTGGCGCGCGAAGGGGTCATTTCCTACGGGCTGTCGTCCTACGGCTACGACGCCCGGGTCTCTGACGAATTTAAGATTTTCACCAACGTGGACAACGTGATCGTCGACCCTAAGGAGTTTTCGACCCAAGGCTTTGTTGATCGTAAAACCGATACCTGCGTGATACCGCCCAACAGTTTTGCTCTGGCCCGTACGGTCGAGTTGTTTCGTATCCCCCGCGACGTGCTGGTGATTTGCCTTGGTAAGTCCACCTACGCCCGCTGTGGCATCATCGTCAATGTCACGCCGCTTGAGCCTGAGTGGGAGGGGCATGTGACGCTCGAGTTTTCCAACACCACGCCATTACCGGCCCGCATATATGCCAACGAAGGGGCCTGTCAGTTTATCTTCTTGAAGGGCGATAGCATTTGCGATGTCTCCTACGCGGATCGCAAAGGTAAGTATCAAGGACAGCAGGGCGTGACCCTGCCGAAACTTTGAATCACCTTTTTCCTGACATGCCGCTGACGTTATTGATGGCCAAGGTCTAACCGATGGATGCCATACGCATACACGGCGGTGTGCCGCTTAAAGGTGAAATACCCATTTCCGGTGCTAAGAACGCCGCGCTACCGTTGATGGCGGCGTGTCTATTAACAGACGAACCCTTGGTGCTGAGCAATGTACCAGCATTGGCTGATATCAAAACCATGAGCGCGCTTTTGCAGCAGCATGGTGCGGAAATTTCCCGGTCTGACGATGGTCACACTCTTAATCTTCATGTTGGTGCGATCACCAGTACAGAGGCGCCATACGACCTCGTGCGTAAAATGCGGGCGTCGGTTCTAGTGCTTGGCCCCTTGGTCGCCCGGGAAGGGGTGGCGCGTGTTTCTTTGCCCGGCGGCTGCGCCATAGGTACACGCCCGGTCGATCTTCACCTCAAGGCTCTTTCCGCGCTCGGGGCGGAGATCGAGATGGCGAATGGTTATGTGGAGGCCCGTATTCCCGCCGGGCAGAAAAGACTGAAAGGCGCACACTTCACGTTTCCCATGGTCACGGTTGGTGGCACGGAAAACGTGTTGATGGCTGCGGCCCTTGCCGAAGGCGAAACGGTTATTGAGAACGCAGCCCGCGAGCCGGAGATTGCGGATCTAGCGGAATGTCTTATTGCTATGGGGGCCGGAATTACGGGTCTCGGGTCCGGTACATTGAAGGTACAGGGTGTCGAGTCGTTACACGGTGCTCACCACAGCGTCGTGCCCGACCGCATTGAAACTGGCACCTATGCTGTCGCGGCGGCCATCACACGCGGAAAACTCAAGCTCACCAACACCAGGGTCGATCTGCTGGATTCTGTGATCGACGCCATGCGGCAAACGGGTGTTGAAGTCCGCTCTGACGAGACGTCGATTACCGTCACTGCATCCGATCGTCTGGCCGGTGTCGATGTGATGACCGAGCCCTATCCCGGCTTCCCAACTGACATGCAGGCCCAATGGATGGCGTTGATGACGACGGCGGACGGCGCCGCCATGGTCACGGAAACCATTTTTGAGAACCGGTTTATGCACGTACCAGAGTTGGGCCGTTTTGGCGCCGACGTGAATGTGCACGGAGCATCCGCCATCGTGCGCGGCAAGGTCGATCTCACCGGCGCACCGGTGATGGCAACGGATTTACGCGCTTCGGTCTCGCTGGTGCTTACTGGCCTGGCAGCGGCGGGCGAAACCACGGTCAACCGGGTCTATCACCTCGACCGGGGTTACGAGCGCCTTGAGGAAAAGCTCGCTGCTTGCGGCGCGCGCATTGAGCGGATTAAAGGCGTTTAGGGCTCATCCTCACTCTTTTTCCGTTTTGCCCGCAGCAAGTCATTGCGTTTCGTAAACACTTCCGTCGACAGGCGTGTTTCGGCGATGAGTAGGATGACGGCTACGAGCACGGCGGTAACGCCGAGACAGGTCAGAATCAATGCCGCCGTTTTACCCGTCATTGTGAACGCTTCAAACACGGGTGCTGTTAAAGCGGTGAGCGCAAACACGGCAATCGACACATAGAGCAGCGTCAACGAATGCCGAAGGCCACCAGAACGTCAATCAGCGTGAAGCCCTTTTGATGCCCTCTATCACGGCTCGCGCTGTTCAATTGGCGAAATCCGGCACCGCACCGCTCATCACAAAGGCTGAAAATCCTTAAGGACTCTGGCCTTCGGCCGCCCTGCGTGCTAAATGCGCCGCCGGTTCAACTGCTTTTCCGGTAGCCGAAATGCCATGCCCCAAGACCCGTTAATCATCGCCCTGCCCAAGGGCCGGATAATGACAGAAGCTAGACCGCTTTTAGACGCGGTCGGGATACGGCCGGAGCCTGCCTTCGACGACGCGAACGCCCGTCAACTGCAGTTCTTCACTAACTTCGATCACATTTCCATCATCCGGGTGCGGTCATTCGATGTGGCGACATTTGTGGCTTTCGGTGCTGCTCAACTTGGTGTCGCCGGCAATGATGTGTTGTCTGAGTTTGACTATCCGGAAATTTACGCACCGCTTGATCTTGGAATCGGCAAATGCCGGCTGTGTATTGCGCAGTCCGCAGACCTCGGTGAAGACCTTGATCTGTCCAAGCTATCCCACGTTCGCATTGCGACGAAATATCCTGAAACAACCAGCAAGTATTTTGCCGCTCAAGGTATTCAGGCTGAATGCGTGAAGCTGAATGGTGCCATGGAGTTAGCACCTAAGCTTGGCTTGACCCCGCGCATTGTCGATTTGGTGTCGACCGGAAAAACGTTGAAGGAAAATGGACTGATCGAAGTGGCGACCATTGCTGATGTGTCGTCCCGTCTCGTTGTCAATAGAACAGCATTAAAAGTGCGGTCCGTAGAAATCAATAGTTGGATCGAGAAGTTCCGGAGCGCGGTCGATGCCTCAATGGCTTAAAACGTCCGGCCCAGATTTCGAAACCGCGTTTAGCGCTCTCTTATCTAAATGCCGCGAAGAGAAAGGGGACGTCGATGGTGTCGTTGCAGGAATACTCGCCGCCGTAAAAGAAGCCGGTGATGCCGCTGTCATTGGTTACACCGACAAGTTCGACCGGTTAAAGTTATCTCCAGAGAACCTCAGATTCTCGGATGAAGAAATTTCCCAGGCCCGCGCGGCCTGTGATCCAGCGCTGGTAAAAATCATGGAGGAGGCGGTAAGCCGCGTCCGGGTCTACCATGAAAAGCAGATGCCCTCTGATCTTCTCTATGAAGACGACGCGGGCGTCACCCTTGGTTACCGCTGGACGGCTGTTCAGTCCGCCGGTCTTTATGTTCCCGGTGGAACAGCGGCTTTGTTCTCCTCTGTATTAATGAATGCGGTTCCGGCGCGCGTCGCCGGTGTGTCGCGTCTGGTGGCAACTCTCCCCACACCAGACGGTGTGACCAGTCCCTCTATGCTGACGGCCTGTTCCATTGCCGGTATCGATGAGGTGTTCCGCATTGGTGGCGCACAGGCGATCGGTGCGCTGGCCTATGGGACGGCTTCTATCAATCCGGTCGACGTTATTGTGGGCCCTGGCAACGCCTATGTGGCGTCTGCGAAGAAACAGGTCTACGGCACCGTCGGGATTGATATGATCGCGGGACCATCGGAGGTTACGGTTGTGGCCGACGGGCAAAACAATCCCGACTGGATCGCGGCAGACCTGCTCGCCCAGGCCGAGCACGATGTATCCTCTCAATCTATTCTCATCACCGATGACGCTGCTTTTGGAGAGCGGGTGAATGAAGCAATTGACGCTCAATTGGTGACACTCAAACGTGAAAAGACCGCACGCGCAAGCTGGGACCAGCATGGTGCAATCATTGTGGTGGAGACCCTGGACCAAGCTATTGGTCTGGTGGATCTTATCGCTCCGGAGCACTTAGAGCTGGCGGTCGAGAATCCAGACACTCTCAGTGACCGTATCCGCAATGCAGGGGCCATCTTTCTTGGACGCCACACGCCAGAAGCCATCGGCGACTATATCGCCGGACCCAGTCATGTTCTCCCAACGTCTGGCACCGCGCGCTTTTCATCCGGGTTGAGTGTGATGGACTTTTTGAAGCGGACGTCGCTGATCGGATGCACGGCTGACAGTCTTCGTTCGGTCGCGCACAGTGCGGTGACCATGGCAGATGCAGAAGACCTTTCAGCGCATGCCCGTTCGGTCTCCATTCGTCTCAATATGGAATAGGAGGAAACTGTGTCCCCCGGACCGGATGACGACCGGGCGTCAGTTGGTAATGGCTCTCCTACAACGGCTACGACTAATTCCATCGTCAAGATTACGCTCGATGAAGGTTCTTTCTTGCGCCGCCGACCCGAAGTTGAACATGAACGTGAAGTCGCTCTGTTTGATTTGCTGGAACAAAATCATTTCGAGTTGATTGATGACGATGACGATGCCGTGCCTGGCCCTTACCACGTGGTCCTGTCTCTGCGGGAAGATCGTCTTGTCTTTGCGTTGTCGACGCCTGCTGGAGTGCCCATTCAGGATATTGCTTTGCCAACGCGGCCATTCCGGTCGGTCATTAAGGATTATTTTCTGGTCTGTGAGTCGTATTTTGATGCAATCAAGACCTTGACCCCGGCGCAAATCGAGTCCATCGATATGGGGCGCCGAAGCCTCCACAATGAAGGGGCGCAGAAGCTAGAAGACCGGCTCAGCGAACACGTCAACCTCGACTCAGCTACAGCGCGGCGTCTGTTTACGCTGCTGTGCGTCCTGCATATGCGTGGATAGGCACGGTGGATTTTCTTCCCTCATCGATCCTGTTTTGCTGCACTATGAATACGGTGCGTTCACCGATGGCTGAGGGCATTATGAAACGGTTCCATGGTGACCGGATCTTCGTCGATTCCGTCGGGGTGCGCAGCGGCGAGCCCGATCCTTTTATGGTCGAAGTGATGGCGGAGGTCGGTGTCGACATGAGCCAGCACAAGGCAAAGACCTTCGACCAACTCGAAGACGACTCATTCGACTACGTCATTTCGCTGTCGCCCCATGCCCAGCACAAAGCGGTTGATCTGACCCGTTACATGGCCTGTGAAGTGCTGTTTTGGAACACATTTGATCCTACGCTGATCGAAGGCTCACGTGCTCATAGGCTAGCAGCCTACCGTGACGTAAGGGATACGCTGCAAACCCGCATTCTGGACACCTTTCCTCAACTCGAAGACGGGGTATTTTAGCAACATTTCGTGGGAATTACTGTGATTCTTCAGGAAAACGCTTGACCCTGGTGGGTGTCTGCCTTCTTTTGGCCTCCATCAGAGGCCCGGCAGGGCGGTTCTGATGCAGCGTCAACGTGATGAGGGTGAATGGCGAAAGAAGATATGATGGAGTTTGCTGGAACGGTGTCGGAAATTCTTCCGAATGCCATGTTCCGGGTGAAGCTGGATAATGAGCATGAAATCTTGGCTCATACGTCCGGCAAAATGCGGAAGAACCGCATTCGGGTCTTAGCCGGGGACCGGGTCAATGTGGAAATGACTCCCTATGACCTCACCAAAGGCCGCATCACCTTCCGGTTTAAGTAATGGTCCGGCCCGTCAGCGTCTGACCTGATGAGTTGGCGCCCACCCATGGCGTTTATCCTTGCATCCGCATCCCCACGCCGTCTCGACCTCCTGAACCAGATCGGACGTATTCCTGATCGCGTGGAGCCGGCTGATATAGATGAAGCAACAAAGCCGGGAGAGTCTCCACGTCAATTGGTTGAACGGTTGGCTACCCTCAAGGCTAATGCTATTGCCCAAAAATGCACGGATGACGTTGTCCTTGGTGCCGATACCGTTGTCGCATGCGGTCGCCGTGTTTTGCCGAAACCGGACAACGAAACAGACGCGCGAGCATATTTACGGCTGCTCTCCGGCCGGCGTCACCGGGTATATGGCGGTATCGCAATTATTTCGCCGCAGGGCCAATGGAGTCGTGTGGTGATGACGCAGGTTTTGTTTAAACGTTTAACCGACAATGAAATCTCGGCGTATATGGCCAGTGGAGAGTGGCAGGGCAAAGCTGGCGCTTATGGTATTCAGGGCCGGGCAGGGGCATTTGTAAAACGTATCAACGGATCGTATTCAAACGTTGTTGGTCTGTGCCTCAACGTTGCCGAAAACTTGCTCTCAGAACATCTTGGTTCGCTCGCTCGTGATAGCGATTGACACCCTCCTGATTGATCGCAGTCCAGGTGAGACCCGCGTTGCTGTGCTCGCCGGGGACGACGTGGTTGAAGTACATCATCATCGCAACGGGGAACCCGGAGCGGGTGCCTTGTATCGCGGAAGAGTTGGCGCACCGTTGCCCGATGCCAGTTCTGTCTTTGTCGAGATCAGTTTGGAGCGGCCTGCATTCATGCCCTGCGGTGGGAGGCCACCGCCCGAAGGGCAAGAGGTAAACGTCAAAATTGTCCAACCGCCACACGGAGACAAAGGCGCGAAGGTTCGTCTTGCTGATGCAAAGCAACTTGCAAAATCAGACATACCAACTGGCCCAGGCTTGATTACGCCCGCCCAGCACATCATCGCGTGGTGTGTTGAAACATATGCGCAGACCCTGACTCATGTTGTGTTGGCGTCACCTGACCGGGATGGAACGGTGAACGCGATGTTGAGTTCCGCGCTGTCCATAAGCAACTGGACCGCGCGCGATGATCTGTTTGACTACTATGCTGTCGAGGAAGCTATCGAACGTGCACTTGCGCCAGTGGTGCCGTTTCACGGCGGCGGCAAGCTCATCATTGAACCGACAGCGGCCTTCACGGCTGTGGATATTGATGCCGGGCCCATGCCTGCCGGCGAAGCCAATCTTGCTGCGATTTCGAAACTGGCCGAGGAACTGCGCCTCCGCGCCGTTGCTGGACCCATTATCGTGGATCTTATTCCATCTCGCGGGCGAACGGCTGTGGTTGAGAAACTCAAACAACTCGTTGCTAGAGATCCCGTACCCACCCAGGTTGCAGGTTTAACCCCCGAAGGCCGTATAGAACTGAACCGGCGGCGTTTACGCCCCTCGCTTGCTCACTATTTTCTTGCCTCACCCAATGCGTCTGAGCCTACTTTAGATGCAGTCGCCTATACCGCGTTGCGGCGTTGTTTGCACCAGGGGCTAGGGGAAAATGCCACCCGGCTAACGCTCAAAGCCCACGCTGACGTCATTGCTCTTTTGCAGGGGCGCCTGAGGCCTGCCCTTGACGAGGCTGAATCCACCCTCAAGATGCCTATAACATTAGAGTCAGCGTCGAGCAGCCTTAAGGGTTGGCCCAAGAGTAAGTTTGATATTGAGACCTAAGAGAAAAGCATGGCTTCCGAATCAGATGCGAACAGTGCGACAAGCCGTCCAGATGGTGTGCGGGTGACGGCCGATGAATGCCCCCGCTGCGGCAAAGCAGTGGCGCCCCGGTTCCGTCCTTTTTGCTCCGAACGCTGCTCAGACCTCGATCTAGCGGGCTGGCTCACAGGCAAGTATCGCTTGCCCACCGAAGAAGTGGCTGATCCCAATGACCCGAGCCTTGTCTCTGAGGACAATGAGGGGGTGTAATGGCGACCCGGACGACGTGAGGTGCGCTGGACAGGCCCTATACTCTCTTTTATAAAGCCGCCTCCCCAGGGCCTTTAGCGGCTTTGGCGGGGTACGCCCCTCGGAGCCCAGGTAGCTCAGTTGGTAGAGCAGCGGACTGAAAATCCGCGTGTCGGTGGTTCGATTCCGCCCCTGGGCACCATTCTTTTCAAATACTTAGTGAGAATCGCCTGGTGGCCCAAACGCTCCGGGGTAACACTGGGGGTAACAACGGAGTGTTGCTTGAATGTAAGGGTGTGAAATTGAATGAGCCCCAGTGTAATAACACCGGGGCTCACTACCAGGTTATGTATTAGAGCTACCTGATGCCGCTACTACGCAGCCGATCATCTGTGTGTTTCGCCTTGAACAGGTCAACGGCTAGATTGTATGCACCTCTGGATTTACCAACTTTCGCCGGATCAGGACTGAACCCGGCTATTTTTCTCTCACATGATCTCTGCCGCCTCCACGGTCGAGCGGATGGCTGCGAAGGCGTGGTCCAAGCCTTTGAAACTCATATGGGCGGTGCCGGCCACTTCCATGACGTCGGCCACGGCGGCGAGGTAGTACAATTCCTGGGCGGCCCACATCAACGGCCAGCATTTCCGTTCAGCGTCAGTCAAGGGCCGGACCGACTCATAACCTTCGATGTAGCTATCCGAATAAGTCTGGTCGATGCCGACCAAATGGTTACCCCACTCGAAACAGATCAAGTCGCGGCAGAGCCAGTCGGTGGCGCAGCAGTCGAAATCGAAAAGAACGACGGTGCCGTCAGCGGTGAGGCAGGCATTCCCGGCATGAAAGTCCCCGTGCACGAATCCTGTAGGAACGTCTTCTTCGTCCAACGCCGAAACACGTTCGCAAACGGCGTCTGCTGCGGCCTCGAAGAACGCCAGGTCATCAGGCCGGTGGGAGGCCATTTGGCGCAGCTTCGGAATCGGACCGCGGATCTTGCCGGCCAAGTCGAACGGGCGTTTGGTTTTCGGCCGGAAGTCTTCGCCCAATTTGTGGATGCCACCGATGAGTTCCCCGGCTGTCTTGTAAGGTTGGTTCTTCTCGCTGAAGCCCAAGAGTTCACCGTCAACCCAGTGAAAGAGCGCCGCAAAGCGCTGCCCTTCCGGAGCGGGAATGGAAAAATAAAGGGTGCCGTCCGTGCGCGGCACCGGCGTGAGGACCGAAAGCCCATTGCCCGACAAATGGGCGAGAAAGTCGGTCTGAAATGCGATTTCGTCTTCCGTTTGGCAGTCATTGCGCCAAACCCGCGCGGCGTAGTGGGTTGTGCCGTCCCGTACCAGGAAGACATCGGCCATGTTGCGGGAGGCAAGACCGCAATAGGGAACGTCGGC
>JAQWRV010000004.1 GCA_029243545.1 Rhodospirillaceae bacterium
GGACGGAAAATCACTAGACCGCCTGGTTGTTGCGCTTGATACGGGATCTGCCATAAGGGGCGCCGTGCGCGGCGATTTTTTTTGGGGCGCGGGCGAAGACGCTTTTATGAAGGCTGGGCGGATGAAATCCACGGGGCGATACTACCTGATGTTGCCGCGCACAGTGATCGTACCGCCTTCCCCCGCCTCTCTATCCGAAGGAAGTGCTTTATAGTCGCCTAAGGCGTTGTTAAACGTTGGGCCTGCCGCCCCGCTACGGAAGGGTTTGAGACGAAAATGGCCACCAAAGGGGAAAAATGCTGCGACCGGGCGCTATATGGCCGTCTAATCGAATCATATCAGGCTGATCGCATCAGCATTTTCATTGACTTCGACCGTCTCAATGCACCCAAAAGCCCTGTGTTTAGTCCATGTGAAAACGTTGCCCCCCTGCCCATCATTTTACTCCTGGCGACAGGGGCTATGGTGCTGCTTGATCTGTTGCTGAGCACCTTGGCCATCGCGCTTGGAGTCCTGGTTTATCTTTTTTCGGTCTGCTCCTGGATATCGCAAAGGGCTTACCGACGTGCCATCTACGCCGCCACAGACAACCTTCACAACTGGAATGTCTTGTGGAAACTGGGCGGCCTCGCTCTTACTTTGAATTATATGCCGAAGACCCGCTACGTTTCACCCGGTGGCGATTGACGTGCGTTTGTTACCCGTTATGGATATTGAAGGCGCTGAAATCTATGCCGAGTTCAAATCATCTCCCAATGAAGCGTCTCTGAAGGGTGTTGTCCGTGAAGACAACATCGCCATATGATTTGGCGATGAGAGCCAAAACTCCGGCATCGGCATAATTCATGAGTCAAAAGCGAAGAGGCCGTACAACTAGTGATGCGGAACGCGCGTTGTGGACAAATACTATGTCAGCTGTACGGCCGGTGCACCGCCGGCAAAACTTAGAACCGCAAGCCCGGACGCCGGCTGGTACAGTGTGGCCAGAAGAGTTAGAAAAAGACCCGGTTCGCCATGTTGTAAAAGTGTTTGCAGGGCACAGCTCGTCCTTCAAAGCCAACACTGTGGCCACGGAAAAGGTGCCCGAACGTGTGCCGGCACCGGCCGACTTGCCGCGCCTTGAAGTAGGGCAGGTTGGCGGGACGGATCGCCGCACCGCCGCTCGCTTGCGCCGCGGGCGATTGGATATCGATATGCGCCTTGACCTTCATGGTCTGACGCTCGAAATTGCTCATCGGCGGTTGCTTGGTTTTCTTAATGCGGCCCAGGTGTCCGGTGCGCGTTGTGTATTGGTTATTACCGGTAAAGGTAAGCACGCTGATGGTGGTCTTGGGACGGGGGTTGGTCGTCTCAAAGCTGCCGTGCCGCGGTGGCTCAACGAGCCTGCTTTTCGGGCGTTGGTGCTTTCTGTGACAGACGCCCGGCCCAAGGACGGAGGAACGGGCGCGCTCTATATTCTTATGCGCAAAGCGAAGAGAAACAGACCATGACTCCTTTTGGTGCCCGCCTCAGAGTGTTGCGCGCCGACCGCGGCATAACCCAAAAAGATCTTGCACAGCGGCTTAATGTCTCCCCCGCGTATTTGTCTGCGCTTGAACACGGCCGCCGTGGGCAGCCGGGTCCGGGACTCGTACTCGAGATTTGTGGCCACCTTGATCTCACTTGGGATGAAGCGGAGGATATTAAGCATCTGGCAGCGCACTCACGGCCTAAAGTGACGCTCTACACCGGCGGTCTCAGCCCACAAGCTACCGAGCTGGCCAACCGCCTGGCCAGCCGCCTACCGACCCTCACGGAAGCAGACATAGATCGGTTGTTGATCATGTTAAAGCCGCCACCCTAGCGAAATACCTGAGAAACTGAGGCAATTAGACGGTGTGACACCCGTTAAAGCCAGCGCTCCTGTGGACCGTTAAAACCATTAAAATGCGAATGAGTTGCAAAAAAGAACTAGACCCAGCCTCTGCCGGGTATTAGTAATGCGAATCATTCTCAACATGAATGCTATTGTTCATAGGCCCGTTCGCTGATGCAGCCTGAAAAACCTATTTCCCTCAGTCGCTTGCCGCACCGGCAGCGCAGCCGAATCGTTCGGGTCGGTGGCGACGATAATCCTGCCGTGAATGACACGGAGGGCTCGTTGGAACACCGGCTGCTTGATCTTGGTTTTGAAGAAGGTGCGGCTGTGGAGATTCGCCATCAAGGAATTTTCGGTGGCCCATTAGCGGTGCAGGTGAGTGACCGGCTGATTGCTTTAAGGCCTACTGATGCTGCTGTCATTCTTGTCGAATCGACACACGACACCAATTCGGTTCCGTAAACGATGGACAACAATCTTCGTTTGGCGCTGGTTGGGAATCCCAACAGCGGCAAAAGTTCGCTTTTCAATGCGCTGACGGGAAGCCGGCAAAAGGTGGGCAATTATCCCGGCGTTACTGTCGAAAGGCGCGCCGGATCATTTACGACGGCTGACGGCCGCATGGTTGATGTGGTTGATCTACCAGG
>JAQWRV010000003.1 GCA_029243545.1 Rhodospirillaceae bacterium
TGAATACGACAAAAAAGCGCTTCAGCTTAAGCAGCAACAAACAGAGTTGCGCATGCGTATTGAACAGCATGGCAAAGGTCGGGATGAGTTTAGAATGACGCTGGAAAGCTTGATTTCTTTGGCATCAAGGGCTGCCGATATCTTCAACAGTTCGAAAACCGAGCAAAAGCGGGAACTGATCGCTTTCGTGTTTTCGAACTTGGCGCTTAGGGGCAAAAAGCTAGAGTGCAGCTTGCGTTCGCCATTCGATTTGATGGTCAATCGGGCGACTTATCAAAGTTGGCTGGGGGACGTGGATTCGAACCACGACCGGCGGAGTCAGAGTCCGCAGTTCTACCATTAAACTATCCCCCAGCAGGCACCAGTCAAATAGAGGCTCGGCGGTAGATACATATAATACCACACTCGTAACGAGAAGCGAGGCGCGCCCAGAACACTTGGGCATGCAGACTTTCAACATCGATCTTTCCTAGTTTGTCCGTAAATTGAGCAAGGACTGACTCAACCGATACACGGCCACTAGATGCCGGCCTATTGCACCCCTCCCGACTGGCGGTCATGGTTGCGCACTTAATTTAGGAAAATATCACTAATGCCCATCCTTCTAGCGGCTGTCGCGATCAATGCTATTCCTGTCAGCCTAGTCGTTCCAATGCTGCCGTTTCTTGGTCAACGCTATGGCGCGTCAGAGTTCGAAGTAGCACTGCTGTTTACGTTGATGCCGCTGGTCGGCATTGTTGGCAATCCGTTGTGGGGGCGCTTGAGCGATAGCATCGGCCGGCGTCGCGCATTGACGTGTACGCTGGGCGGAACGGCGGTCACATTCATAGCATTCGCCTATGCCGATTCATTGGTGACCCTGTATGCCACCCGTGTGATGCAAGGCATCTTTCACGGTTCCGTGTCTATTGCACTTGCTTATGTCGCCGTTGCGCGAGGAGGGCAAAATCGGGCGAAATCTATGGGGCAGGTGTTCGGCGCCATGGGTATTGGCTTGGCTATCGGGCCTGCTATTGGCGGCATTCTTATGGGCGACGATGCGGCGACTTTTTCACAAACGCTACCCTGTCTGGCGGCGGCTACATTGTCTGTTTTAGCGGCGATAAGCATTTTCTTTTTTCTTCCAGAACCAAAACAGGCTGATGGCGCACAAGGCGGTAAAACACCGAGCAAGGGATCACAAAGCGGTCAACTGCGTGCCGTGTTTGCAACGCCAGCACTTTGGCCGCTGGTTGCGATGATCATGATCAGCGGCTTTAAAATGAATGCCGAGCAGTTGGCGTATCCGTATTGGGGCATTTCTATAGACTGGACGCCCCAAGATGTGAGTTTTGGGTTTGCGGTTCTGAGCGTGGCCTTCCTCATCACAACATTCGGTATTATCGGACCAATGACGAAGCGCTTTGGCGAAGAAAGGACCTTGGCTATCGCTTCAACCATCGACGTAATTGCTTTGTGTGGCTTTATCGTGACGTCCAGCACCGCATGGGCTTTTGCTTGGTTGTTCCTTCTGTCTCTGTCTAGCCCGCTTTGGGGCACCATATTGATCAGCGTGCTCTCGCGGCACGCCCCAAACGGTATGCAGGGTACGGTTCAGGGATTGGCGTCATCCATGCAGTTGTTTGGCCGCATTGTTGGCACGCTGATTGCGGGCGTCGTGCTAGGCCAGTTCGGTTATGCGGGTGTCTACACACTGATGGCGGCCCTCATCACGTTGGTCGTTATCCAGGCCTTTCGAATTGTGCTGGAAGTACCTTTAACTGGGGTTGACGAACCGTCACAATGACACATGGTTAGTGATGACGATCTCCGGTTCTGGCGACCTTACCCAGGTGTCACGAGACGGTATATTGATGGTCCCGAAGGGCAGCTTCACGTTCGCCATAAGCAACCAACCGTTCAAACAGAAAACCCCCCGCTTTACTGCATTCATCAAAGTCCTTCTTCGAGTGTCGCCATGGCGGCCGTGGTCTCGGACATGGGGGCAGATCGTGCTTGTGCTGCAGGTGATACCCCAGGGTTCGGTGAGTCTGACCCACGGGAAACACCACCTGAAATCGAAGATTACGCAGCCAGCCACGGCGCGGTGATTGACGGGTTGGGATGGTTTGGCCCGATAGACGTATTTGGCTTCTTTACCGGCTCGAAAATTGCCGTGGCGCTCGCATTAGCACGGCCGCACCAGGTGCGCCGCCTGATCTTGTTCGGCGCGCCGCTGTACACCGATGACGAACTTGCGCAGGAACGCTCTACATACAAGCCAGACGTTTACGATTGGGAAGGCGGCCATTTATCGAAATGGTGGGCACATTTGAAAGCGGGTGCGCGGCAGCCTTACCCGCTTGCGCTGTTTGCGCGGCACTTTGCAGAGATTCAACGGGGAGGACCCCAATCCTGGTGGGGTCATCGAGCTGCGTTCAATGTGAATCTCAGAGAATGGCTGCCAAAGGTAACCCAGCCCACCCTTGTGCTATGTTCTGCCGATCCTCAAGGTGAAAAATCTTCCGCTACAGTGAACTATCTACAAAAAGGCAAACGCGTCGATATACCCTATATGGGCCAGGGCTTGCTGGACCTGCACACTGCAGAAGTTTGCACACACTTTCGGACTTTCTTGGACACCTGAACACGTTTCGGTCCTTGCCGCACCCTCTACACCGGCGTTAGCATGATAATATATGGAAAACCTGTAGCGCGGATTGTATCGCGCAGCAGTATACCGAAAGGATACGCGTGGCGCGTTCACATAGCCGTCGGCGAAAAGGGCCAATGAGGCCGGCTGATGGAGACCTAAGCCGCCCGGGCGCGCCGCAAGGTGCGGGCCGGCCGGACGCTGTAATGGCTGCCGTAGATCTCGGCACTAACAATTGCCGCATGCTTGTTGCCCATCCCAATGCGCAAGATTTTGCCGTCGTCGATTCATTCTCTCGCATCACCCGCCTTGGCGAAGGGCTAAGCGGTTCAGGCCGTCTGTCCAAAGCGGCCATGGACCGCACCGTCGAAGCGCTCAAAAGCTGCGCCGAAAAAATGGACCGATGTGGTGTGACCAACTCCCGGCACGTCGCGACAGAGGCTTGTAGGCGCGCGGACAATTGCGACGACTTCATCGGGCGTGTTGCTGAAGAAACAGGGATTGTCTTAGAGATTATTTCTGCTGACGAAGAAGCAGGGTTGGCGCTTAAGGGATGCAAATCCCTGATTGATCCGGATGTGCCCTACGCCGTTATTTTCGATATCGGTGGCGGCAGTACGGAGGTGCTGTTCGTCAAGATTGAAGCCGTCCAGGACGCTCAAAGCGCTCGAGACATGGAAATTCTGGGCTGTATATCCATGCCTCTGGGCGTGGTCACAGTTGCAGAAGATTGCGGTGGGGGCGATTTATGCGAGCGAACGTACGAAGAAGTTGGCAGTCGGGTGGCGCGGTTATTGCACCCATTCGAGCAAATGCATGGTATTGCTAATCGTATCATAGCCGGTGAAGCGCAGATGATAGGCACCTCTGGGACTGTGACCACCCTGGGGGCGCTCCACCTCGGTTTACCGCGCTATGACCGCACCGCTGTCGATGGCATTACCCTCGATTTTGAAACGCTTACGGGGCACAGCCGGGCCCTGTGCAAGATGTCGTTGCAGGAGCGCGCGGCAGAACCCTGTATCGGCTGGCAGCGCGCCGACCTGGTCCTCGGCGGTTGCGCAATTCTTGAAGCCATTTGTGGGCTTTGGCCGGTGGGACACCTGAGGGTCGCAGACCGCGGCCTGCGTGAGGGTATGTTGATGGATATGCTGCAGTCTACCGGCACGCAACAAACCGCTTCGGTTGCTCCGGAGTGACTAAGAAACGCGGTGCGTCTGGAGATGCGGCCGGTGGCCGCGGCCTCTCGGTGCGGGTCAAATCAGCACGCGGGCGCAAATCCTCATCCACCCAATGGCTTAGGCGTCAGCTTAATGACCCTTATGTTCGCCAGGCTCAAGCCGCTGGCTACCGGTCTCGGGCCGCATTCAAGCTGATTGAATTGGACGACCGCTTTGAATTCTTGAAAAAAGGTGCCCGGGTGATTGATCTTGGTGCCGCTCCTGGTGGTTGGACGCAAGTGGCACTTACGCGGATTGGTGACAAAGGCGAGGTGGTTGCGCTCGATATTCAAGAATGGGATGAGGTACCGGGTGCCACGTGTCTCCATTTCGATTTTATGGGCGCTGACGCGCCCGACCGCCTAAAAGAAGCGCTGGGCGGAAAGGCTGATATCGTGCTCTCCGATATGGCCGCACCGACCACTGGACACAATCGGACAGATCATTTGCGCATCATCGGACTCGCTGAAACCGCCTGGGCCTTTGCCGAAGATGTTCTGGCTCCCGGTGGGGCTTTTGTCTGTAAAGTTTTTCAAGGCGGAACGGAGGCTGAGTTGTTGCAAGTCATGAGGGCAAAATGCGCCAAAGTGACCCATGCCAAGCCCCCAGCCAGCCGCAAAGGTTCTGCCGAAATGTATGTGGTTGCCACAGGTTTCAAAGGTTAGGCGAAAGACTGCTTCTGTGCCTTGAGGGGGCGGTAGAAGTATGCCATAACCCCGCAACTTTTTCCGACGGAGCTTGAGCCCAGACATATGTCTTTCGCCGAAGCGTACACGTTCGATGACGTGCTGCTTGTTCCAGGCGCCTCAAGTGTGCTCCCCTCCCAGGCTAACACGTCGACGCGTCTGACTAAGTCCGTCAGCCTCGGTGTACCCCTTATCTCCTCTGCCATGGACACGGTAACAGAACATCGCCTAGCCATCGCCATGGCGCAGGCTGGCGGTATTGGCGTGATTCATAAGAATTTGAGCGCAGAGGACCAAGCAAGCGAAGTCCGTAAGGTCAAAAAGTTTGAATCTGGAATGGTGGTTAACCCCGTGACCATCTTCCCGGATCAGACCTTGAGTGATGCTCTCGGTCTGATGGAAGAGCACAAGATTTCCGGGATCCCGGTAGTAGAGCGGGACAGTGGTAAGCTGGTAGGAATCCTGACCAACCGCGATGTGCGCTTTGCATCCAATCCCGTAGAGCCGGTCAGTCATCTCATGACCAAAGAAAATTTGGTCACGGTTCCAGATAATGTTGACCGCGAAGAGGCGAAGAGACTCCTTCATCAGCATCGGATTGAGAAGCTCATCGTGGTTGATGAAGCCTATCGTTGTATCGGGCTGGTGACGGTCAAGGATATTGAAAAAGCGCAAGCCCATCCGGATGCCTCTAAAGACGAACAAGGCAGACTGCGTGTTGCTGGGGCAACCGGTGTCGGAGATGATGGATTATACCGTGCCGGCGCCCTGCTTGACGCGGGCGCTGACGTTATTGTGGTCGACACGGCGCACGGTCATTCCGCTGGCGTGCTTGACGCTGTTGAAGCCATCAAAAAGCAAAGTAATTATGCCCAGGTGGTTGCTGGGAACGTCGCGACCCCTGAGGGGGCAATGGCCCTCATTGATTCTGGCGCAGATGCGATCAAAGTCGGTATCGGACCGGGTTCTATTTGCACGACCCGTATCATTGCTGGTGTCGGAGTCCCTCAGCTCACCGCTGTTCTCGAGGTGGCCGAAGCGACTCAGAAGGCCGGTATTCCAGTGATAGCTGATGGCGGTATTAAACAATCAGGTGATATAGCCAAGGCGATCGCGGCCGGGGCTGATTGCGTCATGATTGGCTCTTTGCTGGCGGGTACAGAAGAAAGTCCGGGCGAGGTCATATTGTTCCAGGGCCGCACCTACAAAGTTTATCGCGGTATGGGATCCCTTGGCGCCATGGCCCGTGGATCGGCGGACCGTTACTTCCAGCAGGACGTCGCCGATAATATGAAGTATGTGCCGGAAGGTGTAGAGGGCCGTGTTCCTTACAAGGGGCCTGTGAATGCTGTGGTTCACCAACTCGTCGGTGGCCTCAAAGCGGCCATGGGATATACCGGCAATGGAACCATCGCAGACATGCAAACGAAATGTGTTTTTCGCCGTATAACGGCATCCGGTTACCGCGAAAGCCATGTGCATGACGTTGCCATCACACAAGAGGCGCCCAATTACCGGACCGATTTTGATTAGGGCCCCGCGCCCGTACCGGATATCCGCCTTATGACTCCCAGCGCGCGACTGCAAGCCGCAATCGAACTGTTGTCGGCCATGGAAGACAGCGCCGCGCCTAGTGATGGCGTGGTGCGGCATTATTTTCGCAATAGGCGCTATATCGGTTCCAAGGACCGCCGCGCGATTGGAAACCGAGTTTGGCGTATTGTCCGTCATCGGGCGCGGTTTGCATGGTGGCTAGAGGATAATGCTACTCCGGTACGCTTGCGCGTATTGGCGGACGGCCTTGTCAATGAGGAGCTAGAGCTTACGGCGCTCACTTCATTATGCTCAGGCGAAACCTATGCCCCCGGTGCGTTGACCGGTGACGAAAAGGACCGGCTATCTGCTCTAGCCAGTCGCGATCCATCCGAGGCCCCGGCCCATGTGAAGGCTGAGTGTCCCGACTGGCTGTGGCCTTACTTCACCGACCTCTATGGTGACCAGGCCGAAACAGAAGTGAGTGCGCTGAGCGACGAAGCTCCGGTCGATCTTCGGGTTAACACCATCAAGGTTGATCGAGCGGCAGCGCGGGCGATGCTTGAAGGTGATGGGTTAGCGGTAGAAAATACGCCTTACTCAACGGTCGGCTTGCGGCTGACTGGCCGGACCACGTTAGGCAACATCAAGGCATTCACTGACGGCCTCATAGAAGTGCAGGATGAGGGGTCGCAAATTGCGACGATGATGACGGAGGCGCATCCAGAGCATGAAGTGCTTGATTTCTGTGCTGGAGCTGGCGGCAAGACTTTGGCGTTGGCTGGGGCCATGGGCGGGTCCGGGCGTATTATCGCAACTGACAGTGACGCCGGACGGCTGAACAAGGCGAAACCGAGGCTCAAGCGGGCCGGGGTATATTCCGTGACCACCCGAGTGCTCGACAGCGCCAACACCAACTGGCTGCATAAGCGCCGCAAGAGTTTTGACCGGGTGCTGATTGATGCGCCCTGCTCGGGTACCGGAGCGTGGCGCCGTCAGCCCGATGCCCGCTGGCGCCTATCTCCGCAAGACCTCGACCGGCATATCACCACGCAAGATGCGCTTCTGGCTCAAGGGAGCCGCATGGTGAAGCCGGGAGGACGGTTGGTCTATGTCACTTGCTCCCTTTTGCGGCAGGAGAACGAAGACCGGATTACCGACTTTTTAGAACGGCATGAACATTTCCGGGCACTCTCCGTGGGCGATGTGTGGAAGCGCGTTCTTGGCACACGATATCCTGGGCGGGGGAAATACCTGCGCTTGTCGCCGCGGCGGCATCACACTGATGGTTTTTTCATTGCGGTTCTTGAGCGTGAGAAGGCATGACGTTTGAGCCTTTGACCCTGTTTCCCCGAGCCCTTAAAACCAAACCGTCTTATTGGCTTGAGGGTTTATGACTGACCGTATCCTTATCATCGACTTTGGGTCTCAAGTAACCCAGTTGATTGCTCGGCGCGTGCGCGAAAGCGGTGTTTATTCTGAGGTGCATCCGTTCAACAAAGTCACAGAAGACAGCATTCGACGGTATGACCCGCTCGGTGTTATTGTGTCCGGTGGCCCTGCCTCTGTTATTGGTGATGACACACCCCGGCTCCCCCAGGGCTTGTTCGAGATGAGCCTACCAATCCTCGGAATTTGTTACGGCCAGCAAACAATGGTTGCTCAACTTGGTGGCCAGGTCGAAGACGCCGATCATCGCGAATTTGGTCGGGCCTTTGTCGATGTGACGGCTAGCTGCGCGTTATTTGATAATGTTTGGGTTCAGGGTGACCACGAGCAAGTGTGGATGAGCCACGGTGATCGTGTGAACGTATTGCCGGACGGATTTAAGGTTGTGGGGACCTCTGACGGCGCGCCTTTTGCGGCGATCGCGGACGAGGCGCGTAAATTCTATGGCGTACAGTTCCATCCAGAAGTAGTTCATACCCCGCAGGGTGCAGCGCTGATCGAAAACTTCACTCATAAAATCTGTGGTGCTTCTGGCGACTGGACGATGGCCGCGTTCAAGGAACAGGCTATCGCTGCGGTGAAGGCCCAAGTTGGCGAGGGTCGGGTAATTTGTGGGCTTTCAGGCGGCGTCGATTCTTCAGTAGTGGCGGCGCTGTTGCATGAAGCCATTGGCGATCAGTTAACCTGTGTGTTGGTAGACCATGGCTTGATGAGGGCTGGTGAAACCGAGCAAGTGATCGAAGTGTTTCGCGATCAATTCAATATTAATCTCGTCTTGAACGACGCCGAAGACCTGTTCCTCAGCAAGCTTGCGGGAAAGACGGACCCGGAAGAGAAACGCAAAATTATCGGTGCAACGTTCATTGATGTTTTTGAAGCGGAGGCTAAGAGAATAGGTGGGGCAGACTTCCTGGCACAGGGCACTTTATACCCCGACGTGATTGAGAGTGTGTCTTTTGCGGGAGGGCAAAGCGTTACGATTAAATCTCATCACAACGTCGGCGGCTTACCGGACCGGATGAATATGGATTTGGTCGAGCCCTTGCGTGATCTATTCAAAGATGAGGTTCGTGACCTTGGACGCGAACTGGGTTTGCCGGACACGATGGTTGGGCGGCACCCGTTCCCAGGGCCAGGATTGGCAATTCGCATTCCAGGCCAAGAGATCACTAAAGAGAAGTTGGATACTTTACGCAAGGCGGACGCGATTTATCTTGAGGAGATCAGAAACGCTGGTCTATACGATTCAATCTGGCAAGCGTTCGCGGTGCTTCTGCCAGTGCGCACGGTTGGGGTGATGGGTGATAGCCGCTCTTACGATTATGCCTTGGCACTCAGGGCAGTCACATCGACAGATGGTATGACAGCAGATTACTTCCACTTTGATATGGAGTTCTTGGGTCGTGTGTCAAACCGCATTATCAACGAGGTGAAGGGCGTTAATCGTGTGACCTATGATGTCACATCCAAGCCTCCCGGCACTATTGAGTGGGAATAACTGACTAAAGCCATACCATGGCAAGCCATGTTGGATTAAATTCTTGCACCCCATCCGTGATCTCGGCCAACGCAGCCAGGCAGAAAGAATTTGGGTGGACTGTGTTAGCTCGCGTGACAGTCCACTAACAATTGGTTTCCCTTATTGGCACATTCATAGGCGGCCTAATGGCCGCGTGGAACACATTCTTAGAATCTGCTGCGTACAGTTAGACCGTAGGTACGCGGTGCATTAAGGTAACCGCTATAGCTACCTTCTTGAATAACTGTTGGAAATGCGCTGAGAAGGTTATTGTCATTTGTAAGATTCCGGCCCCACAGCACAAATTCTATTCCGTTATCCATCTCTAACCCTGCACTAGCATTAAGATTGTTAACCTGACGTTGAGCAAGCGGGCTTCCTACGGCAAAGGCTGGAACATTATCTACGACGTCAACGTTGCTTTCGTAGAGATATTCACCCCTTAAGAACCCCGATAAACCACTATTAAACTCGTGTGAGTAAGTAACGGATGTGGACCAGCTGATTTCGTGGATGCCACCAGGTTTTGTCCCGCTCAAATCTCTAGATGACTGACCAGCACCGCATCTCGCTACATCGAATGCTTGACAAGGCGCTCCAAGGAAAGATTTATATTTTGGATCCATTACGATAACTGATGATGCAATAACAAGGGCTTCTGTCGGTGCGAATGCCGTATCAATCTCAAAACCTTTGTGCACTTCGCTACCTGCGTTGGAAATTTCAAAGCCGGCGCCTGTGAATAGATTGGATTGAAAATCTTTCACCTCCTGCTCAAAAACCGCTAAGTTGAAGTAACCTCGGTCAAAGCTACTCTTAAGACCAAGTTCAATCACACTCACGTCGGAAGGTCGTGCGAATCGTCCCCTTGAATTAGCAGAGGGAGGCCTTGAGTCTGACGACAAATTAATGGCCCCAGCTTTCCAACCGGTTGCATAGCTGACATAGCCTGTGAATGTATCCGTGAAGTCATAAGCTAATCGTGCTTGATAGGTAATTTTATCACCACTCAGCACTCCCGTTTCATTGGCGTTCGGATAATTAACAGGCACCGGGAAAAATTGAAGTGGCACGAATGCAAGGAGTGGATTGACTGCGGGATTATTTCTATTTGCTGCCGCAAAGGCTCCCGCTCCACCAGATATTGCCGCAAACGTTCCGGGTGCAATGGCTTCTATCGCGGCGATAGCTGCCGGGTTGGTGGCATCCACTCCTAGCGCTGCATATTGCTGTCCTATTATCGTCTGCGTTATCACTCCTTGACCAATTGCAGGGAAGTTTAAACTGGAAAACACGTCATTCATCACAACGTTCGATGTGGCAGTTTTCTTCGAATCAATGTAAGCGCCACCAATGGAGAAAGTTAATTTCTCAGATGCGTGAAAGTCTGCGTTTGCAAAAACCTGTACCGACTTGTCGTCAAGGGTATAATTATCGACAATACCGGTGTCGTTCCTGAAAAATGAGCCTGGGGGCAAACCAAGCAAAGCTTGTAATCCAGGAAGCTGCCCGCCAGCCAAAGCATTCGCAAAGTTGAATGTGTCCGTGCCGAAGGTGATTGCCCTACAGCATGTTGGTACGCTTTCGTCGAAGTAGTAGGCGCCAAGGAGCCAGTCAAGTTGATCCCCATCATCTTTGGAGGTTAGCCTGAATTCTTGCGTGAAGGTCTCAAACTTCTGATATTGAAGCAGATCGACGATATCTGCTCCCGAGAAATCTACTGTATTGTCACTATTATTTGTTTGCTCTCTGTATGCTGTTATCGATGTAAAGTCGGCAAAGCCAAGATCTACTTCGCCAGTTATCGATAGCCCTTTACCCTCAAGTTTATTGCTTGGGTCATAACTATAGGCAACTTCACGATCAAACAGCCTAGCGGGGTTTCCTATTGGTTCTCCAAGTCCAAAAGGAAAAGGGGCGCCAATCACCTGTGTGAGTATCCCATTAAAAAGCTGAGAAGCCCCGCAACAAATTTCATTAATCTTATTATAGTCAGCAATCACTTTGATTGTGAAAGCGTCAGATGGCTCTATTAGAACCTGACCTCGCAATGAAAAACGATCTCGATCGTTAACATCTCCATTTGTGACCGTATTAGTATAGTAGCCATCTCTCTGATTGATGGAGCCTGAGAGGCGGAATGCTGCTTTGTCAGAAATTGGGCCCGTAATACTTGCCTTGCCGATCATCTGGTCATAATTGCCATAGGTCAGCTCACCCATTCCACCAAATTCGAATTCTGGGGCTTTTGTTGTGATTGAAATTGCCCCCACAGACACATTTTTTCCGTAAATACTTGATTGTGGGCCTCGAAGTACTTCAATTCTCTCAAGTTCTGGAAGATCCAGTATGGAAGACGCTGCACGAGATTGGTAAACGCCATCAATAAAGACGCCAACTTCTGCTTCAATGCCGGCATTATTGGCCCCGTTACCAAAACCTCTTATCAAAAAGTTTACTTGGGCAGAATTTTGAAGTTGGGTAACGCGCAATGTTGGCACTACGGTTTGAAGGTCTAGCAGGTCGTTAATCTGTGATTGTTCAAGCACGGCGGCATTAACGACTGTGATAGCTATGGGGACCTCCTGAAGGCTCTGCGCACGCTTCGTAGCCGTGACAATAATCTCTTCAAGTTTAATCAGGCTCGTATGGCCATCTGCTCTGGCTCCTTGCGGATTAACCATTGTTGCTAGAATTAGTACAAAAGTTCCAAGAATTACTGGTAAATTAGCCATATCTGCCCCCTTAGGTAGTTTCTCAGACTTACGCATTTACCCTACTATTTTAGGGATTTATTACAAAGTTTGTAGTGAGAGTTGCGCAACGACACTACAAAGCTACAGCAAACTCAAAGAAGATACACGGTATAAGAAGTTTATAACCATGACTAACGACGCTTCACCCAACGCAAGTCAAGACAAACGCGCTCGCCTTGCCCGGCGGGCGTTGTTGTCGGCGACGGCTGCCGCTTTGGTGGCCTCAAAGGTAGGGCAGAGCGATAGCCTGGCGGCCCATTCTGCCTCAGAATCACTCCCGGATTTACCAATGGGCCTGTCGCTCGACTTCGCCGAACTTGAGCATGGCATTGATGATACCCACCATGTTGCCGACGGCTACCGCGCAGATGTGCTGTTACGGTGGGGCGACCCCTTGTTTGCTGACGCACCGGCATTTGACCCCGGGGCGCTATCTGCGCAGGCGCAATCTAAACACTTCGGTTACAATAATGACTTCATCGCATATTTCTCGCTGCCACTCGGATCTGAACGGGCCAACCATGGCCTCTTATGTGTGAACCATGAATACACCAACACCGATCTTATGTTTGCCGATGTGGGCGGTGGGCAGCCTTATAAGATTTCCAATCGCCGGCACATGGAGGTTGAGATGGCCGCCCATGGTCATTCGGTGGTGGAGGTTATGCGCGACAGCGCAGGGCTGTGGTCTTTTGTCCAGGATAGTGCATACAACCGCCGTTTGATGGCCTCCGGACCCGTGATGACGCTTGCCGGACCAGCAGCAGGGCACGATCGTCTAAAAACGTCTGCAGATCCAACGGGTCGTTCGGTCATCGGAACATTCAATAACTGTGCTGGCGGAAAGACACCATGGGATACGTGTCTGATTGCTGAGGAAAATATCCATTACTACTTCGCGGGCGACCCGCGGGGCGGGGACGAAACGAGCAACCACCTCAGCATGGGGCTCACCCAAGAGCTGCGCTACGCATGGTCAAAATTCTTAGATCGGTTTGATGTCACAAAAGAGCCCCATGAACCTAACCGCTACGGCTGGGTTGTCGAATACGATCCGTACGATCCAAACTCGGTTCCCAAAAAGCGGACAGCACTTGGGCGGTTTAAACATGAAGGGGCGACAACGGCCTTGGCAAAAGACGGTAGGGTGGTCGTCTATTCCGGTGACGATCAAACTTACCAGTATATTTATAAATTTGTTTCGACGAGAAAGTACGACCCAGAGAACCGGGCTAATAATCAAGATCTATTGGATGAGGGCACGCTTCATGTGGCCCGTTTTGAAGAAGACGGGCGGTTGCAATGGCTACCCTTGGTCTGGGGAAACGGCCCGCTAACTAGGCGCAATGGATTCCACAGCCAGGCCGATGTTCTTATTGAAACGCGCCGCGCGGCTTCATTTATGGGGGCAACACCCATGGATCGACCTGAAGATGTGAAAACTAATCCAGTGACTGGCAGTGTATTTGTTAGTTTGACCAAGAACCCGTTCCGGCGGCAGCACCGTGTAGATACGGCTAATCCTCGGGCGCGCAATCGGGGCGGCCATATTATTGAGATGACTCCACCCGGTGGCGAAGGCGCGAATGCAGACCATGGCGCGGATGTGTTCACATGGAATGTATTCCTACTTGCGGGTGATCCGTCCGATGTCCGTTATGGCGCCTCTTATCATCCTGGCGTGACCGAGCATGGCTGGCTCACCAATCCAGACAACATGGCCTTTGATCCTCAGGGACGGATCTGGATTGCGACAGATGGCGCGACGGATTTCGACACGGCGGATGGCATTTGGGCCTCAGAGGTGCGTGGAACGGCGCGTGCATTGACCAGATATTTCTTCAAATGTCCCATTGGGGCGGAAATGACTGGGCCAGCCTTTACCCCCGACGGGGAAACGTTGTTTTGTTCGGTTCAGCATCCGGCTCAGGACAATGGCTCGACCTACGAAAAGCCCGCCACACGCTGGCCTGACTTTAAGAATGGCGTGCCGCCGCGGCCGTCTGTCGTGGCCATCACCCGTGAGGGCGGTGGCTCAATCGCCTAGAAACCTGGACTAAACGCCCTGAATGACTTGAATCCGGAGGCCAAGCTCCTGATATAGTGACATAATATGACCGGCCGCTCATTAGTTTCCCTGGGGTTTCCCCGAGCGGCGGGCGATCTGTGGAGGTTCTGATGTACAGGGCAGAAAAGGCCGCCGGTGAATCGGCGCTCCCTTCAATCGATAGCATTCCAACAGCGACACATGACGAGGTCTCACGTCAAATGTATGTATCACATTTGCGCAAGTACGTGATGCTCGATCTGCAAAAGGATATGCGTGACGTCTATGACTCCGCCGTTGAGCCCCGTGAGCGCGCCCGTACAGGCGAAGCGCCGGGTGATGCGTTGGCTGTGCGCAAAGCCATGCAGCCGGTCAATTTTTACCGCACGTGGTCGTCGTTGCGTTACAACGCACAAGAGATGACCTGGCATTCAGTGCAGGGTGAAGTAGAACGCGCATTACCGGATTTGATTGATGTGGCCGATGAAGCTGCTGAGCGCTCTCCCGCTGGGGGTACGCTTAGACTCAATCCCGCCACTGAAATTCCGAAAGCGGTGAGCTCGCTCGACATTCATTTGATGCCGGGTTGTTTCCATACGGAATATAAAAACGATGACGTGGCGGTCGGTGCCGTCTATGCCCATGGCACCAAAGTGTTTTCCGGCGCGTTGAAAAAGGCGCGCAACCCCGGCAAGGGCGGCGTGGCCGATTCCACCGGCCATTATCTGAAACTCAAGTATCCTGATTTTAATCCCAAGCGCATTTTGGATCTCGGCTGTACCATCGGCTCTAACTTACTGCCTTACCACCGCGCGTTTCCCGAGGCGGAACTTTATGGCATCGATGTTGGCGCGCCGGTGTTGCGCTACGGTCACGCCCGGGCCGAAGCGCAAGGTATTCCTGTGCATTATTCGCAACAAACTGCGGAACGCCTGGATTTTGAAGATGGCTACTTCGATCTCATCGTCTCAAGCTTTTTCTTTCACGAAATTGCTGTGCCATCGACTAAGAAAATACTGGCTGAAACACATCGGTTGCTAGCCCCCGGCGGTGTGACCATTCATATGGAACTGCCGCCGTCGTCGGAAGTTGACGCGTATTACAACTTCTTCCTTGATTGGGATGCCTACCACAACCACGAACCCCATTATGCCGCGTTCCGCCAGCAAGACCGGGTCGTCCTTCTTAGTGGAGCTGGGTTTGCGGCTGAAACCTGTGGGCTGGTGCGGATTCCTGATCGCGGTGGTATAGGCGACGAAGAATTTTTGGCCTTTGCCAAAGGCGAAGGACAGGCGCCGGAACACAATAACTTCTCGAGCTATTATTTGTTCGGTGCCTCTAAGCAAAAGGCTGATAACGTAGCGTAAAATTCAACGGGTAAGGGCTGCACCAGGGTCCGCTATTGTCTTCAGGAACTTTACCAACACCTCCTGGTGTTGCATTCGTCACGCGCCAGCCAAAAGGAGGCCCTCTCATGTTGCAACTCGATCGCCGGTCGTTGTTCATGGCCGCAGTTGCCAGCGCGGCTGGAAGTGGTGGCGCTTACGCCGCGCAAGACGGTGCGCGTAGCGGCTCCAGTGGTCAGAATATGAATCTCGGCACGGGCAAAAAATCGCCCTTCGTTCGAAATATCCGCGGCAAAATTCTCTACATTGGTGACGACGAGCAGGAACGCGGACGCGAGTGGTTCAGCTTCAGCTTCCGCGAAGACGGTCAGATCACTTTGAGGGCTTACTGCGAGATTGATGACGGCCGGGTCGAACGTGACGTGACCTACACCATGGCCGAAGATTTCCGGCCGCTTGACTGCTTCGTGCGCCTTCATTCTCAGGGCAAGTTTCTCGGTAGCGGATGGATACGCGTGACTGACACGCAGGCGGAATGCGAGGTGTTCAACGCCAACATGGGCCGGGTGGAGCAGATTTTGCCGTTGCCGTCCCCGGCGCGCAGCCTGGGTTCGCACCCACTGTCCTGCGACGCTTTGGTTCTGCCGGTCTACGACCACAGCAGGCCTGAGCGCATCCAGTCCCGGGATGGTGGATTGTTAACGTCGGCAATGCTTGATGGCGGCAGCGGGCCCCTCCTCAGCATTAGTAACGGTACGCTTGAATACGTTGGTCCGGAGCGGGTGACGACGGGCGCGGGAACGTTCGACGCCCATCACTATCGTTTTCCGTCAAGGCCTGACGCAACGGTTCATCCCAGCGGCACACCGCGTTCCGAAGATATCTGGGTGACGCACCCCGATTACACTTTCGTTCGTGCCGAAGTGCACGGGTACCTCAAAAACCCCAGCGGCTTCGGACGCTATGAACTGGTTGAATTCGATGCCTAAGCGGCAGGAGAAGCGTCGTCTAGCGTTCGAAACGCAATCGCTCTGTTGCGGGACCGCTGGTCTAGTCCGATAATCGTATTAGATCTGAGGAGACAAGCCATGAATGCCATTCGCGACATCGATACGTTTGTTGACCCGACCCACGACGAAATCGCCCGCCGGGGATATATCTCGCGTTTGCGTAAGCATGTTTTGAGTGATCTCTCCAACACCATGCAGAACGCCTACGACTCCACTGTTAAGCCGGCGTTCGAAGCTGCCCATGGCCGCGAGCCGGAAAACGGCGAAGAAATTCGCGATGCCATCGAAGGCAATCTCGCTTACCGTACGTGGAGCAGTATTCGCTACAACGCCCAGGAAATGGTTTGGGAGTCGGTACGTGACGAAGTGGAGCGGCAACTGCCCGACATGATTTCCGTTGCCGAACAGGCGGCTCAATCCAATTCGCATGTGGGGTCGTTGACCCTCGATCCAACGCTTCAGATGCCGGGCTACGTTGACAGCATGGACGTGCATTTGATGCCGGGCTGCTGGCAAGAGGAGCACACCAAAGGCGATGTGGCGCAAGGCGCTGTCTATGCCCACGGCGGTGCGGTGTTCCGCGGGTCTCTCATTCAGCTTGATAAGCGTAATGGTGTTGCCGCGTCTGTAAGCCAATGGTTGTCGATCCGCGATCCAGAATTCAAGCCCGAGAAGATTCTCGAAACCGGCTGCACCATCGGCAACAACCTATTTCCCTATCGAGATATTTATCCCGATGCAGAGCTGTACGGAATTGATGTGGCGGCGCCATGTTTGCGGTATGCCCATGCCCGTGCTGTCGCCCGTAATATCAACGCGCATTTTTTTCAGGAGAATGCAGAACGGTTGTCGTTTGAAGACAACACGTTTGACCTGATTGTCTCGAGCTTCTTCTTTCATGAGACTGCCGTTGCAGCGACCAAAAAGGTGCTAGCTGAGTGTCACCGGGTGCTCAAGCCTGGTGGCCGGATGGTCCACATGGAACTGCCTTCGGCATCACAGGTCGACGCCTACTACAACTTTGTTCTCGACTGGGATAATGAGCACAACAACGAACCCCACTACCGGAATTTCAGGTCGCAAGACTTTACCGATCTGATGACAGGCGCTGGCTTCGCCAAAGACGACTGCTTTATGGAGTCGATTCCTGAGGTCAGCGCTGTCAGCGAAGAGCACTTCCGGGACGTGGCGTTAGGCAAGGCCCCGCCGCCAACTCACGGCAATTACACCTCCTGGTGCTTGTTTGGGGCAACCAAAGCGCGATAATCCGACTGCTTGGCCTTGAGGGGCTTGTTTTACGACCTGAATCAGGTCTAGCGTTTGCCCAACGCAAGAAAAAGGGGGGCGTCCTCGACGCCGCGCGCCACGTGATCTTGTAAAGTGACCCTAGGGGGTGGCCTTATAGGATAGCGGTGGCGGACGACGCGAAGACAACGCCGGTGAACAGCACGGTCGAAACCAAGACCGTGATGTGCAGGTAGTTCGTCAGTCTATCCATAACAATAGCTCCGTACAGACTGAGACTGGCACCATGCCAAGCCTTTCTCTTCTGAACACGTAAGTAATAATATTACAAAGCTTTGTAATAAAGAGACTATGTTGCATAGCAGCAATGTTGTTATTGCATGCCATTTCAGTGGGTTACGCGGAGGGTCCCGAGAGCTTATCTAGGGTCGATTCAAATAATTTGAGACCAGTTTGATAGGGCTATCAAACACCCGTAAGGCTTGGTGCAGGGAGTGGCTTTGGCGGAGGACACGATGGCGGGTGGTGACCATGTAGCGTCCTTTCTTAGCCTGGGCGCTGCGGGCTTTACCTTCGGTTGCCAATTTGGTGATGGTGTACAGGGGCGTGGCTTCGCGGCTGTTACGGTAGATACAAAACCTGGCAAATCCAGGGCTGTGACCTATGGAATAGTCGCGCCACTCTCCTTTTTTGACCTGGGTTGAGTAGACCCCTAGCAATTGATTCAGTTCGGAACGCGTAAAGTGAAGGGCCAACGCACGGCGCCGGTAGTCGGAAAGGCGCACCATCTGGCTCATAGGCGGATACATCCCCGAGAACGGTTCTTATTGGGGGATATCTTTCCATCGATTCTGCGGACCGGCAAGCCCGAAGCGGCACTGCCGCAAATGCTTCAGCGGGCTGTGATGCCGGAGCGATTGAAAGGTTTGAGCCGGCTAAGGCTAGAAGCAAGTTGAGCCCTGTGGCTGGTTATTCCGGTCGGGGTCGGGCCGGCCCAAGCAATTGACTTGGGCCAGGGTCTCTTAGCAATAGAGGCTTAGAGACGCGACTGACGCGTCGGTTTCTGAGTATATCCAGCCCCTAACGGTGCCATCTGCGGCCACACCATTATACCCGAAGGCTTGATTCGGCATCCGGTCTGCACTGCTGCTGCAGCCCGAAATCAAGGCCAGTCCAAGTCCGGCACTGAGGCTGAGTATAGCGATGCGGGTCATCAGCCTTTCTTTGAAGTGCTAAAACGGCGGATTACGAACTCTTCATCCTGGCCGTCAGCCCTTAGAAAGTCTGAATCACAGACCTTTTCCGCCAGAACTGCCTGGACTGTTTTCGTTTTGTCGAGTTTATATCCCGAATTGCAACCTATGGGTCGCGTAGGTAAGGTACGCGCCGATTCGTCCACCTAGACCCCGGTTGAGCCACAACGCTGATCCAACCGAAGAGGACTCATTCCGTGAGTAAGAAGAAAGCAGGGAGCCGCAAGGCTGCCAAAGAAAATAAAACGCCCGATCCTTCTCCCGAAGAGGAAGAAGAAGAAGCGATTCTAAACGCGTTTATGACCGAGATTGAATCCGATCTTCGTGATGAGCAGTTGCAACGGTTTTGGGACACATACAAGAACGTCGTATTTGCTGGTCTGGCTGCTCTTATTCTTGGGGTTTCCGGTTATCAGTATTGGGCTGCGACGGAATCAGACCGCCTTGCTACACAGGCAGATACCTTTGCCCAAGCAGCAGAGGACCTTGAAGCCGGTAATACCGAAAGCGCGATAGCTGGTTTGGCCAGTGTTGCGCAGGAGGGCGGAGCCTACGGGGCATTGGCACAACTTCGCCGGGCAGCAGTTATGCTCGAACAAGGCAATACGGATGAGGCGGTCAACATATACCGCAGTCTGAGTGAAGACGTGACACTCGACTTTGCCTTCACTGATCTGGCCACGGTGCTGTGGGCTTTGCATGGTGTTGACATAGAAGATCCAGCAACCTTGGAAGATGCCCTTTCATCGCTCACCAGCCCTAGTAACGCATACAGTTATTCCGCGTTGGAGCTCATGGCTGTGCTGTCAGCGAAACGGGGCGATCTAGGCAACGCGATAAACCTTCTTGAAGGCCTTTTGGCGGATACAAATACGCCAAGTTCTGTTCGCTCGCGGGCCGAAGAATTATCGGCCGTCTATAAGAGTCCAGTCGCTGTATCGTCGGCGCCATCTGCTGTTGCACCTTGAATATTTTACGCTGGGTTTCATGACGAAAAGCGCCAACCATTCCCGAATCAACTTGCCTTTTGTCGTGCTCGCCGTCGCCGTTTTGCTCAGTGGGTGCGACCTCAACCCTTTCGGCGGCAGTGATGAAGAAATACTGCCGGGCACCCGTATTTCGGTATTGGCTTTGGAGCGGACTTTGCGCCCAGATCTCAATGCTATCGATACGCAAATAGTACTTCCAGCTCCTGAAAATACAGATGCATGGACACAAGCCGGTGGTCTATCGCATCACGCCATGCACCATATGGTGATTAGCGCTGCCCCGCGTTTGGCCTGGCGGTCAGATGCCGGCGTAGGCTCCGGAAAACGCAATCGGACCTTGGGTGAGCCGGTGATCGCCGACGGCCGCATCTTCATAATCGACGCCAAAGCCTACGCCATGGCTTTTAACGCCCGCACAGGAGACCGTCTCTGGCGCCGGGAGCTGGTGCCTGACGAGGAAGATGACGGAAATTTCCTCGGTGGTGGATTGGCATTTGAAGACGGCCTTGTTTTTGCCACGACCGGATTTGCTGAAGTCATAGCCGTGAACGCACGATCGGGCCGTGACGTGTGGCGCACCAGGGTCGATGCGCCTATCCGCTCAGCGCCGACAGTTAGTGGCGGACGTGTGTTTATCAATACGGTGGACAACCAAATCGTTGCGCTCGCCGCCCGTGATGGGCGCCGTCTTTGGAGCTATTCAGGCGTCAGCTCGCAAACAATTTTATTGGGTGGCGGCAGCCCAGCCGTAGACGGTGGGGTTGTTATTGCGCCATTTACAAATGGTGAGATTGCAGCGCTTAGAGTTGATAACGGCGCGGTGCTGTGGAGCGATTCTGTCATCGCCGTGCGCAGAACAGAAGCTGCAGCCAGCCTAACCGATATCAGCGGCCGTCCGGTTGTCGACCGTGGTCGGGTTTATGCAGTGGGTCATTCCGGCATCCTGGTGTCCATCGATTTGCGGACCGGTCAGCGTGTCTGGGATGTGCCGGTGCCGGGTGTTTACCAGCCGTGGATCGCCGGCGATTTTCTCTACGCCACAACAATCGATTCGGAAGTGGTGTGTATTGATGTGCGCACGGGTCAAATACTATGGGTGACTCAGCTAAGGCGCTGGGAGGATAGCGAGGATAAAGAGGATCGACTGATCTGGACTGGACCGTCTATCGCCAGTGACCGGGTGATTGTCTTTGGATCGAACGAAGAAGCGCTGGCGCTATCGCCGTATAACGGTGACGTGCTAGGCACTCTCGACCTGCGTTCGTCTACGACCATTCCACCCGTATTTGCTAACGGCACCATGTACGTTTATGACGACGCTGGCGACTTGCTCGCTTACCGCTAGCTGAACATCAGGGCCGGAGCCCATGTTATTTACCGTCGCAATTGTTGGGCGTCCCAATGTGGGTAAATCCACATTGTTCAATCGTTTGGTTGGACAACGGGCGGCGCTTGTGCACGACCGCCCTGGTGTCACCCGGGACCGGCGCGAGGGCGAGGGATCTATCGCGGATCTGTCCTTTCGGGTTATCGATACGGCGGGTCTTGAAGACAGTGCGGCGGACAGTCTCGAAGGCCGCATGCGGCAGCAAACCGACCAAGCCGTCGCAGAAGCGGACGTGGCGCTGTTTCTCTTCGATGCCCGTGCAGGTGTAACACCTATAGATGAGCACTTCGCTGGTTTTCTACGGCGCGGTAAGACGCCCATAATTCTAGCGGCCAACAAATGCGAGGGCCGCTCGGGAGATTTGGGTGTTCTTGAGTCGTTTTCTCTGGGACTTGGAGGTGCCATCGCTTTGTCTGCGGAACATGGCCAAGGCCTTGGCGAGCTTTATGACGCCTTGGTGCAGTATGAAACAAAGGGTCCAGTGACTGACGCGGACGAAGAACAGGTTGACGTGACGGCCGACAGTTCGGATGGGACTCCTTCTGTAGACGGTGCCGTTGAAGGTGAGGCAGACCAAGACCAAGACGAATTACTCGGTGCTGACGCGTTTGATACTATAATCGATGACGGCAATTCTGGCGGTGAAGAATTTCTGAGCAGACCCTTGCAGCTCGCCATCGTTGGACGACCCAATACCGGGAAATCCACATTGGTCAATCGCTTGCTCGGTCAAGAGCGCGTGCTAACAGGTCCTGAACCCGGCGTTACCCGCGATGCCATTCCTATCGACTGGAAATATAAAGGCCGCCCAGTGCGGCTGGTGGATACCGCAGGCCTGCGGCGTAAAGCGAAAGTTACTGACGCAGTCGAGAAGCTTTCAGCATTCGATACGCATCGCGCTGTCGATTTGGCAGAAGTGGTGGTTCTCGTTTTGGAGCCCGATGCCATTTTAGACAAGCAGGACCTGACCATCGCCAGCCGGGTGATTAATGAAGGCCGTGCGTTGGTTGTCGCCGTTAACAAATGGGACATTGCCACAGACAGGAATGACTCGCTGGAGAAGCTGCGAGACAAACTTGAAGAGTCCCTGACCCAAGTCCGTGGCGTGCCGACGATAACCATTTCCGCCAAGACAGGCCGCCGTGTCGATGAGCTTATGGAGGTGGCCTTCAAAGTGCGTGAGACCTGGAATCGCCGTGTGCCTACCGCGGCACTTAACCGATGGCTCGACGATGCCACTCAGCGCCATCCGCCACCGCTTTCAAAGCAAAAAAGGCGTATCAAAATTCGCTACGTTACCCAAGTTAAAGCCAGGCCTCCGACCTTCGTCGCCTTCACCACCCGTCCGGTGGACTTGCCCGAGAGCTATCATCGCTATTTGCTCAACAGTATGCGTGAAAACTTCGATTTTGAGGGTGTTCCGTTGCGCCTTTTCGTGCGCAAACCGGACAATCCATACGATAAACGCTAACGTTGATAAACGGTGCGGCCGCCGACCATGGTACGCGTAACGCGCAGATCATCCAGATCAAGAGAGTCTACCGTTAGGGGGTTGCGGTCTAATATTACGAGATCAGCAAGCTTGCCCACTTCAATGGTGCCTTTGTCTTCTTCCTCAAAAGCTTGATAGGCCGCGTAGATCGTAATGCCTTTAAGGGCTTCGACGACAGATATGCGCTGGGCTTCACCAATGACTCGGCCACCCGATGACAACCGGTTTACCGCAGCCCAGACAATGCGCATAGGTTCCATAGGGACAACTGGGGTGTCGGCATGAAGCGTGTACACTAAGCCTTTTGCGACGGCTGAGGCGGCGGGACTCATCCGTGCGGCGCGCTCTGGGCCCATGAATATATCCCAATGACGGTCGCCCCAATAATAAGTGTGTAAGTTGAAGAAAGAAGGAATGAGTCCCATCTCCTTCATGCGCTCGAGCTGATCTTCCCGAGCCATCTGGGCATGAATGATAATGTGCCGGGCATCAGCGCGTGGTGCTGTTTCAAGCGCTTGCTCGAAGGCGTAAAGCACGTCATCAATGGCGGCATCGCCATTACCGTGTACGGCAATCTGATACCCTGCTTGGTGCACGGTGATGATTTGTTTGGCGAGCGCGTCACGGTCCATGCGTGGATAGCCGCGGTAGCGCGGATCGTTGTGGCCATGACTGTGATAAGGCTGTGATAGGTAGCCGGTGTAGCCCTGAATGGAGCCGTCAGCGAAGCCTTTGACGGCGCGGTAAGATACAATGCCGTTTGCAGCGGGCTGATCCAACTGGTCGCCATTTTCAATAATTGCCATCACTGCCTGAATGGCCGGCCATACATGAACGCGAATGGGGAGGCGGCCTTCTTTATGTGCGCGGACAAAAATGGCGGCGCCTGTGGGCGCTGCTGCACCTTGCTGGGCGGTGGTGACGCCAACAGACGCATAGGCCTGTGCGGCTGTGGCCACAGCATCGACCAAATCTTCTTCAGAGAACTGGGGCAGCAGTTTGCTGACATGGCCCATGGCGGGAGGCTCTTCAAGGACGCCGGTAGGTTCTCCAGTTGTTTCGTCTTTGTGGATTTTGCCGCCGAAGGGTTGCTGTGAATCACTGGTGATCTCGGCTATTTCCAAAGCCAAACTATTACCGACACTGAGATGACCTGAGATATGTCCGATGTATATGGGGTGTTCGGTCGAGGCGCGGTCCAAGTCCCAGCGGGTGGGGTGGCGCATTTCCTGCACCAAGGTGTCGTCATAGCCGCGGCCTTGTATCCATATTCCCGGCGGTGTGTTAGCCGCTTTTTCTTTTAGTCTGCTGACTATGTCTTCGATGGTTCTCACTGGCCCAATGGGCGGGCTGTTGAGGTCGACAAAGTGCTTTTCGATCAAGCCGGAACTGGGAAAGTGACCATGGGCATCAATAAAGCCCGGCAATACCGCCTGTCCGTCTATATTGATGACCGTGGTGTCTGTTCCAGCCAGACGACGCACGTCATCACTGTTGCCAACGGCGGTGATACGATCGCCGGTGATCGCGAGTGCTTCGGCCACTTTTGTGCCCCCCGGACCGGTGAGGGTGACCACAGTCCCATTGACCAAAATAGTGTCCGGTGGGTCTGCCGCCTGAGCAGCCAGACCGGCAACCACAAAGTTGACGGCAATTAGTAAGAACCGAACCATGTTACCCCTAACCCAATCTAGGGTCAGAGGGTAACCCGTTCTCCGTTCTGGTTGTAAGAGGCTGAGGCCAATTCGACAAAAGCGCCTGTGACGTCTTCTGGGGGCGTGAGTTTAGACTCATCTTCACCCGGGAAGGCTTTGAGGCGCAATGCCGTACGCACGGGGCCTGGATCTATCAGATTGGCCTTGACCAACGTTTCTTGTACTTCATGGGCGTAGGTCAGCACCATCTGATCCAGCGCGGCTTTCGACGCCCCATAAGCCCCCCAGAACGGCGAGGGCTTGGCTCCTTGCGCGCAGGTGACGAAGATGGCCCGGCCAGAGTCGGATTGACGCAACAAGGGGTCAACGCTGCGCAACAGACGCCAATTCGCGGTGACGTGCAAAGCAAAGACCTTATCCCAAATGTCTGGTGGCACATGTCCGACGGGAGACAGTTGCCCGAGCATGCCGGCGGCGCCGACAACGACGTCCAAGCGTTTGTATCGACTGAACAGTGCCTCGCCAATTTGGTCGAGGGTTTCGAACTGGGTAAGGTCTTTATCGACGAGCACAGCATTCTGGCCCGATGCGGCCTTGATTTCGTCGTCCAGTGTTTCCAGGTCTGACAGAGTGCGCGCCACTGCAATTACTTTGGCGCCTTCTTCGGCAAATCGTTTTGCTACCGCTCTACCGATGCCCCTGGAGGCACCGGTCACGAGAGCGATTCGGCCGGACAGCCGGTCGTTTGGCGTTCCTGCCGCAAACTCGTTTGTCATCGGGTCTAAGCCCGCCCTTCCGTCAGCAGAGAGAGCTGATGGGGCAGTTCTTGGGCATTGAGGTCTGTGAGTGCTGCAGGGTATTCGCCCGTGAAACAGGCATCGCAGTATTGCGGCTTAACGGCGTCGCGTTTTGCATTGCCGACCGCCCGGTAAAGACCGTCGAGTGAAATGAACGCCAGGCTATCGACGCCAAGCCGTTTAGCCATACCGTCAAGGTCGTGCTGGGCCGCTAGTAATTGCTCACGTTCTGGCGTGTCGATGCCGAAATAACAGGGGTGAGCAGTCGGTGGCGATGAAATGCGCATATGCACTTCGGTTGCTCCGGCCTGGCGCACCATTTCGACAATCTTTATAGATGTGGTGCCGCGGACGATGGAGTCATCGACCAGCACAACCCGCTTTCCCTCAATCTGGGCACGGTTGATGTTGTGTTTACGTTTTACGCCTAGATGCCGGGTTTTGTCGGTCGGCTGAATAAAGGTACGGCCGACATAGTGGTTACGGATGATGCCGTATTCAAACGGCACATTCACGGCGGCGGCATACCCCAACGCAGCCGGGACTCCTGAATCGGGCACTGGAACCACGACGTCGCAGGGCACGTGGCTTTCGCGGGCCAATTCTTCACCAACGCGCTTGCGCACGTCGTAGACACTTGAGCCTTCGCAGACACTGTCGGGCCGCGCGAAGTAAATGTATTCGAAAATACAAAAACGCGAATCTGCCGGCGGGAACGGACGCAGCGAGCGAATGCCGTCGCTGTCGATGATCACCATCTCGCCCGGCTCAATATCACGGACGAACTCAGCGCCGATGATGTCGAGCGCACAGCTTTCAGAACAAAGAATGTAAGCCTTATCGAGCCGGCCCAAGACTAGTGGTCGCACGCCTAAGGGATCGCGCACGCCAATCAAGGCCGTGTTGGTTATGGCGACCATGGAATAGGCACCTTCGATCTGCCGCAGCGCATCGATAACCCGATCTTCGACCGTGGCTTGCTGGCTAATGGCGATGAGGTGAACCATGACCTCAGTGTCGGACGTGGATTGGAAAAGGCAGCCGCGGCGGACCAGGTCTTGGCGGATCGTTAAAGCATTGGTCAGGTTACCGTTGTGGCCCAACGCGAAACCACCAAACTCAAAGTCGGCAAACAGGGGTTGCACGTTACGAATGATGATGTCGCCGGACGTCGAGTAAAGCACGTGACCTAATGCCATTTCACCCTCAAGGCGGGCCATGACAGATTCCGCATTGAAATTGTCGGACACGTGACCGAATCCGCGGTGACTGTGAAAATGATGACCATCGAACGTGACGAGGCCGGCTGCCTCTTGGCCGCGATGTTGTAGCGCATGCAGACCTAAAACCGAATGTGCCGCGGCGTCTTTGTCGCCGAAAATTCCGAAGACACCACATTCTTCGTGCAGCATATCGCCATCATCATCTCCATCATCGATGCTGTTGAAAGGGTCGGTGGTCAGCATCGTGGCGGGTGACCCTTCCATGGCCTACTTATCGTCGTCATTGTTGGTCTGGAACAGGCGGTCCATGTTGCGCCGGATGTCTTGTTCATAAGCCCCTTCAGGCGCTTGCGGGGCATCCGGGTCAGCACCGGGAGGCGGCTGAGTCAGCTTATCGAAGGTTTCTTTGAGTTCCATCGCTTCCCTAGCCGTTTCCGACGCCTCTTTAGCAGCATCTTCGGCGGCCATAAAGGTTTCAGGCAGGATATCGCGAATGAGATCCGCAGTGAGTTCGATGCCCGGCAGAGTTTTGGCAGAACGGACCCATTCTGGACGGGTGCCTTCAGCCACGACCCAATCGACGATGATCAATACAGCGGCAAAAATAACGGCGCCACGGGCCAGGCCGTAAACAAAACCTAGAGATCGATCGAGGTTATTGAGAGCGCTGGCTTGGATCGATTTGGAGAGAATCTTGGTTAAAATCGATAGAATGACCAGAGCCGCGAGAAAGATAACGACGCCCGTGACGCTGTCGGCGACCAACTCATTTGGAATCTGCGCTCGGGCTAAGGAGCGCAATTCTGGCACGCCGTAAATGACCGCAAAAATGGAGCCTATCCAAGCTGTGACAGAGAGCACTTCGTGAACAAAGCCACGTAGAAACGCCAAAATGGCGGACAGCAGCAGAATGATAACGACTGCGAGGTCCAGCCCGTTGATGGGGAAAGACTCCATCTAGATGCGCCGCACGGCGCCAAGATTCATGAAGATAATCATCAAGCGAATTTATCCACGAGGTCCTGTATGTGGCCGAGCGGATTCAAGTTAACACCTTTCGAAGACTTTTCATCGGGTTTGCGCCCTGTGCTCTTAGGCAGCCAAGCTTCCGTAAACCCTAGTTTTGCTGCTTCCCGAAGGCGTTGATCCATTTGTGCCACCGCCCGTATTTCCCCTGACAACCCAATCTCACCGAACACGACGGCCCCTGACGGCACGGGTTTGTCTTGCACCGAAGAGATCAATGCCGCCGCCACAGCGGTGTCTGCTGCCGGTTCAGAAACGCGTAGTCCACCGGCCACGTTCAAATAAATGTCATGCCCGCTGAGTGCAAGCCCACAACGTGCCTCAAGTACTGCCGCAATCATGGCCAACCGGCCTGTATCCCAGCCGACAACCGTACGTCGCGGTGTGCCAAGACTGGTGGGTGCCACCAGAGCTTGAATTTCAACCAGCATAGGCCGGGTGCCTTCTAGACCCGCGAAGACGCAGCTGCCTGAGACATTGCCGCGTCGTTCAGCCAAAAACAGGGCGGACGGGTTAGGAACCTCAGCCAACCCTGCGCTGACCATTTCAAAAACACCGATCTCATCGGTGGCGCCAAAGCGGTTCTTGACTGCTCGTAGAATACGGAAGTGATGCCCCCGCTCGCCTTCAAAGTAGAGTACCGTATCGACCATATGTTCTAGCACACGGGGACCGGCTAGGGTGCCTTCCTTGGTGACGTGGCCGACCAGAAACAAAGTGAAGCCTTGCTTTTTGGCAATACGGATTAACTCATGGGAGCAAGTGCGCACTTGAGTGACGGTTCCAGGTGCGGAGTCAATTGCATGCGTGTACATTGTTTGTATGGAATCAATCACCACAAGGTCAGCCGCACCAGGCGTATCGAGGCTCGCGGCGATGTCGCGCACATTGGTTGCGGTTGCCAGTTCGACGGGAGCGGATTCAAGACCCAAGCGCGTGGCGCGCAAGCGCACTTGATCGATGGCTTCTTCACCCGTGATGTAAAGACACTTGGATGTTGCCGCCAAAGTACCGCAGGCTTGAAGCAATAAGGTGGATTTACCGATGCCGGGGTCGCCGCCGACGAGAATCGCTGAACCGGCGACAAGCCCCCCTCCACATACACGGTCTAGTTCGGCAATGCCGGTGTGGAGCCGGGCCGGGGTTGCCGACTTGCCCTTTAAGCCGACAAAGCTAATAGCCTTGCCGCCACGTCCGCCGCTTACGCCTTTGGGGAGGGCCGCCGCTGAAGCTTCTTCGACCAAAGTGTTCCATTCGTTGCAGGCATCGCATTGGCCGGTCCATTTCGGATAGACCGCGCCGCAGGATTGGCAGACGAATTGGGATTTGGGCTTGGCCATGGCTGCGCGGCTATCGCCTCAGCTCCATCTTGATTGGGCCTTCGGCACGGCCGTTGACAAATTGGTCGACAAAACCGTTACCCGACGAATCCACATCGCCCGCCGATCCAATCCAGATCAACTTGCCATGATGCAGCATGGCGATCCGGTCGCTGATCTTGCGGGCTGATGCCATGTCGTGGGTAATGGACAAAGCGGTAATGCCTTGGTCTTTGACGCAGGTGATGATGAGGTCGTTGATGACGTCAGCCATGATTGGGTCGAGCCCTGTGGTTGGCTCGTCGAAAAACACGACCTCGGGCGAGCCGGCTATGGCCCGGGCCAAACCGACGCGTTTCTGCATGCCACCCGAAAGCTCTGCAGGAGAAAGCTCACCGACCTCTTTGGCCAATCCCACTTGGCCAAGGGTTTCGAGCGCTTTTGCTTTTGCTTCGTCGCGCCCCATGTGGCGACCCTGCATCAGCCCGAAGGCGACGTTCTCCCAGACGGGCAGGCTGTCAAACAATGCAGCGCTCTGAAATAGCATCCCGAATTTCCGGTTTACGTCGTCGCGGTCATTGGCAGTAAGGCGATTGACGTCCTGCCCTTCGACCTCAATGATGCCGGAATCAGCCGTCAGAATTCCAAGAATGCATTTAAGCAAAACGGATTTACCGGTTCCCGATCCGCCTATGATGACCACAGACTCGCCTTGCATCACGTCCAAGTCGATGCCGGTCAGCACGTCTTTTGGCCCGAAGCTCTTGCAGACGTTTTCAATATGGATTTTAGGCGGTGCGCTCATACGGCGAAAAACAGTTCGGTGATGATGTAGTTAAACGTCAGAATAAGAATGGAGGCAGAGACCACGGCGTTGGTCGTGGCGCTGCCAACCCCTTGCGCCCCGCCCTGGGACCGAAAGCCGTGGTAACACCCCATGAGGGCGATGATGAAACCGAAGGCTGCTGCTTTCACTAAGCCTGAAATAACGTCTAAAGGCTCAAGAAAATCGACCGTGTTGGACATGTAAACGCTGGGGTTGAACCCCAATTTATATACGCCAACCAAGTATCCGCCGAACACGCCTATTATATCGGCTACTAAAACAAGAAGCGGCAACATCAATAGACCAGCAATTAAGCGCGGTGCGATGAGATACTTATAAGGGTTGGTTGAAAGGGTCGTCAGCGCGTCGATTTGCTCTGTGACTCGCATGGTGCCGATTTCTGCAGCCATGGACGCACCGATCCGTCCGGCGACCATTAGTCCGGCAAGCACCGGGCCAAGTTCACGGGTTATGGACAACACTACCACATTGGCGATAGCACTTTCCGCATTGAAGCGCGCAAAGCCGGTATAGCTTTGCAGAGCCAGCACCATGCCCGAAAAAATCGCGGTCAACCCAACCACCGGAAGAGAGTAGTAGCCGATATTGATCATCTGACGCCCAATGAGACGCGGATAGATTGGCGGACGCACGCAATGAGAGACGGCGGTGAGGGTAAAAAAGGTGACGCGGCCCAGGTGTTCCAGGAACCGTATGACCACACGGCCGATGACGGCCAAAGCATTCATAGTCCGAGCCCCGATGGATTGGCCGGCAAATAGCGGCGCGCATAGCGCTGGCCCAAACTGGTGAGGATTTCATAGCCAATGGTGCCGGCATTCCGGGCAACGTCGTCGACCGTATGGGTGTTGAAGATGATGTCGATCATTGCGCCAGGTACGGCGGCTGACCCGGCTACGTTGGAGACGTCAAAAGTCAGCAGATCCATAGACACGACCCCAGCTACGGGGACGGCGATGCCATCCAGCCGGGCGGTCCCGGCATTGCTCAGGGCGCGCAGAAAACCGTCAGCATAACCTATTGAAACTGTTGCCAATTTAGCTCCGTCGGCAGCGCGGAAGGTGGCACCGTATCCAACGGTCTCAGTACTGTCAACGCACCGCACCTGGAGGATTCGAGCCTGTAAACCGACCACCGGTAGCATCGGGTTGGGCCCGCCGTCTTGCGGGGCAATGCCGTACAACGCGGCACCGGGGCGGGTGAGATCAAAGTGCCAGGCGTCTCCGAGAAAAATGCCCGAACTGTTGGCCAAAGACCCCTTGGCTGCCGGAAACTTTGTCCGGAACACACTCAGGGAACTAATGAATCGCTCTAGTTGAGTCTTATTCAACGGATGGTCAGGCGTGCTAGCGCAGGCCAGGTGACTCATCAGTGCCAGGGGTGTCAAACCCTGGAAACGCTCCGGGTCATTCATGTGGCCCATGAATTCTTGCTCGGATAGACCAAGCCTGTTCATGCCCGTGTCCACTTGGACAACCGTTTCCTGAAGCACATCGGCATCTTCAGCAAATTTACGCCAGGATAGAATTTGCTGTGGTGTGCTGAGCACAGGAATTAGACCGTGCCTAAAGGTTTCTTTTTCGAATCCCGGGTTGGCACCATGCATGACAATGATCCGGGGCGATTGCCCCAAAATTTTGCGCAAGGCTATCCCTTCATCAAGGTGAGCAACATAAAATATCTCGCATCCAGCGTCATGCAAAGCGGGCGCCACCTGTTCAGCGCCGAGCCCATAGGCGTTTGCTTTGACCACTGCGCCGCAGTCGTTTCCGGGGCTGAGTTTGCGATTAAGGAGTCGCCAATTTTCGCAGAGTGCTGCTAGATCAACTGTGAGTACCGCGCCGGCCCGCTCCGGCGATATCGGAGCACTGAGCATGGCCACGCGCTTTAGCCCATTTCTTCGGGCAGGTGACCCGGATCAGCCAAATTATCGAAGTGTGTAAAGGACGGCTCGAACAGCAATTTCACTGTGCCTGTGGGACCATGCCGTTGTTTACCCACGATGACTTCAGCAACGTTATGGACCGCTTCCATATCGGCCTGCCACTGACCCATTTTATCTTGGTAATCGGCTTCCTTATTGAAGTGGCCGCGCTGGGGCTGCTTTCGCTCCAAGTAGTATTCGTCACGATAGATAAAGGTCACCACATCGGCGTCCTGCTCAATGGACCCCGATTCACGCAAGTCCGAGAGTTGCGGGCGCTTGTCTTCGCGCTGCTCGACGGCGCGGGACAACTGCGACAGGGCGAGCACAGGACAATCGAGCTCCTTGGCCAGCGCTTTCAAACCGCGGCTGATGGCGGAAATTTCCTGGACGCGGTTGTCTTGGCGATTCATCCGCCCTGGGTCAAGCAACTGCAGATAATCGACGACGATAAGGCCGAGGCCGTTGTGTTTGTCGCTGCGGGCTTGCCGCGCTAATCGCCGGCACCGGGTCCGCATAGCGGAGATTGTGATCGCCGGCGTGTCGTCCATAAACAGCGGCGCGCTGTAGAGTTCCTGACTGGCGGCAACCAATTTTCCGAAGTCTTCGTTGGCTAGCCTGCCGGTACGTATGTCGTGTGAGTTTACGCGTGCGCGTTCTGCGAGAATACGGGTGGCCAATTGTTCCGAACTCATTTCTAGAGAAAAGAAGGCGACTAGCTTGCCGCTCTCTTCTTCATTGTCTGTCGTCTGAAAGTATTTGGCGGCGTTAAACGCGATGGTTGTCGCCAAGGCTGACTTTCCCATGGCTGGGCGACCAGCCAAGATAATCAGGTCAGAGGGGTGAAGGCCACCGAGTTTGGTGTCGAGATCATCCAAGCATGTCGGTGTGCCTGAAAGTGCGCCGTCCCTGCGGTGTGCGGCTTCGGCCATGTCGATCGCCTGAGCTAGAGCGGACTCGAATGCAGCTAAACCGCCTTCCGTCTGGCCGGTGGCAGCCAAGTCAAACAGGCGTTGCTCTGAGCCTTCAATCTGATCGAGCGCGGTGTCGTCGATGCTGGACTCAAATGCATCGTTGACCATGTCCTGGCCGACGTTGATGAGTTCCCGGCGGAGATAGAGGTCGTAGATCAGCTTGCCGTAGTCGCCGGTATTAATGACCGTTACGACGGAATTTGCGAGACCGGTGAGGAAGGCCATGCCGCCAGCTTCTTGTACTAGCGCATCCTGTTCCAAATAGGTCTTCAATGTAATCGGATTAGCCTGGTGACCTTGCTCAAGCAGTCGGGACGCCGATTCATACACTTTGGCATGAACTGCATCCGAAAAATGATCCGAATGCAAATAGTCCGATACCGACTCATAAGCCCGGTTATTGAGCATGATCGCGCCTAGGAGCGCGCGTTCCGCTTCCAGGTTATGGGGCGGTGAACGGAAAACGTCGGGTCCGTTGTCCGTGGCAAGAGCTGGCGATGCGGCTGAGTTCATGGAAAGACTATATCAAACTTAGAAACCGAGGGGCACTGCCCTCAGCGTGTGAACTAGGTGGAACCCGTGGATAAAAGCGAGTCTGGTAAAAATAAAACGCCGGCCTACAAGAGACCGGCGTTTATCATTTCCTTAAGACAAGCCTAGCTGGCTGACTTATTCAGATCTAGCGTCTTCTCCGGCGTTTTCCGAATCGTCCGCAGGCGCTTCTGCAGCAGTCTCTGCCGCCGCGTTTTTGGCTTCAGTATCGAGGGTTTCCTCGAGGGCTTGTTCGGCTTCTTGCTCCAGTGCAACAGCCTGGACAGCGTCCTCTTCTTTCTCAAGCAACGCGGCTGCTATGGCGGCAGCCGCGTCAACATCTGCTTGGTCTTGCGAACGAGACACTGTGACGGTGATATTGATCGACACTTCAGGGTGAAGTTTAACCGGAACCGTGTATTGGCCGAGATGTTTGATAGCCGCATTGAGCTCAACCTGGCCGCGTTCTAACTTAACACCGTCTTCTTTGAGCCCTTCGGCGACATCGCGTGCGGTAACAGAACCGTACAACTGACCGCCTTCGCCAGCTTGACGTACAAGAACCAAATGTTGGCCGCCCATCTTTTTGGCTACCGCTTCTGCTTCTGTGCGGTGTTCCAGATTGATAGCTTCGAGTTCCGACCTCCTCCCTTCGAAGTAGGTTTTGTTGGACTCTGTCGCCCGTAACGCCTTCTTCTTGGGCAGCAGAAAATTACGCGCATAGCCGGTTTTGACGGTGACCACGTCACCCATCTGTCCCAGCTTATCGATGCGCTCGAGTAGAATTACATCCATGATTTGTCCTCCTCAGCGCCGGTCTAATCGCTGACCACGTAGGGCAGCAAGGCGAGGAATCTGGCTCGCTTGATGGCCCGGGCCAATTCGCGTTGTTTCTTTGCCGAGACGGCTGTGATTCGGCTTGGAACAATCTTGCCGCGTTCGGAGATGTAGCGGAGAAGCAGCTTGACGTCCTTATAATCAATCTTTGGTGCATTCGAACCTGTGAACGGACAAGACTTGCGCCGGCGAAAAAAGGCTTTGCGTCGCATTACCATTAGCTTTCTCCTTCTTTCGCGTGTGTGGCATCAGCTGACCCTGTATCACTAGTTGCTGGTCCACTGCGGCGGCCAGACTCAAATCGGCTTCCACCTTCACCCTGGCCTCGGTCTCCGCGGTCTGGGTGACCGCCCCGATCCCGATCGCCACGCCCGCCGGGCCCGCTCGGCCGTCCTTTGTTTGCCAGAATGGAGGATTGGCCCTCTTCATGTTCATCAACGCGAATGGTCAAGTAGCGCAGTACATCTTCATTGATGCGCATGCGCCGCTCGTATTCGGCGACTGCCGCGGGCGGCGCATTGACATTGAAGAGCACGTAGTGGCCCTTGCGGTTTTTCTTGATGCGGAAGGTTAGGCTACGCAGGCCCCAATACTCGCGCTTGGCCACTGAACCGCCGTTTTCTTCCAGGATTTTGGTAAGGTCATCGGCCAGTGTATCGACCTGAGTCGACGAAATATCCTGACGCGCAATGACCACGCTCTCGTAGAGTGGCATGCAAATGCTCTCCTTATGGCTTCTCTCGTCCCTTAGGTCCCCATGACCTTTGGGCATAGCCGGCTCGGCCGGCAAGGAGCTATGAAGCGGCGGACTATACACATTTCCCTTTGCGGAGCAAGCAATCCGGGGTGCCAAAGGGGGATTCTGGCAGGCAAAAGCCTGGAGTTGACAGGGGCAGCCATTCCGGGCCTTAAACTGTATCTATCAAAGTAACGAATTTGACGGGGGTGCCCATGGGTTGGGCCTATGTTTTTCCGGGGCAAGGGTCCCAGGCCGTCGGCATGGGCAAGGAACTTCATGGCGCCTTTGCCGAAGCCCGTGAAGTGTTCGAGGAAGTGGATGAGGCACTCAAGCAGACCCTCTCAAAGCTCATGTTTGAGGGGCCGGACGACGAACTCACACTCACGGAAAACGCCCAGCCCGCCTTGATGGCGGTCAGCATCGCGGTCATGCGGGTTCTCGCAAAACAAGGCGCCGTGTCCTTGAAAGATACAGCGCGCTTCGTCGCCGGACATTCCTTGGGAGAATACTCGGCTCTGGCAGCTGCAGGCGCTTTGTCGGTTGAAGATACGGCCCGCCTTCTCAAGATCCGTGGCCTGGCAATGCAGGCAGCCGTCCCCGTTGGAGAAGGGGCGATGGCGGCGTTGCTCGGACTTGAGCTCGATGTTGTGCAAGAGGTGGTGTCGGTGGCGGCAGACGAGCAAGTCTGCGCGGCAGCGAACGACAATGCACCCGGTCAGGTCGTCGTGTCAGGGGATGCAGCGGCGGTCGAACGGGCGATTGAACTGGCCAAGGAAAAAGGCGCTAAGCGGGCCATCATGTTAAGTGTTAGCGCGCCGTTTCATTGTTCTCTTATGGCGCCCGCCGCCGAGGCCATGGCGTCGGCCCTTGAAGCGGTTCAAATTCAAGCGCCGGTGGTTCCCTTGGTTGCTAATGTCACTGCCTCTAGTGTGATTGACCCGGAAGAAATTCGAAAGCTGTTGGTCGCGCAGGTGACCGGCATGGTGCGTTGGCGAGAGAGCGTTACCATGATGCGGGCTGCGGGGGTCGACACATTGGTCGAAGCTGGCGCCGGAAAGGTTTTATCTGGAATGGCCCGCCGTATTGACCGGGATCTGAAGACCGTCAGTTTGCAGGAGCCAGGCGACGTAGAAGATTTTATCAAAATCATCTGAAGCCGTCAGCCCATAACCTGCAGAAGCTTAGCAAGTGGAGATACACATGTTTGATTTAACCGGAAAAACAGCTCTTATCACCGGTGCGACCGGTGGCATTGGCAGTGCGATTGCCCGTGCCCTCCATGCCCAAGGCGCCGCCGTAGTGGTTTCCGGCACGCGGGAAGAGGTTCTCAATAACCTTGTTCAAGATTTGGATGGACGCGCCCACGCAGTGCCCTGCAATCTGGCCGATACCGCTGCCGTCGGCAGCCTCATTGGTGACGCTGAGGCGGCAGCCGGACCGATCGACATTCTAGTCAATAACGCGGGTATTACCCGTGACGGTTTGATATTGCGGATGAAGGACGAGGATTTTTGGGACGTGATTGGCGTGAATTTAGCCGTTGCGTTCCGGCTCTGCCGTTCAGTGGCACGCGGTATGATGAAACGGCGCTACGGGCGCATTGTATCGATTAGCTCTGTTGTTGGTGTTACCGGCAATGCCGGGCAGGTAAACTATGCGGCGTCGAAAGCAGGCCTGATTGGGTTTACAAAATCCTTGGCCCAAGAGGTGGCAAGTCGGGGCATTACCGCAAACTGTGTCGCCCCTGGGTTCATTTCCACCGCGATGACCGACGCGCTTAATGACCAACAGCGGGAGACTGTGATGGCTGCCATCCCTGCGGGCCGTTTTGGCGATACAGATGACGTCGCTTCTGCAGTGTTATACTTGGCCTCTCAAGAGGCTGCTTACGTGACCGGTCAGACTCTGCATGTAAACGGTGGAATGGCCATGGTTTGAGCGCGTTTTTGGCCGCCCGCGTAGACCTAGCCAAGGGATATTAAGTATGCTACCTAACCGGCGCTTCGGGGAGGACGGGCTATATCTTGGCTCCCTTTCGTTGCTAGATACAACACCTGGGAACATGTGAGGAAAGCCGCCATGAGTGACGTCGCTGATCGCGTTAAGAAAATCGTGGTGGAGCATTTGGGCGTTGAAGAGCCCAAAGTAACCGAGACGGCAAGCTTCATCGACGACCTCGGGGCTGATAGCCTCGATACCGTCGAACTCGTTATGGCATTTGAAGAGGAATTCGGCTGTGAAATCCCCGATGATGCTGCAGAGAAAATTCTCACCGTTAAAGATGCAATCGGTTTCATAGAATCGAACGCATCGTAGTGGTGTCAGTGGCGGGCCTGTGTTTACAGGGCGCGCTACGCTGGAAAGAATAACAGTCTCGTTATGAAGAGATTATGACACGGGTCGTTATCACAGGCCTGGGTCTCTTAACGCCGCTCGGTCGCGGCATTAGGGGCAATTGGCAGTCGCTCACTGGAAGCAAATCCGGAATCCGTGTGATTCGAGGATTTGAAGTGGGTGATTTGACGTGCCAGGTCGGAGGGCAAGTACCGACCGAAGAAGACCATCCTTACCGCTTTGACGTCGATGCGCTTGTGACACCGAAAGAACGGCGGCGTATGGATGACTTTATCGTCTTTGGCTTAGCGGCGGCTGATGACGCCATTGAGGACTCCGGTTGGCGCCCCGAGAACGATACCCAGCGCGAACGGACAGGCGTCATTATCGGATCGGGGATCGGCGGTTTACAGACGATCTACAACAACTCGATTATTTTAGCAGAACAGGGGCCACGGCGTATTTCGCCGTTCTTTATTCCATCAAGTTTAATCAACTTGGTGTCGGGCCAGGTCTCCATCAAGCATGGTTTCAAGGGTCCTAATCATTCAATCGTGACCGCGTGTTCCACCGGCGCGCATGCTATTGGTGATGCGTCTCGAATGATCAAATACGGTGATGCCGACGTTATGGTGGCTGGTGGCGCAGAAGCGGCGTTGTGCCGTCTTGGTCTGGCTGGTTTTGCGGCGGCGAAAGCTCTGTCTACCAGTTACAATGATACACCAACCAAAGCGTCGCGGCCGTGGGATAAAGGGCGAGATGGTTTCGTCATGGGGGAGGGAGCGGGCGCACTCGTGCTCGAGAATTACGACCATGCCAAAGCTCGTGGGGCAAGAATTTATGCCGAAGTGCTGGGCTATGGCATGTCCGGGGATGCCTATCACATTACTGCACCAGCCGATGACGGCGACGGCGGTTTTCGGGCGATGCGTGGTGCCATTGCAGATTCAGGTTTAAGTCCAGCAGACATCGATTATGTAAACGCTCACGGCACCTCGACCCCGAAAGGGGACGAGATCGAGTTGGGTGCGGTTAAACGCTTGTTCGGTGACCATGCCAATGCGTTGTCGATGTCTTCGACCAAATCTGCTATCGGCCACTTGCTTGGGGCGGCAGGCAGTGTTGAGGCCATATATTCTATCCTGGCATTGAATAACCAGTTGGCGCCTCCGACATTGAATCTAGATGATCCATCCGACAGTTGTGATATCGATCTAGTGCCACATACCGCGAAGTCTCGCGATATTCGCTTCGTTTTATCCAATTCATTTGGGTTCGGTGGAACCAACGCTTCCTTGGTTCTGGGCCCTGCTGCCTAAAAATGAAACGCCTGCTGATTGCCGGTCTTGCCGCGATTGCTGTCGCTACTATAAGCGCAAGTGCAAGCTGGATGTGGCTGCAATCCCAAATCCAAATGCCGGGCCCCCTGGCGGAAAATATAGAACTCATTATTGAACCAGGTGCGGGTTTGAACCGCATTGCGCGAGAGCTTAAAGAAGCATCCGTCATTAAGTCCGCGACGGTTTTTCGCCTCCATGCCCGTTTTGGCGGTTTTTCTGGGCAGCTCAAAGCCGGTGAATATCGTTTCAGAGTAGGTGTGTCTGCGGCTGATGCCTTGGCGAAACTGGTGGCCAACGATGTGGTGGTGCGTTTTGTAACGATATCTGAGGGGCTGACGTCAACTCAGATCGTTGACGTAATTCGTGCAGCCAATGGTCTTAGTGGTGAGATTTCTGAGTCCTTTGCGCAAGGCACGCTCCTGCCTGAGACGTATGGATTCAGCCGCGGGGAAACACGCACAAATTTAATCCGCCGCATGTCTCAACAAATGGACCGGACCGTTACCGGGTTGTGGTTGTCCCGTGCTGCCGGTCTTCCCTTCGATACGGCCGACGAGGCGATTGCCCTCGCTTCAATCGTCGAGAAAGAAACGGCCATTGCCGCCGAGCGCGGTCGTGTCGCAGCCGTCTTCGTCAATCGGTTGAAACGGGGCATGCGGTTGCAGTCAGATCCGACAGTTGCATTTGGCGTGGATGCGAGTGGCCCGCTGGGCCGGCGGTTGCGCCGATCAGATCTGGACCGTGAGACACCTTATAACACCTACAAGATTCCAGGGTTGCCACCCGGACCTATTTGCCACCCAGGCCGCGACGCCTTGGCGGCTGTGCTTAATCCGGCCCCTACAGATGACCTCTATTTTGTTGCTGACGGATCTGGTGGACATGCGTTTTCTAAAACATTGGCTGAACATAACCGCAATGTTGCCCGTTGGCGCCGCGTTCAAAGATCGAGGGGAGATCGGTAATCCGCTCGCCACGGATCACAGTTTGCCGATATTCGCCGTCTGCTGTGGTGCCTTCAAGATCTTAATGGCCCTACACTAAGGATTAGGGAGGTCGTTTTTCTCTCAATCGACCTAGAAGATTGTATGACGGTGGTAAGATTACGGCTAAGCCCTTATAACCGTTTAGTTTTCAGCCTTTAACCACCGAAAGGGTGGGCGTTTTGGGACTTCACAGCATGACCGGCTTTGCCCGGGCTGAGGGCGCGCTACCTGATGGCACTCTGTCCTGGGTTTGGGAACTCAGAACCGTGAACGGCAAAGGTCTAGATATACGTCTACGTTTGCCATCTGGGTTTGAGTCTCTTGAGGCGAAGGTGCGGCAGGCTGCTGCGGACCGCCTCACACGTGGCAACTTAAACGTTGCTCTATCAGTTACGCACACTTCAGATGCGAATGGGTATCGTGTCAATGAAGCCTTTCTTGACCACCTAATTGCTATGGCAGCTGAAAAAGCATCACACTTGCCACCAGCGGTCGGCCAGGTGTCTCTGGACGGACTTATGGCCGTCAAAGGTGTAGTTGAGTCTGCCGATCCGGCGCCCAAGACGGAAGAAGACTTGTCTACAAGGTCTCGCGCTTTGCTTGATGGTTTGTCGGATGCTTTCGATTCTCTGGTTGAAGCCCGTTCTGATGAAGGACGCCATTTGGCGATACTTTTGTCACAGCAGCTTGATGAAATGGAAACATTGGCCGCCGCCGCAAAGTCATCGACTGCTCTCCAGCCCGCGGCGTTGAAGGCGCGGTTGAAGTCAAACGTAGAAACCCTGATGGACTTCTCGCCCGCTTTGTCGGAAGACCGCCTAGTTCAAGAGGTGGCTCTGCTGGTGACCAAAGCAGATGTGCGGGAAGAATTGGACCGTTTGAATGCGCATGTCGTTCAAGGGCGGGAGTTGCTGGCAAAAGGCGAACCGTGTGGGCGGCGCCTGGAGTTTTTGTCCCAGGAGTTTAATAGAGAAGCCAACACGTTGTGTTCTAAATCGTCCGACGCTGCATTGACCAAAACCGGACTAGATCTTAAGGCAGTGATTGATCAGTTCCGCGAGCAGATACAGAATGTTGAGTGAAACGGGAATTATAGGAAGAGGGTGGCACTAGTGCCGGATTCACGCATTCCGCGCCGCGGCTTGATGCTGGTTCTGTCGTCGCCGTCCGGAGCAGGTAAGAGTACCATTGCCCGTGCATTGCTTGAGCGCGAAGATCGGTTGGCTATGTCCGTGTCTGTTACTACACGCGATCCGCGGCCAGGCGAGGAAGACGGTAAAGACTACTTCTTCATCGACGATGCTGCATACCGCGCCAAGGTCGAGGAAAAGGAACTTCTCGAACACGCTGAGGTGTTTGGCCATTACTATGGCACGCCGCGCTCTCTTGTAGAGAAGCACCTAAGTGTCGGTGAAGATGTTTTGTTCGACATTGATTGGCAGGGTACCCAACAGCTTCGCGAGTCTGCCCGGGACGATTTGATCAGCGTATTTGTTTTGCCGCCGTCATATGATGAATTGGCAAAGCGGCTTAAGGGGCGGGGTCAGGACTCTGAAGACGTGGTGAAGGGCCGAATGGCCAAGGCCGCTAATGAAATGAGTCATTGGCCGGAATATGACTACGTGATCATCAATGAAGACATTGAGACAAGTATTGCCAATGCTCAGGCAATCTTAAAGGCCGAACGCCTGCGCCGCTCACGGCGGGTTGGGCTAGGCGACTTTGTTAATGAAATGCGGAGTCATAACGGATGACGGCTCCGGTAAGAATTATTTAGGGCGTTTTATGGGTCGCGTATTCACCATATTAATTTTGGCTGCAGTGATCGCCGTTGGTGGTTATGTCTACTTAGGAAAGACCGCTGAAGGGCCGAGCGCAAGCACACCGGCGGGCCGGTCTTTTGCCATTCCCGTTGAACTAACGGTCGTGGAGTCCGGCACTTTTGTCGAACAAGAGACCTCTGTTGGATCAATCGTTTCAGACGAAGCGGTTATCATTCGGTCCGAAATTGCTGGCCGCGTGGCTGAAATCAGCTTTCTGGAAGGGCAAGTGGTCAGTGTGGATGACTTGCTCATCGCAATTGACGACAGTATCCATCGCGCTGAGTTCAATCAGGCTGAGGCGCGGCTCAATTTGTCCCAAGCTAATTTTGATCGGGCTATCGATCTTGAAGGGCGTGGCGCTGGAACGCAACGGTCGTTAGATGAAGCGTCTTCAAAGTTGCAAGAAGACCGCGCAACGCTTGATTTAGCGCTTGCACGCCTTGATCGTACTCAAATTCGTGCGCCATTCTCTGGCGTGATCGGAATCCGCAAAGTTAGCCCGGGTGACTACGTTATGGCGGGGCAGGAAATCGTCAATCTTGAAGCCATAAATCCGATTAAGGTGGCGTTCAAGGTGCCCGAAGCCCTGTTGTCAGTAATGCGCGTCGGCCAAACCATCATGGTCAATGTTGACGCGTTTCCAGGCGAATCATTTGCCGGTGAAATTTACGCCATTAATCCGCGCATCGAGGCTTCAGGGCGCAGTATTGATCTTCGTGCGCGCGTGCCAAATACCGACGGCCGCCTGCGCCCAGGCTTGTTTGCGCGGGTCGTCATTATTTTCGAACGCCGGGAAAACGCGGTTATGATTCCAGAACGGGCGTTGGTGCCGGTTCAATCGCGCCAAACGGTTTTTGTTTTTGAAGGTGGGGCTGTGAAAACGCGCGACGTTACGACGGGTGGCCGTTTTCAGGGGTTAGTTGAAATTCTGACTGGCCTTATGCCCGGTGAAACCATTGTTTCAGCGGGTCAGATGAAACTGCGTGAGGGCTCGCAGGTGGTTGACGCTGCTCAGCTTAGAGGTCCTGGCGAGTGAACATAACGGAGCTTTGTATCCGGCGCCCGGTTTTCGCGACGGTCATAAATCTGGTGATCATCCTTCTTGGTCTGGTTTCACTTCAGACCCTGACCATACGTGAATACCCGAATATTGATTCGCCGGTCGTCACCGTCATCACCAGCTATCCTGGGGCCAGCGCATCAATCATCGAAACCCAGGTGACGGACCCGATTGAAGAAGCGTTGTCTGGTATTGAAGGGGTGGACTACATTAAATCCATTAGCCGAGCTGAGCAGAGTCAGGTCAGCGTGCGTTTTAATTTGGGCCGTGACTCTGACGCGGCGGCATCAGACGTCCGCGACCGGGTAGGGCGCGCGCGCGGCAGGCTACCACCAGATATCGATGAGCCAATCATCGCCAAAGTCGAAGCCGACGCAAACCCTATTCTCTGGATGGCTTTCTCTTCTTCGCGCTATTCATCGCTCGAAATCACGGAGTTCATTGAACAGTTCGCTGTCGATCAATTACAGGCGTTGCCCGGCGTGGCGAGTGTCGAACTGGTGGGGCATCGCCGTTACGCCATGCGGGTGTGGCTAGACCGGGCTAAGATGGCGGCCTATAGCGTGACCACCGGTGATGTTGAGAACGCACTGCGGGAACAAAACTTAGAAGTTCCATCTGGCCGCATTGAAAGCGTCGATCGCGAATATGCGGTGGTGGCGCGGACGGATTTGCGATCTCCGGACGAATTTGCACGTATCATTCTGCGCGAGTCCGACGATTACCTTGTCCGGTTGGGTGACGTCGCCCGGGTTGAGCTTGGACCCGAAGAAGAGCGTCAAATCAGCCGACTGAACGGTAACGAGGGTGTGGTCGTTGGCGCCGTTAAGCAATCAACCGCTAATCCTTTGGATGTCAGCAAGGCGTTCAGGGGTGCATTACCCAGCATTCAGGCATCTATGCCAGAAGGCGTTGAAGCGCAGGTTGCGTATGACACGACCGTGTTTATCTCTGAATCAATTAAGGCAGTGTATTTTACCATCGCTGAAGCCGTCGTGCTGGTGTCTCTGGTCATCTTTGTATTCCTTCACACCTTTCGGGCCAGTATGATTCCGCTCGTAACCATTCCCATCTCGCTCATCGGCGCGCTGGCGGTGATGAACTTGTTTGGTTTCTCAATCAACGTTTTAACTTTGCTCGCGTTTGTTCTCGCCATTGGTTTGGTGGTGGATGACGCCATCGTCATGCTGGAAAATATTCACCGCAACATTGAAATGGGGCTCGACCCTTTCTCAGCGTCAATCCGTGGCTCCAAACAGATAGCGTTCGCCGTTATCGCCATGTCGACAACGCTTGCGGCCGTATTTTTCCCCGTATCCTTCGCCTCGGGCACCATCGGAAAACTGTTTACGGAATTTGCCCTAACCTTAGCGGGGGCCGTTCTAGTTTCTGGATTCACGGCGCTCACTCTTACACCGATGATGTGCAGCAGGCTGCTTCGGGAAGAGCAGGAAAAAGGATATTTTACAAACGCTTTTGATCGTGCATTGAGCGGTTTGACCAGTGCGTACCGCTCAGCATTGGCAGAAATTCTGCAGGCCCGAACAGTCGTTGTGGTTTTAATTGGTGTTGTAGCCGTTGGCGCTTACTCATTATTCGCTGGGTTAAAACAGGAACTGACACCGCTTGAAGATCGCGGCCTTGTATTTGCGCAGCAAATCGGGCCTGAGGGTGCGACACCTGAGTACATGTACAACAACGCGCGAGCCGTCGAAGAAATCATTAACAAAATTCCTGAAGTCAATAATTACATGACCATGGTCGGATTTCCGGTCACCACCGTTACATCGACGTTTGCAGCTGTGACTCCATGGGGCGAGCGTGAGCGAAAAACCTATGAGATTGCCAACGAAGTCTCACCAAAGCTATTCGCTATCCCAGGAATTATGGCTTTTGCAGCCGTGCCGCCGTCGTTTGAATCTACCGGTGTTGCAAAAGGTGTGTCTGTTGTGGTGCGTACCACTGGATCCTACGAGGAGTTGCAGGAACTGGCAGATTCGGTTCTCACTCGACTGAGTGGCAGCGACGTTGTGCGAGATCTCGATACGGACCTCAGGCTCAACAAGCCGGAACTCAGGACAGTAGTAAAGCGCGATAAAGTCGTTGATGTGGGCGTTTCCGTTGCTACGATCGGCCGCACCTTAGAAACCTTGCTGGGCGGTCGCAAAGTCACGCGGTTCAAACGTGCCGGTGAACAGTATGACGTGATTGTGCAAATCGAGCCGTCAGAGCGCAATGATCCTCGTGACCTAGCCCGCATTTTTGTGCGTGGCCGCCAAGGCGACATGATTCCCTTAGGCAATCTAGTGCAAATCGAGGAAACCGTATCTGCGCGTGAGTTGGTGCACTTTGACCGGCTGCGCGCGCTCACCATCACGGCAAATATTTTACCGGGGGGGAGCTTGGGTGAGGCCCTCGATTTGGTTGAGCAGACGGTACTTGATGTCGCTCAAATACCTGTTCAAGTCGACTACACCGGCACTAGCCGCGAATTCAAAGATGCTTCTGGGCGTCTTATATTGGTGTTCGTGCTCGCGATTCTCTTTATTTACCTCGTCTTGGCGGCCCAATTTGAGAGCTTCATCGATCCATTCATCATTTTAATTTCTGTGCCTTTGGCGATCGCCGGCGCGTTGCTCACTCTGACTATCACCGGTGGGTCACTTAACGTCTATAGCCAAGTCGGGTTGATTACCCTAGTCGGATTGATATCCAAACATGGCATCCTCATCGTTGAGTTCGCTAATTCCCGGCGCGAGAAGGGCATGGATAAGATGGAAGCCGCCTTGGAGTCTGCCGTGCTCCGGCTGCGCCCAATTTTGATGACGACCGGTGCCATGGTGCTCGGCGCTGTTCCTCTCGCTTTGGCAACGGGCGCTGGGTCTGAAGGCCGGGAACAAATTGGCATGGTGATTGTGGGCGGGCTCTTATTTGGTTCGTTCTTTACGCTGTTCGTCGTGCCCGTGGTTTACACACTCTTGTCACGCGAGCGGTATGCTCTTTCCGACGCAGCGACAGTTGCCGCATCTGGCGAAGTGCCTGCAGAATAAGTCTCGCCTTAAAACGAGTCTTTACGCTGTCGAACTTTAGTGAAAACGGCGACGGGGTCGGCGCCCGCCATACCGAGAGCCGCTTGAAAATCAGATTGATCAGCCCGCAAGAACGGATTGGCGGCCAACTCTTCGCCTAAACGCGATGGCACGGTGGGCTCACCTCTTTCCCGTTTGCGTTTGACCTCGGCTTCCCGCGTTCTCAACGCTAGATTATTCGGGTCTACAGAAACCGCAAACTGGATATTGCTTTGAGTGTATTCGTGAGCGCAATACACCCGGGTTTCAGACGGAAGGGCACGAAGGCGGCTTAGGCTGGACCACATTTGATCCATTGTGCCTTCGAAGACGCGGCCGCAACCGATGGAAAATAACGTATCCCCGCAAAATAGAGCGTCGGCCCCCGCGAACCAATAAGCGATATGGCCGCGGGTGTGTCCGGGAACAAAAAAAACGTCCGCCTCGGCGGCGCCAAATTTAAATGTGTCGCCATCGTTCACTTCTAAATCAATTCCCGGAATACGGTCACGGTCATGTCCTGGACCGACAATTGTACAGCCCGTCCGTTTTTTGATTTCCAGATTTCCACCTGTATGATCACCATGATGATGGGTATTGATCACGTGGGTGATTGCCCAACCCAACCGCTCCGCCTCGGCCATGATAGGTTCAACCAATGCTGGATCTACAACACCAACGGCGTTCTGCTCTGGCTCACGGACCAAATAAACGTAGTTATCGTTCAAAACGGGAATTTGACGAATGTCGAGTTGAGCCATTGTGCACCTTGCAGGAAGTTGGCTGCATCATAGGCCTAAACCGATGGCCGTTTGAAGGCAAACAATGACCTTGCTAGGGTGCGTTCATGCGTATTCTGTTTATTGTTCTAACGATGGTTATAGCCGCGGGCTCGGCTTTGGCCTGTGATGTGGGCCGACCGGTCGTGTTTGCTGGCATGGACTGGCAATCTAACGCATTTCATACCGCTGTCGCACAGAAGGTCCTTGAAGCAGGATACAACTGCAAAACTGATGTGTTGCCAGGAACCACCATTCCTTTACTCCAAGGTGTCGCACAAGGCGACATCGATGTGGTTATGGAAGTTTGGAAAGACAATGTTACGGAAGTTTGGAACCGCGGCTTGCGCCGGGGCCAGGTGGTCGAGCTCGGCACTAACTTTCCTGACGCCGTGCAGGGGTGGTATGTGCCGCGTTATTTGGTCGAGGGTTCAGATGCCTTAGCTCCTGGTTTGAAAGCAGTCTCTGATTTGCCAGTCTACAAAGCGCTGTTCGTTGATCCTGAAGAGCCGCAGAAGGGCCGGTTTTACAACTGCATTGCTGGGTGGAACTGCGAGGTCATTAACAGTGCTAAACTTAAGGCCTACGGTCTTGACGATTATTTTACAAATTTTCGCCCGGGCACAGGGGCGGCATTAGCTGCGGCTATCGCGTCCGCCTTCATCCGCGAAAAACCCATTGTCACGTATTACTGGGGACCGACCTGGGTGCTCGGAAAATACGACATGGTTATGCTCGATGAGCCGCCCTATGAGGCTGAGGTATTCACAGCCCTTGCCACATCAGATTATCCGGTCCGCGCAACGGCGTATCCCGTTGTTGAGGTGGTTATTGGTGCCAATCGCCGTTTCGCCGAACAGGCGCCAACCATTATTGCCTTTCTGAAACGTTATGAGACAGATGCTGCTCTGGTCAGCGACGCCCTGGCTTATATGGAAGAGACGGCTGGAACGGCTGAGGATGCAGCGGATCATTTTCTCAGCACCCGCTTCGACCTGTGGTCGTCGTGGGTTGACGAACCCACTGCATCCCGTATTCGCGAATCACTCCCTTAAGGGCATTTCGCAATTCAACTCGAATTAAGGCAGACTGTACGCTCATATTATCGAGCGGCAGGAGGCCGCCATGTTCCCAGACTCGTTTACAGTTTCTATTGCGGCACCGATCAACGCTTTTGTTGACTGGCTTGTCATCACTTACGGCGATGCGTTTGAAAAAATCACCGGCGGAATGTTGAGTGTTTTGATTCCACTGGAGAATTTTCTGCGTACTGCGCCATGGTGGTATGTGATTATTCTTATCGGCCTCGTGACCTATGGGGCGAGCCGGCGCTGGACTTTGAGCGTCGGCCTCATGGCTTTGTCTTTCCTGATGGGCGTGCTCGGTCTGTGGGATGAAGCCATGCAAACGCTAGCCCTGATGCTGGTTTCCACGACCGTGGCCGTTATCCTGGGGCTGCCGTTTGGCATCTTACTATCCCGGTCGCACCGGACGCGGTTGGTCGGTTTACCCATTCTCGATGCGATGCAAACGTTGCCTAGTTTTGTTTACCTCATTCCGGCGTTGATGTTGTTTGGCCTTGGTAAAGTGCCGGCCATTATCGCCACTGTGATTTATGCCGTGCCGCCGGTTATCCGGCTAACCGATCTGGGCTTGCGTCACGTCGACCGCGAGGTGCTCGAAGCAGCGGACGCGTTTGGCGCCACACCGCTCCAGCGTCTCTGGAAAGTCGAACTACCACTCGCCCTGCCGTCCATCATGACCGGTATAAACCAGGCGACTATGCTGGCCTTGTCCATGGTGGTGATCGCCTCGATGATCGGTAATCGCGGCCTTGGTCAGGAAGTGCTGCTCGGCATCAATACATTAGATGTCGGGCGCGGCGCGGCTGCGGGGCTGGCCATTGTGGCCATGGCGATCGTTCTCGACCGTACCACTCAATCCTACGCGCGGCGGGTGCAGGTGACGCATGGCCGGGTTGGAAACGACGCATGAGTTTGGTTACGTTCAATCGGGTCAGCAAAGCCTTCGGAACTCGGCCACAAGAGGCATTGAGGTTGCAACGCGATGGTGTGTCGTCTCCCGACATCCGAAAACGTTTAGAGACGACGGTTGCGCTGGCTGAAACATCATTGACCATTGAGGCGGGTGAGGTTTTTGTGGTCATGGGTTTGTCGGGGTCCGGCAAGTCTACCCTGTTGCGTCTAATTAACCGATTGATCGAGCCGACAAGGGGTTCGGTCGCTATTGATGGCACAGACATTGGCGTGCTCTCAAAGCAAGATATCCGCACCCTAAGGCGGGCCCGGATGTCTATGGTGTTTCAGAGTTTTGGGCTGCTGCCCCATCGCACTGTTGAGGACAACATTGCTTTTGGCCTCGATATTAAGGGATTGAATAAATCAGCTCGGGCCGCGGCGGCTCAGGAGTGGATCGGCCGCGTTGGCCTTGAAGGATTTGCTCAAGCTTTTCCTCATGAGCTGTCGGGCGGCATGCAGCAGCGGGTCGGCTTAGCGCGGGCTCTGGCAACAGGAGCAGACATCCTGCTGATGGACGAGCCATTTTCGGCCTTGGACCCCCTGATACGCCGCGAGATGCAAGACCTTCTGATCACCTTAGAGCAGGAGCTCGGCCGCACCATTGTATTCGTGACACATGATCTGGCCGAAGCCGTCAAGCTGGGATCACGTATCGCCATTCTACGTGACGGTCAGATTGTCCAGATTGGCACCGGAGCCGACATCTTAGAGCGCCCGGCGGACGACTATGTACGCGCCTTCACAGAAGATTTGCGCAGGCTTCGCGGGTAACGGTGGTAAATGTTGGGCGTAGTCGCCAGCCTGGTCTAACTATTGCCGAAAATAGGACACATTTTTGCAGAACATGTGATATGTCAGCTCTATACTTTTCCGCAATGCGACGAAACCTGTGCGCTCCTGTATTTCCGTTTTCGGCCGACCCCAACGTTTGATAGCCGTTGTCTCACTGGTGTGGATTATCCTGGCGGTCGGCACTGGTCCGGCCACGGCTCAAGACCTCAACGTCATTCGCATTGGCACCGGCTCAACGGCAGGCACTTATTTCCCCATTGGCGGCCTGATTGGAAACTCCATCTCCAATCCGCCCGGTTCCCGGCCCTGTGACCGTGGAGGTAGCTGTGGCGTTCCCGGGCTCATTGCTGTGGCCCAATCGACCGGAGGGTCTGTTGAAAATATCCGGTCCGTTGTTGCGGGTACCATGGAAATGGGGTTATCCCAGGCCGATGTCGCTTATTGGTCTTTCTTCGGCACGGGATCGTTTGAAGGCAAGAAACCCGAGCAGACATTGCGCGCCCTGGCCAATTTATTCCCTGAAAACATTCACCTCATCGCCCGAGCCGATGCCGGCATCAAAACGCTTGCAGATCTGACGGGAAAGCGCATTTCTCTTGGCGGACCGGGGTCTGGATCTCGGATTGATGCGCGCCTGATTCTCACTGCCTTTGGTCTGAAGTTTACAGCAATGAAGCTGTTTGAACTGGAGCTGGAAGCTTCGGCTGATGCTCTGGTTGCCGGCGAAATCGACGCCTTCTTTCTTGTCAGTGGTGCGCCAGCTTTGGCTGTTCAAGATTTGGCGGAGCAAGTCGAGCTCTCTTTCGTGCCGATCACAGGACCGATCGCCGACAAATTGGCCAAGCTATTCCCGTTTTTCACCAAGGGTAAAATTCTGGGCGGCCTGTATGGCAATAACCCGAGCACTGAAACATTGGATGTGGGCGCAATTCTTGTTGCCCGGGAAGATATGGAAGATGACCTCGCCTATGGCATTGTCCGGGCGATTTGGCATCCCAACACCGCACCTCTGTTGGCCAATGGCCACCCTCGCGCGAGGTTCATGAGTTTGACCCGTGCAGTGACCGGTATCGGGCTTAAATTGCACCCGGGTGCCGCGCGCTATTATGTTGAGCAGGGCGTTCTTCCCGCCCCAGGGGCTGATCAGGCTGACGCCGCAAATCAACAGCAGCGCGCCATTCGTTAGTTAGGACTTACTATGCCTTTGTTGCCGGTCGTCGACACTGATCCCAATGCCGTTCCGCTCACTCTGGTTACATATAAGGCTTACGGGTCTTGGCGTGACTCTCAGCCGGAAAAACTGAGAACATGGCTAGAAGCTGTTGGGTTCCGGCCGGAGGCTGGCAACTTCTGTCTTTTTCCCACTTTGGAGGGTGACCTCGGCGGCGGCATTGTCGGCCTCGGTGACGGAACTGATCGTTGGGCTACGGGTCGTCTCGCGCACGCTCTACCCGAGGGAGCGTATTGCCTGCATGAATTGGTAGGCGTCGAGGCCGTTGATCAAGATGTTATTTCCACTTGGGCTGTATTGGCTTGGTGTCTCGGGGCCTATCGCTTTGACCAATACAAAGCTGAGCCAGGTAGCAAATCCGCCACTTTGGTTTGGCCGGAACGCGCCGACAAAGCTTACGTCCTAGGAACAGCCAACGCGGCAATTCTGACCCGTGATCTGATCAATACACCGGCGGAAGACATGGGCCCTTCGGCACTGGCCGCTGCGAGCCAAATACTCGCTGACACGCATGGCGCACATTTGGATACGATTGTTGGTGACGATCTGCTGACGTTAAACTTGCCGGCCATCCATGCCGTGGGGCGTGCCGCGGTCGAGACGCCACGGCTGATTGATCTTAAATGGGGAGACGACAAGAATCCGAAGGTGACCCTGGTCGGCAAGGGAGTCTGTTTTGACAGCGGTGGATTAGACATCAAACCCTCCAGTGGCATGCGGCTTATGAAAAAAGACATGGGCGGTGCAGCCACTGTTCTGGGTTTGGCAGATTGGATTATGCGGGCCAAGCTACCGGTGCGTCTGCGCGTTCTTATTCCGGCTATTGAGAACGCGATTTCTGGCAATGCATTTAGGCCAGGCGATATTATCAAAACGCGCAAAGGGCCAACCATCGAAGTTGGCAACACGGATGCAGAGGGTCGTGTGGTGCTGGCAGATGCTTTGGCGCTTGCCTGCGAAGAGACGCCAGCGTTGCTGATTGATTGCGCAACGCTGACGGGCGCAGCGCGGGTTGCGTTGGGGCCTGAACTTCCGGCTCTATTTTCTCCGGACGATAAGCTCGCACACGACCTTGAAGCTTCCGGAAAAGATCAAAACGATCCGGTCTGGCGTTTGCCTCTGTGGGAGGGCTACCGCAAACTGATCGACAGCAAGGTTGCGGACATTAACAACGCTGGAGAGTCAGGGTTTGCTGGCGCCATTACCGCCGCTCTTTTTCTTAAGACGTTCGTCGATGACGAGGTGCCGTGGGCGCATTTTGACCTGTTTGGCTGGAATCCCGACGACAAACCGGGCCGGCCGGTTGGCGGCGAGGCCTACGCGCAGCGCGCTCTATTTGATGTCATCGCCAAACGCTTTTGCTGAGTCTGTCGCTGCCCTTGCCGCGCACGCGCGGCTTTTAAACGGCTGCTGTGTTTAATGCAGCAGCCATGATATATTTCAAACAATGCAATGTGTTGGAATGAATCATGGCTCTGACTCAGATCGTCGTACTGGCAGTCATGCAGGGCATCACCGAATTCCTGCCGATCAGTTCTTCCGGCCATTTGATCCTTGTTCCGATCTTTGCAGCCTGGCCCGATCAAGGCTTGGTGTTCGATGTGGCTGTCCATGTCGGCACGCTCGGCGCCGTGATGGTTTATTTCTGGCGTGATTTGGCGGCGATGGTGACAGGCGTTCTCCGTCTGATGAAAGGCCAGCGGGATCCGGGTGCGCGTCTAGCTGGTCAGGTTGTCGTCGCAACCATCCCTGTTCTGATTGCCGGGTACCTGGTTGACCGCTATGCCGGTGATAGCCTGCGTTCGATCATGGTGATTGGCTGGGCTACTCTCAGTTTTGCATTGCTTTTGTTTGTGGCGGACCGCCTATGCATGACCGTCAAACGCATGGATCATGCCTCTTATGTTGATGTTTTTATTATCGGTATTTTCCAAGTTCTGGCCCTAATTCCTGGCACCAGCCGGTCGGGGATAACAATGACGGCCGCGCGAATACTCGGTTATGAACGCGCCGAAGCAGCACGATTTTCTATGCTGCTTTCAGTGCCAACGATCGCAGCATCCGGTTTATGGCTTGGTTTGAGTTTTTACGAATTGGATGATGTGGCTATGACCCGAGGGATTGTCATTGCCACTGGGTTGTCCTTTGCGACCGCTATATTGTCGATCGCAGCACTTATGGCGTGGCTACAACGCGCCTCTTTTACGCCATTCGTGATTTATCGTGTTATCCTCGGTATGGCGTTATTGGGCTACGCCTATGGTTGGTTTAAATACTGATAAACTTATCTCGCATTCAATCGCAGCTTTTTCTGCTGCTGGTAGGGCCGGAACCGCCGCAAGTAGGTTGGCACAATGGACTCGACGGTTGTTGCTTCAATGCCCAGTTCGGTAAAGCCAGGTTTAGATCCATCCAAAACGTTATCCGTTTCCAGAAGTTTCATTTGGTCCAAGGTCACCAACGGCCGTGGAAGATAAAGACGTAGAACCGCAAAGAAGTAGGCAAATTTCCGCCAGAAAAATGAGAAAGAGGCCATGGTCCGTCCGACCCAAAAGGGCAGACCACAAATCCATGTGTTGCGGTCCGTGTGCCGGTTGACCACCTCCAAAACGCTGCGCATGTCCAAAACGACTGGACCGCCAACCTCATAAATCTTGCTGCTATGAGCATTGTCGCTCAGTGCTGCGACTGCAGCCTCGGCGACATCGCCAACGTAGACGGGCTGAAACTTAGTGCCGCCACCACCCTCTGCATGCGGCACAATGTGAGAGAAGTAGGGTAGGACTGAAATAATCCGGGCCATGTTGGCAAACACGTTAAAAAATCCATCTTCGGGCCCGAAGATCACGCTTGGCCGTATAATTGTGGCGGTGGGGAAGGCGGTCATCACCTCGGATTCGCCTTCAGCCTTGCTCTGGGCGTAAGACGACGCTGCGCCTACATCCGCTCCCAATGCTGACACGTGAACGAACCGCGATGCGCCCGCTTGTGCTGCAGCACGGGCAATGCGCGCGGCACCCTCAACGTGAACCGCAGTAAACGTGCGCTCGCCGCGCTCTTCCAGAATGCCGACTGTATTGACCACCCAATCGGCTCCGTTTATAGCGCGGGCCACTTCTGAGTCAGACCCGATCGAGGTAGGCATCAGTGATATCTGACCCAAATCCCCGCAGGTCTTCAGAAAATAGGCTGTTTCAATATCACGCACGGCAACGCGTACGCGGGCCCCGCTGGCCGCTAAACGGCGTACGATGTACCGGCCAACAAAACCTGACCCACCAAAAACAGTCACCAAACGGCTGCCCATGACAGTCCCTTTCGAGCCAAGAAAAAGCCTAAGCTGGGGGTGCCAGCACCTGTCTAGGAAGCTCGCACAGTTACAGGTGCAAGGCAATAAACCGACCGCCGCACGGTCTTCACCAATGGCAGTGGTTCTTAACCGACAGAAAGCGTTGCGTTGACAACAGATAAGGGAACGCTTTATGCCTTGCCGCCCAAAGACCGTGCTATCCATGGGGGGATGGCTCAACACGCCCAGGTGGCGGAATTGGTAGACGCGCTGGCTTCAGGTGTCAGTGGCCGCAAGGCCGTGGAAGTTCGAGTCTTCTCCTGGGCACCATTTTTTTACCGGCCGCAAGGGGGCGACCGTGACCAACCATCTGTATAAAGGCGACCTGCCCGCAGGCGTCTCATTTTCCAAGGCTATAGCCGTTGATACCGAGACCATGGGCCTCAGTATTGCGAGGGACCGCTTGTGCGTCGTTCAGTTATCCGGCGGTGACGGTGATAGCCACATTGTTCAGGTTGCCGCGCCCTATGATACGCCAAACCTAAAGGCCGTGTTGGCGGATCCTGGACTCACCAAGATCTATCACTTTGCCCGCTTTGATTTAGCTATGATTCTGAAATATCTCGGTGTTCGCGGCGAGCCGGTGTACTGCACCCGCACCGTGTCACGCTTATGCCGCACCAATACAGACAAACATGGTTTAAAAGATCTGTGCCGCGAGTATCTCGGTGTTGAGCTTTCCAAGCAGCAGCAGTCATCGGACTGGGCGGCGAACACTTTAAGTGCCGGGCAGGTCGATTATGCAGCGGCAGATGTGCTTTATTTGCATCGCCTCAGAGACAAAATGGATCTATTGCTTGATCGGGAAGGGCGCCGCGATCTGGCTGAAGCGTGTTTCCGCTTTCTCCCTGACCGTGCTGCTCTGGATGTCGCGGGATGGCCAGGCGACGACATTTTCGCGCACTAGTATTCTGCTCAGCCCAATTAGAGACTGTTTTTCGGACTGCGTTGACCGGATTCTACCGAGTCGCCATACTGAGAACATCATAATGCGCCCATTGTGAAGTGGCCCCTTTGACAGAAGCGCCCTTGCAACCCACATACCCTATTGCGGCCAGAAGGCCGGGGCTCGCTCATTTGTCTAGACTGTTTGAGATCGGATCGCGCAATGTCTACATCGTCCCAGTCTGCTGACGTGGAGCCCCCTGTGGATGCAGCGTCACTTGATTTGAGTGCGGCGCGTCGAGTTATTGATCAGGCCAAAGTAGGGCTTCATGCGCTTTCAACCGAATTAGGCGAGTCTTTTGTCCGCTGCATCGACCTCCTTTCTTCTCTGGAAGGAAGAGTCATCATCTCAGGCATGGGTAAAAGTGGCCACATTGGTTCCAAAATCGCGGCAACGTTAGCATCGACTGGAACGCCAGCCTTCTTTGTTCACCCAGGCGAAGCTAGTCATGGTGATTTAGGAATGATTGCCGACACTGATGCTGTTATTGCTTTGTCTAATAGCGGCGAGACGCCAGAACTCTCTGATCTGGTCTCCTACGCCAAGAGATTTGGAATTTCTCTCATCGGCATCACAAAGAAGTTGGAGTCAACACTTGGTGAGGCGTCAGACATTGTCCTATGCCTCCCTGATGTTGGCGAAGCTTGTCCGCATGGGCTTGCGCCAACGACGTCAACAACCATGATGATATCGCTTGGCGATGCCATTGCAGTTGCGCTGCTGGAGAGACGCGGGTTTACAGCTGATGATTACCGCGTTTTTCATCCGGGCGGGAAACTCGGCAAGAGTCTTTACAAGGTTTCCGACATCATGCACGTCGGCGATGAAATCCCGCTGGCCCGCCCTGACACACCCATGAGCGAAACCGTGATTACGATGACTAACAAAACATTTGGAATTGCGGGGGTTGTTGAGGACAGTGGTAATCTAATCGGGATTGTAACTGATGGTGATTTGCGACGTCATATGTCCAGTAACCTTTTCAATATGCCTACATGCGACGTCATGACGTCGCACCCCAAAGTCATAAACCCGCATACCCTGGCGGCAGAGGCACTACGCATAATGAATGAATGGAAGGTGACCTGTCTTTTTGCTGTTGAGGACGGCAAGCCCGTCGGTATTTGCCGAATGCACGATATTCTCAAAGCCGGCGTCGTATGACGGAGGCAAATTCGCCGACAACATCCAACGCGTTGCAGCCACGTAACACCGATATTAGGGTTTCTGTCGCGAAGTACAGCCGTTTCGTATCAACCATGAAGATACTTCTTCCTGCTATAGCTGGGTTGCTGTTGGCATTGGTCCTAATACTGCCTCAGCTGCGAGACGAACCTGATCAGTTTACGGCCGATATCGTTCCCGCGCGGGATGGGGCGGGCGGCTCTCTCAGTCTTTTAAATGCGCGGTATTTCGGTACAGATCAATCCGGCCAGCCTTTTTCTGTGACTGCTGAGTCCGTGAGGGAAGCCAGTGAAAATGAGGACGATATAGAACTGGTTGCGCCGCAAGCAGATATTAGCCTCAATGACGGGACCTGGTTGATGGTCGGCGCCGATCAAGGCTTATACAATCGTGAAAGCCAGGTGTTAGCCCTGACGGGCAAAGTTAATATGTTCCAAGATCAAGGATATGAGCTGCACACGGACGCGGCCACTATTCTTCTTGAAGAAGGCCGGGCTTCGAGTGTGATGCCCGTGCAAACTCAGGGCCCTTTTGGCGAGCTTCAATCTCAAGGTTTTAAATTGGAAGATAAAGGCAAGACTGTTCATTTTACTGGGCCCGCACGCTTGGTTCTCAATGCCGGCTCCGGTGCGGCGGCAACACCATGATTCGCAGCCTTTATCTTGCAGCGCTCGTTCTGATGCAGGCGGCGACCCTGAGCGCTCAAACCTTATCGTTTCGATCTGACGATCCAGACCGGCCAATTGAGGTGTTTGCTGATCAGGGAATTGAATGGCAACAGGAGAACCGGCGTTTTATAGCGCGCGGATCAGCGCGTGCCATGCAAGGTGACGTCGAAGTGTTAGCAGACGTACTAATCTCACATTACCGGGACAAAGATGATGGCGGCACAGATGTGTATCGTGTTGATGCTTTAGGAAACGTGACAATTCGATCAGCTGGCGAAACCGCGACCGGCTCAGCCGCCGTATACGACTTTGATCAAGCAGTCCTGGTTATAGAAGGCGCTCCCGTGCAGCTTGAAACGCCGGATGGTCTCGTCACGGCCGAAGACACTATTCAGTATTGGGAGAAGGACAATGTTGCCGTCGCGGAAGGAAACGCTGTGGCGACCAAAGGAGATCAAACTTTATATGCAGACACGTTAACGGCGCGATTCAAGGACAAACCCTCAGATGCGTCGGGGGCTGAAACGCTTAGCGGCGAACTGTCTCGCATAGAAGGCTATGGCAATGTCAGGCTGGAAACGAAGAAGGACGTTATTCTGGGCGACAGGGGACGCTACGATCTTGATAGCGGAATCGCCACGCTCGATGGCAATGTTCGCCTCACCAATGATCAGAATCAGTTGAGTGGCGGATTCGCTGTCGTGGACACCAATAAAGGTGTCAGTACGCTGTACTCAAGTGCCGCTGAAGCCGGGGTTCCAGGCCCCTCCAAAGCCCCTCGCGTCAAAGCGCTCATCGTGCCCCGTCCAAAAGGGGTCACGGAATCGCTAGAATCGGAGTAAAGTGTCCTTAAGCTGCCTGCGCTATAAGGTGAGTCTTGGGAAGGTATGGCATGGTTCCGGATACGTTGAAAAACAGCGAACAGGCAACGGCGGGCGAAGAATCGCACATAACTCGGCCTGAAGAGGGCTTAAGAGTTGATAATCTGGGCAAGTCCTTTAAGGGGCGTCCGGTTCTTCGATCTGTCAGTTTGTCTGTTCATCGCGGTGAAGCAGTCGGCTTACTTGGGCCAAATGGGGCTGGTAAGACCACTTCATTCTATTGTGTGACGGGGCTTATAAGCCCTGACGAAGGCAAGATTTACTTCGATGGTGAAAACATCACCCCGTTACCTATGTATCGCAGGGCACGCCTTGGTATCGGCTATTTGCCCCAGGAGGCGTCGATCTTTCGCGGCATGAGTGTCGAGGCCAATATTCGCGCCGTCGCAGAGGTCATCGAATCTGATCGTGAGAAACAAGACGAGTTGGTTGAATCTCTCCTGGAGGAATTTAACGTAACTCATTTGCGACAGTCTCCGGCTTTATCCTTGTCCGGTGGTGAGCGCCGCCGTGTCGAGATCGCCCGGGCGCTGGCATCGCGCCCAAGCTTTCTCCTTCTGGACGAGCCTTTGGCTGGCATCGACCCGATTGCTGTCGCCGATATCCGTGATCTGGTGTCGCATTTAAAGGATCGCGGTTTAGGCGTCCTCATTACCGATCACAATGTGCGCGAAACCCTCGATATTATCGACAGGGCCTACATCCTTCATGAAGGCTCAGTGTTGATGGAGGGCGCGCCTTCAGAAATCGTTGCACACGAGGGCGTGCGGCGCGTGTATCTGGGAGAACGGTTCAGTCTATAGAACGGCTGAATTTAAAAACGGCATGGCGCTCGGTCCACGTTTAGATCTTAGACTATCTCAAGGCTTAGTTATGACGCCGCAGTTGCAGCAAGCTATTCGCCTGCTTCAACTCTCTGCCGTTGATTTGGTTGACTACGTCGAAACTGAGCTCGAAGCCAACCCGTTGCTTGAGCGCGACGACTCCGATGGTGGCAGTGCGCTTACCGAAGCCATGGGTAACGAAGATGATCGCTCGGAAGGAGGGGCGACGCTGGTCGACATAGTCGATGATCAATCAGATGCGCCGCTTGATATTGATGAGGGCTTTACTGAAAACGACGCTGCGTTCGATACGGCGGCAGATGTGCCCGGAGATGCCGGTCCCGGCCCAGCTCTGCCGTGGTCGGGCGGTGGTCGATCCGATGATTTTCTTCCTGATCTCGAGCAAACACTATCAGAGGATGACGACCTTCGGGCCTGTCTTGAGCGGCAGTTAAGTCTATCCATAAAGGGCCCGGTTGAACGACTCATCGGCATGGCTTTAATCGATAGCCTTGACGACAATGGTTACCTCATTGGAAACACCGAGTCCCTAGCCGATCAGCTAGGGACCAAGACCAGTGATGTTGAGGCTGTCCTCGCGACCCTGCAAACGTTCGAACCGCCGGGGCTGTTCGCACGCGATCTAAAAGAATGCCTCGCTCTACAACTCAAAGACCGGAATCGCTTTGACCCGGCTATGGCCGCGCTGATTAAGCATCTCGGTATGCTTGCGAAACGTGATTTTCAGGGGTTGATGCGCCTATGTGGCGTCGACGCTGAAGATCTTGAAGAAATGATATCTGAGATTCGGGCGCTTGATCCTAAACCAGCCTTGAAGTTTGAGAGCGGTATCAGTCAAACGGTAATCCCTGATGTAATAATGACGGCCTCATCGTCTGGAGGTTGGCGGGTTGAACTCAACAACGAAACGATGCCGCGCGTCCTCATTAACAACCAATACTTTGCGGAACTCAATAAGACAGCAGATTCAACGATTGAAAAAAAATTTGTTGCCGAGCAGTTTCAGTCGGCGACATGGCTTGTGCGTGCCCTAGAGCAGCGAGCAACGACCATATTAAAAGTTGCGACATCATTGGTTGCGAAGCAGGATGCTTTTTTCCGTAAAGGTGTGACGGAGCTCAAACCGTTGGTGTTGCGCGACGTTGCCGAGGAAGTAGATTTACATGAAAGCACCATCAGCCGTGTCACGGCGAATAAATACATTGCAACGCCGCGAGGAATATACGAGCTCAAGTACTTTTTTAGTCACGCCCTAACTGATGGTGTTGGCGGTGTGTCGACGTCTGTCGAGGCGGTGAGATACAGGATTAAGAAGATGATTGACGAAGAGTCGGCCGACAATGTTCTATCGGACGACCAAGTTGTCGACCTCCTGCGCCGCGACAGAATTTCTGTGGCCCGAAGAACTGTAGCTAAGTATCGAGATTCATTGAAGATTCCGTCTTCTATACAAAGAAGGCGGGAAAAGACTCGTGGCCTCTCTGTGACCTCTTGAAGGCCCTTTCTTGACTCGGGAAATCGACCTGCATATGGTTCGCCGCCTCACGTGAGCGGGCCCTTAAAACAGATGCCCAGAGTATCCAAAACCTTGGTGCTATTAGCCGCGTAGCGCACAGGTAACGCGTGAAATAGTAAAGACAAACGCGGACATATCGTCGACCTAATAAACAACGGTTTGGGAGACATCCCGTCGATTAAGTCACGGCATTTTGTGACCACTAAGTCTCTTAGATGCGTTAGTCGCTCTAACGTGATTTAAAAAGTAATTGATAAGCACGGGATTGAAGACAAGTATGGAAATTAGCGACCTTCTTAAGCCGGATGCAGTGCTTACACTGAAGGCATCAAGTAAGAAGCAGGCTTTGCAAGAGTTGGCCAAGCATGCAGCGCAGATTACCGAGATTGGCGAACGCAAAATATTCGACACGTTGCTGGAAAGAGAGCGTCTGGGTACAACCGGCGTTGGCAACGGCATCGCAATACCTCACGGCAAGCTAGCTGAACTGTCATCGCTGCACGGTGTGTTTGCGAGATTGCATAAACCAATCGACTTTGAGGCGATCGATGACCTGCCGGTTGATCTGATTTTTCTACTCTTGGCACCAGAGCAATCCGGTGCAGATCATTTAAAAGCGTTGGCGCGCGTGTCCCGGCTTCTTCGTGATACAGTGACGTGCGATAAACTCCGAGGCGCTACAAACACTGATGGTCTGTACATGTTGTTAACGCAGTCAGAAGCGCAGGCTGCGTAATACCGGTCTGGCGTCTTGGCACTAAAGTTTTTTCAGTTAGCTGATGTTTCGAAAGCCGCATGGGCTTGAGCGATGCGCATGCCGACGGTCACCCAGCACATTCCAATAAATATCAAAGACGTTGGAACGAACGCGTTGGGGCATAGACAAACGAAGACAAAGAACAGGATTGTCTCTTTTCCTTCGGCCAATCCTCCAGAATAGAAGAAGGGTTTCTTGCCGCGAATTTGAGTCTCAACGCCGCGGTTGGCGGCGATGATTGCGTAGGCGAGAAAAGAGGCGCCGGTGCCGACAAAGCTGGCGATAAGAGCGGCCTCAACTAAGGCATTTCCTGATTCAGCAAACGCAAACCCAAGTACCACCACCGCGTAAAAAATGAAGTCGAGTACGATATCTAGATATGCACCGGAATCGGTCTTATGCGTGGCCCGAGCAATGGCGCAATCAAGCCCGTCGGCGAGACGGTTCAAGAGGATAAACACCAACGCCACGCCATAGTAATCGAGCGCTATGGCTGGTAGGGCGCAGACCCCAAGTACAAACCCGCCAATTGAAACCGAGTTGGCGCTCAAGCCTTGCCTGGCAAAATACTGTCCTGCCCAGTTGATTGGAGGCGCAATCAATCGCACCATTACAGGATCGAGCATAGGTTAAACCCGGGATCATTAAGGCTATGGCCGCCAAGACCGACCCCACCATACCAAAGCTTGCGCTCAGGCTTGGGCTCACCCTCACAGTGGCCGCGTTGAGCGGGCCCGTATAAGAAGGCGGTCCTTGACGACATTCAGGTTTATGAAGCGCACAAAACTAGGGATTCGTCACCACAATGGAACAGTACCTCATCACCCCCAACGTCTGACGCCATCTGTCAGTTTGCGAGCACACGGGAGTGTGCGGGCCCCGATGGGCTATGGCCCAGCCGCAAACGCGCTCCGCCAAATAGCACCAACGATCCAAGTCAGCGACATTAGTAATGGCCTCCTTCCAACCGCCATCAACATCAAGAGCCGCGTCCATTGCATGTATCCCCTGCTAGCCAGATGTCTGAATCAGTTCGATCATCACGCCATCCGGTGTGCGTATTGTGCAGAGGAGCACCTCACCAAGCGGCGGCAAAGTCACGGTCGTAGGTTCAACAAAGAGATCAATACCCGCAGCTCGTATAGTAGCTACCTGGTTTGCCAGATCGTCAACGGGCCAGCGCAGGGCCAGATGCCCTAAATTCGGAGGAACGGCCTTATCGCCGTAATGCTGGCCTTCAAAGCCAGTCCATTGAACCAATTCAACCTGGCCGTACTCACCTTCTGCCGCGTGGGCGATGGCAACGTGTTTTGGATTTACGCCGACCATATTGTCGGGGATGCCAAAGTTGTTACAGGAAAGACTGATCGTGCCCGAGAACCAACTGTTCCATCCCAAGGCATCCGCATAAAAGCATTCTGTTTGCTCCTTGTTGCGCACCATCTGCTGACCGTTAAACGGAGGCCCTGCTTTTAGAAACGGAAAGGGTTCGGCAGGAGTGGGTTTTAGCGGCTGATACAGGCCGAAGTTGCATCCATCTGGACCACGCAGAACCACATTGAGCAGTTCACGGCCGCCAAACTCCATCACCACAGGGTCGTGATGAGCAGACCACCACCGCTCCTGCGCGCGCTGAAAAGCGGCCTGTGTATCCGCTGAGTACAGGAGGATGGAAAACAGGCCACCGGTTTCCCAAGGTTGCCCACTGGACCGTATTTGCGTCTGAGCAATGCCTTTGAACGAGACCAACCGGAGCCAGCGTTTGGGGTCTCCCCGGCAAATAACAACAGCTTCTTCTACTTCTGCGCCCGCTGGCAGGTGCCAGGCACGCAGCATCCGCGAATCCATGGCGCCACGGTGAGCCAACGACCAACCTGCAATGTAGTCTAAGTCCTCAATCCACTTGTCGAGGTCTCGAACACTGGTGACCGCTTCCTGCCACCCGCTGCCTGGATTGAATTGCATGCCACCCCCTGCCGACTTTTGTTGCAGTGTGACGGGTCTCTCAGCCAGGATCGATCCCTTTTTTGTTGGGCTCTGCGGCGTTAGGGTGGCTTAACTGTATGAGAAAGTGATCGTGTACTCTTCGTTTTCCAGTGCACCCAATGAACCGCGTGAACCTGAATCCCAGCCACCGCTAGAGCGGGCTGGGTTCAAGCCCATTGCGTTATCTCTTGGTGTGGGTGCAGTTGGTGGGGCCGTGTTTTCCGCGCTGTCAGTGCCGTTGGCATGGATGCTCGGGCCCATGATCGTCAATATCGTCGCTTCAGTGCGGGGAGTGCCGGTGCTCGTGCCCCACAGTGCGCGGGCGGCGACACTCTGCATCGTTGGTGTTTTTCTCGGCGGTTCGTTCTCCCCCGACCTGATGTCGCGTCTCGGTGAGTGGGCTTTGAGCCTGCTCATGATGGTGGCATTTATTCCACTGATTACCCTGATTGCCAGCATTTATTATCATAAGCTTGCCGGGTTCGATGGCCTAACCGCTATGTTCTCTGGCACGCCGGGCACGCTGACCGCCATGGTCATCATTGGCGGCGAATCGGGTGCTGATGAACGGATGATTGCGCTGACTCAGGGCCTGCGAGTCGTGATCGTTGTGTTTCTGATGCCGCTTGTCGTCGTTGCCGTAACAGCAGCCGGGCCCCTATCAACCAACATCTTGCCTGAGGGCGGGCCTTTTCTGTGGCGTGATGGTGCTTTGCTGTTGGCGGCGGCATTGACAGGCTTCGGCCTGGCCCGTGTCCTTAAATTACCGGCGTCAGCCATGACGGGATCGATGTTGGCCTCTGCTGCACTTTATCTCAGCGGCCTTGTGCACTGGCGGCCGCCAGATGCGGCCCTTTGGGTTTGTCTGTGGGTTCTCGGATCGGCGATCGGTTCCCGGTTTTCCACTGTGCCGCCCCGTACCTTTTTTAAGGTCAGCCGTCATGCCGTCGTTGCGACGGCGGTGGTCATCCTTATTTCAGCGGCATTCGCATTGTTGGTTAGTCAGTTGACCGGCATGGCCTACATGACGGCGCTTCTCTCTTTCACGCCGGGCGGTGTTGCTGAAATGTGCTTGATCGCTATCGCTTTTGATATTGATCCCGCGACCGTCGCAATTCATCACCTGGTGAGAATCGTAGTCCTCATTACTGCGGCGCCGTTTGCCGCGTTGTGGCTGAAAGCACGTCAAATCCAAATTTAGCTTCGAGACTTTCCCCAGGCCGTGCGTGCTGCGCGATCTTCAATGCGATGGGTGCGGGTGTCGTCGGGGTCGTAGGCTTTGCGCTCCTGAAATCCAAACACATGCCCTTCCGGGTCCGCGTAGTAATTTAGCGAACCTGCTCCGAGGGTCAGTTCATTGACGATAGGGACTTTTGCGTCCGCCATAGCGCTGGTGAATCCGTCAAACCCGTAACCCCGTAGAATCCAGACATCGGGCAATTCTTTTCTATCTTTTGCGACCTCTCTGGATGAACCGCCCGGACACAATTCCAAAGATGTCGTTCCGCCTAAATGGAGACTCACGCCATTTGCCCCGTTGTCTTCTAAGAGGTCTAATCCGACGGTGCGGCAATAAAACGGGACCAGCCCATGTGGATTCACAACATGGATCCGGAGCCAACCGATACCTTGTATGTCAGTGGGCATGGGTTGGGTGTCGGGTAAGGCAACAGTCCCTTCGCGCCAATTCCGATCCGCTTCGATATCTGGTGCTAAATCAGAGCCTGCTGTCGGTGCGCGGATGCCAGCAATAAAACCGTCGGGATCTGCAAAATAAATTGTTTCATCGCCGGGTTCGGACGCTGGGATGAACCGTGTGCCGGCTTGCTCAAGCCGTGTCTTCACAGCTTCAAGATTGCGAACCCTAAATATGGGAATAACTTCGGCGTCTTCAATCTTTGCGACCGGGGGATGGGGATTGCCCAGCCAGATGGTTTCCAGCGCTGAATAATTGCCCATCCAGACCATGATATTCCGGGCTTTGTCCGTATCGCGCCGGCGTAGTTCCGGCAGCCCGAGAACATCGCGGTAGAATTCTCCCTGCGGTATAGGGTCTCTAGTCCGGCGCACCACCCAGCCAAGCATTTGGATATGATCGTTCATTTATGTGTTCCTGTATGGGTCTTGTTCTCAACCAATGTACTGACGGGATGGGCCGGACCCAAGCGCCGGTTTTTCTTGTTGTGCCACGAGGCCTCGCTATGATCGCGGCCAATCCTTAGGAGTATGACATGTCCATCTTGCCGGTCCCAGAAAACCGTTTTGATATCACTGTGCCCGTGGTTGTGGTCGGTGGTGGCGCTTGCGGGCTCACTGCGGCCTTATCTGCGCGGGAGGCCGGGGCCGAGGTCTTGATTCTTGAGCGGGATGCAACACCGCAAGGAACGACGTCCATGTCGCAAGGGACCATGTGCGGGGCCGGCACGGAGGCCCAAAAAAGAGCAGGCATCGACGACACACCGGAACAATTCTTTGAAGACGTCATGACTAAGGTAGAGGGGCTTACGGACCCTGATCTTGTGCGTGTCATTACCCGTGAAGCGGGTCCGACGATTGATTGGCTCAGCAGCGAACAAGGCATCCCCTTTGAAGTGGATACGTCTTGGAAAGGGTTGGGTCATACGGTTCAGCGCCTCCATGCGCCGCCTGAAAAAACGGGCGAAGATCTGATGGGGCGGCTATTGCAAGCCGTCGAGCGCGCTGGTGTGGATCTCCTGACTGATGCACTCGTCACCGACGTATTTGCCGACTCAAACTCTCGCGTTCTTGGTGTGCGGGCAGCACGTCCCGACGGCACTACCGAAGATATCGGCTGTGGCGCCTTGGTGTTGGCGACGTGCGGTTTTGCGGCCAATCCCGACATGATTGCCGAGTTCATTCCAGACATGGCCGGCGCCCATGTGTTTACTTGGGAAAATAGCCGCGGTGATGGAATCCGATGGGGCATGGAGCTGGGCGGTGAGACGGCTGATATGACGGCGTTTCAGGGCTACGGTGCCTTGGCGCATCCTCAAGAACTTCTGTTCAATTACCAGTACGTCATCGATGGCGGCGTGATGGTGAACCGCGACGGTGAACGTTTCTCAAATGAGGTCGCCGATGTTTCCGGACAGGGTGTCAACGTGATGCGTCAGCCCGGCAGCGTAGCCTATATGATTTACGATGAAGAACTGCACAATCGGTACAAGCATCTCCATGAGACACGGGAGGCCCTAGATGTAGGCGCCATCAAGAGCGGCGTAACCAGCAGCGATCTATGTTCCTCTTTAGATTTGCCAATGGATAAAGTCGAGTCTGTTCTCGCGGTGCTGCACGACGCAAAAGCCGGTATGGCTAAGGATGCCTGGGGACGGGACTTCACCGGAACCAAGCAACTCGTGCCGCCCTATTACGGCATACAGGTGACCGGCGCGCTCTATCACACCCAAGGCGGTTTGACGGTGGACGAAACGGCCCGCGTGAAAAGAACAAGTGGAGGCTTGCTGCCTAACCTGTTCGCCGGCGGCGGTGCGGCCCGTGGTATGACGGGGCCGACCTGTTCCGGCTACATTCCAGCATCAGGTATCTGCATGGCCATGACTCTTGGTCGGTTGGCGGGCCGTGGTGCTGCGAAGCTCACAGTCTAGGTTTGCCCATCCAGTTTTCTTTGGCCTGACGAAGCACCAATCGTCAAAGTCCAGAAAGCTAATTTTCAAACTGAGACACTGCCAGGACTTCCCACGCCGGCTTGCTGCACAATGACGTCAGCGACGGCATCTACGACGGCCTCCGAGTCAATACCGTATTCGGCATAGAGGCCGGCGATATTGCCGGCTTGTCCAAACCGGTCGACGCCCAACGCCTCACAGCGGTGACCATGAACGGAGCCGAGCCAGCCGAGAGCAAGTGGGTGGGCGTCATGCACGGTTACAATGGAGGCGTCGTTTGAAAGGTCTGCCAGGAGGCGCTCAATAGGACTCCTCACATTGCCGCGCCCGCCTTTGCGGGCCCGTGCCGCGGCCGACCAGCCGCCATGGAGGCGGTCTGGCGATGTGATGGCCAGAAGCCCGGCGCCCGGGAGATCTTCGCGTATGATGTCAAAGGCGGCTCTGGCTTCTGGCGCGACGACGCCGCAATAGGCCAGTGCGAAGTCGGACCTTGGGTCCGGCGGCACAGCCCAATAGGCCCCCGCAAGGACGCCGGCCTCAAGATCATGGGTCATGGCGCGGTCCGGTTGCTTTAAGGGCCGAGTTGAAAGCCGTAGGTAGACCGAGCTGCCGTCGGGCTTTTGCATGTAGTTGAAACCCCAGGCCATGATCGTTGCCAACTCATCTGCGTAGGCCGGTTCGAATGAGGCCAAGCTGGCATGTCCTATACCAATCAGCGGCGTAAAGATGGACTGATGGGCACCCCCTTCGGGCCCGAGTGAAATGCCGCTGGGTGTGGCGACCAGCATAAAACGGGAATCCTGATAGCAGGCGTAGGTCATGGCATCGAGACCTCGGGCGATGAAGGGGTCATACAATGTGCCTACCGGAATAAGCCGTTCGCCGAAGAGGTCATGGGATAGGCCAAGCGCGCTCAACAAGAGAAAGAGATTGTTTTCAGCTATACCCAATTCAATATGTTGCCCTTGCGGTTGCTGACTCCACTTTTGCGGTGACGCCACGTGCATCTGCCGGAAAATATCTTCCCGGCGGTTGATGTGGAATGGGCTGCGCTGGTTGACCCAGCCGCCGAGATTGGTCGAGACGGTCACGTCCGGCGACGTGGTCACAATCCGGGAGGCGAGATCAGACGACCCGCGGCCAAGGTCATTCATAATTTTCCCGAAGGCTTCCTGCGTTGACTGCGTTTTTCTGTTGGGTGGCTTAAGCGTTGGGACGGACAACGTCGCTGCGACCCCTGCTCTCTGTTCACGTGGTATGCGTTGAGCGTAAGGAACTTTGGACAAGAACGTGGTTAACTCTTTGTCAGTCATGCCTAGGCCAGCGCGAATGTGCCACTCTTGTCCTTCGGCAATTCCGAGGGACGCACGGTATTGTTCGATCTGGCTATTGTTGAGAATGCCAGCATGGTTGTCTTTGTGGCCAGCGAGTGGGAGGCCGTAACCTTTAATGGTGTAGGCAATAAAACAGTGGGGCCGTTCATCCCCTTCGGCTTCAGCAAAGGCCTGCAGGATAGCCTCCATGTCATGACCACCCAGATTGGTCATCAAGGCGTGAAGACTGTCATCATCATGTTCGTCGAGAAACGCATGAAGACCTTTGGCGCCTTTAAGGTTGGCCTTTAGCGTGTCCCGCCATGCCTTGCCGCCCTGGAAGGTCAGCGCGGCATACTTTTGATTAGGGCAATCATCGATCCAAGACTTAAGGGCTGGGCCGATGGGCGTTTCGAAAACGGCCTGTAGTTTGAGGCCATATTTCAACAACACCACATTCCAGTTCACCGCGGAAAAGAAGCCGATGATGCGATTGAACAGGCGGTCATTGACCACGCCGTCTAAGCTTTGGCGGTTATAGTCGATAATCCACCAGCAATTGCTGGCTTCATGTTTCCAGCCTTCAAGCAGGGCTTCGAAGACGTTGCCCTCATCAAGTTCCGCGTCACCCATGAGGCCGATCATGCGGCCCTTTGGTGTATCAGCCTCAACCAATTCGTGCGAATGGATATAATCCTGGGCCATTGAGGCAAACAACGTTTCCGCCACGCCGAGGCCGACAGATCCTGTCGAGAAGTCGACGTCGGCTTTGTCTTTAGTCCGTGACGGATAGGGTTGCGCACCCCCCAAGCCGCGAAAGTTTTTTATCCGCTCTAAAGTCTGATTACCAAAAAGATATTGAATGGCATGAAACACTGGACCCGCATGAGGTTTGACGGCAATACGATCTTGTGGTCGCAACGTATGCATAAACAATGCAGTCATAACTGTGACCATCGACGCGCATGAGGCTTGATGGCCGCCGACTTTAACGCCGTCAGATTCTGGCCGGATGTTATTGGCGTGATGAATCATCCAGGTAGCAAACCAGAGGAACCGTTTTTCCAATGTTTTAAGCGTGGCAATGATGTCGGCTGAAGGCATAGGGGTCCTCGCTGTGTGAGGGTAAACTCTACATCAGCTTTGCTGGCATATCCTTGCGAAGACTTGCGTCGAGGTATGTAACTGCGCAATTATTGCTCTATATTAGTTTGGATCAGGGTGAATTATGCCAAATATGACCCTAGACGATATTGATCTTAAAATCCTGCGCCACATGCAGGCAGACGCCCGTCTCACCAATGTGGAGCTGGCGGACCGGGTTGGGTTGTCACCGTCTCCCTGTTTGCGCCGGGTTCGGCGGCTAGAGAAGGGCGGCGTCATTGATGGTTACATGACGTTTGTTGACCAAACCAAGGTCGGCTTGCCTGTCAGTGTGTTTGTTAGCGTTGCGTTGAAGGAGCAGTCCGAGAAAGCTCTGGAAGAGTTCGAAGGGGCCATTGGAGCGCTGCCCGAAGTGATGGAATGTTATTTGATGACAGGAACCAGTGACTACTTACTCCGTGTTGTGACCAAAGACCTGGCCGACTACGAGCGATTCCTTAAACATCACCTAACGCGCATCCCGGCAATCGCTAGCATCCAATCGAGTTTTACTTTGAAGCAAGTGATTTATCGGGCTGCCTTGCCTCTGTCCGAGTCTGAGAGTCTCTCTCAAATGTAAGGTGGATGAGCATCGTCTCTGCCTCTACGATAAGGTGATGGCAGGCCGGTATGGCGAGTATGGGGGATCCTATGCAGGGTCTAATGATGGATATGCCGCTTCTGATCACGTCGTTGATTCAGTTTGCGGCTCAATATCACGGCGACACGGAAATCGTATCCCGTAGCGTCGAGGGGCCGGTGCGCCGGACGACCTACCGCCAAGTGTTTGCCCGCGCTCAGAAATTGGCCAATGCTCTGACCGCGTATGGCATCCAATCCGGTGATCGTGTGGCCACGCTGGCTTGGAACACGGACCTGCACTTGGAACTGTATTACGCCGTGTCGGGCATCGAAGCGGTATGCCATACAGTGAACCTGCGCTTAAGCGATGAGGAATTGATTTACATCATCAATCACGCCGAAGACCGCATACTGTTTTTTGATCTCGACCTTGCTGAAACAGTAGATCGCATTGCTTCAAAGCTCACGACCGTTGAGCGCTACGTGGTTATGACCGGCCCTGATCACATGCCGGCGCGTATTCCAGATAATACCGTTGCTTATGAAACACTCATTGGCGAAGAATCGGAGCGCTTCGCATGGCCTACATTCAACGAAAATACGGCTGCGTCCATGTGTTACACGTCCGGCACGACGGGCAAACCCAAGGGCGTACTCTACAGCCACCGGTCAACGGTATTGCATGCCATGGCTAGCTGCTATGCCAGCACGCTTGATCTCCGCACCCACGATGTTGTGCTGCCAGTTGTCCCAATGTTCCACGTCAATGCCTGGGGGGTGCCTTACTCAGCCCCCATTGCCGGCGCGCCCTTGGTTATGCCGGGGCCTAAACTTGATGGTGAGAATCTTTTTAATCTTATGGACGCAGAAGGCGTATCCATTGCGCTTGGCGTGCCGACGGTGTGGATGGGCCTGCTTGACCACATGGATGCGGTGGGTCGCAAACCCAATGGGTTTGATCGCGTTATCATCGGTGGGGCTGCGGCGTCGGAAACAATTATAGACCGGTTTGAACTGGATCATGGGGTTAAGGTGCATCACGCCTGGGGTATGACGGAAATGAGCCCCATCGGTGTCGTCAATACTTTGAAGCCGAAGTTTTCGGATATGTCTCGAAAAGAGCAGATGCCTATCAAGGTTAAACAAGGCCGTATTGTGTATGGCGTGGATATGCGAATCGTCGACGACGCTGGATCCGTAATCCCCAACGACGGCCAATCGTCGGGGCGCTTGCATGTGCGTGGCCCATGGATCGTCGATACGTACTTCAAAGCGGATGAAAGTGCGTTAACGGAAGACGGTTGGTTCGATACCGGTGATATCGCAACTTTGGATGCCGACGGATACATGCATATTACCGACCGGGCAAAAGATATTATCAAATCGGGAGGCGAATGGATTAGTTCTGTCGGCCTGGAAAATGCGGCTATTGCCCACCCAGCCATCAAGCTAGCGGCGGTGATCGGCATTCCTCACCCGAAGTGGCAGGAGCGGCCCCTCCTAATCTGTGTGGCCGAGGAAGGTGAGGAATTACCCTCCTTAGCCCAGGTGAAGACTTTCCTGAGCGATCAGGTGCCGAAGTTATGGCTACCAGATGCCCTGGAATGGGTTGATGAATTACCGCTCGGAGCAACCGGGAAAATCTTAAAGGCCGATTTAAGGTCCAGCTATGCGGGTTATACTTTGCCAGAAAAATGACAGCTTTCTGCTGATTCATGCCTTATAGCGGGCACCATGTATTCGTACTCAAGCAGAAACAATGTGCTTTCCCAGCCATCCATTTTCTGGAGACCAGATCGAAAAAATACGAGCCCCATCCAAACAGGTTTTGTTTTACAGAACAAATATATTAACCAGTTAATTTTCGCATTAGTGATTCAAATATTCCTCGCCTAAACCATCGCGACCAAAAAAATGCATATATAGTTCCTAAAATACAAAATATTAGTGCAGCAAAGAACGCTTGTGATGAAGTTTGGCAATAAGGGGGCTGGTCAATCCTGTGATTTTTCTAGCAAGTGAAGCTGAATCCGTCATGGCTAATTCTCCTCCGCCCAAATATTTAGTTTTTTATTGACACGATATGTGCGTCTGTAAACGCACCTTCCGCCAACAGAAGGTGCAACGTGTCTTGTAAATCAAAATTAGTTGATCCCACGGCGACCAGCGCTGTTGCTTCACCTAATGCTAGCCCCGTAGTGATACTCCTAAGCCATTGATAAGCGGCTTCATTCAGAAGCCGCTGCACAACGGTCTGGTCCCGCCGCATGACGAGGCCGCACTCGGCGTGCCCAAAATCGATTCCCGGTATTACGTCGTGATCCGCCTGATTAACTGCCCAGATTTCGAATATTGGGAAGGCTGAGTCTATAAGCCTTAGGGCGGGGTGAAGTGAGAAGGATACCTGGCTCAGCATCTCTGGCGCGATCTCTGCCAATTGCGTTGGGTCCATGGGCGCACGATCTTCAGCGAAGTAGGCCTCGATGCGCGCCCATTCCAAACGCGCGACATCTGCCAGGTAAGGCATCGATTTTGCAGGCGGAAACGCACCTAAGAATTTAGGTAAGTCATGGCCATAACGAAATAGGGTCGGTTGTGTTGGCGGATGGGCCTCGATAAAAACTTTCGCCATGGCAACGAAGAACCGATCGCCCACGATACGTGCAACAACCGGGAATGCGGCCTTTAAGACGTCCGTCAGACTCACGATTGTGTTGGTGTGATAGACGCCCAAGCGCCGCTCGGGCGTGCCACGTGCCGCTTGAACTCGCCCTAGTAACGCTGCTTTGTTGTTGCTTAGCGCAATGGCTGCAAAATCTTTTTGCAGATCATGCAACATCAGACGCTCTCAAATCTGTTCCCATGCGGCGCTGGGCCTGTTCAGCCTCTGCCAGCAGAACATCTAAGGCGGGAATGTCTGTGTCCCACTCTATCAATGTCGGGCGCGGCCCTATTATTTCCAGTGCCGCCTCATACACGGCCCAGACCGCTTCAGCGACAACATCACTGTGCGTGTCGATGAGGAGTTGTTCTTCTCCTTCGCCGTCAACCAAATGACCCGCGAGATGAATTTCATGAACGGCATCGCCTGGAATATTCTCAATGTATTGATTCGTATTGAAGTCGTTGTTCTCGGCGCTGACATAAATATTGTTAACGTCGAGCAGTAAACCGCACCCTGTTCTCTCCACGAGCGCTGACAAGAATTCCCACTCCGGAATTACTGACTCAGCGAACGTCAAATAAGACGACGGATTTTCGACCAATAATTGACGGCCTAAGGTGGACTGAACGTGACCCACATTGCGCACCATGATTGCCAATACCTCTTCGGTGTAGGGCAACGGCAGTAGGTCGTTGACATAGACACCGTCGACGACGCTGAAAGACAAATGTTCTGAAACCAAACCAGGTTCGATCCGGTTTACCAAGGTGCTCAAGGTTGAGAGGTGGTTTTCATCTATTCCCTCAGCGGATCCAAGTGAAAGCCCGACCCCGTGACAACTCACTGGGTAATGGCTACGCACAGCATCAAGCTCTGCAAGGCGAGGCCCGCCGGGAGCAAAAAAGTTTTCGCTATGGATTTCGACCCAAGCTGTTTTGGGCGTCCCTGCTACAAAATCAGACATGTGGGGATGACGAAGCCCGACCCCCGCTTCTACGGGGATCGGGCTTAGCCTGTCAGAGCGAGTCGAAAGGTGGTTGTCGGGCGGGGGGGAGGTCACCTTCGACGCTCAATCAAAAGTTAGGTCGGCTCAGCCGGCCTTCATTTTTGCTTCTTCGTTAACGCCTTCGCCCGGCGCAAGATCGCCGCCCATTTGGACGCAGCTGCCTTCGCCAACCAGTTTCCATTCACCGCTATCAAAGTCGACGGTGGACTGACCGGCACATGAGTGAGTACCCGCCGCATTGGCGCAGGCATTCTCGCCGGCCTTAGAAACGCCGTAGCATTTTTCTTTACCTTGGGCAGATGCCGTTGAAGGAATGGTCATCGCGGCCAATGAAACCGCACCAGCGACAGCGGCGGCTAGGGAAAGTGTTGATACTTTAGTGTCTGACATTGTGTTCTCCATCTATGTTGCCGCGGTTGGCGGACAAAAAGGTATCTCCTATTCTGCAGGGTCGTTGGACCCGCAGCTACACATGGATAATAGAAAAAGCACCAGAAGTCGCCAATCACACGCCCGTGAAACCCTCTCACAGGGCTGTATGGTGGCTGTTAAAAGGCCGGAACCCGTTGTCTTTAGGCGATTTCCTGGGTGAGCCCGAAGGTCTGGCCCATGCTGTCTAGGTAGAAGGCCATCAAATCTTTGATGCTATCAACGGCATCAATCGGCGACTCGTAGGCCCAGACAGCGTTGTCTGCTGAGCTATCATCCGATCGCAGGGTCCAATAAGAAGCATCGCCTTTGTAAGGGCAATGGGTTGCGTGATCGGTTCGTTCAAGAACATCCAACCTCACGTCGCTTTGGGGAAAATAGAAAACTGTATCATGGTTGCGCTCTAACAGCTTTAGGGTGTGATCGCTTTTCGCAATAACCTGACCATTCCATAGTATTCGCGCTGACCCGGTATGTGGCTGCAATTCGATGGTATGCTCTGGGTCCAAAGTATAGTCAGCAAACCGTGCTCTTTGCGCTGCTGCATTATCCTGCCATCGTTGTGCGCGAGATGTATCGTCCATGAGTCTCTCCATTGGTACGCAGAGGTGTGAGTATATCATGCCTTGCGGTGAGCGCTCATATACCTGGTTGACGAAACAGCGGGGCAACCCGGAATATGATTAACTTTATACCTAATACTCTTTGGCTGAGGTCCATGCCGCGTCGTCTTCGCATTGTTATTTATAGCGCCCTCCTTACTTTGGCTCTGTACATGTATTGGGTGTCTGGGCACCAGCCGGTGCCTGAACAGGCGCCGGTGAAAACCGGTGCAGCCCTGATTGACCCACTGAATCCAAGCGGCAGCCTCAACGTCAAGCGCGGTGCGTTGACCTCTGTCTATGAAAAAGCACCGTTCAATCTGAAATTCGACTACATCCCTTTGGCAGATGGCCGGTCTCGTGTGGTAGGCCGGTCCAAAGATGGCTCCACCGTAATAGAGCTGGTCGGTCCGCCGGAAGGCGTGACATCCATCAACTTGATGGCGTCTTTGTCAGATGAGCACCCTCTCATACGGCTTAAAAACCTAAATGCTATTTTGTTTCTTATTGAGGTAACACTCGCAGATTGGGCTGGAGCGCCGGCGTGGGTAGTTAGCAACATTGATGAAGCCTTTGCCGGAAATGGCGCTACGACGAGCGCCAATGGTAAGGCGATAAGCATCTCAGTAGCGCCTCAAACGCAGACCCTTGTCGTGACCATAATTGGCCCGACTCTTTAGAGTTTCCGCTTATTCCGCATCAAGAAATGCGATAACACGGACCGCTTTTTCGGCGAGATCTCCCGGCGTGCGCTCTCCCGGCAAGATCTCCTGAATTGAATCAGGCACCAAAGCGGCCGCATCAGCAACGCCAGCGCTTAGAGGGTCGGTTTCAGATGCCGCGCAAAAGGTGCGCTGAGTAATTAAAGGGAGACGTTCACGATCGGGGTGACGAAAGGCGGCGCGGTAACCCTTGTGATAGGTCGTTAGGCCCTTCAGCACGTCAAGGACAATGGGTTGAATAGCCTCTGGCGATGGCATCGACGCACCGGGCTGACGGAACTCTGGTGTTCGGCGGAAGTACGGGAAATGAAGCACTTGATCGCGCACGAAATTCCACGCCCAGATGAGATGTTGTCCAAATTCATCCAGATGTACCTCTGGCGCGTAGTTCTCCAGAAAATCTGCCTTGTCTTCTCCTGAAAACATACCGATACCATCAAAGACTAGGCGGCGCACGCGGTCAGGGTGCAAAATCGCCAGTTCGCAGGCGATGTGGGCACCGGTATGGCTGCCGTAAACATCACAGGTTTCTAGCTCAAGAGCATCCATCACTCTTACAACGCTTTCGGCATAGTCCTCTGCATTGGGCACGTCTTGGGTGGGCGGAGGAGAATCGCCGAATCCGAGTGTGTCTGGTGCAATGACACGGCGGCTGGCACCAAGTTCGCCCATCAGCGGGGCCAAATTGTTGGAGGCCGCCGGTGAGGCATGGATCATGTATAGAGGAAGGGCATTGGTGTCGGCCCCTGGCCCGCACGTTCTATAATGCACCTGTCCTTCTGCGATGCGTACAAATGCGCGATCAATCTGCATTCCAGAGGTCCCCCAATTGCTTTTTGTCAGTAATCTTTGGCATGATTTTAGGCAAAAGATAAGGGTCTAGGCGGGGAGCCGGGCCCTTATCAGTTGAAAGATGGGTGAGAGGTATCACCCTTAACCTTCCGGAGATTGAGACCTGAGATGCCTCTACGTAAAGGCGGCCTCCTTTTCTTGGAGATTATGTTTCCAATATGCCCGAGAAGCCACAACTCACGACTGCGTGAGTTGTGGTTCAGACTCAATGCGCGTGGCCGTCCCCGTGATGTTGTGAAAGACTTGTTGCAAAGGTTGATTTGACCCTCAACCGTGACTGAGGTGACACATAGTTCTAATAATTCTGGGTTCCTACCTGACGCCATATGTTCCAAGCTACTCCCACAGATAACGGGGCTCTTCCCAAACGTTTGGCTGATTTTTCCACGTTGCCGGAAGCGCTCGACTATGCTGCGCGCGGTGAGACCGGGTTCAATTTCTATACGGCCCGTGGCAAGCTGACGGCTGTCCTGCCATTCTCTGAACTCAGCGCACAGGCAAAAACCGCGGCACATCACATTCTCGGGAGCGGTGTCAATCCGGGCGACCGTGTTGCTCTGCTGGCTGAAACGGCCCCAGCTTTTTTAATCGCATTTTTCGCCTGCCAGTATGCCGGAGCCATCCCGGTGCCAATGCCGACCCCGGTCGCATTCGGCCGTCGCGACTCTTATGTGGGCCAAATTCGCAATCAGATCACGTCGTCAGATGCGGTAATGGTCATCGCGCCCTCTGACTTCCTGCCTTTCGTCAAGGAAGCGGCGGATCATCTCGATTTGCTGATGGTTGGTAATTTGGATGATTTAATAAGCCAGCCAACTAAACCTGCGTTGTCTCCAGGCGGCCCAAGCGACCTGTGTTACATCCAGTACAGTTCAGGTAGTACGCGGTTCCCTAAAGGAGTGGCGGTAACTCATACAAATCTTATGGCGAACTGTGCGGCCATGAATAAAGCGGTCGGCAATGCGCCCGGTGAACGTGGCGTATCTTGGTTGCCGTTTTACCATGACATGGGCTTGGTCGGATTCATGATCGGCTGCCTCACGTCGCAAACGACTGTTGATTATCTCCCCACCGAAGAATTCGCCCGCCGTCCACTGACCTGGCTTCGCATTATCAGTGAGAACAGCGGAACAATGTCCTATAGCCCCAGCTTCGGCTATGAGCTCTGTGCCCGACGCTTTGGCTCTGCATCTGCAACGGCGCCTGATCTTGATTTGTCCAGTTGGCGTATCGCCGGCATCGGCGGCGAAATGATCAAACCCAAGGTAATGCAAGCCTTTGCGGAGGTGTTTACCCCCCATGGGTTTTCTGAGCCTGCGTTCAACGCGTCATATGGTCTGGCGGAATGTGTGGTGGGCGTTTGCTTCAGTGCGCCGGGTACGGGAATGATTCTCGATCACATTTCCAAGCAAGAACTCGGCGATAATCATATAGCCGTTCCGGTGGCAGATGACGAAACGGGTATTGGCCGCACCTTTGTCGCCTGTGGTTTAGTGATTGAAGGTCATACAGTCGAAATAAGAGACGATGACAGTAAGGTCTTAGCCGACCGCGAGGTGGGTAAAGTCTTCGTCTCTGGCCCGAGCATCATGCAGGGCTATTATGGCGACCCAGACGCGACAGCCGAATGTATTATTGATGGTTGGCTGGACACTGGCGACCTTGGCTATTTCCTTGGCGACCAACTGGTTATTGTCGGCCGCGCCAAAGATATGATGATCGTCAATGGCCGGAACTACTGGCCACAGGACATTGAGTGGACTGTCGAACATATGGACGGAATGCGCTCTGGAGATGCTGCAGCGTTTACTTTGGAACGCGATGACGGCTCAGAACAGCCAACGATTCTCGTCCAATGCAGGCCATCCGACCCTGAGAGTCGTAATAAAATTTTGGCGAACGTGAGAGCCCGGGTGCAGGGTCAGGTGGGACTAGCGTGCGATGTTGTTCTCGTGCCCCCAAGGACGTTACCCAAAACATCATCGGGTAAACTGGCGCGCGGCAAGGCTAAAGCGGGTTTTCTTAGCGGTGAAATAGAACCGTTTCCTGCAAGCGCATGGCGACGGTTAGTTGAATAACCATGGATGAGCGGGTAGCGCTAACAATCGCTGTCACGGGGGCCACAGGTTTTGTCGGTGAACACCTCACCCGTCGCTTACGCAGAGTGGGCCATGTCGTCCGTGCGCTAACGCGGCGTCGTAATAATGATGACTCGGACCCAAAATTAATCTGGATTCAAGGTGACCTTAGTTCCGGGTCATCCTTAAAAGACTTGGTGTCAGGCGCCGATGTGGTGGTTCATGCGGCAGGGGCGATCAAAGCGCTCAGTCGTTCTGCATTCTTCAAGATTAATAAAGACGGAACACAATCCCTTGTTGAGGCAGCGCTTAACGCCAAAGTGCCGCGCTTCATTTTGGTGTCCTCTCTCGCCGCACGAGAGCCGTCTCTTTCTCCTTACGCGGCAAGCAAGCGAGCCGGTGAACTCGTGCTTGATAGGTTTAGGGATCGCATTGAGTCAGTAGTCCTGCGTCCGTCGGCCATATACGGACCAGGAGATCAGGAAACAGGGCGCCTGTTCCATATGGCCAACAACGGCTTTATTCTGGCTCCGGGCAGTCCGGCGGCGCGACTTTCACTTGTCCATGTGGGCGATGTTGTTACTGCGATACAGGCCTGCTGCGAGTTGGGTCAGCCCAGCCGCCCGCTTGAAATCGATGATGGCGCGCCGGGCGGATACACGTGGCGAGAGCTGGCGGACGTCGCCGGTGGCGCGGTTAACCGGCCGCCAAAATTAATTTATCTGCCCCCTGTGATGGTCTGGCTGGCCGGCGCGGCAGGAACAGCGATTAGCCTCATTACACGAAAACCATCTATCTTAACTCTCGCAAAAGTACCAGAACTTTTGCACACTGACTGGCACGCGCGTGGTTCGCGGCCTAACGGTTGGAAGCCTGCCTGGGCCTTGGGCACAGGCTTTAATGACGCAGTGGATTGGTATTCCTCACAAAATATTTTGAAACGTTACTTTTAAAGTTACTTGTCACCTTTCTGTCATTCCCCCTAAGTGTACCCTGTAAAGTGGAGTGGGATTCGGGACTCAGGGCGATTCTGATCCCCATTTGAAGGGTTAAATGCATGTCAGCAGCACCTGGCAGTAGCGGGTCTTCTGATGCGCGTGCTGCGGTTTTGGAGGTCCTCGGACCGTTCAATAAGACCGCAGTCACTCTAGAAGACGGGACGCGATTTACCGAAGACCTGAATTTTGACTCGCTTCTTGTGATGGAGTTCATCGCAGCACTGGAAGACCGGTTGGATATTTCAGTGCCGCTTAATGTGCTCCCCGATATCGAGACCGTTGGCCAGTTGGTTGTGGCGGCGCAAGAGATCGTTAGGGAAGAGCATGGCTGATCTGTTTGATCGTTTTGAATCTCTGCGGGCACGCCGTGATGCGTTGGTCGGTGATGGTGGGCACGATCCGTTTCAAGTCCAGATGGACGAGGTGCTGTCTCAAACAGAGGCTATGATCAACGGCCGCAAGACCATTCTTGCTGGTACGAACAATTACCTTGGATTGACATTCGCTCCTGAAGCGCTGCAAGCGGCACATGATGCGCTTGAGGCTGCGGGCACCGGAACAACAGGGAGTCGTGTTGCTAATGGGACCTATGCGGGTCACAAAGCACTCGAAAACAGGCTGTGTTCATTCTTCGAAAAAGAACAAGCCATCGTGTTCTCGACCGGGTACCTCGCTAACCTGAGTGTTCTGTCGACGCTTGTCGGCTCCGACGATTACATCCTCATGGATGCAGATTGTCATGCCAGCATCTACGATGGCGTGCGTATGGGTGACGCGCAGATTATCCGTTTTAAACACAACGATGCGGCAGATCTCGATAAACGTTTGGCGCGTTTGGCCAAGAAACCAGGCAATAAGCTGATCGTTATCGAAGGCGTTTATTCCATGCTTGGCGACAAGGCGCCGCTCTCCGATATCGTCGAAGTTAAAAACAAATATGACGATGTGTATTTGCTGAGCGATGAAGCGCACTCCGTTGGTGTGCTCGGGCGTTATGGACGTGGTCTCCCTGAAGAAACCAATCTCGAAGATGATGTCGACTTTATAGTTGGAACGTTTTCAAAGAGTGTGGGGACAGTCGGTGGCTTCTGTGTCTCTAATCACCCGCAATTTGATCTCCTGCGGCTTGCCTGTCGTCCCTACATCTTTACAGCCTCGCTTCCGCCCTCCGTGGTGGCTTCGGCACGCGTCTCTCTGGATCTGGTGGAGAAGGGGGGGGCCCTGCGCAAACGCCTCATGCGCAATGCCGAGCGTTTGCACTCCGGATTATCTGCGCTTGGATTTACTCTGGGTGGCGATGTGAGTCCCGTGGTCGCCGTCGTGGCGTCCGATGTCGAAGTTGGTGTAGCATTTTGGCGCGGGCTTATGGACGCCGGCATCTATGTTAATCTCGCTCTGCCGCCGGCAACACCACATAACTATACGCTGTTACGCTGTAGTTTGTGTGCCGCACATACGTCGGCCCAGGTTGACCGTATAGTCGAAATCTTTGCGGAAGTGGCGGCTGATCTTGACGTTCTGCCGCCTATTTCCAAAAAGAAGACTGCCCTGGCGTAATCCAGATTAGCGGTTGTGATCTTGTGACTGGCTAAACAGCAAGCGGAGCCCAGTCCACAAGGGATATGCGCGCTCGCGGTCGGTGAGTTCTATTTTCTCGCCGCGGTGCCGTTCCAACTTCCACACGGCATAATTCAGCCCTCCTTTGAAAGTGAAGGCGGCTTTAATGAGCCGTAAAACGTTGAGCAAGCGCCCCCATATACTGCGCAAGCGCCACACCCACTTGGCCATCGGCTTGGGAAAACGCGAACTAAAAGGGTCGGCGCCCATTTCCGCCAAGGCTGCCGTGCCGACAGCGTCAAACCGCTCTGGATTTGCGTCAATAAGTTCGTCTGCTTTGGTCGGTGGTTCTGGTCTTAGCTCTGCCTCATAGGTTGATCTTAATGCTTTCACCCAAAGATCACGTGTTGAGAACGGGCCCGTCATGAGGGGAAGCGTTTTACTGATCAAACTGTTCACAGCGCGTGCCAGTGCTTCTTTTGTTGCGTCGCGGGCACGGTCATCCGACGCATAGACAATGGCTGCGGGTTGGGCAAATCGGGCCCAAATTGCCGACGCGAAGGTTGTGTTTGCTGTTCCACGCACGAAAGCACCGAACGCCATTACGGCCACTTTTGCCCGGATGGTTCGGCCTTCGAAGTCGCACTCGTGGTAATATATATTGGGCGGAAGAACAGTGCCCATCGCGGCGCTAAGGGGATGCTTAAGTGATTGCTTAAGGCTGCCGACCAAAACGTACAGATCTAGCATCAAGTCTTCATCAGTTCCCATACGCAGGCAAGATCCATAAAACACGACGGCGCGCACACTAGATCCATAAACTGTACGCACATGATCAACCATTGCCGCAGCAGCAGGAAACGGTTGCTCCCGGCTTTCCGTTTCGATCAATTCATTCAAAGTGGAATTTACCATCGGATGAACCGCATGTTTTGATGGCTGCTCAATGTGAGCGGCTGGTCGGGCCGCATGGTGTATAGTTCGCCATCCAATGTGTATTGGCCTGACGATTTTAGCGTTACCGAATTGGTCCGCTGTACGGTCCGTGCTTGGCTCGGTGAGATTCGCCGGCGCACCAAACTCGGAATAGTTGATAGCACAGGCCCGGGTCCGGCGCGGAGGCTTATGTAATGCAAAGGGCCCTTGCCGTTCACCGGTGCCGGCTGAACGCCTAACAGCATGCGGTCCATAGTGGTTACAAGAACAACAAAGAATCGGCCTTCTTCACCAATATCTGATCCATCGAACCGGACTGACAATGCGTCGGTATTTTGTCCTGCAACAAGGGCGCGCCATAAAAGTATAAAAACAGCTGCGCTGTGAGAAATGACATTGGGGAGGCCCAAAGGGTAGACGGCACGGCGGCAATAGAGAATGCCTTCCACCACGTCTGCGCCGCCAAAAAAAGCACCGTGGCGAGAGGGGGTGGCTTCGCCGTCGTCAAGAGTGATGATTGCCCGGGAGTGAATGTTGCCATCCAATGAGCCGTCTTTGTGTTTGTGGATGAGATGATCCAACGCGGTCTGCCGGTTGCCGTTTAGACTCCATGCTTGTGCCGTCATATTTGTCTTACCCGACGGTAATAACGCCAAAGCAGGAAGGGTTTTGTAAGGGCTGTCATTGAGAAGCCCAGAGAAAACCAGCCCGGCAGTACCATCACCGCCATCTATGGCCAGTGTGCCTATGCCAGCATCAGCGCATTTTGAAAGAATGCCTGGTATGTCATCGATTCGGTCAAAGGCGAACCGTCGCACCCAAGAATGGCCTGAGACGATGCTGTTGAGCCAATCCGCGTCTTCCCTGTTCCGGGTGCTGAGGTGATTGCTCAGTATGGCAATAGGCGCTGGGGTCAATGAGGGTCTGCCAAGTTGAAAGAGGGTCCTGAAACACGTGCCGATAAAGCACCCGAAACAATAATAGCTGCGACGGCCGCACCATACATAATGTTGCAAAATCTTTGATTTGACGACCTTGCTTCTGAGTACCAATGTGAGATAGCTCAAAAACCGCAAGGAATACCGGCCAATTTCAGGCTGGCGCGAAATTAAGGCATAGACTCAGGGATTCAACAGCACGGACGCCGCAAGCAGGTCACGCCGATACAGATGTTTAAATCACTCGACATTTACCTCTTACGTCAGATTATGCCGACTTTGCTGGTGACGCTTATGGTCACTGCCATCATTTTGGTGTTGGAGCGCATGCTGCGTTTGCTGGACTTTGCTGTGGGCAATGGCGTTTCGACGCTCGTTGTCTTCCAGATGCTGTTCAATCTAATTCCCCACTACATAAGCCTGGCGTTGCCGGCGGCGTTGTTTTTGGGAGTTTTGCTGGCCTTTCGTAAATTGTCTTCCCAGTCCGAACTTGACGCTATTCATTCGACCGGGATTGGCCTTAGCCGCTTTATTCGCTCAGCTGTATTGCTCGGCCTGCTGCTGATGATGGTGAATCTCATACTACTTGGTTACGCCCAGCCCTTCAGCCGTTATGCGTATCGGGCTTTGTTGTTCAATGTCACCAGCGGTGTATTGGAATCCGGCATCGGCGAAGGCGTATTTATGGACCTTCCCAATGGCTATACCCTTCGCGTAGAGCAGTCGCGCGGTGCTGGCCGTAAGCTTTATGGTGTCTTCGCCCATCAGCAAAAAGAAGACGGCACGATTGTGACGTTAACTGCCAAACGCGGCGAGTTGGTGGCAGGTGGAGCTGATCGGGCAACTAGTCTTAGGCTTTATGAAGGCAATCGGTCTGAGTGGTCACCGGGTGTAACCTCGGCCAGTACGGTCCACTTTGACGCCTTTGACTGGCCTCTGAATCTGGAAGACCTCATACGGTTCCGTTTGCGTGGCGGCGATGAACGTGAACTGACGCTGAGCGAGCTCGTCCGCGGCTATGTGAAAAACATGGCCGACGAGCAAGGCGGGTCACCTACCGGGGCGGCGAGCCCGGAAGCCCCTCCTGAAGATCGCGTCACGCCTGCGGCCATTGCTGCGGAGTTGCACGGCAGAATTGTGTTCTCCTTATCTATTCTCTTTTTACCCATGCTGGCCGCACCGCTTGGCATTATGACTCATCGGGCGAGCAAATCCTTTGGCCTTGTATTTGGGCTCCTTGTTCTCGTCGTCTACCATAAGATTCTGGAATTCAGTGAAGCCTACGCCACGGTTGGGGGGGTGCCCGCCGGTCCGGCGCTTTGGCTTCCGCTTGCTTTCTTTATAATGGCGACGTCTTATTTGTTTTTGAAAACGGAGACCATCGCCGGAGCAACACCCATGCAGCGTTTGGAAGATCGGTGGGGTGGCATGACCAGTGCCGTAGCCAAATTAATATCCGGATTCCGCCGCTAATCTTATGACCCTATCCTGGTACCTAACCAAAGCGTATCTGACACGCTTCTTTGCCTTGCTTGTTGGGCTTGTTGTATTTTTGCAAATGCTGGATTTACTCGCGAATGCCGACGCAGTGCTGGACGGAGGTGGCGCCCCTGTTGGTTCTCTTGCGCGCTATATCATATATCGGGTCCCGTCGATTGTCGAAACCGTCGCGCCGTTGGCGGGTCTGCTCGGTGCTCTAACGACTCTGGTCATTTTGGCACGTAACAGTGAGATCATTGCCATGCGTGCGGCCGGCCGCTCGGTGCTGAGTCTGATTGGTGGCTTGGTTGTGGTGGGATTGATGTTGGCCGTCGTTCTTTTTTTCTTCTCTGATCGCATCGTGGTGCGTTTTAACGCACAGCTGGAAGATTGGAAAAGCGCTGGCTACAAACCAGGTGGAGAAATCATCGACGGTAGTGAGGCTTGGGTCATAGAGGGAGAGACCATCGTCCGCGTTGGTCATGTGTTGCGCAACGGTGCTGTCCTCAATGACATCCGCGTCTTCCATCAAGCAGAATCCAACGCTGTCGCTGATATCGTCAATATTCGATTAGCGATCTGGGAAGACGCCGCCTGGAACTTATTTGAATTCGAGCGGGTCGGCGGGGATGGCGGCGCTGATGACCCGCCAGCCTGGGTTACGAAACTTAGACCTGACGATTTTAACAAACTGGCAAATCCGCCCAGCGAGTTGACCTTTGATGAGCTGGAGCACTACGTCCGGGAACTCGCCCTTGGCACGCGTCCCGAATACTACTACGACACCTGGCTGCAGCGGAAATTGGCCGGGCCAGTGGTGTTGGCGTTAATGCCTTTACTGGCCGCGATCGCTGCCTTTGCCCACCACCGCCAGGGCAGCGCGGTTATGGTGGTGGTCTACGGCATTACCCTAGGTTTCGTGTTCATCCTCACAGACAATATGCTGTTGGCCATGGGGCAGTTCGGCGCTTTGCCGCCGATTGTTGCTGCTTGGCTGCCCTTAGCGCTGTTTGCCACCATCGGCCTCTGGATTGTGCTAAAATTGGAAAACCAGGGCGCATAAATAAAATCCATTGATCACGTTGCAATCAGCTGGAATCGCGCTACATCAACGCTTCATCCGGCCCATCGTTCGTCATAGGCTGGGCGTATACACGAACGGGAACTGTTATGGTCTTCAAAATCGGCTTTTGGTCTGACCGGGATTATCACCTTGATCGTATGAATCTGGGCGATCTGGCTGCGGCGTACCTACAGTATTACGCTATAGCGGCTTATCTGGCCTTAGCGGCAGTTTCCGCCGCGTTCACCGGCTGGGCTTTTCTCAATGGGATGGCGACGTTTATCGGACTGGCGGCCTCTGTCGTGGCGACGATGCTGATGTATCCGCTGGTGTGGTACACGCTTCATCGTTGGATTTTGCATTCACGCTGGATGTGGAAACTCAAGATGACCGCACCTGTATGGAAACGTATTCATTACGATCATCACTCTGATCCCAATAGTCTCAAAGTGCTGTTTGGCGCGTTATATACTACTCTGCCCATTGTAGCCTTGGCGACGGCTCCGGTTGGGTTTGCTCTGGCCGGTTGGCCTGGAGCTACGGCGGCCTTGTGCATGGGAGTGCTGCAGACGTGTTTCTATGAATTCATTCATTGCATTCAGCATCTTGGATACGCGCCAAAATGGGGCTGGGTCAAACGGATGAAGAGACTCCATATGGCGCACCACTTCCACAACGAGAATGGAAACTACGGCATTACGAATTATCTATGGGACCGCCTGTTTGGAACTCTTTACGGTCAAGTCAAGGACCGGCCGCGATCTGCCACGGTTTTCAACCTCGGCTATGACGAAGAAGTGGCGAAGCAGTATCCCTATGTGGCTGCGATGACTCCCAACTGGCCACATACGGCCAACCCGGTGCATCGCCAACGTGAGTATGCACAGCCTTCTGAGTCCGAAGCGCACTCGTCGCTGTAATCCAATAGCGCCCTAGTTCATATGTCAGTTTCGGAAATTACTGTTCTGCCAGTAGAGGGCCGCGCCGGCATGCGCTTGTTCCTGGACGTGCCTGCCCTATGTCAGGGGGGCGACCCGGTTTGGGTTCCGCCATTTGAGATGATGGTCCGCGGCCAGCTTAGCCCAAAAAAGAATTCTTGGTTCTCCCATGGCGAAGCAGAACTTTTTGTTGCGATGAGAGACGGCGCGCCGGTGGGGCGCATCTCAGCGCAAATAGACCACACCCATTTGGAATTGCGCAAAGATACAACGGGTTTCTTTGGTTTTTTCGAATGCATTGATGAGCAGCCGGTCGCAAATGCTTTGTTTCAGGCTGCACAAGAGTGGCTGACACGGCAGGGTATGACCCGGGTACGCGGGCCATTTAGCCTCAATATAAATGACGAATCGGGTCTGCTCGTTGAAGGCTTTGAAAGTCCGCCACGCATGATGATGGGGCATGCGCCCAAGTACTATCAGACTCTTGTCGAGAATGCCGGTTTTGAAGGAGTACGCGACTTGCTGGCGTATCTTACGCCCATGGATACCGCGGTGCCCCTTAAGCATATCAAACTGTTGCAGCGTTCCATTGACCACAATCCGGAACTAGAGTTCCGCCATCTTGACCCTAATAACTATGACCGGGACATTCGCATCCTGGTTGATTTGTTCAACGGTGCTTGGGCCGAAAACTGGGGATATATTCCGTTGACGGAAGAAGACGCCCGTCACATGGCGAAGGAATTTAAGCACATAATAATACCGGAATTGGTTTGGTTCGCCTTCTATGAAGGTGAACCTGCTGCGATGGCAGTCGCATTGCCGGACTTCAATGAAATGATAGCCGATCTTGGTGGCCGTCCCTCCCTCGGAGGCTGGTTCAAACTCGGCTGTCGTCTCCTCACACGACGCTCGTGGTCATCCCGGACCCGTGTCCCATTAATGGGCGTGGCACCCCGTTTCAAGAATAAGTCCTTGGGGTCTGTTTTGGGGTTGATGGTTATAGGGTCCATCCGTCGTGAGTCTTTGAAACTCAACCTGCCGATCTGTGAAATGAGCTGGGTCTTGGATGACAACGGGCCCACACGCCATTCCATCGAAACCCTTGGCGGGCGCATCTACAAAACCTACCGGGTCTACGAAAAGGCTATCTCGTAACCAGGTTTGTCTCACGCTACAGTATCTCATGGATAAAACCCCTGGCGTGTACCGCACCTATATCGACGGCCTGTTTGGTCAGATGCACCTGCGCATGACCAAGCCAGAGACTGTGACGGCCCGGCCTCTGCTGTGTATCCATATTAGCCCGCTCTCGGGCATTGTTTTTGAAAAGTTCCTCAGTGAAATCGGTACGGACCGTATCGCTGTGGCGTCTGATACACCCGGTTATGGTATGTCCGATGGGCCGGATTGCGCGCCCAATATTGAAACCTATGCCGCTGCCATCGGTCGGGTGCTGGACGCGCTGAACTTCGAGACCGCCGACCTCATAGGTTACGGCACGGGTTCAAAAATCGCTTTTCAAATAGCGTTGGATAACCCGGATCGCATTAAACACGTCACCCTGATCTCCGCACCCGATTACACCGAAGACGAGGTGGCGCATATGCGGTCCACCCTCGGCCGGGTTATTGAGCCGGTCGAAGATGGCTCTCACCTTTTGGCTAACTGGAAACAAGTTACGGGCTTTCCCAATAACGAACTGCGCATGCGTGTTTTTCCTGAGCACATCCGGTCCGGTGCTCGCAAACCTTGGGGGCCGCGTGCAGCGTTTGCGTTCCGCTACCGGGATCGTCTCGACGAACTCAAACCACCGCTTATGGTTCTCAATATCAATAATGAGATCACTAAACCCACGCGTCGCCTCAGCGAAGTCTTGAAAAATGGACGCTATGTCGAGCGCCTGGATTGGCGTCACGGATTTTTAGAAGACTCACCCGGAGAAGTTGCCGCATTGGTGCGTGAGTTTGTTGACCGAGATCTGTCTTAGTGGTTTTCAACCAGAAAGAACTTCCAATTGCGCCAGCGCTTGCCATCTTTGAACTCATAAAGATTGAGCGTGCGGACGTTTTGGATGGGGTGAGCGCGGAATTGGCGGTGGCAGGTGCAAAGTTCCCGCGCGTTAAGCCAAATACATAGGTTTGTATTAGCCCGCTTTCTCTCCAATGCTGACCCACCACGGGTAAGGCCCAAAGAAATTCTTGGCCCCGGAATCCTCGGTTGCTAGCGTTCGGCTGACCGCTTTGTCGTATGCCGTTTCAAATCCTCCGTTGCTGATCATCTCAACCCGGTCGCGCTTGAAGAAGCCAGGCAAGTAGGGGTCAGACATACGCTTGCCGGTGGAATCCAGCATGAAGGCCGACAGCGGACTGTGGTTTTCCTCAAGCTCCTTGAACGGCGGGCCCTCCATCAGGGCAAATACGCCGCCTGGCTTGAGGAGCCGGTATGCTTCTTTCACGACTGCATCGGCCACTGGGTTAGGAATTTCATGGAACAGCCACAGAGCTACTATGAGGTCAAAGGATTCGTCGTCGTAGCCTGTGTCTTCGGCCAGACGCTGTGAAAAGTGCACCTTCTTCTGCCGTTCTTCCGCGAACTTGTGGCCGTATTTTAGCATGGGCGCGGCGTAATCAATGCCCGTCACCTCAGCGTCAGGGAACAGGTCGCAATAGGGAAAGGTGCTCTTGCCGATCCCGCAGCCCATATCGAGCACACTGGTGTAAGGTTTTCTCGGAACGGCATTGGCGAGCGCCCAGCCCATGCCATCTTTGTCATCGCGGTGGACCAGAAAGGGGCCGATCATCCAGTGATACATCAGGCCGGCATAGGGACTGCCGTGGTAGCTGCCCGGCTGCGTATGAATTTCTATGCGGTCGTAATAGTCGGGAACGCCAACGTCGGGGTTCAGGTCCAGACTGCCGAGAGCGCCTGATTTGTTGTCGTCATCCAACCAGGCCAGCACCTCATCGGCCCGCTCGCCGACGATATCCAGTGTGGTGTCAAACATCATGGCGTGGTTATGGCGCTCAAAGAATGAGGCAAACTTATAAATCGGTGCATCGTTGATGATCTGACCAACGTCCTTGGCGGATTTGATAGTGGCTTTGCGGCGCTCAACGATATTGGCGTAGTCCTGCTTCAGCTTCGGCCCGATGTTGATTGAATTGAACGCCATCAGGCTGTCGATGAAATCCCATTCCGCGTTCTCGCGCCGGGTAAATTGGATGTCCATGATGTATCCTCGTATTGCAGACGTTATGCCACTTCAGAAGTCGTTCGTTGCAGTCTATCAGCGGTTTCTCGATACGGCTTGTAACCCATGCGAATCAACACCACCGCGATCGGGTTGAAGATGACGACAACTGCGATTAGCGAGTAACGTATCATCGCCGGGTCGCCGAACACATAATCTGTAAACAAGGCCACGGCTGTAGGGCCGAGGCCCAGCCCAATCAAATTTGTGAGAAACAGGTAGAGGGCCGAAGCTTGAGCACGCATTTGATTGGGGGTCATTTCCTGGGCGATGGATGCTACAGGCCCGGCCGCCATGGAGCCGGCGAAGAACGTGACGCCCAGGCCAATAACAGCGAGTTTCGCCGATGGCATCAACGGGGTGATCAAACCGGCGGGGACGAGGATTAAGCTACCGATCCACATGACGCGCGTTTTGGCGTAACGGTCACCACGGCTGGCGAGGAAGTCTGCCAGCCATCCGCCGATAACCGATCCCAGCAGCCCGCTTATGACGATAGTGACACCGATCATGTAACCGGCTTCGCTGGCAGTGAGGCCAAAGGTGCGGATGTAGAACGTTGGTGTCCAGGTGGCCAGGCCGTATGCGCCAACAGCAGTCATAGTAAAGCCGCCATAGACGGTCGCGTAGGCTTTCCAGTTGGTGAGGAAGTACGCAGCAACTTCTCGCAAAGGCACAGAGTCGACTGCGCCATCCCCTCTTTTAATCCGGCCGCGGCGTGCTGGTTCGCGTACGCTCGCCATTAAGGCCACGATAACAACGCCGAGGGCGCCGACAATTACAAAGGTGCTTTGCCACGGCTGCAGCGCGCCGATGCCGGGTAGTTGGAGCGTGCCATAGGCCTCGATGGCATCGATCACCGCCGCGCCCGCGATGAGGGCGATGCCCATGCCGCTGGTCACACCGGCAACAAACACGCCCATAGGAAAAGAAAGTTTCTCCGGCGGGAAGTAGTCACTCATCATCGAGTGTGCGGACGGCGAAAGGCTGGCCTCGCCTACACCCACACCCATACGCGTGAGAAATAGCACACCGAAACTGCGGGCCAGGCCGCAGGCCGCCGTCATCAAGCTCCAAATGGAAACGCCGATGACGATTACCCATTTGCGGTTCTTACTGTCGGCCAGCCGGGCGATGGGAATGCCCATGATGGAATAAAAAATAACGAAGGCGAATCCTTGCAGCAGACTGATTTGCGTATCTGAGAGACCTAGGTCGGCGCGTATCGGCTCCACCAGAAGCGAGAGGATCTGCCGGTCGATAAAGGAGACCGTGTTGGCCAGTGTAAGAATGACCACCACATACCAGGCGTATTTCAGGTTAGGCCAGGGTTGTATAGGACGGTCACTCACTGGTTGCGCACTCCCTATGGGTCGAGGTCGACGCGGTCTTGCACGATGGGACCCATTACTTCACCGATGAAACGGTCGGCATCCGCTTTTGAAACGGCCCGTTGTTCGTCCGTTGGCTGGTGGGTTTCAATATCAGCACGGGTCACATGACCCTTTTTATCCAACAGGGTTTCGATCAAAGCCATGCGGTCTTTCATCACATAGGTTTCGCGCGCCAGGGCGACAACCACACGCATAACCTTGTCGACGGTCGGATGATCGAGGAAATAGTCTTTGGCCATCAGCGTTCACTCCCACTACTGTAGCGGACGCTACGGTAGTGGAATAATCTTTCCAGACCAACGCAATCCGCAGATGATTGTCCATAGAAAAACCCCAGGAGACGCGCGCGATGAGCAAGGAAGTCACAATCTATGGGACTATCACGTCACCCTACGTGAACAGGGTCGTCCTCGCCTGCCGCCGCAAAGGTCTCAATCACCGGGTATTTTTGCCGGAAGGCGGCAGCAAATCGCCGGAGATTTTGGCCATTAACCCGCTTGGCAAAATCCCCACTATTAAGGACGGCCGCACGGTGCTGTTCGAGTCCGGGGTCATCGTCGAATACCTAGACGTCAAGTATCCAAAAAACCGCCTTATCCCTGCCGGCGCCAATGCCGGTGCGCAGGTGCGGCTGATCGGTGCCATGTGCGAGAATTACATCCTTCTCATGCTGATTCGCTTGTTCGTGCAATACATGAACGGTAAGCCGGACAAAGCCATCGTCGCCGACACCATCAAAAAATTGGATGACTGCCTGGATGCGCTCAATCAGTTCATTCAGCCCGGTCCGTACGCCTTCGGTAAATCGTTCAGCGCGGCAGACTGTTATGCTGTCTCGGCCATGGTGTTTCTGGAGCGAATCGGAAAAATGATGGGCGGTACAGACCTACTGGGTAAAAACCGCCGCAACCTCAAACGCTATTGGACGGCGATTAAGAAAGAGCCCATCGTCAAACAAACGATGGCCGACATCAGAGCTTATGCCAAAAAGACGGGGCGGTAGCCCGCCTCAGGTTAAGGCTGGTAACTGGCTTTCGCTTCTAGTACGAGATCGTAAATTTCCTGCGCACGTCCGCCGATATTATCGATAAGGGTGCGATGGCTCGGCAACGCAACCGCTTTCCAGCGTTCGCGCATTTCAGGACTAAGTTCGTGAATGGTCACGCCGCGTTCGGCATATTGCCGCAGAAAGCGCTGTTCGTCGGCGCGCATGGGTGTGCTCCACTTATGGCGAGGGGTGAGCGCCTTGTCGATGGCCTGATGTTGCTCGTTCGTCAGGCTGTCCCACCACCCTTGATTGGCGACGAAGCCCGTGATCGAGGGCACATGGTTGGTCAATGTCAGATGGGGTGCCTCGGTGAAAACGCCATTAAGCAGATAGACGAAAGAGTTGGTCTCTCCGGCATCGATCAATCCCGTTTGCAATGATGGAATGACATCTGTGGCTGAAAGGTGGATGACATCCGCATCCAGGGTCTGGAGAAAGAGGATTGAGCTTTCATCGATGCGCGACCGCATGCGCACGCCTTGTGCATCTGCGGGCCATAGAATGGGGGTTCTGCCATAAACGATATGCCAGCTCGCGGTGTTCTGACCCAAGCTGTGGAGCCCCACGTTCTCAATCATCTCGTTGATGGTGTCTTTCAATCCAGTCGCCAAGACGAAATCCAACTCTTCATAGCTATCAAACAAAAAAGGAGCGTTGAGCACAGCCAGTTCGGGGATGGCGGTGGAAATTGCACCGTAACTCACACCGCCCAATTGCATGCGGCCACGGCGAACAGAGTTAAAGTTTTGTTCGTCCGACCCGCCTTCGCCACGCACCATCAATTTGACGTCAAAGGGTGAACCTTGCACCGACAACGCATCACCGAATTCATGGTAGAGCCGGTCCGACGCCAAACCGATCATCGCCGCCGCGCCCACGGTCAGGGGAATCTTTTTCTCCTGCGCTGACGCGTCCGGGTTTACATTTAAAGGGCCCACACATAAGAATGCGGCAAGAACGATAAAGTGGCGTTGCACGCTCACGTCAGCTCTGCCCTGCCGTTAGCAGTTCATGTAGTTTCTCCACCGTTTCCTTTGGCTTGGTGATCATGCAGTAGGTGCTGCCGGCGCCTTCCACGACGCCGATGGTTGCGTCGGGCTTCAACGCGAGAAAGTCCGTCGTCAATTTGTCGAAGCTAGCGGCTTTTTTATTTTCCATATGGTTGAGCGCACTGTCGTTGCCGAGCAGTAGATACACGGGCACCTGTAGATTCTTTATGTCGCCGGTGAGGTCGACGTTTGACAGCGCGTCTAACGTGTTGCGCAACGTCGTCATGTTGACGTTGGCTTCGTATTTATCGCCGGACCAGGTTTCGTATTCGATCTGTGCCGGTGTGTATTGCAACGATTTGGGTAGAACTGAGCCGGCAAAGATGCGCGACAACGCACGCGGACTAAACATGCGGCAAATCCCATCCACCGCATCGAACAGGTCAATCCAATAGCGATCGGCCTTGTACCAGGGATACGTGAGCAGCGCGTTGACCCGGTTAGGATACTTGGCGGCAAAGCGTGTGCCAATCACCGAACTGGTCGACGTCGCCCATATTGTGGTTTTTTCAATCCCAGCGTCATCCAGCACCGCACGTAGGTCTTCGACCCAGTCTTCGATGCAATAGGGCCGCACCAAGGTCCAGTCAGACTTGCCCGAGCCGCGATAATTCCAATTTATGGTCTGGTAACCGTGTTCATGCAGATTGGGCAGGCAGAGCTCAAATTGATCGTGCAACAGCGCGAACCCGCCAATCAGCGTCAGCGGCTCGCCCGTTCCCTGCACGTCATACCAAAGTTTGTGGCCGTCATTCTGTGCGTACGCCATGGTTCACCCCTTTTGCCTTCTTCATCTTGGGCGCGTTGTCCGGACCGCAAGCCTAGACAGTCTAAGACAAAGCGGAGTGACCCGTGAGTGTTTTGTCATGTCCATAGTCCCTAAAGCATTTCAAAATGCGTTGGTTTTCTGGGGAAGGACGGTCTTCGTTGAGAGAAGTCACAAAAAAAGCCGCCTGTCCCAGGCGGCTGTGGTTGCGCATGCGCAATAAGCTGCCGGTAAGTCAATGAGCCAATAATAAAAGACGGGTTGTATTTGCGTTTTCATGTTGATTCTTTTAACGCGCGGTTTTTCGCGCATCTCCTTGGCGCAAGCAAGTCTCAAGCAGGCTGGACTTAGCAGCGGTTTTTCCTCACAAACACGCCTACCATGGAAGAGTTTTGGATTCCCTTGTTGATACGCATGGTGGTCACGGCCGCTGTTGTCCTTGTAGCAACGGCTGCTGCGGAGCGCGTGGGCCCGTTTTGGGCAGCCCTCATCGGCGCCTTTCCAACCTCCGCGGGTCCGGCCTATGTCATGCTGGCGCTGAAGGAGAATGCTCTGTTCATTGCCACCAGCGCGGTGACCAGCCTGGCCAGCATGATTGCCATCGCACCGTTTGTAGTTTCAATTATTTTTTTGGCGCCGCGCTTCAATGTGTTCGTCACGGTCGGGGGCGCGTTTGTGGTCTGGGCCCTATTCGCCATTCCGCTCACGTTCCTATCCTGGACCCCGATGACAGCCATGGCCGGGAACTTTGCCATGTATGGCGCTTGCTTCTGGCTCACCCGCAAAATGACTTTCACTTTCGACGACATTAAGTCGACCAAACCGCGCTGGTTTGAAATGCCCCTGAGGGCGTTTGTCGTTGGGCTGTTTGTTGCAGTGGTGGTGACCTTGTCTGACACCTTGGGGACCGTCGGCACCGGGTTGGGAGCGGTTTTCCCCATCGTATTCTTGAGCCTCACCGCAATTCTGCACATCCGGCTTGGCGGTGCGGCGTTGGCCATGACCATGCAAAGCGCCTTGCGTGTTGTTTCCGTGATGATCTTCGCATTGCTTGCCCTACACTACGGCGTGCTGGGGTGGGGTAAGGCCGTCGGCCTGAGTTTGGCGCTGGTAGTGTCAATCGTTTGGGCGACGATGTTTGTCTTGCTTAACCACCGCAAAGCAGCAGCGGCTAAGGCGGTAAGCTAAAACGTTCGCTGTGCGCCGTAGGTCAGTTTAACCACCCCGCTGGGATACACGTGGCTGTCCTCTAGGAGCATTTCCACACCGGTGCCTTTGCCGGGGAACAATTTTATCCCATCACCCAGTACAATCGGCATGATGAACAGTTCAAAGCGGTTCACCGCCCCGGCATCGAGAAACGCACGCTGGGTGATGCCACCGCCGACCACCCACCACCATCGTCTAGCATGCGCAATCGCGGAATGAGCTTGCTTGCGGCGTCGGCCCGTTTGGCTTCGCTGTGGTTGGTGCTGATCTGGTTGGAGGAGAGCACTTAAGCCCGCTTGCCTTTGTAGGGCCATTGGCCGAACTTTTTCACTTGGTCGTAGGTGTTGCGCCCCGGCACAATAGTGGCGATTTCTGCGAGAAATTCATCGAAGTCTTAGTCGCCCTTGAAGCGGTAGAGCCAGCCGAAACTGCCATCGGGCGTGGCAATGTATTCATCTAAACTTGCGGCAATATACAAACGAAATTTTGGTGCGGCTATAGTCAGATACTAACGCGATTGAGGGGGTGAGGGTTGCTGTATAATCTCCGGCGGTTCAAACGCCCGTATCGGCGGAACAGTTCCCTCAAACTTCTCCAGCTGCACCAAACAGGTTTGCGCGCTGGAGCCTTGGGCCATGTGCGAGGTGCCGGCGTCGCGGGTCAGCACGTTAGGATTGCCGTGCACGCAGATGGAGCCGATCTCGCCCGGGGTTTCAGGGTCATACCAGGCGCCGGTAGACAGCTGCAACACACCGGGTCGGACCATGTCGTTCACCACGGCTCCTGCTAAACAAGTGCCACGATCGTTGAACAGGCGCACCACTTCACCGTCTGCAATGCCGCGCGCGTTGGCGTCTTCTGGATTGATCCACACCGGTTCCCGGCCTTGCACTTTTGACGCCTGAGCATAACCGCCGTTGTCATACTGGCTGTGCAGCCGGGTCGCCGGCTGGTTGGACATCAGATGAAGCGGATAAGCTTTCGCCGTACCGCTGCCGAGCCATTCGCTGGGTTCATGCCACACTGCGTGGCCGGGCAGGTCCGGGTCATTCCACGCTGCTACGTCTTCTGAAAACAGTTCCAGTTTTCCGGATGGCGTTTGCAGGCGGTGTTTATTTGGGTCGCTGCGGAAGGCCTCGAACAAATTACGCTCAGGGCGCGATGGCCACTCGAGCATACCCTCCTGCCAGAAGGTGTCGAAGTCGGGTGTGTTGATGCCCTTTTCGGCAGCACCGGCGCAGGTGTCGTCATAAATCCAGCGCACCCATTCCATTTCCGAGCGGTTTTCGGTGAACGTGTCTTCCAGCCCTAAGCGCGCCGCGATACCTCTGAAGATCTCATGGTCAGAACGCGCTTCGCCCACTGGGTCCACAGCCTGATGCATGGCCATGATCTGCAAAGACAGCGGCGAGGCCGTGACATCGTTGCGTTCCAGCGTCGTTGTCACCGGTAATACGATGTCCGCATGGCGTGCCATGGGGTTCCACCACGCTTCGTTGACGATGATGGTCTCCGGCTTGCGCCAAGCCTTGAGCATTTTGTTGAGGTCTTGATGGTGGTGGAAAGGATTACCACCGGCCCAATAGACCATGCGGATGTCCGGGTAGGTCAGCCTGCGCCCGTCGTAATCCACCGTGCCGCCGGGATTCAGCAGCATGTCGGAAATACGCGCTACGGGAATGAAAGTACGCACAGGGTTTTCGCCCATGGGTAGACGGGCCGGGGTCACCATGGTGCCAGGGCCGCCCATACCGGCGGCACCTGCATAAGCAAAACCGAAACCGCCGCCGGGCAAACCAATCTGCCCCAGCAACGCGGCAAGCGTAATGGCCATCCAGTAGGTCTGCTCTCCGTGGTCGGCCCGCTGTAGTGACCAGCTCACGGTAATCAATGTGCGCCGCCCCGCCATCTTGCGCGCCAGGTTATTGATAGATTCTGCGCTGAGGCCTGAAATTTTTGCCGCCCATGCGGCGTCTTTCTCCTGTCCGTCCTCGCGTCCCATCACATAGGCAATGACCTGTTCGCCGCCGGCACAATGGCTTTCCAGGAAACCGGCATCGTGCAGTTTTTCGCTTATCAATGTGTGGGCGATACCGAGCATGATTGCCACATCTGTTCCTGGCCGCGCTGCCAGCCACGTGGCCTCCAGGAAATCCGCCGCATCATTCCGGATGGGACTGATGTTGACGATATCAACGCCGTTGTCGCGGCATAGCTGTAAGGCGTCGCGGGCGATGTGACGGCCCAAGCCGCCGCCATGCACTTGCGAATTCTTCAAGGCCAAACCGCCAAAGGCGACCACCAGTTCTGAATTGTCGGCGATGGACCCCCAAGTGGTGTTGCTGGAGTAGCAAACATCGCCCCAGCTTCCGGCCACATGAGGCACGATCACCTCTGCCGCGCCCGAGGAGTATGTGTTCATGGAATAGGTGTTGCCACCGAACAGATTGAGGAACCGGCGCATCTGGCTTTGGGCATGGTGGAAACGTCCCGCCGAGGCCCAGCCGTAAGACCCGGCGTAGATCGCTTTATTGCCAAAGGTTTCTTTCACGCGCGTGAGCTCGGCGGCGACCATATCGAAGGCTTCATCCCAGGGCACGGCGACGAAAGGGTCTGATCCTCTTCCGTTGGTGTCGCCGCCGGGCGTGCCGGCCCTTAAGCCATCGAGCCAGCCACGGCGGAACATGGGCATGGCAATGCGCGCCGTGTCATCAATGGCCTGTGGCATGCCGGGGCCGATGGGCGAGGGGTCTGGATCTTCGGGGTTGGGCTCCAGCGCTGTCACACGGCCATTCTCGACTCGGGCCGTATAGGCGCCCCAGTGGGTGGCGGTGGGCAGCAGTTTCACATCAGGATTTGAAGCGTCGGGCATCAATTTATTATAGCGACTCTGGGTCTGCGCGCCTATGCTGGGTTCACCTCATACAATGGCAAAATCAAGGAGACGCCCCCATGCGCGTCGTATTTGCGCTGCTCGCTTTTCTAATCATGCCCCAAACATCCTGGGCTGACAGCCACGAAGGTGGCGAGGGTTACGCCAGCTTTATCCGCACCACCGTGCTTGCGCGTTTGTCCGATCTGGAGCCTTCCATCACTTTCTGGCGTGACGTCATGGGCTTTGAGTACACCGGCGATCCCGAACCGCGCACGGGCTTCGCCAGCCCCCTCGGCTGGAACGAAGATTCAACCACCTATTTCACCACTTTCACTTCAACTGACGGCGCCATGTTCGCCCTATTGATGGTGGAGGACACGCCCGATTTTCCGTCCCTGACGCTGCCCGAAAAAGGCACAGCCTACGGCGGTGTGGTCCTAGTGCACATGGGCAAAGACATTGGCGACGTCTGGGAGCGTGCGGTCGCCCATGGTGTGGAGGTTCTCAAACCTTACGGCCCGTCCCGTACCGGGCTCTCCATGCAGATGGTCTTGCGGGCGCCCACCGGGCACGCGGTCGAAGTCTATGAAATGGTCGAGCAGTAAGAACATCCACGATGCCCGACACGAAAGTAGACTCAACGGTCATCAACACCAGTAGCCCCCAGCCGCCACACGTTGATTATGGTTCTGACGGAAGAGAACGAACTCTTTCCAACCGCCATGGCGGATGTCGAGCCCAACGCGCCGCGGGTTGCCATAAGCACGTCAGGCACCGAAGCCAACTGCACCGCCAACGACAGTATGGATCCGGCGCGGTTCTATGATTTAGCCGTTTGGCAGGATGATGATCTTGCCTTGCCGGTTTGCGCCGGTTCTGGCCTGGTGTGCAAACGCTTCTTGCGCCTGCTCTAACGTGTAGGTGCCGGCGATTTTGGCTTCCAGCTCACCAGCCACCGTCATGTTTGCTAGGTCTTGTAGCACCGCTTTGCGTTCCATGGCGGTGCGGTCTGAACTCATGTTCATGCCCTGCAAAGTGATGCTCTTGAGGAACAAGTCCTGAAACGCCATTTCTGAACTTTTGCCTGTCATGAAGCCGTAGTTGATGACGGTACCGGATTCGCGAAGACAGCGGGCAATAGTCACGGTGCCGGTGGACGCAACACAATCGAAGCCGCAGCGAATATCTGCGCCACCGGTTGCTTCCTTAACCAAGGCCGCTGTTGCATCCGGGTCGCCCGCGTCGACAATTACGGCATCTGCACCAGCCGCTTTAAGTTCTTCAATCAGCTCTGGCCGGCGCACAATGTTGACGGTCTTCGCGCCCCGCTTCTTGGCTATGGCGATGACAAATCGGCCACAGGATGAGTTGGCGCCGTTTTGAATGATCCATTCGTCCTTCGCAGGTGCGGAGATGTCGTTGACGAGGATAAACGCCGTCATGGCGTTGAGAGACATCAGCACTAGCTGAATCTCATCTCCTTCAGGTGCTGGTGTGCAATCATCAGCTTTTGCAGCAACCTTTTGGCAGAATGTGCCGGCACCGACCGGTAGAAAAGCCCGGTCGCCAATCTCAAATCCTTTCGCTTGATCCCCGAGTGCGACGACTCGACCCAAACCTTCATGGCCAGGAGTGCGCGGCATCTCGAACCAGCGAAAGCCGGGGTCACCATTGATGAATTTGAGGTCGGCCAAGTGCATGGCTGCTGCTTCCACCTCGACCACGATTTCTGTTGGTCCTGGAGTGGGCGCGTCCACGTCAATGAGGGCCACCACCTCCAACGGTGGCCCGTAGGCGGACTGTTGTAACGCTTTCATTGTGATCCCCGTATTAGACGTGAGGCGTAGAGTAGCGGCCTTCAACCGTTAGGCAACAAAATAACCTTGCCTTTACGGTCATCCCCCGTGCGCACGGCATGGGCAAAGGCTTCCTTGAACTGATCGAGCGGATAGGCGCCTGCGATAGCAGCCTTTAATTCACCGCTGCCCATTTTCTCCGCCAGCATGGCATAGGTCATGCGGATTTCATCTTGGCTGCGTTTCGCAACACCGCGCCAGGCACTCATGCCGGTGAGAGTGATGTTCTTTTTGGATAAATCGCGAAACGAAATTTGACACTGTTCACCTGAAATGGACCCGTAGTTCACCACTGTGCCACCATTGTCCAGGCAGCGCGCTATACGGCCGGTTGCCCCGCCTGCTGCCAGGTCGAAGCCGATGGGGATATCTGCTCCATCCGTTGCTTCACTAACACGACTGGCGAGTTCATTTGCATCACCCGTATCGACAACACAGGCGTCCGCACCCAATGCATATAGTTCATCGAACAATGTTTCCCGGCGCACCACGTTACAGGTTTTGACGCCGCGTTCTTTAGCAAGGACGATCAAATACCGGCCGCAACTTGAATTGGCGCCGTTCTGGATTATCCAATCGCTTTTCTTTAAATCGGCGAAATCTTCCAGCAAACAAACCGATGTTATGCCGTTGACCATCATCAGCGCCAGTTGCTTAGGGTCACCCTCCGGGGCTGGTAAAGCATCTTCAGCTTTGGCACACACTTTTTCGGCAAAAGCGCCGGCTCTCCACCATGGAAACGCGCGGTCACCGGTCTTGAAAGACGTAACATTAGATCCGACCGCTGTAACCCGGCCTACACCTTCGTAACCAGGTTGGTTGGGAAGCTGGTAATTCCGAGAGCCCTCTTCGCCGGTGAACCGGTGAATGTCGGCCAAATGCACCGCTGATGCTTCCATGGCGATGACGATTTCGTCCGCCGCCGGTTCAGGGTCGGGTAGCTCGATCAGTTTTACGACATCTGCCGGGTCGCCGTAGGCGATTTGTTGCAAAGCTCTCAAAGGATTATCCAGACCGGAATATTTGTACGGACAATTTCATAGCACACTCTGGCTCGCTGTCATGTCGCACTCACTCAATCGGTCAAGGTATGGTCAGGGCGCGGTTGAACGTCACGTCATCCACATTGCCGCCAGATAGAATGATTGCCACGTTTCGGCCCTGGCACTCATGTGTGCCATTCAATGCGGCAGCCAAGGCAATGGCGCCACCGGGTTCCAGCTTCATCTTCAGATGCTGGTACGCAAAGGCCATGGCGCTAAGAACATCTTCTTCATTCACAGCGTATCCACCGTCGATCTGGGTTTGATTAATAGCCCAGGTCAGCGCCCCCGGGCTCGGCGCCAAAAGGGCATCGCACAAAGACCCTGAGGCCGAAGGATTGGTTTCGCGCTGCCCCGACGCCACTGATCGTCGGTGGTCGTCAAAGCCTTCCGGTTCCACCGCATACAGCCGCGCGCTAGGGCAATGATGCTTGAGGGCCAAGCCAACACCGGCAATCAACCCTCCGCCCGATACAGGCACAAGCACTTCATTAAGGCTGACGCCCAAATCATTCGCCTGCTCTACTATTTCCAGTCCGACAGTGCCTTGACCGCTGATGATGTCGGCATCGTCGTAGGACGGCACCAGTACCCGGCCTTCGTCTTCTGCAATTCGGTGTCCGATAGCTTCCCGGTCCTCTGTCGCGCGATCATAAAAAGCGATATCCGCGCCCAACTCTTTCGTTCCGTCTATTTTGGCTTGCGGAGCATCTGACGGCATGACGATTTTAGCTGTCGTGCCCACCAGTTGGGCTGCCGCTGCTACACCCTGTGCATGGTTGCCGGATGACCAGGCAACGACCCCTTTGCGCCGTTGTGTGTCCGATAATCTTAAAAGACGGTTGGTGGCGCCTCGGATTTTGAAAGACCCCGTGCGCTGCAAGCATTCCGCTTTCAGAAAAAAATGTCCGCCGGTCTTAGCGTCAAGTGTCGCGCACTGAAGAAGAGGCGTGCGGATGATGTGCGCATTTATACGATACGCCGTAGCTTCTATGTCCTGCATGGTTGGTATTTTCGCCATGGGTCAGCATATCTTCTTTTCCACATCATCAGCTAGCTTGGCCCGGCTCGCTTGACCTGCCTTTAGCCCAGCAGTAGTTATGGGCTTAGTGAAGGTGTGTTCGTTCTCGCTAATTTGAGAACGAACCAAGAGGGAATCCGGTGTGAAACCGGAACTGCCCCCGCAACTGTAAGCGGTGAGTCCTCCACCAAACGTACCACTGGAGCATTTGTTCTGGGAAGGTCGGTGGATCGACAGAGACCCGTCAGTCAGGAGACCTGCCGTCACAGCGTCACCTATCCATGGGGCGGGGTGTTCCTGTGGAGCGGCAATCCGTAGCGGTGACGCGCACGAGGTGGTGCCGTCAAAGGTGATGCGGGTTCGGACTCTCTTTCCGTTTCGTTTTCTCCGCTGTTCGGCAACGCCACTTGCGTTGAACCGAAACGGAGGCCGTTATGACTCGAAGTCCATACATCATTCTTACTGCGGCCGTTGCGCCATTTACGGCTTTTGCCGCCGAAAACCCGATTGAGACTCAAGACGAGATTATCGTTACTGCAAGCCGTGTGGCCCAAGACCGTCTTGAGGTCGGTAGCGCAGTCGATGTCTTGAACGAAGATGACATTCAAGCTCGTCAGCAATCTTTCATCAGTGATCTGTTGCGTGACCTTCCTGGCTTGGCTGTCAATCGCACGGGTCCGGCAGGGGCCTTTACGCAAGTGCGCCTACGCGGAGCAGAGGCCAATCATACGCTGGTTGTAATTGATGGCATTGAAGTCGGCGATCCATTCAATGCTGGTGAGTTCGAGTTTGCCCATCTCCTGTCAGACGATGTGTCCCGCATTGAAGTTCTGCGTGGCCCGCAAAGTGCGCTTTGGGGCTCTGACGCCATCGGTGGAGTGATTAACGTATCGACGGGGTCGGAGCGGGACCAAGCCGGTCCCTGGGCCAACGGGTTCCTCGAAAGAGGCTCGTTTGGCACGGTGCATGGCAGTGCCCGCACTGGCACGTCCGGCGCGTGGGGAGGTATACGGGGCAGCCTGGCCTATATGGATATTCGCGGTATTTCCGCATCTCCGACTGGATCGGAACGGGACGGCTATGACAATTTAACGGCGAACATGCACACTGATCTTACTGTAACGGACACGCTTTCGGTGGCCTTGTCCGCACGGCATGTTAACGCAACGGTGGATCAAGACGCTCAGGATTTCGATTTCTTGTCGCCGACCGAAGGGTTAGTGATCGACTCTGATGGGTTCCGCAAATCAAGCCGATGGTACGGCCGTGCAACCGCAGAACTATCCCTCATGGATGGTCAATGGACCCATCAGTTCAGCACCGGCTTGACGGACAGCAGCAATGACGAATTTTCCGGGGGAGAGTTTTCTTTTGGTTCCGACGGCCAAAAATGGGATGTGGAATACCAGTCCGACTATTCGTTCTCTACCGGCGTGTCCGCTACCCATGCGGTTAGCGCTTTGCTCGAATACGAAGGACTCACGTATGAGAACTTCAGCGCTGGCGACGGACCCGAAAACCAGAAGCAGAGTGGTCATCAATGGTCCGGTGCGTTGCAATACCGTCTCGGTATGTCTGACCAGGTTTTTCTCGGTGCCGCCGTGCGGTTTGACGATCACCAGCGTTTTGATAATGAAACAACCTACCGGTTGACGGTCGCCTGGGCCGTGCCTGAAGCGGGCTTAAAACTACGCGGCAGCTACGGGGCGGGTGCCGCGCAACCCAGTTTCTTCGAGCTGTTCGGGTTCAATCCCAACTTCTTCATCGGCAATCCAAACCTGAAGCCTGAAACGTCGGAAGGCTGGGACGCTGGTGTGGATTATGCGTTCGAAAATGGTCAGGGGTTGGCTTCTCTGACCTACTTCGACTCCAACTTGAAGAGCGAAATATTTACCGACTTCACGGTGTTTCCCTTCACTGTTGCGAACCGCGGCGGCACTAGTACACGGGACGGTGTGGAAGCATCACTGCGCTATTTGCCTCTCGACAGTGTGCAATTGTCCGCGTCCTACACCTATACCGATGCAAAAGATGACAACGGTTCTCGCGAATTGCGTCGACCCCGCCATACGGGCAGCGTCAACGCGACTTATCGATTCCTGGAAGACCGTGCGACTATCGATTCCGGACTGAACTACAATGGCACGATGCATGATAGTGAGTTCATATTCGCTACGCCGGAGACTGTTGTTACGCTTGATGACTATATTCTTGGAACCGTAGCGGCCTCCTACGCATTGTCCGATTCTGTTGAACTTATCGGCCGTGTGGAGAACTTGTTTGATGAGAACTACCAGGATGTCTTTGGTTTCGCTTCTCCAGGCATTGGGTTCTACCTTGGCGTTCGTGTCGGGTTTAGGGGGCAATAGAGAGCAGTTATGAATATGACGCGGCTCTTTATACTCAGTTTTATGCTGATCTCCGGACCAGCAGACGCGGTGGTGCCGCGCCGAATCGTCTCGATGAATCTGTGTGCTGATCAAATGGTGCTTCAATTGGCGGCGCCAGACACAGTCGTATCCGTCAGTTTTCTCACTGCTGATCCAGAAGAATCGCCTGTTGCGCATCTCACGGAAGGCCTAAATCTCAATGCGGGCCAGGCCGAGGAAGTGGTCGCTCTGGATCCCGATCTCATCGTCACCGGGCGCTATACGACCACGGCTGCAAAGATTTTGCTGCGCAGTCTCGACTATCCTGTCATCGAAGTAGACGTGCCGCTAACCTTCGCGGCCGTGCGCGCCACCTATCTCGCGTTAGGGGCAGCTCTTGGCCGTACCAGCCAGGCTGAGCAGCTCCTCGATACATTGGACCGCCGATTTGCCGCCTTGGATCGGCGAGTCGGCGGAAGCAGGTTTGGCTCGATGCTTATTCTTGATGCCAATGGCTTTACCGTCGGCCGGCCCAGTTTGGTCGATCAGGTTTTGAGCCGGATCGGCCTGATCAATATCGCGGTGCAACTCGATGTTGGCGATTTCGGACAAGTTACGATGGAAGCGGTGCTGATTGCCAAGCCCGATCACCTCGTGCGTATGGCGTACCGGACAAATGCGCCGTCCCTGGCCAATCTCACTCTGTCCCATCCCGCTTTAGTTAAATATTTGGGGACAAAAGAAACGATCTCCGTGCCTCAATCTTGGCTCAACTGCGGCGGCCCCTATCTCGCCTCAGCCGCTGAGAAGGTTCTGGATGCTATCGAAGTGCGTCAACAGGCAAGCGAGCAATGAGTTCAGCAATCTTCAAGGTTAATTCGACTGGACGCGGGCGGCCGCAAGCCATACTGCTCAGCGTCCTGGCCGTGATGGTTGTTGTATTATCGGTGGTTTCGTTGTTCACCGGGCGTCTTGGCTTTGGTGGCATCGCGGATCTCCTTACATTGCGCGCGGCCGACCCTGAAACCTTTCGGATCTTGCTTATTGAAATTCGGTTGCCACGTACGTTTTTGGCCCTCACCGTCGGCGCGACCCTTGGGCTCTCCGGTGCTGTCCTACAGGGCCTGCTGCGCAATCCGTTAGCGGAACCGTTTATTCTTGGCGCGTCCAGTTCGGCCGCACTTGGCGCTGTCATCGTGTTCTATTTTGGCATCGCCGGAGGGTCTGCTTTGGCAACCCCCCTCGGTGGCGTTGCCGGGGCTATGGTGGCGACTGCACTTCTTCTATCGCTTGGTGGCCGCATGCAGGAGCCTCTAACACTTATCCTTGCCGGTGTTGCGATCAACGCCCTGGCGGCAGCGTTGACCTCGCTGGCGTTGAATTTAGCGCCGAGTCCCTATGCGGCTCTTGAAATCGTGTTTTGGATTCTCGGATCCTTTGCTGACCGGAGCTTGGAGCACGTCGTTTTTGCGGTGCCTCTCATGGTGATCGGATGGGTGCTGCTGTTTTCCACATGGCGTTGCCTTGACGCTCTGACTCTGGGTGAGGATGCAGCAGCATCTCTTGGCTTTAACCTTGCGGCTATCAAAATAAGAGCCATACTCGGCTGCGCGTTTGCTGTCGGTGCGGCAGTGGCGACGACAGGCGTCATCAGCTTTGTCGGGCTTGTAGTGCCGCATATATTGCGCCCTCTCGTCGGTTACCGGCCAAGCCGGTTGCTGCCGTCTAGCATGCTTGGTGGTGCGGCGTTGATGCTTGCCGCTGACATCGGTGTGCGGCTGATTGATACACAACTCGAACTAAAGATTGGCGTTCTCACGGCACTCATCGGCACACCATTTTTCTTTCATCTCTTGTTGGTCATACGGCGGAGTGGGTCATGATGGATTCAGCCTTGCTCCAGGCACGCAAAGTGACTGTCGGATATGATGGGTCTCCGGTATTGAACCAGGTGGCGCTAAGTGTCGGTTCGGGTTCCCTTATCGGTTTGATCGGTCCCAATGGGGCGGGCAAGACCACTTTGATTAAAGTGCTGTCTGGACTGCTCGCACCAACCGCTGGCCAGGTTTTTCTTGATGGGAAACCTCTAGCGGCCTGGGGTCGGGATGCGCGGGCACGGGCCGTTGGATATCTTTCGCAAAGCCGCTTGGTACACTGGCCAGTCACAGTGGAACGCCTGGTTTTGCTGGGTCGATTGCCGCACCGTGGTCCATGGGATCGATTGTCAGACGAAGATGCAACTGCAGTTGATACAGCACTCCTCGCCACCGATGTGGAGTCTCTTCGTCATCGCACTGTCACAACACTGTCTGGGGGAGAACTGGCGCGGGTCTTGCTGGCCCGTGTTTTGGCGGGTGGGCCTAAGGTATTGCTGGCTGATGAGCCCGTCTCTGGCTTGGACCCTGGTCATCGGTTGCAAGTGCTTGAGGGGTTGCGGTCGTTGGCGCGCCGCGGATGTCTTGTGATGGTGGTCATGCATGATTTGACTCTGGCGTCGCGCTTCTGTGACCGCCTGGTCCTGTTGGATCATGGCCGGCTGATTGCTGATGGTTCAGTCGATGAGGTGCTCCATATGGACCGTCTCGCATCGGTTTATGGTGTAGATGCCGTATCTGTAACGCGAGGTGACGAGCAGGCGATATTGCCTTGGAATCAGGTTCCAGGTTAGCGACTCTGCGGGCTATACCAACGCCAGGCATATGGACCGTGATGTCCGCAATTGAAATGAATGGTGGAGCCGGACGGGATCGAACCGACGACCTCTACAATGCCATTGTAGCGCTCTCCCAACTGAGCTACGGCCCCAATTTTTGCTGGGATGGACGAGCACGCTAGTATGTCTCATCCAAGCGGGGCGGACCTTAGGCAGTTCATCTTTACCCTTCAAGGGAAAAATATTTTGATTCCCGATAAGAGTACGTGCGTATTTGCGCCGGCTTAGACAGGGGTGTTTTTTGGCGAGTCTATGGGCCCAATAACGCCCCCGACATCATCATCATCATTGCCGAGCAGAGCATCATCCTCGTCATCGCCACCGGCTTCGATATCGTCTATATCTTCAGTGGCATCAGAATCACCGTCTTTTCTCGCTTCCGGCGCAGCGCTCTTTAGCGCCGGTTTGGGTGCAGCCGTTGCCGTTTTCTTAGCCGTAAACTTTTTTGGCCGCTCATTTTCGGCACCACATTTAGGGCACAGTGCCGGCATTTTATTTAGGTCGTAATAGCGTGCCCCGCAGCTGGAGCATGGTAGTTTTTTACCAAGGTCAACCTTACCCACTGATGTTGTCTCCTGTTATGCTGGCCTGGCCACTGCGTGTAATGGGCAGGCCGCCGATGGCTTCGTTAAAATCTATTCAGGAAGCGCATTAGCCAAATTAGAGCGGTGCTGTCAAAACCTATTATTCATTTTTCTAACGATTTGTGGCCCGGCTAGGTTTCAACGCGGCTCTGTGTTAAGACGCCGCAGCCTCTGGCGCGCCTCTTGAGGCCAGTAAGGCCGCCTATAAATAGCCGTTTTCAGATGCGACATGATGACCACGCCGAATAATCAAATCACGATGTCAATCCGGTCGTCGGGGCTGCGCGGAGAGATCCGATGCCCAGGCGATAAATCCATTTCTCATCGCGCCTTGATATTTGGTGGGCTCGCCGTCGGGCCAACGACCATTGAGGGTTTGTTAGAAGGCGAAGATGTTCTCAACACGGTTAAGGCCCTGGAAGCTCTAGGCGTTTCAATCGAATGGCCCGACCAGCTTGATGGCAACGGTGTCTGGACCATTCACGGCCGCGGTGTTGGGGGCCTTGCCGAGCCTGAGACGGCGCTCGACATGGGCAATTCTGGCACGGGCGCGCGGCTCCTCCTCGGAGTCCTTGCATCGCACCCGCTATCGGCTGTGGTCACCGGTGACGCGTCCTTGAGCCGGCGGCCAATGGAACGAGTCACTGCGCCGTTGAGCCGCATGGGCGCAAAGTTTGAATGTCGCGGGGCAGGGCTGATGCCGATCATGGTGATCGGTACCGGTGACCCTATCCCGTTAATTTATGAAAGCCCGGTCGCATCCGCCCAGGTGAAATCTGCCATTCTTTTGGCTGGCCTCCATGCGCGCGGTTCGACGACGGTCATTGAACCGGCGCCAACCCGCGACCACACAGAACGTATGTTGCGTCATTTTGGTGCCAAGGTTGAGACGATGCCGGTAAAAGAGAATGCAGCCGCATCGTCCGTCACAGTCACCGGCCTGCCTGAACTCAGCGGGCAAAGGGTTGCCGTTCCGGGAGACCCCTCCTCGGCGGCATTTCTTGTAGTGGCTGCTCTAATCACAGAGGGGTCGGATATAATCCTGAAAAATGTGGGCCTTAATCCCTTGCGGACGGGCTTGTTTAGCACTTTGCAGGAAATGGGTGCTGATATCACAATCACTAACACTCGCGAAGAAGCCGGTGAGCCTGTCGGTGATCTCCAGGTTCGCTCTAGTCAATTACGGGGCATATCGGTGCCAGCTGAGCGGGCGCCGTCAATGATTGATGAGTACCCCATCCTCGCAGTTGCTGCGGCTTATGCTGACGGTGACACACGCATGGACGGCTTAAGCGAGCTGAGGGTTAAGGAAACAGACCGCCTTGCCGCTATTGCTGATGGGCTTGCAGCTTGCGGTGTTGAAGCGTTCATCGAAAGTGACGCCCTCATCGTTAAGGGGCGCAATGGCCAGGTGCCCGGCAATGCTGTTGTCGCCGTTCATCTTGATCACCGCATCGCCATGTCTTTCTTGGTGCTAGGCATAGCCGCAGAAAAGCCTGTTAGCGTCGACGATGATCAGGCCATAGCGACCAGCTATCCAGATTTTATCAGTCACATGAGTGCTATTGGGGCGACTCTGATCAAGGCTGATCGGACTGATGTGGACGTAAATACGTGAACGCTAGTTCAAAGGTGATCATCGCCATCGATGGCCCGGCAGCATCAGGCAAAGGGACTTTGGCCAGGCGTCTCGCGGCGCATCTCGGGCTTCGATACCTGGATACGGGCAGCCTCTACCGGGCCATAGGATTGACGGTTCTAAAGGCCGGGCAAGACCCCACCAATGAAGCGCAGGCTCTGGCGGCTGCCAAAATCCTAAATCTTGACGCATTTTCTGCAGAGGAGCTGCGCAGTGAAGTCGCAGGTGTAGCCGCCTCTCATGTCGCTTTTCTCAAGCCGGTCCGCGCGGAATTGCTGGATTTCCAGAGGAAATTTGCCGAAGAGCCTGGTCCAGACGTTAAAGGGGCTATCCTCGACGGCCGGGATATAGGGACGGTTGTCTGCAAAGACACGGCTGACGTCAAAATCTTTGTCGAGGCCAGTTTGGAAACCAGAATTCAAAGGCGAATCAAGGAGTTGCAGGATCGCGGCGAATCCTTTAAAGAACGCCACGTTCAAGCCGATATGGAGGCCCGAGACAAACGTGACCGAGATCGCTCGGTTGCTCCGCTTAAACCGGCGGATGATGCGTGGCTTCTTGATACGAGCACATTGAACGCGGATGAGGCCTTTGCAGTGGCGCTGGCCCACATCCAAGAGACCGGTACCCTTTAAGTAAGTTTCCCAATAAAGGCACCGCCCCGTTGTAGAGACGCAGAAAATGCGTCCATGGGCTTGTTTGGTGCCTCGACTGCGGTAAATCCAGAATGTTCTGGGTCCGCACAAGACCGCCGGATCCAACCGGCTGGCAAGGCGCAGAAAGAAAGGAACGCTCCATGTCTGAAACGGCAATGTCTGAACCTGCCCTCGCAGCGGCGACAGAGGATTTCGCCGCTCTCCTCGAAGAATCTTTCCACGGTAATGACGGAATTGAAGGCGCTGTAATCAAAGGTACAGTGCTAAGCGTCGAAGGTGATTTTGCCCTCGTCGACGTCGGCCTCAAATCTGAAGGTCGTGTTCCCCTCCGCGAATTTGGCCGTGGCAACGAAGATGCTCCAGCCGTCGGCGAAGCCGTTGATGTGTTTGTAGAGCGCTATGAAGACAAAGATGGTCTCATCTTATTGTCACGCGACAAAGCCCGGCGCGAAGAAGCGTGGGATGTTCTCGAAAAGCAATTTGACCAAACCAACGCGGTCCAAGGCGTTATCTTTGGCAGGGTCAAAGGCGGATTCACCGTCGATCTCAACGGCGCCGTAGCGTTCTTGCCGGGCAGTCAGGTAGACATCCGTCCGGTGCGCGACGCCAACCATTTGATGGGCGAGCCGCATGATTTTCAGATCCTTAAAATGGATCGCGCCCGCGGCAATATCGTTGTTTCGCGCCGCGCTGTTTTGGAAGAAACCCGCGCCGCAGAACGTTCAAAGCTGATGGAAAACATGAGCGAAGGTCAGGTTCTCGAAGGGGTTGTCAAGAACATTACCGATTACGGCGCGTTCGTCGATCTCGGCGGTGTCGATGGTTTACTCCACGTTACGGATATCTCGTGGAAGCGCGTTAATCACCCCACAGAAGCGCTGAGTGTCGGCCAAACAGTCAATGTGCAGGTGATCCGCTTCAATGTGGAAACACAGCGTATTTCTCTGGGTATGAAGCAACTCGAAACCGACCCATGGGATGGCGTTTCTGTGAAGTATCCAGTCGGCACAAAATTCAACGGCCGAGTCACTAACATCACCGATTACGGCGCTTTTGTTGAGTTGGAAGCTGGTGTTGAGGGTTTGGTTCACGTCTCTGAAATGAGCTGGACCAAGAAGAACGTCCATCCGGGCAAAATCGTATCCACGAGCCAAGAAGTCGAAGTCATGATTTTGGATGTAGATCCTGAGAAACGCCGGATTTCCCTTGGTCTCAAGCAATGCATGGACAATCCATGGACGGCCTTTGAGGGCAAGTTCGAGGTCGACACGCTGGTTGAAGGCGAGATCAAGAACATCACCGAGTTTGGATTGTTTGTCGGCCTTGATGGCGACATCGACGGCATGGTGCATCTGTCTGACCTGTCATGGGACAAAGACGGAGAAGCAGCGGTTGCCGACTTCAAGAAAGGCGACATCGTAAAAGCTAAGATTCTCGATGTTGATATTGAGAAAGAACGGATCAGTCTTGGTGTTAAACAGCTCACCGAAGATCCGTATGCAGAAGCCATGGGCGCACTCAAACGCGGTCAAATCGTAACCTGTGTGGTTAAGGCTGTTCTTGATGCCGGTCTCGAAGTGACCATCAACGAGGGTGTGACCGGATTCATCAAGAAAAACGAAATAGCCAAAGAGCGTTCCGAGCAAAGGCCAGACCGTTTTGCGGTGGGTGAAAAAGTGGATGCGCGTATCACGGCACTCGATGCCAAGACGCGTAAGCTGCAATTGTCCATCAAAGCCCGTGAAGTGGCAGAAGAAAAAGAAGCGATGGCCGAATATGGATCGACCGATTCGGGTGCGTCGCTGGGCGATATTCTCGGTGCCGCCCTTAAGCGCAAACAAGGTGACGATGACGACGGGCCTGATGATGAGCCTGTAGCAAAAGAGCCTGTAGCAGATGAGCCTGTGGCAGATGAGCCAGAATCAAAAGAGAGCGCTGAATCGGAGGAAAAACCGGACGCCTCGTAACCAGTTCCCAAATATGGGTATGAAAACGCGCTCTCTTAGAGGGCGCGTTTTCTTTTAATAATGGCAAAAAATGATTACAAATGAAAGACTTAGACTTGACTCGGACGGGTCCAATTAGCATGCTTAATCCTCGTCAAAGGCCAAAAAAGCCACTGCAATAGGTAGGGATGCCAGGGGATGACGAAATCCGAACTGATCGCATGTATCGCGGAACGCAATCCTCATTTGTTCCAACGCGATGTGGAACGCATTGTCAGTACAATTTTTGATGAGATCTCTGCAGCGCTCAGCCGTGGTGATCGTGTCGAGCTACGCGGGTTCGGCGCATTCTCCGTTAAGCACCGGGATTCGCGGGTCGGGCGTAATCCGCGCACAGGCGAAGCGGTTTCTGTTGCGGAGAAGGTAGTCCCTTATTTCAAGACCGGTAAGCAACTGCGTGATCTCCTCAATGGACCAGAACCGGCACCGGCACCGGCGGAGCCGGCTGCAGACCCAACACCCCCGGCTAGTTAAATAACTGGTTTAAGGCGGCCTCATGCGACTCATAACCTGGATCATCGGCATGGCTGTGGCCCTCGTGACGGTTCTCTTCGCAGTGTCCAACCGGGACGCCATTTCAGTTACGCTTTGGCCCTTTCCGTTAGCCATTGATCTCGGTTTGTACGCCATCGTGCTGTTCAGTGTTTTCGCCGGATTTTTAGTGGGTGCCCTCGTTACTTGGGTAGCTGCCGGCAAACACCGGCGGCGGGTTCGCCGCCAAAAATCTGAGACTAGGTCCTTGGAAAATGAACTCGATGACCTTAGAAGCCGCCTGGGCCACCAGGCTGAAAAAGCTCTAAATAAGACACCAAACTCTTCTGTGGACAAAGCCGCCTAATCCTTTCCGGTACACGGCTTGATCACCAAACGCCCGCGCCGCATAGTGGCGCGACTTTGACCGGCCCCCTTATCGGGAGTGTTTCATCATGGCCAATGCAGACAAAAAAGTGCGCAACCCGATTTTTTGTGCAGTCGATACCGCTGACCTCGGTGTTGCGACCACATGGGCCGCGCGAATCGGTGACCACGTTGGTGGAATCAAACTCGGCCTGGAATTTATTTCGGCGCACGGTCCGAAAGGCGTTGCGCAAGTCATGAAGGCGTCGGACCTGCCCGTTTTTCTCGACGTCAAATTTCACGATATCCCGAACACTGTTGCCGGTGCTGTGCGGGCGATTACTGCCGTAAAACCGTTCATTCTAAATGTACACGCGGGGGGCGGACACGACATGATGCGCGCAGCCGCCGATGCTGCCACCGAGGCTGCCTACGAACATGTTGTAACCAGACCTTTGGTCATCGGAGTAACCGTACTGACCAGCTTAGGTGACGCTGACCTGGTTGAGGTCGGCGTTGATGCTGTGGCCAATGATCAAGCGCTTCGCCTCGCTGTGCTGGCGAAAGAATCTGGCCTGGACGGTGTCGTTTGCTCACCGCGTGAAGCGGCTCGCATTCGGGCGGAATGCGGTCCCAACTTCAAGCTCATCACTCCTGGCGTGCGGCCTGACTGGGCGGCGAAAAACGACCAGAAACGCGTCATGACACCCGAGCAGGCCGTTGCTGAGGGGGCAGACTATCTTGTGATCGGGCGCCCCATTACGGCCTCTAACGACCCGGCCGCTGCGGCACAGCGCATCGTGACAGCGCTAGCTGCGTAAAGACGAGCAGCACCTATACCCATGACCGTCGCCGTTAAAATTTGCGGGCTAACAGACGCAGAGTCCGTCGAAGCCGCCATTAAATGCGGCGCCGACTTTCTCGGCTTCGTGTTCTTTGACGCCTCACCGCGCCACGTGGCGGTGGAACAGGCTGCAGACCTGATCGAAGCGGTCCCTGAAACGGTTCCCTGTGTTGGGCTTTTTGTTGATCCGGCTGACGCATTGCTGGATGCTATTCTTGGCCAAGTGAGGCTGGATTATGTACAGCTCCATGGTTCGGAAACTCCTGATCGTGTTGATGCCATCCGCCTTGAGTATGGTGTGCCAGCGATTAAGGCGCTCGGTGTAGCTGATGAAAGTGACGTGCGCAGCGGCGATCGCTTTTTTGGACACGCCGACCGGCTCCTATTCGATGCCAAACCACCCCCGGAGGCCGACCGTCCCGGTGGCAATGCCGAAGCCTTTAATTGGCCGCTGATGAAGGGTTATTCCGGCGTTTTGCCCTGGTTTCTGGCTGGTGGTTTAACTCCAGATACGGTCGCCAAGGCCATCGCCCAGTCCGGCGCAGCAGCGGTTGATGTTTCATCAGGCGTTGAGTCGGCGCCTGGGCAAAAGGATCCAGCTCTGATCCAGGCATTTCTTGAGGCCGCAAAAGCGGGGTGTACCCCCTAAAACCGGTCTTAACAGACTGATTCTTCGGCCTATTCCTTTTGCTCCAGGCTTGCCCCTGCGCTATAAGTCCGGCCCGCACACAAACTCCCTCAGGACCCCGATTTTATGGTGGAAGCCCGCAACACACTGCGCGACGAACCTAGCGAGAGTGGACATTTTGGTCTGTTCGGTGGGCGCTTTGTTGCCGAAACGCTGATGCCCCTGATTCTCGAGGTTGAGCAGGCCTACGCAGCCGCCCAGGCCGACCCAGATTTTGCTACGGAACTGACGGGTTTCCTCACCACATATGCGGGCCGTCCCAGCCCACTCTATTTCGCTGAACGACTTACCGAACATTTCGGCGGCGCGAAAATCTATTTTAAACGTGACGAGCTCAATCACACTGGCTCGCACAAGATCAACAATTGCCTGGGCCAGATATTGCTCGCCAAGCGCATGGGTAAGACCCGGATTATTGCTGAAACGGGAGCCGGTCAGCATGGCGTCGCCGCGGCAACCGTGTGCGCACGCTTCGGTCTTGAGTGCATCGTTTACATGGGCGCTAAAGACATCGAGCGGCAAAAACCAAACGTATTTCGCATGAACCTCTTGGGCGCGGAAGTGCGGCCCGTCGAGAAAGGGTCAGAAACGTTAAAAGAAGCGATGAACGAGGCGCTGCGCGACTGGGTCGCCAACGTAGACGACACCTACTACCTCATCGGCACGGCAGCGGGACCGCACCCCTATCCGTCGATAGTGCGTGATTTCCAATCCGTCATTGGCGAGGAAGTGCGTGTGCAAATGGAAGAGGCCGAAGGCCGCCTTCCCGACACGCTGGTCGCTTGTATTGGCGGAGGCTCAAATGCCATTGGATTATTTCATCCCTTTCTCGACGACACAGATGTGCGTCTTATTGGCGTTGAGGCAGCCGGCAAGGGCATTGCATGCGGTGAGCACGCCGCCTCCATAACCGGCGGAAACCCGGGCGTTTTACACGGCAACCGCACGTTCCTGCTGCAAGATAACGACGGCCAAATAAGGGATGCCCATTCCATTTCAGCCGGGCTCGACTACCCTGGCATTGGCCCTGAGCATGCGTGGCTTCATCTGCAGGGCCGGGTCGACTATGTCTCAGCCAGCGATACCGAGGCCCTGGCGGCGTTCCAACTATGCTCTCAGTTGGAAGGAATTTTACCAGCGCTGGAGCCGTCTCATGCGCTCTCCTATGTGGGCAAGATCGCGCCTGAACTCGGCAACGATCATCTCCTGGTGATGAACCTCTGTGGCCGCGGCGACAAGGACGTGTTCACTGTTGCGGATGCCTTAGGGGCTAATCTGTGAGCAGCAAAGTAACCAAGAGCCGAATCACGCGAAGGTTCGCCAAACTCAAAGAACAAAACCGCGCCGCGCTGGTTCCCTTTATTACGGCCAATGACCCAAATGCAGATGTGTTTGGGCAGATTCTCGAAGGCTTACCTGCGGCCGGAGCCGACCTCATTGAACTCGGTATGCCGTTCTCAGATCCCATGGCAGATGGGCCTTCCGTTCAATTGTCGTCGCAACGTGCGCTAAAAGCTGGTGTGACCCTTCAAGGCGTTTTGGATACCGTTGCGGCCATGCGTGAATGGGAGATGGACACACCAATTATTCTGATGGGTTATTACAATCCGATTTACCGTTATGGACCGGAAGAATTTGCAAAGGCCGCCGCTGAAGCCGGGGTCGATGGCCTCATCGTTGTCGACTTGCCACCGGAAGAAGCAGAAGAGCTTAATCAGCATCTGCGCGATAATGGGTTGCACATGATTTTTCTAGCGGCCCCAACTACAGATACCACCCGTCTGCCGCGCGTCCTCGAACACGCCAGCGGATTCCTGTATTACGTGGCGGTCAAAGGCGTGACCGGAACAAAATCAGCAGACATGGTTCAGGTCGGTGCAGCAGTTGCCGCTATCCGCAAAGAAACCAACCTTCCTATCGGGGTTGGTTTTGGTATACGCACGGCCGAACAGGCCGCGGAGATGGCCGCGTTTGCCGACGCTACAGTTGTCGGTTCAGCTATAGTCGATATTATTACCGATGGTTTAAATGACAATAGCGAAGCAGACGCAGGGCTGTCTGCCCGGGTGCTCGATTTCGTCAAGACGTTGTCTGATGGCGTGCGCGGCGCCCGGGCTAGTGCAATGACACAAGCGGCGAGCGGAGGCGGCTCATGAACTGGCTGACTAATTTTGTCCGGCCGAAAATCAAACGGCTGGTTCAGCCCCGTGAGGTCCCTGACAATCTGTGGCTGCAATGCCCAGCGTGCAGTGAAATGGTCTTTCACCGCGAGCTCCAAAAGAATTTGAAGGTCTGCCCTCATTGCGATCATCACCTCAGGGTGTCTGCTAAAGAGCGCCTCGCAATCCTATTTGATAATCAAAAGTGGACTGAAATTGAACTGCCATCGGTCCAGGTTGACCCCCTTAAATTTCGTGACCGCAAGAAATACACTGACCGTCTGAAAGAATCGCAGGCAAAGACAGGCCTTAAGGATGCGGCCGTCGTCGCCCACGGCACCATGGGTGGCCTTAATGTGGTTGTTGCTGCTTTTGAGTTTAGCTTTCTCGGCGGATCCATGGGCGCCGCCGTTGGCGAGGCTATCGTCGCCGCCGCAGAACTCGCTGTGCTCCAAGAGGCACCGCTTATCGTTGTTCCATCGTCCGGTGGCGCCCGTATGCAAGAGGGGATTTTATCTCTGATGCAGATGGCCCGCACCACCGTTGCGGTAGACCGTGTCCGTGAGAAGAATCTGCCCTATGTAGTCCTGCTTACCGATCCGACCACGGGCGGGGTTACTGCGTCTTTCGCCATGCTGGGGGATGTTCAGGTTGCGGAACCAGGCGCGATCATCGGCTTTGCCGGCGCGCGCGTGATCGAACAGACGATCCGCGAAACCTTGCCCGAAGGCTTTCAGCGGGCGGAATATCTCAAAGAACACGGCATGGTCGATATGGTGGTCCACCGCCAAGACCTGCGCGACACTTTGGTGCAGCTGCTCAGCTTACTGCTTCATCGCGACCCGGCAGCACCAGTGGTGGCTTTGGATGATCCAAGCCGCAAACAAAAACGGCCACGCCGCCGCATAGATGCCAAGCAGCTGACGAGCCCACCGCCTGATCCGTCGGTGCCAGATGCGGGCTTGTTTGATCCCGATAGCAATGGCGACGGGTCCGATAAGGCTTGACGGGTTATATGTCTTCTGACACTCCGGCTTTGACTGCGGCGTTAGACCGTATCAAGGTGCTGCACCCGAAAATCATTGACCTCTCTCTCGCGCGGATCGAGCGATTGCTCGCGGACCTCGGGTCGCCCCATTTGAAAGCCCCTCCCGTAGTCCATGTCGCCGGTACCAATGGCAAAGGGTCCGTTATTGCCTTAATGCGTTCGGTGTTCGAAGCGTCAGGCTATCGGGTTCACGTTTATACATCGCCGCATTTGGTGTCCTTCACCGAGCGCATCCGCCTTTGCGGTGACCTGATTGATTCCAATTTGCTAGTTGAGCTCATCGCCCATATTGAAGCAGTTAATGGGGATGCACCGATTACTTTTTTCGAAATTACGACTGCGGTGGCTTACATGGCCTACGCGCAAATCCCGGCCGATGTGTTGCTTCTTGAGACCGGACTCGGTGGACGTCTGGACGCGACAAACGTTGTGCCCAAACCCCATGCGACCGTCCTGACCCCTATCGCCATGGACCACATGAGCTATCTCGGCGATAGCCTGGCCGCGATTGCCGCTGAGAAAGCCGCGATCATGAAGCGCGGGGCGCCCTGCATCTCGGCCGAGCAGCGTGCCGATGCCGCCGCTGTTATTGAAGATAGGGCTTCGTCCATTGGCGTCGACGTGGCTCTACAAGATCGTGACTGGACGATTGAAGATGATCCCTTTGGCACGGTGCGCTATGCAGATTCTGAAACGGAATGGTCCGTTCCGCGCCCACGACTTGCAGGGCCACATCAGATTTCAAACCTTGGCGTTGCCTTGGCTACGTTGGCGCGACTGCCATTCGCATTTCCGTCGTTCGGATTGCGGACCGGTATGCGTCAGGTGGAATGGCCGGGCCGCTGTCAAAACCTGACATCAGGGCCACTGACCCGTGGATTGGCCGCCGGATGGGAGCTATGGCTGGATGGTGGCCACAACCCTTTGGCCGGCGAAGCCCTGGCGGCATGGCTGGCCGACGAAACTACGGTGACTGTCGTCATCTGCGGCATGATGGCTAATAAGGATATCGCCGGGTTTATTGAGCCACTGGTGCCCCATGTTGCGGCGTTTGCGGCTATTCCCATTCCTGGCCATGAGACCTGCGCCACGGCAGACGATCTTGCGGCACTTGCCCACGGCGCTGGCATTGCCAGCACCGCTGTTGCTGCGTCAGCTGAGGATGCTTTGGCCTTACTTCAGCCTCACCTGACAACGCATCGGGGCCGTGTGCTGATTTGTGGATCACTCTACCTGGCTGGAGAAATATTGTCCGAGCACGCATAGCTGTCCAACAACACCACGCCCAGTTCGAGCAGTTTTCTCAATTGCTTGGAATGAATGTGCCTGACCCGGTCAGACAAATGCCCTTTGACTTCTTTGAGTGAGAGGGGCCGCCCGGCTAATACAACGTCGCCGTCATCGCTACCGATTATCTTGGACACGATTTTCATGGCGCCTTCCCAGCCCGTGAAGCTCTTACCAAGGAATGTCGTGTTCTCTAGTCCGCTGCGCCGCGACGGCGTTTCGGCCGTGCGAAAATGAGCGTTCATAAAATCGATGCCGTAGAACTGAGCAATGAGGGTAACACGCCGCAAACACATTGGCGGTGATACCGTTGCCGCAGCCGTAGTCACACCACGTAAACGGCTGATCAAGCGGACGCGCCCTGAATCCGCTAAATGCGCACGTCAGGTTCATATGTGTGGGAGAATGCTAGGCGTAATGCTCCGCTACATAGGCGGTATTGGCAACATACGTCGCTCATCGCATTTCCCCCGGTCTCTCCCCGTAGCGCCCGTCAGCTAATAGGCTGTCTCGACCAAAAGCAATTGTTTGAGAGCAGTAATATCTTCGTTCGCAAGCTTCAAGCCACGCTCAAGATAACCGCCGACGGAGCCATAGTCGGCCTCAATGCTATCGAACATAACATTTAGGTATTCTTCCTCGACACCAACCAAAGGAAACATGGAATCAGGGTCGAGGTCACGCTGCAGACGGGCGCCAAAAGCACTCGCCATGCGCTCAACGGAATGGTTGGCGTCGACGACTGCGTTGGTGAGCATATAGTCCCTCACAATGACGTGCCGTGGGACACCGAGCGCTGAAAGAATAAGGGCTGCTGCGATCCCGGTGCGGTCTTTCCCCGCTGTGCAGTGAAATAGCACGGCGCCGTCATCCTTGAGGATCACATCGAACAAGGCGCGGTATTCGCTGGTGGCATGGGATGGAATCGTCCGGTAGAGATCAAGAAAGGCATTGCGAATGTCGTTGTCGGAAAAAACACCTGTTCTTAAAAATCGTGAGAGAGAAACAGACCAATCCGCAGCCGTTCCGCCAATGGGATGCAGAAGGATTTCTGGCGTGCCGTTTGCTGTCCAATCTGTTTCTGCCATGGAGCGTTCCATCGCAGACCTAAAGTCGATGACGGTAGTAATATTTCTTGCCTGCAAGGCGACTTTGTCAGCGGCGGAGAGGTTTGCGAGGTTGTCTGACCGGTAGAGCTTGCCCCAACGCACGCTTAGGCCATCTTCGGTTATGTAACCGCCAAGGTCCCGGAGGTTACGGGTGCCGTCCAGTTTTAGAATGCGTTCAGAACTCTCTGCGCTTTGCGCAAGCCCGGCAGACGGATTCGTAATCACGCCTAACAGAGCTACAACCACAATACTTAGATTAAGACATCGCAAGAGGATCATGACTATGTCCGTTGCCTGGCCTGAGTCAGAACAAAGCCCCACATTACCGGCGGGGCCTTGCACAGATCAAAATACGCCAGGCGTGTCAGGCTATGGACGTTTCCACCCATTCCATAAGTTTGTTCTTAGGGAGCAACCCCACCTTGGTGGCAGCGATTTCACCGTCTTTGAATAGGATGAGCGTGGGAATACCACGCACATTATATTTGGTCGGCGTGTCGGGATTATCGTCGATATTGACCTTGGCGATGGTGATCTTCTCACCCATATCCTTATCGATTTCGTCAAGGATGGGCCCGATTTGTTTACACGGCGCACACCACTCAGCCCAGAAATCCACCAGAACCGGCCCGTCGGCCTTGAGAACATCAGAATCAAAGGAATCGTCGGAAACGTGTTTCATAACCATATGTCCTTATTGGCTAAAGAATGTGAGCCCTTGGCTCATTGATACCCCAATCTAGGAAGGGGTAAGCACAGCGTCAAGGAAACCTAATCGCACAGCTCCGTGAGGTCGCATATCGCTTGAAAAACGCAGCCTTAACTGCGCCAGCGCAAGACGGCCGTCTCGATGGGGTTTTTGAACGGCCGGTCTTCTTTCCGTGACTGCTGCCATTCCTTTTTGAGCCGGTAGTACCAGCGAATTTGGTTGTCCGCATCTTGAACCAGCATGGTCTCGGGGTCGTAGGCCTGACCATCGCGCATGTCTGCAACCGCGTCCGCGTCCTGGCCGAGGAACCGCCCTGCCACTCTACGCACCAGCGCACGCGTCAAGCCGCCACCGGGCACGTCCCAATACATCACATGGTGCACATCGGTGGTCTGCGCATCAACCGGGGTGCAGGCCGTAAGTCCGCAATAGGTGAAGCGCCCAGTGGTTGCGTGCTCGATCCTTACTCCGGGAAGACTATAGGTAATTTCTGTTTCAGGGGCGCCGCCGAGAAACAACCGGTAGGCCCGGGCATTGCCTGAGGCGGTATGCTTGTCCATGCGCCATCCTAACGGCGCCGGTGAGAACTGTTTTTCTTTGGTGAGGACGTCACGATGACCACGCCACACCGTTGAGGCATGGACGAACGCCCCGTGGGCCGGATCCATCAAACCGGTAATGGCCAGGTCAATGCTGCAGTCAAACCTGCGGCGCAGATGCAGTTGAAACCGGTCACCAACAGCCGGCACTTCTGGGACGCGAGGAAGCGTCGGCAAGTTCTCCTGCGGGCGACCCAGGTGCGGGCGCCCCATGTAAAGCCAGAGGTTGCCCTGACTCTCATGCACCGGAAAGCAGTTTGTTTTTATGTCGGCGGGCTGCGGGCGTTGATCAGGCAATTGAGAGGGGATAGCCGTGCATTGCCCGCCGGAATTAAAACGCCAGCCGTGATAGGGACACTCAACCTCTTGTCCGTCGAAGCTGCCGCGGGACAGGAGTGTACCCCGGTGCGGGCAGGTGTCGCTTAGAGCAAAGGCTGCACCATCACGAGTACGGCCCAGCAGAATAGGCTCACCCATAATGACAACTGCGCACGTTTTTCCAGCCACCAATTCATGGGACGCCATGGTGTAGTACCAGAACCCCCGCAAAAACGTTAGCGCGGTGCCGGTGTCGCCATGAGGCTCCGTAAGAATAGGTGGGCTTTCATTCATAAGGCGATGGTGACGTCCGGATTAAGAAAAGCAACCCTGGTGTTTATTTGTAGATCAACCGGTGTGGCTACTTGCCAATGCTTCATCGAGTTGATCGTCGCTGAGTTCGGTTACAAAAGGCCCATCGGTCCAAAGCAGCAGGCAGCGCACGTTCAGGTTTGGATATATTCCTCTAAGAGCGGCCCGATAGTTAGCCATTTGAAACAGGTACGCTGGGCTCACAGACGCCGCATCCTGGGGTGGGGACCGGTTGGTTTTGTAATCAATCACCATTACGTCCGTGCCGGTAACGACCAGGCGGTCCACCTGGGCGGACAAAACACGGCCGTTGATTAGTCCGGTTATCGGCACTTCCGCTTTTGAGCCTGGTCCGAAAAAGGGCGCGAAAGAGTCGTTTTCAAGAACGGCTATGGTCTCATCACAAACGGCAGCCGCGTCTTTTTCAGATAACTTCCGCACAGGCTGCGCCAAATAAGTTTCAGCGGCATTACGCTGGGTCCCGGCAGGTAAATCAGGAAGACTTTGCAGCAATCTGTGAATGAGAGATCCCCGTTTAGACTGCGCCGAACGATTTGGATCAAGTGGCGTCGCAACGGGCTGGTCATCTGTTTCGGGACGGGACGGCGCCAGGGGTTTGGGCGGGGCTGGTTCAACTGGCGCTATCGTTAGGGCAAAGGGCGGAAGAGCATCGATATCCGGCACTTCGTCTTCGGGCCGGTCAGCCGGCTCTGGAGCAGCTGATTGCAGCGTCTCCACCCGCAGCACTTCCCCAGCGCCACCGAGCGCGTCAGCGAGAATCGGGTCTACCATTTTATCGGCGATGGGCGCCACCGCCGATTCAATCATGTTGTACCAACAAGATTCAGGCGCTGTTCGGGTTGTGTTCCAGCCGCAAATGGTGAGCCGGTCCTCTGCGCGCGTCATCGCAACGTAGAGGAGGCGGCGGTATTCCCGGTCGCGTGCTGCATCGGCAGCCGCTTTGGTATCATGCGTAAGGGTGTCGCGATCTGCCGCGCGTGGCGCCCACAACATCAGAGGCTTGCCGTCATGGCTCTCCGTCCACAACACCGAATCTCCCTGGGTCGGCGTTTGCAACGTATCAGGCAGAAAGACGATGGGCGCTTGCAGGCCTTTGGCGCCATGAACGGTCATGACACGCACGGCATCGCGGCTGGCCTGTTCAAGGTCGCGTTTTACTTCCAAACGGCCATTTTCGAGCCAATGGAGAAATCCTTCCAGGCTGGGCGTGTTCGACCGTTCATAGTCAAGAGCCTGGGCCAGAAATTCATCGATTGGATCATCGGCATCCATGCCAAGGCGGCTGAGAAGTTTGCACCGCCCGTCATGGACTGTGAGCACATGGGCGTAGAGTGCAAAGGGTGCACGAAAATCGGTCTTGGCAAGAATCTCAGTCAACGTGGTGTAGGCCGCGCCAAAAACGGAGTCCGCACCAGCATGAACACTCAGCGCGGTCCATAAGGATTGCTCACCCCGGTCATAGGCGAGGGAGAAGAGCTCCTCTTCACTGAGCCCGATGAGGGGGCTCTTCAACACGGTTGCTAATGTTAGGTCATCTTGGGGCAACAAAAGAAAGCGGCCCAAAGCCACTAGGTCCATCACCGCCATCTGTTCGATTAAAACCATGCGGTCGACACCGGCAACGGGAATGTCCAAATCCTTCAGGGCCCGCACAAGGTCGTCGACAAAACTGGTGCGCCGCCGCACGAGCACCAAAACATCGCCGGGATGAATGGGCCGGTTTCGTGAGCCAAGTTGCTCAGTCTCACACATGTGTTTGATCTTTTTAGCAATCAGCCGTGCCAGGCGGGTGGGTGCCGACTCGCCGCTGATCCGTTCCACCGGCGGTTTCCAAGGTGTCGGTTTGTCGGCTTCTTCGGGGTCCAAGGGCGGCCACAATTCCACCACTCCGGCCTGACCTTGCCGCTTAGCGAGATGGGTTAGAGTGCTCTCACCGATTGTCACCCCGTCCTTTGCTGGGCTCTGTGCAAACACTGCATCGACCACTCGCAATACAGCTTCGGTGGAGCGAAATGAGACATCGAGGTCAACGTCATCCCAGCGCCGTGTGGCATCTTCAACCCGACTGCGGAATGTGTCCCGCATAGCATCGAACCCTTCCGGGGCCGCACCTTGAAAACTGTAGATGGATTGTTTGCGGTCACCGACCGCAAACACTGTGCGTGGCGACTCCCCGCGGTCTTCATACCGTCCCATCCCAGCAAAGAACTCCTCTGTCAGCGCCTGCACCACGGCCCATTGGTCGGGGCTGGTGTCTTGTGCTTCGTCGATCAAAACGTGATCCAGCCCGCCGTCCAATTTAAACAACACCCATGCGGCTACGCCCGGTTGCTCCAAAAGTGCGCGTGTACGTTGGATGAGATCGTCATAGTCGAGCTGCGCAGAATCCGCTTTACGGCGCTGGTAATCCTCAAGAAATGCTTGTCCCAACGTCAGCAAAGCTTGTGTAGCGATCGCAACCTCGACCGCGCGTAAACGGCCGAACACGTGATGGATTCGGCCCGCTTCCACAAACAACGCGTCCACCAAATCGGGGTGGGTGCCGGCGATTCCTTTTGTGGCGAGTTTCGTGCGCACGGCACCGGGGGCCGTGAGATAGCTCAGAGCATAGGCGTTGAAAGAAACCGCACGGGTAGCAGGCGTTGCCGCAAGCCAGGCCCCTATGGTGGCGCTGCGGTCTTGGTCTGTCTTCGATCCACCAGCAAGGGCTTCAACCGCTGCCTTAAGCTGAGGGGCGTCAAAAGCGCTGTCACTGCTTGCGTTCTGCAAAATCGATTCGTGGGTATCGTCCTCGGCCAAGCCAAGTTTTATGCGCAAACTCTTGATGGCGTTTGCAACGCTTCCATGTGCGTAGATCAGGCGCGACACCTTGCCCCGGGCACTGGTGAGTTCGGCCATCAATTCTGGAACCCGCAGTTCATGCACCCGGCTGACGATGACACTCAGGGCTTCCGCCAAATCTTCATCGCCGCCACGGTGGGCGCGGGTAATCACCGTGTCCTTGGCTTGATCAAGCAAATTGAACGTATCTTGATCTGTCAGTAGGTCAAAATGCGGGGCCAATCCGGCTTCCAGCGGAAATCGCCGCAGCACTGATTGGCAAAAGGCATGAAGGGTTTGAATTTTCATGCCACCCGGCGTTTCGAGCACCTTTGCAAACAATTGCCGTGCCGTGGTGAGGTCGTGTTGTTCAGGTGCGCCGGCCAGCAGCGACGTAATCCTAGGCGCTAGCGAGTCATCATCCAATGTGACCCAGGCACTTAGTTCCTTGGCGATGCGGTTGGCCATTTCAGCTGCGGCGGCCTTGGTGAAGGTCAGGCAGAGAATGCGCTGTGGCGCCGTTCCGCTGAGCATCAAGGCCAGCACCCGGTCGGTCAGCACCTTGGTCTTGCCGGTGCCTGCGGAGGCTGACACCCATACGGACGTGGCGGGGTCAGCGGCACGGCCTTGTTGTTTGGTGGCGATGGCGACGGGCGAAAGATCGTTCATCCGTCACCACCTTCTACCGTTGCCCACTCTTTGACCCGGGCCAGATGCTGGGTGTCACCATAGGCCGGCGCCATGCCCGGATGCGGGGTAGCCGCGTAGGCCGTGTTGGGGTCATCAAAAGTGGCAATTAACCGGAGCAGTCCTTCGAGCGCTTCAGTGCGCAACGCGTCGGCATCGGTGCCGGCAGGAGAAGACTCACCCCCATCGCCCCGGCCCGTGAGCTGCCAATAGAGCAACTCGGAAACCTGCGCTGCCTTTAGACCATTGAACCCGCCTGCCGCAGCGATGACGGCCTCCAGCGGCAGCTGAGGCGCAAATCCGGCTTCCACCTCCTTGGGTCTGGGAACTGCGCCCGTCTTGTAATCGACGATCGCTACTGTGCCATCGGCTTTGACTTCAATGCGATCCGCTTTAGCGACCAAGGTGAACGGGCCGGCGGGGCCATCCACGACAATTTCTCCACGGACTTCAGCAAGAACTTTTTTGACGTCCGTGCGGCGGTGCAACTCGGTTTTGAAAAACCATGCAGCGATGAGGTCGAACCGCGGCTGCCAGAACGCCTGTACGCCCGGTGCCAAATCGGCTTGCCCAAACCGTGCCGCTGCTATTCGCTCCAGCGCCTGCGCTGCATCCTTTGGCCATTGATCAGGATAGGTCTCGACAAAAGTTTGCAGTATGTCGTGCACGATAATGCCGTAGTCAGCGCGGCTAGCGTCGGCATCAAGCGGATCAAGGGCGCGCAGCTTCAATACATGCCGCGCATAAATTTCGTAAGGGTCGCGCATCCATCGTTCGATTTCGGTGACCGACAATCGCCGTGGCCGGGCTTCGACGGGTGGCTTCGGTGCCGGTGCCGGTAAAGGTGCGATGGTTGTTGGCCGCGTCAGCGCGGCTGCCAACGGCAGCCAGGCGTAACGCCCCCTCTCTGAATGAACAGGGATGCCCGCCGCTTCCACAACTTGGTCGAAGCGGCGCCACCACCGCGATGCGACCGTCGGCGTACCCTCCACTTTGAGGGACCGGGTCATAATGACATCCGGCGCGCCAAGGGCCTGAGCAACATCGTGTGCCGCTTTGCCAATGCGCCGCTCCGGTTGCGGCAGCCCAAACGCTTTGCGCATGGGCCGGCTCATCCATGGGTCAGCGGCAGGGTCTGATGGCCAGCTGCCTTCGTTGAGCCCCCCTAAAATTAGAACATCCGGGCGCAGCAAGCGGGCTTCCAAAGGTCCGAGAATGCTGAGACGCGGATGGCTGGGATAGGGTGGGCGTGAGACTCGTTTTTCCATGAGCGCGTCCAGGAGGCTGGGATAGGTCCGCGGGTCGATATACCCCATATCCCCCGCGGCGTGGCGTAGCTCGTCAAAGAAACGATTCAACTCACCACCGACGGGACCGGCCCACAAGTGCAGGGAGCCGTCCGTATCGTCGGTCTTAGCCAGATCTCCCGCCATGGTGAGGTGGGCCGACAAGAGGTCGTATAGCGAAACTGCGCCGGCACCCGCGAGGTCTGAAAACGGTTCAACAATTGCTGCGACTGTGGTGAGCCAGGCATCCAATGCGGGATCGTGGTCATCCTCCGCCGCCAAAGTTTGGCGCAGCCCGTCCATACCGCCGGGCGGGCGCGGGCCACGCAAGATGGCGCGTTCGAGGGCCCGAACATGATCGCGAAATTGAGGTGGGTCGAGACCGCAAGACGCCAACGGATGCTTCAATGCCGACAACAAAGGAACAGGTGCGCAGTTTTCGGCGATCATGGCCGCGGTCAGACGCAGGAACACGCCGTGCGGCGTCATGGCCAGAGGTTGGCCGGCAGAATCATTAACGGTGAGAGACCAGCGCTCCAGTTCTGATGCAACCCGCCGGGCGAGGTTGCGGTCTGGTGTCACCAAAGCGCCCGTTAGTTCTCCACCCTCAGCCACCACCCAGCGCAGCGCCAAAGCAATCGCCGCTGCTTCCTCCCGGGGTGTCGGCGCCTCGATTTTCTGAATACCTATAGCTGACCCAGGTTGCAGGTGCGCGAGTGCACGCCATTTTTCACTGGTGTCCGCAGGCCGCATGATTTCACTGATGAGAACCCGCCGGTGCTCACCTGTTTCATAGGTAGTAGACTTCGGCCACGGCAATACCGCTGCTCTTTCCACATCCAAGTGGCCAAGCAACGCTTTGAGATTGAATTGAGGGTGGCTTTCTTTGACGGATGCCCAGCTTGCATCATCCAAGTATTGATCAAGACCAGGCAGTACGACACAGCCGTTGGGCAGCGTTGAGACAACGGCCAAAAGATCGCGTGTCACAGGAATGCTCCCGGTCGAGCCGGCGGCGATCACCAACCCCTTGGGAGGTGTGTCACGCCACGCGGCCGCTTGGGCGGCAAGAACCCGATTTCGATGCTCCGCCGGATCAATCTCGCCGCGTTGTTCTAGAATTTCTGGCCAACTGTGCGTTACCACCTGCAAAAAGGTCAGCGTGGTTTGCCAATGCGCGGCCAAGTCATCGGGCACAAGGTTTGTCAGGGCGTCAAAGGACAGGCGTTCGGTCTGTGCTTGGTTTAGAAAGCGCGCGAGTTCCTGCGCTAGACGGGCAGCCTGGTCAGGGCCTGGTTGACGCCCATCCGCGCCGCTTTTCTTCATAATCAATCGCGCCAGCAGAATTTGCCGGGACAACGGCGCAATGGCGGGGGGGATGTCCAGCGGCGCTGTGACCTCAGCCGCAAAGCCAGACAACAACTCTTCATCTTCGTCTTCGTCGATATCCTGTAACGGCAGCAGCCGGGGTAAAAGCATCGGGACCTCGGTGCGTTTGCCGAACGCTTCGCGGAGAGAGCGTATGGCGCGGCGCGTGGGCAGCAGTACCGTCGTCTCCGCAAGGGCCATTGGATCGCCGCCGGTTTCGGCAAGAAGGCCGTCCGCCAAGGCGTCAACAAACCCGCATGCGGTTGGGATCGTCCAGACTTTTTGACCGGACCGCGATGAGTCGGAGAGCCAGTTGATAGGCGTTTCTGTCACTCTGTAATCACACGGTTGAACGGTTCAATGTTAGGACGTGCCCGGTTGGGCCGACCGCTTCAGGAGTGCCGACGTGATACCAGTCATCGTCATGGAGCACAGCTTTCAACCGCCCATTATGGTTGGCTCTGTCCCACAACAGGTTGAATGAAAAAGCACCCGTTGGGCAGCCTTCGAATAGACGGCGATGGACGAGCTGCGTTCCCGCATATGCGGTCGGCGCACATGATTTATTCTCCCGTCGCGTTAAAGCTCCGTCGTTCTCTAAGAAGAAATCTCCTGCGCCATCAAACCCGGAAGCTTTATCCATGTCTGCCAGCAGCAAAATTGAATCCACAGAGTCATTGGACCAGGCCGCAGTCAGGGCGTTGATGGCGGCGCCTAGACCACTGCCCCACAAGGCGTCACTGTTGGTCACTAAGAAAACATCATCATCAAACAATGATAGGGCTGCGGCGACGCCGCCTCCTGTGTCCAGCAAGGTTTCTGTTTCATCTGATATGATAATCGCGGGCGTGTTCCGATAGGATAAATGATCGGTCAACAATTCGGCCTTGTAATGCACGTTGACGATGGCATTCGAAATCCCAACCGCTGCTATATCATCGAGAACCCAATCGATCAGCATCTTGTCTCCGACCTCGACCATGGGTTTGGGCCGGTCATCGGTCAGCGGCTTCATGCGGGTGCCGAGGCCGGCCGCTAAAACCATCGCGGTGTGTATGGATGAGGGGGTCATAGCGTGACTTGACGTAGGCCAACAGGGAGGTGTCCATCCAACCACACTTTTAGTGGTGTCAGTACAGGGTGCTCTAGGCACGCATCCATGTAGCGCCACAGTCGCGGCATATGTACAAGGTAGTCTGACTTGTTGTCGCGCAGATACAGCCGGGCAAAGGTGCCGATGACCCGCACATGCCGATGCGCCGCCATCACGGCCCAAGACGTATTAAAGGCATCCACAGGTATGTCGGGGAAGGCCGCCAGGTAGCGTTGTTTCATGGCTGAAACCAGAGGGGCAGCAATGTCACGGCGCGCATCTTCCAACAAGGACATCAGGTCATATGTCACCGGGCCGCGGACACCGTCTTGAAAATCCAGCAATCCGCATGCGGCGACGCCGTCCCGCCCTGGGATGAGCAGTAAATTATCGACGTGGTAATCGAACAGCACCAGAGACTCGGGAACGGACCATGCATGGGGAAAGATCGCGTCCCACAGGTTCATGTATTCCTGTTGCGCTTCATCGCTCAGCGGCGGCGCTTCGACCAAGGGCCTGTACCAGGTGTTTAGCCGGCCGACTTCTTCCAGCAGCCTCGCTCTGCCATAAATATCAACACCAACCGGAACAGCTTTATCTACTGGCCTGTTGTTCAGGTGAATCAAAGCGTCAGTCGCAAGCGCGTATAGCGCGTACTCATCGTGGCCGCGAACCAGAAGACGGGTGTAGGTGTCGTCGCCAAGATCTTCAAGCAAAAGAAAACCGTGCTCTTCGTCCGCCGCGAAAATTTTGGGCGCCGATAGTCCAAGATGCAAGATATGACGAGCGACCCGGACAAAGGGGCGCACATCTTCCTGTGGTGGAGGCGCATCCATTAGCACCGCGTGTTCCCCAGTGCTTTTTTGAACCCGCTCGTACCGCCGGAAAGACGCATCTCCGGCCAATGGGCTGCGGCGCGCATTGCCCCAGCCGGACGTATCCAGAAAAGTCTCCAGAGTACTGCTTCGCTCGGGAGTCATGCGGACGACTCAAGGTCAGGCATCTGGTTGATGCGATCAGCCCAACTCGGCCCAGGGGTCAGCGTCGCCATCCGCGCATCTTCAGATCCATCGGCGCTCAAGGCGATATCTAGACGGTCCCGGGGCAGCCAGGCGGCCGCTTTCTCCGGCCATTCAATCAAACAGACACCAGTCGCCAAGGCCTCATCGAGTCCGAGTTCGACGCAGTCGTGAGGGTTATCCAAGCGGTAGAAATCAAAATGCCACACTGCCGGTGTGGTTTGATCGTAGACCTGAACGAGCGCAAAGGTTGGGCTTGAGACGTCAATGTCGCCCCCCAATCGCTGACGGATGAAGCCGCGGGCGAGGGCCGTTTTTCCTGCGCCCAGCGGTCCAGATAACGCGATCACGTCACCTGTGCGCACTTGCTTGGCGAGGTGTCTACCCAAGGCAAGCGTATCGATCTCAGAGGGAAGGAGTTGGGTCAGCACGTAAAAGCATTCCTTTGGTCTGCTCATCCGTTGTACCCGGCGCATAGTTCTGCCGCAATGGAGCGATGAGGAGCCGCTATCTCGCACCCGAAATGTCGGTAAAGGAAAACAGAGAGCCGCCGTCGGGGAGGGGTACAGACGTGACCTCAAAGGTCACACCATTCGCCTGCTTGAAACGGGACTGGTGAAAGGCCCGCTCGGAGCCGGGGTTAAGAGCGCCTAGAATTAGGTTGCCATAGAGGTTGCGGTCGTCTTCATCGCTGAAGGACTCCACCATACGCTCGACGGCGTAGGCCACTGATATTCTTTCCTCAACAACTTCGGGCGGCAGGTTCCAAAGAGAAAGAAAAGCCGGATTGGCAATTTGCAGCTGGCCTTCCGCTGAGAAGACCGCTATGGCCTGGGTTAAGTGATCGATGGTTTCCCGCTGGACGGCGATCAGGGTGTTGTAGGATTGCTCCATCGCCAGCGTGTCAGTGATGTCTTCATAGGTGGTCAAGAGCCCACCCATGGGATGCGGTGCGATGACTCTGCGCAGTGTGCCGCCATTTGGTATATGCATGACATCTTCCAGAGGATCGATAAGAGAGTGAAACCGGTCCAACTCCATTTCCTTGAACGCTGGAAAGTCTGCGACTTCTGGTAATCGGCGCTTGTCGCGAAGCGCTTCAAGAATGTCGCTGTATCCAGGCCTGTCGCGAAGCCACGACAGATCAAGATCCCAAAGCTGAGCGAAGGCCGTGTTGTGAAAGGCAAGACGTTGGTCCGCAGCGAAGACGGCTATGGCTGTGCCCAGACGCTCGAGTACTTCTGCGTGTGACGCAGTCTCTCGCCGCAGCCGTGTTTCTAACACTTCCTGTCTTGTGATGTCGTAGGCGACCCCTGCGGTCATCAGACCGCTTCCGTCACCAAACAAGGATCGCGAGCCTTCCTGTCCGTTACTATCACTATTTCTATCATCGTTTCTGCCAGGGTGACTGTCCAGTGGGACGGGGCTCTCAGTCACTTCTAGCAGCCGCCGGCTCCCTTCAATCACCATATGAAAAGCCGCTGATCGTGTTACGCCTGATGCGCGGGCGGCGGCGGCAAGAGCACGGACTTCCCGAACCGAATTTCGCGGCGCGAGTTCCCGGCCGCGGCTGGTCACATCGCTGGCATTGAGAGCGTCAACGGCTTTGACATAAGCTGCGTTGCAATAAATCAGAGAGAGATCGTCATCGCGTAGCCAAACAGGCGCGGTTAAGCCATTCAAAGTACCTTTAAGATGCTGGTGAGACTCTTTTAGCTTCAGGTTTTCTTTGGTTAACGAATCCACAGCGGCAACGCCTTCGGTGACGTCGCTCATCCAAATCATATCAACCGGAGACATGTCGGTCGGATCGCCTGCACGAACGCCGCGGGCCTCAATTCGCCGTCCGGTCGCCGTATGAAAGAGTTCGAGGTTAAACCCGCGACCATCGCGCCGCAGGTATTCAACCGCCTCAGTCAGTAGATCTCCGGATGGGGCATCGAACCCTTCAAGAACATCTGCAAACGTTGAGTCAAAACCGCGATAAAGAGCAAGCAGGACGGCCAAACGGCGGGAGCACAGCCCTGCGTCGTCATCTTCTTCCGCACCCATCCATGCGAAGTAGCCGTCCGGAGAAGCATTCAAAGCGGCGTCCGTGGCCGTGTATTGATCTTCCATTTCACCGAGCAATGTTTCCGTACGGCGCCACCCCTTATATTGCCATACAATGACCGCGATTGCAGGTATAGCGATGAATAAAAGTGCACCGGAAAACGTAAGGAGAGTGGGGGACATTAATGCAGTCACATTTTACTCTTGAATGAGTTTGTCAGACCTACGATTAACACTGTTTGAAAATGTTTGTCGAAAATCCTGTTTGAACTGGCCACCTAATTGTCCCAAGCTTTTTTGCGCCGAATCAAGGATAACCTCTGAAACTCCATGGTATTGGATTGATGTATGGTATAGACACCCCCCGGCAAGGCACGGAAATACGATGGATTTAAAGTTCAATAACGGAATTACTTTGTGCTGGGGCACACCGGTTTTTGCATTCAAACCGGAGAATGATGAATCAGTCATCGCTGAGCTGAAACGTGTTATTCTGGAGCGCAAGGCGTCCCACCAAGGTCTCCATAAGAGCAATTTTGGCGGCTGGCATTCGTCAGACGATCTTCTGACCTGGCCGTCACCGGCGACGCAGAAATTACAAGGCTGGATCGTCGAGGCTTTTAAACTTGTCACCCAACGCACCGGTCAGGGGGCAGCCTATAAAGGCCAAGTCCATCTTACCGGCTGGGCAAACGTCAATGGGGCGCTCGACTCAAACGATGTCCACAATCATCCCCAATGCGCTTGGTCAGGGGTCTACTATATTGACGTCGGCACGCCCGTTGATGATGCGGAAAAATCAGGATTTATTCATTTTATGGACCCGCGCCCTGGCGCAGGCATGGTACCTGACCCCTTCGCCCAATTTGGTAAAGGGCGTGAATTTAAGCCCATCACGGGGCAGATGTTACTGTTCCCATCATGGCTGATGCATGGCGTTCGTCCCTATCGGGGAGAAGGTGAGCGTATATCCGTTGCCTTTAACATCACCCTTTTGGATTTGATGTAAGGGGTCCATATGAGCGCAGATGCCCCCAAGACCACATCAGGTATGCAATCGTCAGACTACACGCTTGAGCCCGACACCTTGGTGTGGTGGACCACCCCCATATTGCGCCGCTCTTGTCCGGGCCATGACGAAATCAATGTCGAATTAGAAACGCTCATTCACGAAAAGATGGCTTCAAGCGATGGGGCGTACAAAAGTAACGAGGGGGGGTGGCACTCTGATGAAGACCTCTTGACCTGGGGCGGTACCGCCATCGCCCAATTGCAGAATTGGATCGTTGGCGCGTTTCAAGACATCAACCAAGCCATTTCGGGCGGCCAAATCTATGGCGGAAAACTTGAACTGAATGCTTGGGCGAACGTCAATCGCTGCGGTGACTATAATTCACCTCACACACATCCCGCCTGCGTCTGGTCAGGGGTTTATTATGTTGATATGGGTACGCCGGTAGAGGACCCGGAGTCCAAAGCAGGTACCATAGAATTTCTTGATCCGCGGGCCGGCACAGAAATGATGGTCATACCGGGCGCCATGTTCGGCCTCGCAAAAGTCGAAAGACCGGTGACCGGGGATATCATTGTCTTCCCGAGTTGGTTGCGTCACCAAGTTCACCCTTATGCGGGTGAAGGCGAGCGTATTTCGATTGCCTTCAATATCCGCATTCGGCCTGGTCAATAAATCACCTGTATGTGTTTAGTACCGGTAGGCTTCCGGCTTGAATGGACCCTTCACCGCAACGCCGATGTAGTCGGCCTGCTCTTGCGACAGTTGGGTTAATTTCGCGCCGATCTTGGCTAGGTGAAGTGAGGCGACCTTCTCGTCCAGGTGTTTAGGCAGCACGTAGACTTGCTTTTCATAGCTGTCGGCGTTGTTCCAAAGCTCTATCTGGGCGAGCACCTGATTGGTGAATGACGCACTCATAACAAAGCTAGGGTGACCAGTGGCGCAGCCGAGATTCACCAAACGCCCTTCGGCGAGCAGAATAATCCGTTTGCCGTCGGGGAATTCGATTTCATCCACTTGCGGCTTCACGTTGTGCCATTTGTAGTTCTTAAGCGCACCGACCTGGATTTCCGTATCGAAGTGCCCGATGTTGCAGACAATCGCGCGGTGCTTCATGTCACGCATGTGGTCGATGGTGATGACGTCGACGTTGCCTGTGGTCGTGACAAAAATATCGCCGACGGATGCCGCGTCGTCCATGGTGACGACTTCAAACCCTTGCATAGCGGCCTGCAGTGCGCAGATTGGGTCGACTTCCGTCACCATTACCCGGCAGCCGGCATTGCGCATGGAATCGGCAGAGCCTTTGCCGACATCACCGTAGCCGTTCACCACGGCTACTTTGCCAGCCATCATCACGTCGGTTGCCCGGCGTACGCCGTCAACCAAACTTTCGCGGCAGCCATAGACGTTGTCAAATTTTGACTTGGTCACGCTGTCATTGACGTTAATAGCTGGCACTTTAAGCGAGCCTTCTTTGGCCATTTCATAAAGGCGATGAACGCCTGTTGTTGTTTCTTCAGAAATGCCACGCACGTCGTCAAGCAGAGCGGAAAAATTTTCGTGCATTACTTGAGTGAGGTCACCGCCGTCATCCAGAATCATGTTTGGGAGCCAGCCGTCTGGGCCCTTAATAGTTTGGTCGATGGCCCACCAGAATTCTTCGTCACTCATACCTTTCCACGCAAACACCGGAATGTCGGCGGCGGCAATGGCCGCGGCGGCATGATCTTGGGTGGAAAAGATGTTGCAGGAGCTCCAGCGTACCGTCGCACCGAGCGCTATTAGGGTTTCAATGAGAACGGCAGTCTGGATGGTCATATGCAGACAGCCGACTATGCGCGCATCAGAGAGAGGCTTTGTAGCGCCATACTCCTCGCGTACGGCCATAAGGCCCGGCATTTCCGTTTCTGCCATGCCGATTTCGTGGCGGCCCCAATCGGCCTGGGACATATCCGCAACTTTAAAATCAGTGAAACTCATCAGGGGCTCCTGGGAAATCTTGGTGAGGTGGGGCTCAAAGGATTGAACCCACCTAAGCCGTATCTAAAATTGGCCCCGCGTATACCAGCGGAGTCGCTAGCGGGCAACCCGAAGCGGCAATGAACTAGGACTATTAGGCGTCAGCCATCTCAGCGATGAAGGCCTCAAGGTGATCCGGGTCGGCATCGGTGGTCACCCGTCTCGCCCGGCCAGCAATGGCGGCTAAATTGAGCTGGCGAACCCGTTTTTTAACATGCGGAATGCTGCCGGCAGCCATGGATAGCTCGGCAATGCCAAGGCCAATTAGAAGGGGGGTCAGGCGCTCGTCCCCAGCCATCTCGCCGCAAATGGACACTGGAATACCGGCTGCTGCGGCTGCTTCTGCTGAGAATTGGATCAGCCTCAGCACGGCTGGGTGAAGCGGGTTATACAAATAAGCAACGGTCTCGTCTGTCCGATCAATGGCCAGTGTATATTGGGTTAAATCATTGGTGCCGATGGCGAAAAAATCGGCCTCCGTCGCTAATGCATCAGCGGCAAGGGCAGCGCCGGGAATTTCGATCATGATGCCGAGCGGCGGTATAGGGTCGGCAATGCGGACCCCTTTGCGGCGCATCCTTCCGACCAGACGGTTCAGCACTCGCCGCACTTCGCGTACTTCTTCGACGGTGCATACCATGGGGAGGAGAATGCGGACGGGGCCATACGCGCCCGCTCTGAGTATAGCGGCCAATTGCTCCAGTAGAATTTTCCGGTGGCTCAGGGAGAAGCGGATCGCGCGTAGACCGAGCGCAGGATTTGGGCCGGGTTCAATTCCTAAGGCATCACCCAGTTTATCGGCACCCACATCTAGCGTGCGGATGGTGACCTGCCGGCCGTCCATCCGTTCCACGACATCTTTGAGTGCCGTGAATTGCTCTTCTTCGCCGGGAAGGTCATCCCGGTTCATGAACATGAATTCGCTGCGCAGCAGCCCGACGCCGGTGGCGCCAGACTTGAGAACGTTCTCAATTTCGCTGGGTAGTTCGATGTTGGCTTCTAAACTGATCGCTATTCCGTCTTGAGTGACAGCCGGGACCGCGCGCAGTTTATCCAGCGCCCGGCGTCCCCGCAGGTAGTTGGCCCGCCGCTTGCGATAGTCCTTCAGTGTTGCGGCAGTGGGGTTGAGAATAACCCGTCCTGAACCACCATCGACAATAATGGTGTCGCCGTTTAAGGCCCAATAGGAGACGTCTGAGGCCGCCACCACCGCCGGTAAAGCCAGCGAGCGCGCCATAATGGCCGTATGGCTTTCAACGCCACCCAGCATAGTCGCTAGGCCGGCCACCTGATTTGGGTCGAGGAGTGCGGTGTCGGCCGGAGATAATTCGTCGCTGACGATGACAGCATTGCGCGGTAGAGACGCAAACGCGGCGACGGATCCTTTGCTGAGACTGCGCACTAACCGGTTACCCACTTCGCGAATGTCGTCAATCCTGGCTGACAGGTAGCTGTCGTCCATGGCGGCAAAGGCTTCTTCCAATTGATTGATTTCTTTAAGCACAGCGGCTTCTGCATTAATGCGGTCAGTCGCGATGCGTTTTTCTACACCACGGATAAGCCGCGAGCCTTTCAACATCTGCTGATAGGCATCGAGCAGGTAGCCGATTTCCTCGCTCGCTGCTTCCGGTAATTTTTTTGCTTCGCCCTGCAGCAGTTGGATTTCCTGAATGGCGGTCAAGGCGGCGCCGGCTAACCTACTTTGTTCCCGTTTGATGCGATGTTCAGAAATTCGCACCTCGCGCACATGAACGTTAAACCGTGAATCGTGACGGTAGACAGTGCCGATGGCGATCCCAGGACCCGTGGGCACCCCTTCGAAAATGCGTTGCCTTGCTACGCTAGGTCGGTTGACTTCATTCTTCATCGAACTTATCGGCTATTAATTTACAAATAACATCCATCGCTTTTTCGGCGTCTGCTCCACGCGCCGAGAGGTGAATTTCTGTTTCCTGAGCGGCGGCAAGCATAAGAAGCCCCATTATTGAATCGCTTGAAACCTCCAGCTCTCCCTTAGATACAAGTATCTCTGCATCAAACTTTTCAGCAACTTTACAAAGTTTCGCGGCTGCGCGCGCATGTAAGCCCTTGCTGTTGACGATTCTAGCGGTTCGCCAAACTGTCTCGCCCACATTCATACCGTTCAGCTCTTCTCAGCTAATTTTTTTGGGCAAGCAATGCCGAGGCAACGTTGATGTATTTGCGGCCCGCTTCTTGGGCTTGTATCACGGCGTCCGTTAAAGATGCTGAAGACCGTAAAGACGCCAACTTGATCAGCAACGGCAAATTAACACCGGCGATCACTTCAACGTTAGCATTCTCCATAATAGAAATAGCAAGGTTGGACGGGGTGCCGCCAAACATATCCGTTAAGACAACGACGCCACTGCCAGTATCCATTTTAACTACCGACGCGACAATTTCAGCGCGGCGCTGCTCCATGTCATCATCGGGCCCAATACAAATACTGGACGTCTGTGTCTGAGGGCCGACGACATGTTCTAAGGCTGCCACCAATTCCAGGGCGAGCCGGCCATGCGTAACGAGAACCATGCCAATCATAGGGATATTGTCCGTGCCTGTTTTTGCGTTTCCACTCGTCAACAGCGGTGGAATTCGCATTTGTCGGTGATCTGCGCAGCCAATTCAATGACTGAGCTCAATGTGCGGAGACTAGAGCACTCGCGGGCACTATTGAAGCAGTATCGTTGGCCTATTCATTTCCGCAACCTTGATCTTTAACTCAGGGTTATCGGTGTGACTTACGTTTCAATATCGCGGTGTCCTTGATCGCAGCCATATCCGTACGTTGCCAGCCAGCCAGAGATTTCTTCCACTACGAAGACGGAACGATGGTGTCCACCCGTGCAGCCGATCGCGATTGTCAGGTAGCTTTTGCCTTCGTCACGATAACGGAGTAACAACGGTACCAAAAGTGTTCTAAAATTCTCCATGAACGACTCAAAGTCCGAATCCTCCGTAATGTAATCGCCCACTTCTTTGTCAAGCCCGGTCTTTTCTCTCAGCGCGCTGACATAGTGGGGGTTGCGCAGGAAGCGCACGTCGATCACAAGGTCAGCTTCTCGCGGCAGTCCGTGGCGATACCCAAAGGATACCAGATGAATGTGCATCTGCCGGTTTCCGTCGTTGCCATAGGTATTTTCAATAGACCGTTTTAAATCGGCTGTGGTCATGGTCGATGTGTCGATCATTTCATTCGCGGCCGCTTTAAGAGGCGCCACTAGGCGCCGCTCGAACTCGATCGCGCTACCGACAGGGAGATCAGCGTCCAAGGGATGTGGACGCCGGGTTTCGGTGTAGCGTCGCACCAGTATGTCGTCGTCACATTCAAGAAATATCAAGGTGAGTTCGACTTTAGTTTGACCGCCAACACCTTCAAGTTCAGCCAGCAGTCCTGCGGAGTCAAAGTCCCGGGTTCGCACATCCATACCTACGGCTAACGGCCGGTCAGGTCCGCCCCCTCTCAGGGCTGCCTCCAGTAGATAAACTGGGAGGTTGTCGACGGTTTCAAACCCGAGGTCTTCGAGGGCATTCAACGCGGAACTTTTTCCGGCCCCGGACATGCCGGTCACCAAGAATAAGCGGATGGGGTCTGCACTACTCATACTGAAACCACCTTCTCGTCTATGCCTTCTGCAGAAGATGTCAGCGCCACGCGGATTTTAGCCGTCGCCGATGGTGTATCGGCATCGATGAAAACCCGCGGCACCGTCACGCCATCAATAACACATGACGCGGTGTCTGGATGTCTTTCAATGGTATCTTTTGACGCGAGGTCTACAACCAATTTAACGGCGATTTGGGGTTCGTACGGCAGACGCACAATTCCGTAACCGCGCACTTCCAGGCGGCCGGCAATGGCGTCTGGTACGGCGGCGACCAATTGACGGTCGTGGATCGATACCGTGCAATAGTCGTCGGCGACGAGGGCCGCCCCTTCATCAATCAGCCGCAGGGCCACATCAGACTTGCCGCTCCCGGACGGGCCGCGGATAAGAATTCCCGCACCCTTAACAGCGACGCATGTGGCGTGGACCAAAGTCATGGCAAAATCGTGACCCTATCCCACGCAAGTGTCAAAACAACTTGTGCGGCAGCCCCGGTCTTCACGAGCATTTGATGCAATAGCGCTGCGCATCAGCGGTGAATTCCGGTTAGTCTTTCGCTGTGTCCGTACAACGCTAATAAGGGGTTCTCGACCATGGAACTACAATTTCCGTTTACGATATCGGTTATGCTCTTGGCTTTGCTGGTTTATCACTGGATGGCCTTCAAGGCTGGAGAGGCACGGGTAAAGTTAAAGTTAAAGTTAAAGTTAAAGTTTAAGTTAAAGTTAAAGTTGATGCACCTGCTACGGAAGGGCCCGATGACTACCGCCGCTTTTATCGCGCTCACATCAATACGCTCGAGCACCTCGTATCCTTTGTGCCGGCGATGTGGATATTTGCCGTTCTCATTTCGGATATGTGGGCTGCG
>JAQWRV010000022.1 GCA_029243545.1 Rhodospirillaceae bacterium
AAAAAAGCTCCGAAGCGTAAAGCAGCCAAGAAGAAGGCCGCTAAGAAAAAAGCTCCGAAGCGTAAAGCAGCCAAGAAGAAGGCCGCTAAGAAAAAAGCTCCGAAGCGTAAAGCAGCCAAGAAGAAGGCCGCTAAGAAAAAAGCTCCGAAGCGTAAAGCAGCTAAGAAAAAGACAGCGCGTAAAACCGCTAAGCGTCGTCCGGCAGCCCGGAAGCGCTAAAGTCTTAATCAACGCTGAAGACACGAGGCCCGTCGCGGAAACGCGGCGGGCTTTTTCTTTTCCCCCCGTTAAAATCGGATTACACTATTGTCCGGACAAGCAATTCGGAGCGAGTGGGGCTTAAATGCGGCCAACCGGCTTTACGAGACCATTTACACCTTTGGGGAGGGCTTCAATGACAGCCCCCATGCCCTGGCGCTTTGCGGGTGATCTCTATGTTGTTCATTTCAAAACCGACCCGACAGCCTTATCCGCCCTACTGCCAGCACCCTTAACGCCCGCTGACAAGCCAGATGAAGCCTTTATGTGGAGCACCCATTTCTCAGTCTATCCAGATGAAGATGGCGCTGAATCATGGATCAACCCAGCCCGTTCTCACTACAACGTGGTGGTCATAGGTGTGCCATGCAAACTCAATGGCAAGAACACCATGCTGTCGGCGTTTCAGTGGTGCGATAAAGATTGGCTAGTGATCATGAGCTGGTTCTTAGGCGCATGCTCAAAGCTAGCCGATATAGATGAAAGCAAGACACACCCGCTGATGGCTGGCACCGGATCACCGCAAACCGGCGCCTTAGGAACCCATATTTCAAGGTGGGCGAGCCGCAATGGGCAGCGGATTGTTTCATTTTCCATCACACCTGATGAAGTGATTGGGATCGAGGATCTCAATTTCTACACCAGCAACCTACCCCTGACCTGTGAGCGGCATTTCCCAGATGTCCACTACCCGCCGCGTGGCGACCCCGATGTCCACGATCTATGCCAAATGGTAATGGAAGGGGTTGAATTTGGGGAAATCCGGAAAGGCCCTGCAACTTTGTCTTTCGGCGATGACGATAACGAGGAATTACTGCCAATTCAGCCGACAGAAGTACTCGGCGGATATGTTTTGCCTATGGGTTTTAAACTCATGGGAATTAATGTCATTCATGACTACTTGGCTGATTGAGGAAAGAGGATCAAATGTCAGAAACTTACAGAAACGGCACGCGGCTTTGGTATCAAGTTGATGGCAAAGGTGAACCCCTGGTTCTCATTGGCGGCTTTGCACTCCTCCATAACCAATTCGATTTCTGCAACGATATCCTGCAAGGTGCCGGCATTCAGACCATCCATTGGAACTACCGCGGCAGCGGTAAATCGGACTGGTCTCTCACTGAGCCTTTAACCCTGGAGGGCTGGGTTGAGGATTTAAAAGCGGTTCTAGACGCAGCGGGTATTGAAAAGACCAATATCTGGTGCACCTCAACCAGTACACCGATCGGCATTAGATTCGCCTCCAAGTATCCGGAGCGGGTGAAAAAGCTCATCACCTATCCCTACTACAAGGTCGACGACTATTGGCGGAATGTCTTTCATGCCGCCTATTGGGTCGCGCACGTTTTTGGCATCACCCAGTTGTCCCGCGTTTTTGCCGGTGTCGTCCTCACGCCCAAGATACTCTATAGCGAGAAGCACTTTACATACGAGAAATGGGCTGCGCCCACATACGAAGCCAACGTCAATATGACGACAATGAGGGAATTGATGGACACGTTGTCGAGCATAGATACGACAAGCGACGTGCCGCGAATCCAATGCCCAACGCTTCTTTTGATGGGAAATGAGAGTGCTCTAAATGACATGGAAGATATGGAGTCCGCTAGCTTTGACAAGCTGATTAGCGACTTTTTAGCGCTCAAGCCCGATGCCGAGGTCCAAGCTGTCAAAGGAGCGGGCAGTACTTACTGTATGATCACGAACCCAGAAGAAACCTGCGAGCTCGTGATTAATTACCTAAAACAAAACGCGTAGACGTTTTTTGGAAGAGGAGATCAGCGATGCCAGTTAGCCGCGAAGATGGGCTTGATGTCAGCACCAAGCCTTTGGAGCCATTGAATGGTGATTTTGAGGCTAGAATCCAACAACGAACAATATCCTTGAACAGCGATTCAGGCGGCGGACATATGGTTGTTGAGATTCCACCCGGCTGGACTAACCCGCGCGGATACTGTTCAGCCACTCAAGATATATACATTCTTGAGGGCGACCTCACGCACGGTAACGAAAAGATGATTTCAGGCTGCTACTCATTCATTCCCAAAGGCGTGGCCTACGGGCCCATTTCGTCTGAAAAAGGCTGCCGGGCACTGGTTTTTTATGGCGCGCCCTATGATTTCATTCGATCTGAAGATCATGAGGATGGTGCCGATACAGAGCGTTATCGCGCCAATCAGAAGACATGGGATATTCCCTGGGAAGACCCCATGAAAGAGATGGTCGAGAAAACGACTTTTATGGACGAGGAAACCGGCAAACCAACCAGGCCTGCTGGCGTCCTCGTCAAAGTGTTGCGGTGGGACAAGGATCCAGAGGAACAGATTGCTCTGGTCTCTCAGGCGCCCGGCTGCATCGACCCGGGGACGGAGGTGCATCCACACAATGAATGCCTCTATCTGATCTCAGGTGACTGTTACATCGGTTACACTTACGACACCAAAAATAAGGCCGATAAGAAGACCGATACCGTCATTACAAAGGATCATTACCTGTCGCGGCCGCCGGGGATTTATCATGGCCCTGTCACTACCCACAGTGGTGTCTATTGGATTACCTACATGAGCGATGGATACCACGGTATTTTCAAAGATGTGCCAGAGTGGAGAGACATGACGGAAAGCTATTTCGAACGCGCGTCGTATTAGCCGGTAGTTAGGCTAATTAAACGTAACTTGTTTTAATCATTGAACAGCTGTTGGGGCGCTCGTTACACGTTTCGCCCAGTTTTTGAGAAAGACAACTTGGTTACTAACCGTCTGAGTCACCTTTTGGCGCCATTTAGAACATCGAGAACAGTCTCTATCACGCGCGTAGCGTCCTCATCTGTCATTGACGGGTATAAAGGAATTGTTAACGCCCGGTTGTAGTAGTCCTCAGCGTTAGGAAAGTCGCCCCGTTGGTAGCCATATCGCTTGCTATAGTAGGGATGCAGGTGAAGCGGCATATAGTGCACTTGAACGCCTATACCGCGGGCCCTTAAGTCTTCAAATACCTGCTTCCGGGTCTTCGCAAGAGCCGACAAATTGAGACGGATAACGTAGATATGCCATGCGCTTTCACTGTCTTCCCGTACAGCTGGCGTTTGAAGCAAGTTAGAGCCCGAAAAAGCGGCCGCATAAAGGGCGGCTATCACCTTGCGGCGCTCAAGAAATAAATCGAGCTTCTTGAGTTGGCTCAACCCGAGAGCGCACTGAAGGTCTGATATTCGGTAATTCGCGCCAGGTTCCTGTACTTCATAGTACCAAGGTGCAAGCGTGCCTGACGACACCTCACCGTCAAAAGCTTCTTGTCCACCGATAAAACTCTGTTGATCGTGGATAATACCGTGATTGCGCGTCTGATTGAGATGCTGGGCGTATTTCTCCGAGTTAGTCACCACCATCCCACCCTCAGCGGTCGTTAGGACCTTGACCGGATGAAACGAAAAGCACGTCATGTCTGCTAATGTTCCCACTGACCGGCCCTTATAGGCGCCTCCCAGAGCATGGGCGCTATCGGCTATCGTAATTGCCTGTATTTCTTCTAACACGGCGGTAAGGCCATCCCAGTCACAGGGGTGGCCTGCAAAATCAACCGGCAAGACCGCTTTCGTTTTTGATGACAGAGCCGACTTTATAGTTTCCGGAGACAGGCCCCAATAGTCGGGGTCAATGTCGGCGAAGCGGACTTCGGCCCCACACAAACGCACAGCAGCCGCCGTAGCCGCAAACGTAAGAGTAGGAATCACTGCCTCATCCCCTACTCCAAGACCAGCGGCCTGACAGGCGCAATGGAGTGCAGCCGTGCCTGATGCGACGGCAATACCGTATTGGGCACCTACTCGTGCAGCAACGTCAGATTCAAACGCAGTGACAGTGGGTCCTGTCGTTAGCCAGTCACTCTTTAAAACGTCAACAACGGCTGTTATGTCAGCTTCATCAATGAGCTGGTGCCCATAGGGCAGAATGGGAGATTCATTCTCAGCCACTGTTTCGTATAAACCTCTGTTTAACCATACATGGCCCGTAGAACGTCAACATCCAACCAAGAGTCATTCGTATCACTGACATATGAAAACTGTTCGTCCATCTTCTTGCCAACCAGAGGGTTTTCTCTTTTAGCACCGAAAACGCCATCAAAGGCTGGTTCAATAACGTAGTAGTCTCCACAATCTGTCGTCAGGTATCCTTCGTCTTCCGAGATTAGCGCCTCATGAAGTTTCTCACCGGGCCTTTTCCCAACCATTTTCTTCTCGATTTCCGGGGCTAGTGCGCTGGCCAGGTCCGTTATTTTGACACTCGGTATTTTCGGCACAAATATTTCACCGCCTTCTAGACGCAGAAGAGACGCAAGCACAAAGTTGCTAACTTGATCTAGCGTGGTCCAAAAACGCGTCATCCGCGGGTCTGTAATTGGGATGAAGGTAGCCTTTTCACGCACCAGCTTCTGGAAGAGCGGCACAACACTTCCACGGGACCCCGCAACATTTCCATAGCGTACAACGCCAAATCGCGTGCCGCCCCTAGCGCTCAGATGATTGGCCGCTGAAAATATCTTGTCAGCCGCTAATTTACTCGCGCCATACAAATTAACCGGATTAACCGCTTTGTCCGTGGACAACGCTAGAACCTGTTTTACACCCGTATTGAGCGATGCTCTGACAATGTTCTCTGCACCGATGACATTGGTGTGGATGCATTCGAATGGGTTATACTCTGCCGTCGATACTTGTTTCATAGCTGCGGCATGGATAACGATATCAACGTCTCGAAGCGCCAGTTCCAACCTTTGCTGGTCTCGGACGTCACCTATGAAGTAACGCATATCGAGCCGGTTTGCTAAATCCGGATCAGACTGCATTTCTGACTGCTTAAATTCATCCCTTGAAAAGACGATAAGCCGGCGCGGCGAAGTCAATGTGAGTAACTTCTTAACAAATGCCTGGCCGAAAGAACCAGTCCCACCCGTAACGAAAATACTTCTGTTATCGACCAGCCCCCTTAGATTCTCTAGAGCTGTTCCGATGGGTTCGAAGGTTGTTGTCATCCTGCTTTACCTGCCGCGTTAAATTATCAGCTCTTGAAGTATCGGGTACATTGCAAGTCTGCAAGGCTGTGGCCGATTCGTTGATCCATTATAGTTCGCCTGATAAAACTCAGGATAACAGAAATTGATAGGTAAAAACGATGGCCAGTAAGCCGTTGCGCGCGATTGCCGTTATACCCGCTCGAGGAGGGTCTAAGCGCCTTCCGGGCAAGACGATGCTCCCTTTCCTGGGCAAGCCAATGATTTCCCATACCATTGAGGCGGCTATTGCGTCCGGCTGCTTTGACAAAATTACGGTTTCTTCAGATGACGACGATATTCTACGAATATCTGCCAAATATGGCGCAACGCCCCATAAACGTAGCGACGCGTTGTCCGATGATTCAACTCCGACAGCGCCCGTTTTGCTCGACGTGATTGAAAACGAAGCGGCTAACGGCGACCAATGGGATGTTCTCGCCTGTCTATACGCGACCGCACCTCTAAGAACGTCGCTCGATATAAGGCAGGTCGTCGGCCTTATCGAGCCTGGACAGGGGGATTTTGCCATGGCGGTATGCGAGTCTGATAGGCCGGTTCATCAAGTCTTGCGGCAGAATAAGAGCGGTGTATTAGAACCCGTATTTGCCGAACTGGTTGGGGTCAATTCTCAATATGCAGATAAATACCTTTACGGTAACGGCTCCACATATGCCGTCAGTGTGCCGGCCTTCCAGATTACGAAATCACTATATGGTCCGGGCTTGCGTGGATATGAAATGCCACTGTCCCGTTCTGTCGATCTCAACACGGAAACCGATTTAGCGCTGCTTAACTTTTACGCCAACCAAGCTAATCAGCTGTAACGTATCCAACTATTCGAGAATTGGTGATAGTCTGATTCAACTAGGAAGACGATAAGGCAGGCTTGATTTGTCGATCCAGACACCCTCACCAGATGACGATAATTCGATCAGAATTCATGACTGTTTGGTTGGTCCAAATCACCCTCCATTCGTCATAGCCGAGCTGTCTGCTAATCATGGTGGAAGCATTGAACGGGCGATACGTATTATTGACGGAGCTGCGAAGGCTGGAGCGCAGGCTGTAAAATTTCAAGCGTATACCGCTGACTCACTTACAATTGATAGCGAGCAAGATGAGTTTTTATTGACCGGAAAGTCTCTTTGGAGCGGACGGCGCTTGTATGACCTCTATACTGAGGCCGCAACGCCATATGACTGGTTCCCAACCCTCTTCGAACATTGCCGGAATAACGGCCTCATCCCTTTTGCCAGCCCATTTGACCGAACCGCTGTTGAAATGTTGGAAGGCTTGAATGCTCCTGCCTACAAGATTGCATCCTTCGAAGCCGTTGATCTTGAGCTTATTTCAATATGTGCCGCTACTGGAAAACCCCTTATCATTTCTACGGGGCTATGCAGACGCGACGAAATCAGAGACGCGATTGATGCGGCTCGCTCGGCTGGGGGTAAAGACATTATCCTCCTACATTGCAACAGCGCCTACCCTGCTAATGCCAACGAAACAAATCTGCTTAATATTCCGTCTTTACAGGAACACCTTAGCGTTCTGGTCGGATACTCTGATCACACTTTGGGGACGCAATCATCTGCGGCCGCATGTGCACTCGGGGCCTGCGTAATTGAGAAGCACGTCATTGATTCCCCTGAACCTCCTACGGCAGATTCTGCATTTTCCCTGACACCTGACCTTTTGAGTGAATTGGTCGAGGACTGTCATGCTGCTTGGGTTGCAAGAGGCCAGGTTCAGGACGGTCCGACAGAGACTGAGAAAGGTAGCCTGCATTTTAGGCGGTCACTTTACGTGGTCGCGGATATGGAAGCGGGAGAGCAATTCACCCCATTGAACGTGAGGTCCATCAGGCCAGGACATGGCTTACCACCCAAACATTTAAACGACATTCTGGGGAAAACAGCGTCCCATTCACTCAAGAGAGGTAAGGCGCTTAATTGGTCCATGATTCAAGACCGCCAATCTCCAGACGCATGAAAATACCTGCCACTTTTGTGGATCTTGAAGATGGATTGAGATCCTACGACGTTAATGCAGATGTTTCGATCGCTATTTCAGATGCTGGAGAGGCACCCAGCACAACCACGCAATCTCATATCAATGTTATTTGGGAGGACGCGATAGCGCGCCAAGACCGTTTCCTTTTTGATGGTACAGTTCTTTCGGTCGCAAGCATCACGCCTGAGCACATAACAGTCTACCGAGACTCATATAAATCGTTTTTTGCTCAGTGTCAGAAGCCAGAGCTATTCGAAGACCTAGCTATAAGACCGCTAGCGTGCTCAGGGCTTATACAGTGCAAGGACGGATTCGTTTTTGCTAAGCGTGGTAATCATATGTTCCTAGACGCAGGCTGCTGGGAACTGGCTCCGTCGGGGACATTTGACGAAGACGCCGTAGATCGAGATGGCAAAATAGATGCTGGCCGGTTCCTTTTGCGCGAACTTCAGGAAGAACTTGGCGTTGAGCCCTCTTTGGCAAGGCCCGGAAAGGTTTTAGGGGTATTTGAACATCAGAAGTTTCGGGGCGTTGATTTAGCCATCGACGTTCAATTGGGCCTCACCAAAGAGCAATTGAGAATCCATTTTGAGGCCAATGATAATCAAGAATACAGTGCTTTAGCCGTCGTTCCCAAGAGTAAACTCGGAGAGTTCACAACTCAGGCTGATGCAAATTTCGTTCCCTTATCACTGCGACTTTTGGGCCGCACAGGTCTTATATAAACCACTGTTCTCACTGCGGATAAGGTAATTCTGGGTGTATCAAGCCGACCCACAGGTCCATCACAATAAAGCATCTGAATTGGCTCAATTAGAGGAAACAGCATGATTAGGTTTTTATTATTCGTAGTGTCTTTCCTTTTACCATTGAGTGCGATAGCCGCGGACAGCCCACCGGTTCTGTTTGTAGAACAGAGTGAAGAAGCTGGGATTTCTGATCATGCCGTAAACAGTACCGGGCCAACTTTCGTCGACTACGACAATGACGGAGACCTCGATATTTACATTCCGGCAGAGTCCTTGGCAGAGGGCATAGACAACAGGCTTTGGGAAAATGACGGTACCGGCAAGTTCACAGATGTCGCAGTTGCGCGCGGCGTAGACAATCACGGCAGCTTAAGTCGTGGAGCGTCATGGGGCGACTATGACAATGACGGCGACCAAGACCTTGCCGTATCTAATATGCCGCCCGGTCAAGACCGACGAGCTCACGTACCGACGTCCCTCTTTAAAAACCTTTTGAACGAGACTGGCTCTGCAAATTTCGAGAATGTGAGCCGCTCAGCAGGCTTTATGCGCCATGGAAACGATGAGGATGCGCGTATCGGGGGCGTTGGCGATACCGGTGCCGGTTTAGCTTGGGGAGACTACGACAACGATGGTGATTTAGATCTATTTTGGAAATGCGCCGATGCCCACGTTGAGAATGCTCTATTTCGCAACGATGGCGAAGGCACCTTTACGGACGTTACTGAAAACTCCGGTGTCGCCATTCAAGGAAAAGTAATGGAGGCGAATTCGCAAGGCTCGCCGAGTTGGACGGACGTTAATGATGACGGCTGGGTGGATCTTCTTATTACCAACGAAGGTGCCTCAAAAATCCTTTTGTTAAACAACAAGGATGGAACATTCGATGACATAACCCAGAGCCGCCGAGGACCGAACGGTTTCGCTTTCCTGAACCCCGGCAACGCCAACGGTGCTTGTGTCGGTGATATCGACAATGACGGCGATTTTGATTTTTACCTTCCAACGGCGGATCAAGCCAATAGGCTTATTCTAAGCAACTTGGCGGAAAAAGGTGAAGTGAGCTTTAGCGACATCACGCTGACGTCTGGGGCGGGTGATCCGGGTGGGGCACGTGGCTGTACTATGGCCGACTTTGACAATGACGGTTACCTGGATATTTATGTCAATAATGGCGGACTTTCCAATGTATTGATAAACGACGTTATTGCACAAATGCCGATGTTTGTTCAGTTCTACATTGCGTGGGAGCCTGCCTACAACAAGCTCTACCGGAACAATGGCGACAGAACCTTTTCAGATATCACTGAAGGCTCGGGCGCAGAGGGATTTGGGATTGGCAGTGGCGTCGGAGCCGCAGACATAAATGAAGATGGATTTGCCGACCTCCTTCTGACCAATCGCACGTATTACAGCAACGGCGAGAGGGTTAATATTCCTCAACAGAACCACCTACTTATAAATCAGGCCAATGAGAATGCATGGATCAAAATCGCATTAACGGGCACAAAGAGTAACCGCAACGCCTACGGCGCAAAGGTGAAAGTGACTGCCGGAGATATGAGCCAGATGCGTGAACTCACAAGCGCGCACGGCTATAATTCAGCAGATGACCCGACCTTGCTCTTTGGGCTGGGATTACAAGAAAGCGTAGATGCTATCGAAATAAGGTGGCCAAGCGGCGTCGTGCAAAACCTTGAGAATATCGACGCGCGCCAAACGATTGACATTCAGGAGCCCTGACGTTCGAGCGCTCACGTGCTATGTCCATGAACTAAGCTCATGAACTATACCCACGCCAAATGCTTGACCTATGCGCCAAGGTCCAGGATAAGTGCCGCTTGGATCGAATATTCCAAGCTGGCATGAACAATTGAGTTCGATGATAACATGACCCAGACCATTCTCGTGACCGGCGGCGCCGGCTTCATTGGCTCTAACTTTATCCATTACACACTAAAGAACCATCCAGATTACAAGGTGATCATTCTGGATGCCCTCACCTATGCTGGGTCAACGGACAATCTTCCGGCAGAGTCCCTTGTCGAGCACGATGACAGAGTGCTGTTCCGGTACGGCAACATCATGAATGCGGATATGGTTGACGCACTCATGGCGGAAAGCGACATGGTCGTTCACTTCGCCGCAGAAACCCACGTAACTCGTTCTATTTATGATAACCGGAACTTTTTTGAAACCGATGTGCTAGGCACGCAAACTCTTGTGAACGCAGCTTTGCGCCATCGTGAGAAGATTAATAAATTCATTCATATATCAACATCGGAAGTTTACGGCACGGCGCTGTCCGAGAAAATCGATGAAGACCACCCTTTGATGCCTATGAGTCCTTATGCCAGTGCTAAATGTGGCGCTGACCGGCTTATCTATTCCTATTGGCAGACCTATAAGCTTCCACTTGTAACCATTCGGCCATTCAATATGTTTGGCCCAAGACAGCATCTAGAGAAAGTTATTCCTCGCTTCATTACCAGCACGATCTTGGGAGAACCTCTAACTGTTCATGGTGATGGATCCGCGGCGCGTGATTTCATGTTTGCAGATGATTTATGCCGAGGGATCCACCTCGTACTTGACGCAGAATCAAGCGCGGTCACGGGTGAAGTATTCAACATGGCGAGCGGGACGCACCGGTCGATTAAGTCGATTGCCGAAGAGATTCTGGACGGACTAAAGATCGACCACAGTCAAATTTCATACATTGGTGACAGGCCGGGCCAAGTTTTTCGGCATACCGGAGACTGGTCTAAGGCTCATAGTGTTCTTGGGTGGTCGCCGGAAGTATCTTGGGAAGATGGACTAAAACGAACGCTGGAATGGTACACCGGCCATCACGACTTCTGGAAAAAGCAATTGTGGATGCGTGCGATACCCATCATCACTGAAACAGGTAAAGTGGAACTCCACTAGTCATTCAATGCACATAGGGCCCGATGACGGCGAATTCTAATGACGAAGAGGGGGCACCCAGCAAAAAAACCCTCGCCCGGCCTGCACTAGAACACCTGCAACGCGCATTGCCGACTGTGCCAGATTGGGATGCAGCAGGTCCGATAATATTTGAGACAATCAGGCATCTCAACACTCTCAACGATCCAGATGAAAAAACAACTACGCTCCACTTGGTAGAATCTTGCTGCTTAAGACTACTGTCCTCAATCGGCACCAAAGGCATCGCGCCGGAAATCTTGTACGTTCCCCCAAGGGCACAACAGACGGTGGGGTCCAATTCAGAGTCTGGTAAATGGAGCGATCTCCATAAAAATCTCTTAGCACTTCAGAAAAGCGCTTCCTTTGCATGGCATGACGATCATCTTATCGCCTTGCTTGCTGTCGAGGGCATGGTCTCATCAACCGGCCAAGCGCTTAGTGCGTTGCTTGATGGAATATCTTCAATTGAGCAACTCAACACCAGTAAAAACATAGACCTAAAAAGACTGGGCGGCCGGCTCTTCCATACGGGATGGTTCAATGATGAGGACATACACGTCCCTAAGGCGATGATTCGTTTTGGGAAGAAAATTGAAGGTTTTAATTACCCGACGACTTTCATAATGACACGCAATGTCGCTTTGGCGTTTGATTTACAGGACGCCCCAATTTGGCTCTCAAAACTCATCTCAGAATACTTATTCTTTCCGTTCATGCTTCGAATGCCGACTACACGGAAGAAAGTCAATTTTGCACTACATTTTGAACTAACCTTGTACGCAGAGTATTTGAACAAAATTGATACGAAGTCCCATTTCGAAGAAACATACGAGCGGATTGCTCCTGTTCTGGAACGATGCGGCGAGCTTCTCGCCCAAGAAAATTCTTATGAACTGTCCCGTACTAACAACGGCCCGCCAAGAATTGCGTTCTTACTCCACTCCCATAGTTATCTTGCCCATGCGAGAAATTACCTGACCTTTCTAGAGGGACTCAAAGAACTCGATTCACGTCCGCTCGAACCAATAACCTATATAAACGGAAATGAGACGGAACACGGCAAGGAACGGCTCCCGCAAGCGATATCGGAACGCGGATCTACTATTCGCTGGATAGATTTATCAGCTGGTGACGTTCCGGACTATCTGCTCGCCATAAGAGCCCAGGCCGATAAAGATAACATCGCAATGCTTGTCTTCGTTTCCACACCAACTTTTCTCATCACCAGTGCCCGTGCTCGTATCGCACCCCGCATAACATGGTGGGCGATGAAATATCATGCTATCCAAAGCAACAGTATTGATGGTTATCTGACGTATGGGTCGTTTGGCCCAGAGCGTATAATTGAAGGCCGAAAATGGCGATCCACCTTCCCAGCCTTGACCGATCTTTATGACCCCAATGTGGCTGAACAAGCGCATGAAATTCGTCAGCGTTATCTAAAAAAAGGATTTTGCTGTCTTCTCGCATGCATCGGTCGGGCAGAGAAAATAAACCACCGGCCTTACTTGGAGACAGTGCAGAGACTCCTTGCAGATCATCCGGATGCATTATTCCTGTGGACAGGACGCTCGATCCCCCCGGAAGTAAAAGCGACAATTAATGAACTTGGAATCAGTGAGCAATGTGAATGCATTGGCTGGATCGACACCAAGCTGTACGCGCAAGTTATTGATATCTATGTAGATAGCTATCCCTTTGCCTCAGGTTATACGGCCTATGAAGCGATGGCAGCGGGTAAACCTGTTGTCGTTCTTGAAACTCCTGAATCGCTCGAAACATCAACCGCCACCACTCTCCTCCCCGCACTCAAACGAGAGTCTGGTAGCCGAAAGGATCAGGACCGCTTGATAGAAATCTTCTCCGAGAATGACGGAGATTTAGCCTTTACGCCTTTTGTGAGTAATATCGAGACCTATGAGAAGAAAGCTTTAAGGTTGATGGAGGACACTCAATATAGAGAGCAAAGCGGGGAAGCCGGTCGAATATTTGTTAATGAGTTTCTTAGCGATCGGACGCGTATGACCCAGAATATTTGTACGCATTTCTTTGAAATTATTGATGGCTCTTGACCAGCTACATTCGTCTATCATCGCGGTAGCCGTACCATCCCCTAATAGTGTACCAAGTACTAACGAGACCTAAATGAGCCTAAAAATCCTATCTCATCTGTTTACTGGTCCCTTCGATATTGATGGTACGAAAGTACGCGCCAATCAGGACCCTGTGGTTTTTGCCATCGTTTGCCGAGGCGGCAAGCCATGGAACCCCGAATTCTTATTGATAGCGGTTGAAAAATCAGACCCGGCAGGCGTCGAATTCAAAGACCATCCTGACCGGCAGAGCTGGGACACGCTGTGCGATGGCGAGGCAGGTGTTTACCTTCTTCCCGTGCCTAAGGCGCACAAGCAGGACATTGACCCCCGTGATCAAATTGTTACCGAAATACGGGATAGCCTAAAGCCTCCAGGCGGGGCAATTCCCATTCACGGCATGATGTAAGTTTCGCCACTGTCATGACTACGCTTGTTGTTCTTCAACCCGGATACCTGCCTTGGCTTGGGTTCTTCGATCAGATGAAGAAGGCTGACGTGTTTGTCTACTACGACGACGTCCAATTTGACAAAAATGGATGGCGCAATCGCAACCGCATTAAGGGATCCAAAGGACCGGTTTGGTTAACTGTGCCGGTCCGTCACAAAGGACGCTCAGACCAATCCATACAGGCTGTTGAAGTCATACAAGATCAACTTTGGGCCACGAAACACGTCAAATCCATACGTGAACTCTATGCTCATGCGCCGTTCACAAAGGACTATCTTGACGGTTTAGAGGCTGTTTTGTCGGGTCCCAAGACACATCTTGTGGACTTTTGTTACGCCGCTGTGGAGTACTTCCGGGGGGTTCTTGAAATTGACACACCTATGTTCCGTTCGTCAGATCTGAATATTGAAGGCGAGCGCTCAGAACGACTGGTCAATATTTGTAATCACTTTCAAGCAGATACTTATCTCTCTGGAGACTCAGCTAAATCGTATCTACAAGACGACCTGTTTAAGGATGCCGGAATCGACGTGCAGTGGCAAAATTATCAGCACCCTACCTATGACCAGCAGCACGGCGCCTTCATTTCACACTTGTCTATTGTTGACCTTGTTATGAACATGGGGCCAGATAGCGGTACTATTTTTTCTAACAAATAATTACGGACGAATATTCATGAGCAGATATTCATGGACTGGAGAATGGGATCGTTATGTCCGACGGAAAGCCTAGAAAACGCGCAGAAAGTCTCGCTGTCGAGAACGTAAAGCGCATAGCCGATGTATTGAGGACCGAACGCAACGACGCCCTCGCGATGGCTCAGATGAAACGACAGGAAGCTGACCAACTTCGAGGCCATTTGATAAAGGCGCAGTCAATTATTAGCGCAGCAGCACCGTTTCTTAGCGATGAAGCCGCGGAGGCCGCAAAGTCCTTTCTTGAAGACGTGGAAGACAATCTAAAAGCTGCTAATTGAATCCCTTATTGCGGCTCAATGTAAGCATCCCACCAGAGCTGCAAGTTGAGCAGATTCCATACGCGATTCCCGTGATTTGCAGTACCCGAATAGTGCTCATCAAGAAGCGTGCCAATCGCCGGAGTATTGAACAGGCCATGACGGTTCAATCGATCTGCACCTAACCTATCCGTTACGTAACTTTTGAGATTGTTAAGCACCCAGTGATTGACCGGCATCAGGAAGCCTTCTTTCGGCCGATCAAGAATGTCGTCTGGTATAAGGCCCCGCACGGCTTCTTTGAGAATATGCTTTACCCTACCGTTCTTGATTTTTAAGCCCCCCGGCAGAGAGGCTGCCAGTTCCATAAGAGAATGATCCAGGAAAGGCGGCCGAACCTCTACAGAATGTGCCATGGAAAGCCGGTCCACAAAGGGCAGGACTTGATCTGGGAGAAGAGATTCGAAGTCAACATGCAGGGCACGGTTTGTCGCATCATGTCCTCTAAATTCGTGGTCAATCCCGCGTATAAGCCCCACCGTCGACGCATCACCGATGTAACTCTTCATCGTGTCTGAATAGAGAGACCTATTACAATCGTCGTCGGAAATGTATTGAGCCATTCTCTGGCTCGCGTAATCTCCCCGGTCCAGAATCGCGTCTAGGTGTGCTGTGTTGTCAGCCCATTCACCGAGACTATTTTCTTGCTCCTCAAACTGCACCTCATTCATATTCCGCTGCTTTGCTCTTAGTGCCAGCGGTTCGGCGATTCGATGTGCGAGATAACTTGCGAACAACTCATCTGCCCCATCACCAGACAGGCAGACCTTGACATGTTTCGCGATCAATTCCGTAAGAAAAAAAGTTGAGATGACACCCGAAAAGGGCTCATCAAAAGCGAGCGTTATTTCTTCTATTCGATCAGGCACATCCTTAAATCGGACTGTGAATTCATGATGATCAGTGCCATATTTTTTTGCGACATCAGCCGCATGTAACCGGTCTAAGTCTTTGTGTTCAAAGCCATCGTCATAAACCAAGGTAAACGTTTTTACAGGATGATCCATTTGCCGGGCCATCAGCGCGACAATGCTGGAACTATCCACGCCACCAGACAGATAGGCACCAAAGGGAACGTCTGAGCGCATGTGGAATAGCACGCTCTCTTCGAGCAGGCGCCGCACTTCGCGCACCGCATCGTGCTCGTTACCGTCGAAAGACAGGCTGAAATCCAACTTCCACCAGCGCTTCGTCTCAGTCCCTTCACTAGAATACGTCAACATGTGTCCTGGACGTATCTGCCGTATCTGTCGAAATGCTGTCCTTGGAGCCGGTATATTTTTGAGGCTCAAGTAATGATGCAAGGCCGTAAAGTCTGGGTCACGCGACACCCCTGGATGCGCTAAGAGCGCTTTGATCTCAGATCCAAAAACTAGCCCCCCCGTCACTTCAGCAAAATACAGTGGCTTGATACCGGCGCGGTCACGCAAGAGGATCAGCTGTTCAGAATTGGAATCCCAGATCGCGATCGCAAACATGCCGCGCAATTTATGAGCAAAGGATGGACCATATTTCTCGAACAGGGGCAAAATAACTTCTGTGTCGGAATGGTCTGTTTTGAAACGATATCCCTCAGCTTCAAGTTCTGAGCGCAACTCGGGGGCATTATAGATTTCACCATTGAATACAACGGTTCGCGATCCATCGGCGCTGGTAATGGGTTGTTGCCCCGTCTCTACGTCAATGATGGCGAGACGGCGCATTCCCAGGCCAATATTATTAGAAAACCATAGGCCCGCGTCGTCAGGACCCCGATGCCGCAGTGACTGCGTCATTCGCTCAAGATCAGATCTTGAGCCCGACCCAATGAGCCCGGCTATACCACACATATTTTAATTGGAATGAGCAGAAAAATAGAACGCGCATCTCTAAGGCAGTAACTATTGGTGGCGTTCATTAATCTTCTTGTGCCTGGAAGTCATCATGTTCACCGAGAGCACTAACTTTTTTAACTCTGACTTCCTCAGCGTTTTTGACAACTTTCCAGTAATTATGCTGCCAAGACCGGTACTTCCAGTCAGGACAACCAGAGCACAAAGGGATATCTTTGCCATCTCCATTCAGGTGTTTGTCACGATAGAAGGCAAACCCCTCGCCGTGCCAAATATCACTGATGGATTCAGTGTTTATGTTGCCCATACTTGTATTCGCCGAGATGTCATAGCCGCAAACCATGACATTGCCTCTGGAATCAATGTTGAGGCGCTCAAAAATAAACGGGCACGGAACTTCGTCCGTATTCAAGTAAGCTATCGGGTCAGCAGACTTTTCCCCGGTCAACGTCGTATTCACGCCCCAGGTCAAATACTTCCGCTTGATCATGTAATCGATTCCAATTTCATCGACCCAGAAGCGCTCGACCTCGTCTACATCGACGCCTTCTTGGTTGACACAAGACGCCACAATCTTCGACGTCGATTTTATTTCATCCCGTAACGCCAACATACGCTTCACGTTCTCAACCAATATAGACCATTCCAACCCTTTGCGTACGACCGAATAGGTCGCCTCATCACAGGCGTCGACCGAGAATTCGATCATGTCCACACCCGCTTCAAGAAGAGCGCGAGAATTATCCTCATCGAATAATGAACCGTTGGTAATCAAACCAATTTTACAGCCGATGCTCTTGGCATACACCAACAGTTCGGTTCCCATCGGATGAAGCATGGGTTCGCCACCACCCGAAATTCGGAGATAGGCGCCGTGTGGACCCGATTCATCTGCAATACGCTTGAACGTATCCTCCAACATATACGGTGCGTCGCGATACTCCTTGCGAATCTGTGAATTGGTGTAAGGACAATGCGGACACAACGCATTGCACGGATAGACAAAAGACAAGACGAGCATCATGGGAAATTGCGAGGCTTCTGGACGCAACCCGTAGTCTTCCTGTGTATGTTCTTTCGACTTAACTGAACCTTCCATGAGGGTTCTATCTCTCCGTGCCAGACAATTAGAAGGACCTAAATGGCCGTCGCTTTAGTGCTTTCCTCGTCGTACCAGAAAGGTCTTGTTCCTTCGACTTTTTCTTCTTCGTACTCTGCGCCGGCGACCTGCCAGTCGCCACAGCCTTTACAGATATTCGGAACTTCACCCCATTTATGATCGCGGTGGGGTTTGCGAAGCTTTTCTTCCAGAATATCCCATAATTCTTTAACGCTGCTGTCGGCCACGTTACCGGCCTTGAACATACCTTCGTAGTCTACGGCGCAGGCTACCACACTACCATCTTGATGAATCGCCATAGTGTTGTTGCCCCAGGGGCAGGCAATTCTAAAATCGGTATTGTGATCGATCGTATCTGTGCGGACCGTGCCGGTAGACGTCCACTCGAGCATGGGGCGCACTTTCACTTCTGCGCCTCTATCCGACCAATATTTACGATAGCCATCCACTTCGTGGGCATTTTCCTCCATGACAGAAAACTGAGTGGTGATCGTCGGGTATATATCGCCCCGTTCCGCACGACGCCGGCAAAGCTCTTCGACTGCAGGATACACGTTTTCCCATTTCGCTTTTGCCCGAATGTGCTCAAACGTTTCTTTGCTGAGACCATCCAGGCTCAAAATAAATCTCTTTAGGGGCGAATTAAGAATCTTCTCAATATTGTCATCACGATCAAGCAGCGTTCCATTGGAGTTGAGCACAAGATTCTTACAACCAACCTTGTCGGCGTAATCCAGCATGTCCCACAGCTCGTCGCCAAGGATGAAGGCTTCCCCATAAAATGTAGGCCAGATTTCGCACATGGGGTTTTCGCGCCCCACCTCTTCCACAATTTTATTGAATATCGATCGGTCCATATGTTCTTGCGGCCGAATCATTTCCCGGTGAGAACAATGAATACACTTCAAATTGCAATAGGATGTGGTCTCGACCACCATCTGTGGTGGGAACGGATGCCACTTTAGCTTGGATTCAATATCAAGAAGGGTCTGCCGGCGGGAATCGTCTTCCAAGTGCTTCTTACGTAACGAGAAATCGGCCACCGTAGCACCCCTAAAATAGTCATAAACCACGGCTACGCTTGGCTTCTGAAGAAACGGCAGCCAGCCTTTTGTGTAGATAGCACTAGGAACTTAAAAAGCAAGGAAATACAGCCTCTTAGGCAGGCACGATCTCCTCCAAAGCACTGCAAACGGTATGAATATGCTCCAGCGGCATGGTCGGGTAGAACGGCACAGAAATGGTGGAGTCACCGAGTTCTTCCGCAATTGGAAAATCTCCTTCCTTGTAGCCACCGGTGTCCCGGAAATACTTGTGCAAATGGATCGCCCGGTAATTGACCACCGATTCAATTCCTCTTTCCCGCAGTTCTCCGATGACCAAGTCGCGTGAGGCGGCTCTAATCCATATATTGAAGACATGACGGGCATTTACGGAATCCGGCCTTTCGCCTTGAACTGCTATGCCCTTTATCGGAGCGAGCAGGCTGCGATATAGGCCCGCGCGCTCAGCCCTCTTCTCCAGATTTGCGTTAAGGCGGTCCATCTGTGGCAACAGTATCGATGCATCAAGATTGCTGAGGTTATACTTCCACCCCATCCTAACCATGTCCCAATGGGTGTAGCCCTCTTCTGACCTGTCATAGGCTGTCTTTGTCATGCCATGGAGACGGATAAGACGAAGTTGTTCGTGAAGAGTTGATTTGTTAGTCGCAATTGCGCCACCCTCACCGCAGGTCAGGTTCTTTGTCGCATAAAAACTGAAGCAAGCAGCGTCGGATAATTGTCCTGGCCTGACTCCGTCTCTACTACCTTCGACACAGTGAGCCGCATCTTCGATAACCGCCAGTTTATGCTGGTCTGCGACAGCGCGGACGGCCCTCATATCAACCATCATTCCATAAAGGTGCACTGGCAATATCGCTTTTGTCTTGGGCGTGATTGCCGCCTCTATGCATTCAACATCTATGTTTCCGGTATCTGGTTCGACGTCGACGAACACTGGTTTTGCACCGGCTTCAAGAATAGCTGTCGCCGTTGCAATAAAAGTCATCGGCGTCGTGATGACTTCATCGCCTGCACCAATATCCAATGCCATCAGGGCCATATGCATGGCCCCCGTGCAACTGGTCACGGCCAATGCGTGTTTCGTTCCTAGATAATCGGAAAACCGACCCTCAAAATCCGCCGTGACCTTACCCGTCGTAATAATAGGGTCTTGCAACGCGGCCTCAAAAGCCCTGACCTCTGGCTCTCCTAAATCATGACGATAGAAGGGGATTTTTCTGGTGTCCGTTGACGCCATCTTAACGTTACTACTTGCGGTCATTTTGAAAGCGAAGGGTAATCGATTTTAAGTAAGGACATAATCATCACGTCTTCGTAATGACCATTCACAAAATAATGCTCGCGCATTACACCTTCACTCTTAAAGCCAGCTTGATTGAATAGATTGACAGCCCGTTCGTTGGTCCCACGCACCATTACATAGATACGATGAAGATTGAGAGACCTAAAAGCATACTCCACCGTATGAGCCAGCGCCTCGGCCCCCACGCCCTTGCCTTGGAACTTCGTATCACCAATCATGATACCAAACTGAGCGTTTGAGGACTGATAGTCGATATCTGTGAGTGAACAGAACCCGATCAGACGCGAATTCTTTACAAGTTCTATTGCAAAATAGGCTAGCGACTTATCATTGCCGTCCAATACTTTGTCGTACCAGCGATCTTCCATGACGTCGGTCACTGGAAATCGAAAACCCATTACCGCGTCTCTGATCTCAGGCAGGTTACGCCAGGACAAAGTTGTATTTTTGTCTTGGCGCGTGAATGCCCGAAGGCGAATTGACGGTGATTCAATATTCATTGCTTGAGACCAACTATCCACCGAGTGTAGGGCTATTTTTGTATTTCGTCTGCATAGGCCATTTGTTCCCTCGATCATGTAGCTTCTGCGCAACAACACTCACCCAGCTATTGTCAGGTACATTTCCAAATCTCTTCGTCGGGGGCAATTCAAATAACTGATAATCCATTTCTTTATGGACGTAACCGTATATTGGGCTTGGAAGTCTATGGCCATTGTCAATGTAGTAGTCGTAGTAAAACGTGGGAGAAAAATTGAAGAAGCCGTGGTTCATAACGACCAGTGGGTTCCCATGTATTACAAAACCGTTCACCTTTGCCATGGAAACGAGATTATTGATCACCTGACCAATATTGAAACAGTGTTCCATTGTGCCGCCATCAAGAACAATATCGAATCTACCATTAAGCTCTGGAGGAATCGGATGGTTCAAATCGCATATAATTTCCCCTCCACGTACTTCGCTAATATCCAGAACTGTTATTTCTATTCCTAGTAATTCGAGCAGACTTCGTGTTTCAATAACTTTATCCAGTTTTCCACCCAAGCTATGCCACGCGATAATTTTGTCCGAGTCGTCTCTGTAGGCAAGCTTGTCTATGATGTCTTTTCCAAACATCTCACCCACAAGACTGGCCGGCACAAGACAATCTGGATAGCCTACAGTAACAAGTGCGATAGGCCGTGAACTTATGTGCGGCATCACTTGCTCAAATAGGTCCAGGGTCAGCTTGCCAATGGCCATTCTATTTTTTCAAAATTTAAAGATGAATGTTAAACAATAGCATCTATTATTATACAGCTTCATTGTTTTTAATTCTTTACACCAAACAATTCCGTTCTGTGCTCATCTAAGTCTGGAACTTCAAAGCTAATCTCCGCCGGTTCATTGACAAAGCGTATTGGATTTCCAACATGTTTGATCTCAGAGCTTTCGGCCAACAGCATGTCTCTAGCCTGCACTTGTTCCTGCTCAAACGCCTCAGCCATGTCCAACACAGGCGCCCAACCAAGCTCCATCGGCTGCAACATTTCAATCCATTCGGCTTGAGTCTTTTTTCTGAAAGCCTGCGTTAAGAACGCTTTCACCGGTTCTTGCGCGACGCAGTCATCAAGCCTACACACATCAATGAGATCAGGCCGGCCGAGCGCCGTGAGTAAATTTGTTGCGAACTTTACTTCCCGGCCGGTCAGCGCAATGAAACGGCCGTCCTGAGTTTCGTATATATTGTAAAACGCTGCACCACCAATGGACCGGCCGGTTTTCGTAGTTGGTGGTGTATTTTTTGCAAACACAGAGCCGGTAAGGTGGGCCGTCCAGGACAACAAGGTGTCGTACATAGTCGCGTCAACATAATCGCCCTCTCCCGTCTTTTCGCGCCGGTATAAGGCCATGAGGATACCTGCCAGTCCTGCCAGGGACGACCCCATATCCGCTCCCGGCAAACCCGGGACAACTGGTTTCCCATTGCCACCGTCGTTAATAGCCAGTAGGCCCGCGAGTGCCTGCGCACCCATGTCATGGGTCGCCTTTGCAGATAGCGGCCCCGTTTGTCCAAAAGCCGAGACGGAACAATATACAATTTTGGGGTTACGCGATCGTACCGCTTCATAATCAACTCCGAGGCGCTTAACCACGCCGGGCCTAAACGCCTCAACAAAAACATCCACCGTTTCACAAAGAGAGAGCAGCTTTTCCCGGTCCACGTCATCCTTGAGGTTGAGACAGATGCTCTTCTTGCCGCGATGCGTATTGCGAAACCATACCGAATGACCTTCTTGGAATGGCCCGTAATGACGGGCGGGTTCGCCGCCGGGCGGCTCCACACGTATGACCTCTGCACCATGATCCGCCATCATCATTGTCAGATGAGGCCCTGGCAAAAACGTAGACAGGTCTATTACACGCAGTCCTTCAAGCTTCACGGAGACATACCTTCCACACTTTCTTTGGTCGTCGAGAACTTGACTAATAAATGCGTTTGCTGACCCGTCAACTAAACGATTCCGTCGCTTCGCATCGAGGCTATATCCCCATCGGTATACCCCGCCTCTCTTAGAAGCTCATCCGTATCCTGCCCTAATTTTGGTCCTGGACCCGCAGGCAGGCGCTGCCCATCCAAGAGTATAGGATTCTGCAATACACGCATGGACGGCCTGTCCGGATGGTCAACCTCTGTCACCATCTCGGTCTCATCGAGGAACGGGTTATCCAGGGCTTCCGCCATGTTATACACGGGGGAAATCGGAATCTTGCCCTTAAAGTGTTCGACCCAGTCCTCAGTCGTACGATCAGAAAACACTTTGTCGAGTTCAACCGTTAACGCATCTCTATTCTCTAGGCGCGCCGCTAAATCTTTGAACCGTTCATCCTTACCAAGTCTCTCGTGGTCAATACCGTCCAAGAGGAGGTCCCAGAAGCGCGGGTTCTGACACATTATAAAAACCCAACCATCTTTACTGCGCACCAATTGACTGGGGGTCACAGAAGGATGAGCGCCCCGAGCGTTACGACCCGTCACCAAGCCTTCGTTGAGATACCAAATGCCAGGGTAAGTTAATTGATGTAGAGCCGTGTCCATCAGGCTAACGTCCACATCGCCACCCTCGCCTGTATTTTGCGCCTTCAGTATGGCTGCTGTCGTGCCGTAGGCCAGCATCGTCCCAGTCATAAAATCTACGATGGATAGACCGAAGCGCGCGGGGGGACCGTCAGGCTCACCCGTGACCGATAAAAATCCGGCTTCGGCTTGCATGAGATAGTCGTATCCAGGCCAAGACGCGCGTGAGTTGTCGCGTCCGTAGGCTGAGATGTGACCACAAACAATCTTGGAGTTAACGGCTTTAAGTGCTGCGTAATCCAATCCAAGTTTTGCCGGTTGATTTCCTCTCATGTTGTTTATGACTGCGTGAGAGGACCGCACTAGCTTATGTAATATTTCTTTACCGACCTCTGACTTTAGATCAAGAGTTAAGCTTTTCTTATTCAAGTTAAAACTTTGGAAGTAGAGGCTATCGTTTTCTCCAAGAAAGTATGGCCCTGTCGCCCGGGCAAAATCACCGCCGCTTGCCGGGTTCTCGATTTTGATGACTTCAGCACCCATGTCGGCCAAGAACATTGAGCAATAAGGGCCTGCGCCGTATTGCTCAATTGTGAGCACACGGACACCGTCGAGTGGAAGAGACATTAGATCTTGTTCCGATCTATAAGCTGTTTTGCGATGATTATTTTTTGCATTTCGTTCGTACCTTCGCCAATAACCATCAAAGGGGCGTCACGGTATAAGCGCTCGACAACGAATTCTTTGGAATACCCGTATCCACCATGGATACGCATGGCTTCCAGAGAGTTCTCAACCGCTGCCTCCGAGGCATGATATTTAGCCATGCCTGCTTCTAGATCACAGCGGCGTCCCTCGTCATAGGCTTGCGCAGCCTGTTCAACGAGGAGGCGCGACGCTTCATACCGTGTCGCCATTTCCGCCAACTTGAGTTGTATGGCTTGGTGCTGACAAATCGGCTTACCGAATGTCTTGCGTTCCTGGCTGTAGCGTACGGCTTCATCGAGTGAACGTTTCGCAATCCCCACAGAACGGGCTGCTACATTAATGCGTCCCAACTCCAGACCACCGACAGCCTGATAGAAACCCTGCCCTTCTTCACCGCCGACTAGATCATCTGCGCTGACTCGAAAATCTTCAAAAATCATTTCACCAGAATCAATGCCTTTGTAACCAAGTTTCTCCAATCGCTTTGAAATTTTAAAACCGGGGCCCTTTTGAACAATGAACATGCTCATACCTTTGCGTGCAGGCTCCGCATTGGAATCAGTTTTAACCAGGAGGGCAAAGCAGGTGCCTTCTATGGAATTCGTGATCCATGTTTTCGTGCCGTTGATCACATATTCAGTTCCGTCTTTTACAGCCTTAGTGCTAATACCTTGAAGGTCCGTTCCCGCGTCGGGTTCCGTCAAGCCAGTCCCACCACGCAGTTCACCGGTTGCGAAACGCGGTAAGAAACGCTGCTTTTGGTCTTTGGTACCAAATTTTTCAACGGCGGTCGCCATCATGAGATGGGAATTGAAAATGCCTGTCAGTGACATCCATACCTCGGACACCATTGTGACGACCTTCGCGTAAGTCGAAGCGCTCAGTCCTAACCCGCCCCAGTCCGAACTAATTGTTGCGCCGAACAGGCCCATTTCTTTCATTTGTTCGACCATGTCAGTGGGATAGGTGTCTGAATGCTCCAACTCCATTGCATAGGGCGCAACGTCTCGTTCCAGCCATTTATGAATGCTGTCGAGAATCAGAGGCTCATCCGAGGAATCAAATTTTGCATCTTTTGGGGCCATGTTTAGGCTGCCTTTCCAGCTATCTCTCTTTTAAGCGCATGGACCAGAAGCCCACAGGTATGCGGTAAATGTGCCAAATAGGGGGAGCTCTGCCGATCTTCAGAAAATAATAGGTACAAATAGCCCTTTTGTATGGTTTTGCAGTCTATCTCGGCTAAAATGCACAGACAAATATATATTTGTCTGGACCTTTTTAAATTGACGCGAAATTACAAACACCAGACAAACAGGGCACGGATTTGAGGAAGTAGGCCTATGGAGCAACCCCGATCAGAGATGCTGGAAGCACGTAGTACATCACCACGGTATCAGGAATTGGCCGATATTCTGCAGCGAGAGATTGAGAACCAGACCTATCCCGTCAGCAGCCGGATGCCAACCGAACTCGCCTTGTGCACCCGTTTTGGCGTAAGTCGCTTTACGGTGCGAGAGGCCTTCAGAAGGCTCATCGACAATGGAATGGTAATACGAAGACAAGGGTCTGGAACGGTCGTTATTTCCAAGACTCCAACCACCATGTTTGTACAAAAGCTCAATTCGATTGAAGAGCTATTACAGTATTCGAAAAACACCATCCTCAAATTGCAAGACACCAAGAGTATTCAGGCTGATTCAAAATTGGCTGCAATACTTGGATGCGCGCTCGGCGAAACCTGGCAAAAAATCGAATGCATACGGCACCTGGATGAAAATTCACCGATCTGCTGGACCGACGTTTTTGTCCGTCCGGAATATAAAGCGCTCGCCAACCAAATTGGTCGCGATGAAACCCCAGTATTCATGGTCATAGAGCGGGAATTCGGAACCGTGGCTGACACCATAACCATTGATCTATTCGCTGGTTCCATAGAATCAAACAAAGCATGGGCACTCGGCGTTGAAGCGGGAAGCCCAACTTTGGTGATTGTCCGCTCTTACCGGGACAAAAATGGGAAGGTATTCGAAGTTTCTGTTAGCGAGCACCCAACAGGTCGGTTTACGTTCTCAATTGATTTGCTTCGCAGTTCAAAAGGGGGATAGCCCACTTTATTCGGCGGCGATAGATGGGCAAGTCACGTTGGTCCCGCCCAGTCCACAATACCCGGTCGGATTCTTAGCCAAGTATTGCTGGTGATAATCCTCTGCGTAATAAAACTCGGGGGCGCGAACGACCTCTGTGGTCACAGGACCAAATCCGGCCTTCAATAAAACTTTGCCAAATGAGTTACGCGAGGTTTCTGCCAAGTTCTTTTGATCGTCACTGGTAGCGTAAATTCCTGACCGGTACTGTGTTCCCGAATCGTTACCTTGTCGCATACCTTGCGTGGGGTTATGCGCTTCCCAGAATACCTTCAGTAGGTCGGCATAGCTCACTATGTCGGGGTCAAAAATAACCAAGACAACCTCATTGTGCCCCGTCTGACCTGAACACACTTCTTCGTATGTAGGATTAGGCGTCAAGCCAGCAGCATAGCCAACAGCAGTGGAGTACACGCCCGGCACTTCCCAGAACTTGCGTTCTGCACCCCAAAAACAACCGAGCCCGAACACAGCGGTCTCAAGCCCTTCGGGAGAAAATGGCTGTTTGATTGGGTTACCACTGACGAAATGCCGGTTTTCAAGCGGCATCGGCGTGCTCCGCCCTGGCAGGGCGTCTTCTGGTGCAGGAATTTCCAGTTTCTTTTTTGATGAAAAGAGCATTTTGAATCTCCGGCTTAGGTTCTTGTCCCAATATCTGTTCGTGACCCGTTGCAAACAAGCCACAAGAGGACAAAAAAAACCTACAGATGTCAATTTTCTGCCCGCTGAATGAGCACATTACCGTGGGCCCCTATTGGATAGCCAAAAAATTAACGAGAATGACTGTAAATGCTTCTGGCTGATCGATATGCACGGACTTTATTATTAAGTGACAGTAAATTATAAATTAGTTGGGATACAGAGCTGCCAGATCGAATAGAAAGCGCCATTTGCATAAATCTGTTTGCGGCTTGAAATAGAGAAGACGTTACTTTTGGGAGTAGAAACTATCATGGCGAGCACTAAAGTTTTTCGCGCAATACTTTTGGCTTCGGTGGCCTTGAGCATCGCGGCTGAAGACGCTTCGGCGCAGATCGAAGAGATTCTGGTCACGGCCCGTAAGCGTGAGGAATCTTTACAAGAGATTCCAATGTCTATCACGGCATTTGATGCAGCAGCTCTCGAACGCAATCGCATCCAGAACATTGACGACCTCGCCAAATACACGCCGGGGCTTGTTTTTGACCAAGGCTTTGTTCCACAGGATACTCGCCCGCAAATTCGTGGTCTACCAGCTACACGTGGCCGCCCTCCCGTCGGTATTCTTATTGACGGCATTGATGTTTCTTCAGAATCCATGCTGACCGCCGGTGGCGGCATGCTTGCTAACTTGCGTCTCCTGGATGCTGAACGGATTGAAGTTGTAAAAGGCCCGCAGAGTGCCTTGTACGGACGGGTCGCATTTGGTGGGGCCATCAACTACATCTCTAAAAAACCCGGCGATGAAGTAGACGGTAACTTTACCGTTGATATTGGCGACTATGGCCAGTTGGAACTTCGTGGCGCCGTCAGCGGTCCGGTTTCAGATAAACTAAGCCTTGGTGTTAACGTCGCCTACGCAGAACATGATGGCTATTATGAAAACTCGCTGGATGGGCAAAAGCTCGGCGGCTTTGAAAGTGTTGGGGTCTCTTTCGCAGCCCGGTTTACCCCGAATGACAATTTGACCAACAACATGCGGTTCTCATACTCCGAAGACGAGTATGCGCCACGCTCCCAAACGCTGCTGTCACTATCCACCAACCGCAGCGAAGCAATCCCTCTCCCGGCAAGTGCTATTGGTCTTTTAATCCCTGGTCAGTTTGGCCCCACACCGTTGCCGGCCACAGCCTTCGTTCCGTTACGCGGCGAAATTCGGTCGTCAGGACCTGTCCGCCTCAGTCAGGATGCAATAACCGGTCAACCATTTAAGGGCTCGACGCTTGATTCTCTGATCATAAGCAACACCCTTGAGTATGATTTTGAAAACAACGTTTCCCTGACGTCTTGGACGGGTTACACGCGGGCAAAAGCAACCCAAAACCAAGATGTTGATTTCTTTGGTGCTGCTCCCGCTTTTAGCCTTCTTCCTGCACCAGGTGGGATAGCAGAGCCACTGCCGTTTCTTTTTCAGTTTGATTTGGATACGACCACCCAGCAGCTCCAACAGGAAATCCGAATTGGTGATCTAGTTTCAGAGGGACTTCGTTGGTCCGCAGGCGGTCAATATTGGCAGGAACGTGTCGGCCAATTGAACAACAATCTCATCTCCTTGATGTTTGGTTTTCCCGGCCTGTTACCTTCCGCCGCACTTAACATCAGCCAGATCCCTATTGCTGCGGCTTCATCGGAATTTCGTAATACGGATCATTGGTCTGTATACGGGCTCCTCGAGTATGACATCACTGATCAACTGGTTGCTTCTGTCGAAGCCCGTTATTCAGAAGAAAGTCTGCACGTCGGCTACGTTGCCGGTGGTCGAGGTGCCGTTGGGTTTGTTGCACCCATTCCAGGTTTAAATGGCCCGGTCCAATTGAATGTTGGGCCAACAGCTATCCTGGCATCTAGCGATAATTTCTTTACCCCGCGTTTTGCATTGGAATATCAAGCAACTGATAGAAACCTGCTCTACGCAACTGTGTCCAAAGGTGTAAAACCTGGTGGCGTATCAACCATTGCCGGTACAGCACCTGGCAATGGCCGGTTCTTCCCGGAAAAACTTTGGAACTATGAAGTTGGTTCGAAGAACAGCTTTGCTGATGGCCGGGCCATATTGAATGCTGCCGCGTTTTACATGGATTACTCTGGCAAACAGGTCACCCTGCTTGAGCCAAACCCTAACAACGCTCAAGGCAATGACCTCGTTGTCCGCAACGCAGGCACAGCAAGGGTATACGGTCTTGAACTTGAAGTGGCTGCAAACCCAACGGATGAACTTAATCTGTCGGCTGGCTATACTTACCTCGATAGCAAGTACACTGACTTCGTTGTAACCACGACGAGTGCCCTGGGTATTGCTTTAGCAGGAAACTGTACTCCGATCGCTCTGCCAAATGGTCTCGGTTCATGCTCGACCGACTTCTCAGGTGAGGCTCTAGAACGCACACCAAAACATGCGCTTACATTGGCGGCTTCTTATAGAACCCCGTCGGTTAACGATTGGGACCTGGTTATTGATGTTTCCGGCCAATACCAAAGCAAGCGGAATCAGGACTCGAACGCCTTCCATTTCTTCGGATCTTACTTCAACGTGGATGCCAGGATCGGGTGGGATGCAGAGCGTTGGTCTATCTTCCTCTACGGCGAAAATGTTTTGGATAATGACACGGTGAAAAGTGGCCAGGGTTCTGGTGACTTCTCCGCGCTTGGCAACCTGGCTATCATCACATTTGAGCCAGACAAGCGACAAGGCGGTATTCGGTTTAGCTACCGGATGTAATATCATAGCGAAAATACGAACATGAAAAAGGGCGCCTTAATCGGCGCCCTTTTTTATTGCCCTCAAAAAGGCTATTCAGCCGCTTGAGATACAGCGCCTGTAAGTTCACTTATGACATCTTCGGTATCCATAACCCGCCCCCACAGCCGCAAGAACATGGCCTCGAAGCCATCCTGCGCTTCGTCGTCGCAAGTCCCGGTAGCATCAGACACAAGCACAACGCCAAAACCACGATCTGCGGCTTCCATCGCGGTCATTCCGACACAGTTGTTGGTAGACACACCAACGGTTACGATTTCTGTAATTCCCATGGCCCGAAGTCGACTCTCAATACCCGTCGAACCGAATCCACCCATCGTAACTTTGTTGAGAACGAGCTCACCGTTATTGGGTTTCACATCTTCGACAATTTCGTGTTCTTTCTGGCCTTCAATATTATTCGTCGCCTTCACGAGCCCCCTGATATGAAGCGGCACATCTAAACAGTCTGCATTTTCTGCACCATACGATAAATAAACAACCCGGGCCCCCGCATTACGAAATGCTTTCAGTAGCCGTTGAGTATTAGGCAAAACAAAATCATCTATGCGGGAGAACCGGTACTTCGCTTCTTCGAGACGCCCCTGATCTTGCAGTAACTTCCCAAGACCATGATCACGGCTGCCAGTCGCGTATTGCAAATCGACAACGACAAGAGCCGTTGTCTTTGGGTCGATTGAGAATTGATAGCTAAAATCATTGATGTAATCAGCTGGCATAGTGACCTCGTTTTCCGTGGGCCATTTCAGAAACCACAGACGAGCCTAGCATTCCCATATATTCTGGAAAAGAGAGCTAAAATACACACGAACTCGTGAGTTTCTGGAATTGAAGCGCTACCTAAATATTCATTTCTCTTTGCGTGAGCGCCCAATCGCTGCTTGACTGATACCACCAACGAATCTGGAGGAATAAACATGGACAGACGGGACATTCTAGGCGGATTGGGCGCTTCTTTGGCTCTCGCATTTGCATCTCCTGCCAAGGCAGAAGGGCCAGAATCTGATCCAGCCCTGGAATCTGAAAAAGAAAAAATCGTAAACGATTTCTGCCGTGACTGGGCGACACGGGATGCCTCTAAACTCACGCCATATCTGGATGCCGGTATCGAATACCACATGTTCGAGGGCGCACCGCCAATCATGGGGCTAGATACGTTCACCGCACAACTTAGCCCGTTCATGGCAGGCATGGAGGAGATTGAATGGGAGATTATCCGCTCCACCGTCATGGGTGATGTCGTCCTAAATGAACGTATTGATCACTTCGTACGCAAAGAAGGGGCCGAAGGACCTGACAACCATTTTCATATTGTCGGCGTATTCTTGGTCAGAGGTGGCAAGATTAAGTATTGGAAAGATTATAATGTCTCGGGTGTTCTCTAAGGCTAGGGCCTTATACGACTGATGTCCGGCTGAAGTCCGATCCGACCCCATTCATAAACCCCTACTTTGATAATGTGCCCGTCACCAGACCGATTGGAGACCGCACCCTTAAAAAGAATACTCATTGCTATTAACAACAAAATTAGACCGGAGCAGCACCGTAGGTATTTGGAAAATATATGAAACTGAGAAATTCTGATTCATGTTAGCGCGAGTTGATTTCACCACCTTCAATTTTGGGTGGATAAACGCCGCACGTATTCTTGAAATGTTGTGGGTTTTCTCTGCAACACCATTTCCAGAATTTTTGAATTCCCGAGAAAACCAAAAGCATCGTAGTGCTCGTTCATAATTGTCATTTGCTTGACCCGGTCGTTAGATGCCGCACCGCCACGGGCTTTCTCTTGCATTGCTGTGATTGGTACCTGCTCCGCGTTCACCGGCTTGCCAATCACATTTGAGATTATGTCCGCCATGTCTGACTGGCTCAGCGGTTCCGGCCCAGCCAGTTCGAATGTCCCATAAAGCCATCCATCTTCTAACGTCATAATGGCCGTTGCTTCTGCAAGGTCCAGCAGATCAACAACATTGAACTGGAGATGCGTGTTGAACGGCATCGCATGAATACCTTCGCCTGTTACCCGTTTCCATATGGGTTCCAAGTGCTGCATGTAGCGGATGGGCTGAATGATGGTATAGGGCATGCCCGACTCAATCAGCATTTCCTCTGTATCGAGTTTTAACCGGTGATGCCGCACCTCCCGCCTGAGAGGGTGCATAACCGAATAATAGATGAACCGGCTGACTCCTGCCTTCTTCGCAGCGTCTACAAAGTAGCCAGTCATTGTCCTTTCATCGGGATGCATGGGGGGGCCGATATGCACAACGGCATCGCGGCCCGCCATAGCCGCCATTATGGTGTCCGGCTCATCCATGCCGCCAACAGCAACGGATGAAACGCCCAGCTTTTTCATTTCATCTTCTTGAGCTGGATCACGAATAAAAGCGATGACGTCAGCGCCTTTATCCGCAAGTGCTTTGACGACTGGCTTTCCAGTCCGGCCGTGCGATCCAGTTACCAAAACAGACGTAGACATTTGTTGCCCCCGCTTCTTATCTGCATATTGCTTTCAAACGCCGTGCTTAGAATTCACTCAGCAACCGGCCAAACCCGGGTATTTTGTCGTCGATGCCATTGGCACGCAGCGCATGCCAATAAGTAGCCGTGTTAATAGCGATGACCGGCTTACCCAGCCAGGCTTCCGCTTCCGCGGCAAGACGCACCATACTCAAGTTGGTGCCAACTTGAACTAGAGCATCCACATCACCTCCGTTGAGTTGTTCCGTCAGCACTTTGCGAAGTTTATCTTCGGGCTCTTCGGCGATGGCGGTCCATGTCGGACATTCCAGACAAATATCGCGGACCACTTCAAAGCCGCTTTCTTCCATGAATCTTTTCACTTCGGCGTTGGCTACCGGATAGTAGGGCGAAACAAATGCGATTTTCTTTATGCCACCATATGCGCGGAGTGCCGCAGCGGTTGAATGAGAGCCGACGCTGATTTTAATACCGGATTCGTCTTCCACTTTTTTCTGAAAGGCATCTGCGCCCTTAATGCCTTCATAAAATGTGATGGCCGACATGCCCATAACCAGATAATTAGGTGAGCAGGTCATCACACTGCGCACAGCATCAATGACGTTTTCAGCGATGGTAAGCGTTCCGGCCATGAAGGATTCGTTGCTGATAGCGTCAGCGTTTGGAGTGAAAATTCGGCTGTAGTGATTGGTCACGCCACGCGGGCGCATATTGTCAAAGTCCGGCTGAACGATGGTGTTGGTCGATGGGCCTATGATGCCGAATTTAGCGCGCCATCCTTGAACGTCTGCCATGGTGTGCTCCCCTTTATTTGAATTCATGGCTTGGAGGGTATAGCTACTCATTCCTCGTCGCCTTGATTAATCACAAATGAGCCATACGAAGAGGCCCGAGACAAGCAGTTAGATAAACAAACAACCACTCGGTGATCAGGTAACATGACTGCCTCCTTGCGGGCGTTTATCGGGTGGCCCGCTGACGCTCTCGTCGGCGTTGGTTAGCACCTGTAAACGGCGGGGCAGGACTGGGCGAGAACGGCGATTATGGCGCAGCCGGTCCGCACGCATGCTTACTGGCGAAACGGGGGGGCTATCAGCCGTTAAATCATAGAGTAAGTCACTCATGTCGATGAGGCGCTCAGCTAAAATGTGGATAACGACGCCGTCCTTTTGCACGATTCCTTCGGCATAAAGCAGGCTGGACCGGAGAATCTGTTTGCGGAACACCTGAAAGGTCTTCGGCCAGACGATCAAGTTCGCCACCCCGGTTTCATCTTCCAAGGTGATAAATACCGTTCCCTTGGCGCTTCCCGGTCGTTGCCGGCAAATCGATAAACCTGCGATAGCCACCTTGGTTTCTGCAGATACATCGCCCAGGCCGCTCGCTGGAAGCGCACCCTGCCGGTTTAAGCGATCCCGCAAGAAAGCAACCGGATGCTGCCTCAAAGTCAGCCGGAGCGCCGCATAGTCTTCGACCACCTCCTCTCCCAGGCCGAGTTCAGGCAAAGGCGGCGGTAATTCAAAAACGGCATCGACACCGCCTTGGAAGCCAGCGGGCGGAGGAACGTCATCCGTTGTCACCGCGAACAGAGGCAGCGGATCCTGCTTGAGAGCCTTAACAGCCCAAAGCGCCTGACGGCGGCTAAATGCCGACCCCTCCTCTGCCATGGAAGCAAATGCATCAGCTTTGGCTAACTTCTCCAGCGTCTCCAAAAAAGTTCTGCTGCGATGCTCGACCCGGCACCAGACGTCATACGGATCACGGAAACCATCATACCTAGAGGCCACGATTGCCTCGACATCTGCTTCCTTCAAATCTTTCACCTGACGCATGCCAAGACGCAAAGCAACACCCTGAGGCGCATCGGCATCTTCCAGCGTGCAGTCCCAATTGCTGGCATTGATATCAACAGGGCGCACGACAACACCGTGACGCTGAGCATCCTGGATAATCTGCGCGGGCGCGTAAAAGCCCATCGGCTGGCTGTTGAGCAGTGCGCAAGCGAACGTAGCGGGATAATGACATTTCAGCCAAGATGAAACGTAGGCTAAGAGGGCGAAGCTAAAGGCATGGCTTTCGGGAAAACCGTATTCCCCAAAGCCTTCAATTTGCTTGAAACAGCGATCTGCAAACGCTTCGGTATAACCGTTGTCGCGCATGCCCTTGCGAAACTTCTCATAAAACATTTCGATTTTGCCGCTGCGACGCCAAGCCGCCATGGCCCGGCGCAGGCCATCAGCCTCATCGGGAGTAAACCCCGCGCCGACAATGGCAATGCTCATGGCCTGTTCTTGAAACAACGGCACACCCAAGGTGCGGTGGAGAACATCTTTGAGAGCTTGAGACGGATACTCAACACTCTCTTCACCGCGACGGCGGCGTAAATAAGGATGCACCATATCGCCTTGAATTGGTCCCGGCCGGACAATGGCAACTTGAATAACTAGATCATAAAACTTAGCTGGTTTAAGCCGCGGCAGCATACTCATCTGCGCCCGGCTTTCGACCTGGAACACACCAATCGTATCCGCCTGTTGAAGCATGGTGTAAGTGGCTGGATCATCTTGCGGCACCGTCGCCAGAGTGAGCGGCCGGTTATGAGACGCCTCCGTGAGAGCAAACGCCTTGCGGATACAGGTCAACATACCCAAAGCCAAAACATCAACCTTGAGGATGCCAAGCGCATCAATGTCATCCTTGTCCCATTCAATCACCGTGCGGTCTTCCATGGCCGCGTTGGATATAGGCACGAGTTCGGATAACGGTTTCTCAGTGAGAACAAAGCCGCCAACATGTTGTGACAAATGGCGCGGAAACCTTTTGAGAGGGTCAGCCAAATCAAGCGTGAGTTTGAGCCGCGTATCACTAGGGTCTAGCCCTGCTTCCCGGGCTTGTTCTTCGGGAATACGGCCAGAAGAAGAGCCCCATACTGTTCCGAGCAAAGCGGCGATGGCGTCCTCGGACAAACCAAGCACCTTGCCCACATCGCGCACCGCAGACCGCGTGCGGTACGTGATAACCGTCGCCGTCAAACCAGCCCGCTCGCGGCCATACTTTTCATAAATGTATTGGATGACTTCTTCGCGCCGCTCATGCTCGAAATCCACATCAATATCCGGCGGCTCATTGCGCGCTGAAGATACAAAGCGCTCAAACAGAAGGTCTGTCTGATCGGGATCAACAGCAGTAATGCCCAAGCAATAACATACGGATGAGTTTGCAGCGGATCCCCGTCCCTGGCATAGAATGCCGCGGCTGCGTGCGAAAATGACAATATCGTGCACAGTGAGGAAGTACGGTTCGTAACCGAGAGACTCGATCACTTTAAGTTCATGCAGAATCTGCTTCTCGACCTTTGCCGGCACACCTTGGGGATAGCGCCACGTCGCTCCCTCCCAGGTCAGCCGTGCAAGCTGAGACTGCGGTGTTTCTCCTGCCGGAATAGAATCTGTGGGATATTCGTACCGTAGCTCATCCAAGCTAAATGTGCAGGCGTTCGCAATCTCAACCGTACGAGAGAGAGCAGAACGATAGTCTTTGAGAAGGCGCGCCATTTCCAATGGCGGCTTGTGATGGCGTTCACCATTCTTTTGCAAACGTAAGCCCGCCTCATCAAGGCGGCACCGGGCGCGAATGCACGTCAGAACATCGAGCAGCGGCCGTCGGACAGGGAGATGCATATGCACGTCATTGACTGCAACCAAAGGGACGTCAGTCTGCTCTCCCATGCGAGCGACCTGCCACAACCGCCGTGCATCGTCACCACACCCAACAGCACAGGCAGCCACTGACAGTGCTGACCCAAAAGTCTCTTTGAATGCATTGAGCGTCTTACAAAAGTCCGCTTCACCATCTTCACTTAAGTGTGCCGCTTCAGGCACCAGCGCGATGGCCATTAGCCCCTCAGAAAAAGCAGCAACATCATCAAGGGTGAGAAAGCATTGCTGCTTGGGCGCCCGGCGTTTGCCAAGCGTTAACAGGCGACAGAGACGGGCGTAAGCAGCTCGGTCAGTAGGATAAACCAGCAGGCTCGGACCATCCGGGTCTTCATGGGCATCAGCACCGCCAATATCCCGCAGATCTTTGGGCGGGAGATGCCAGTCATGCACGCCCTCTCCCCAACGCCATGTTGGGATAGACAACAAATCAAGGCGGCACCCTGGAATGAACGGTATGGTGTTCTCCTTGCACATCATATGGCTGCGCACCACGCCGGCCAGAGTATTGTGGTCGGTCAGCGCAACCGCCTTATGCCCGAGGGCCGCTGCCGTACGCGCCAATTCCTCTGGATGCGATGCCCCGCGCAAGAAACTGAAGTTGCTTGTTACCTGGAGGTCTACGTATTGCGGTTCAGCCGACATGTCTCATCCTTTCTGGCCTTCAAGCGAACAGGCCATGGACGAACCACCGGTCTAACGAGTTCGGGTCAGATCGTGCCCCGTGCAGGGCCCCCTGCTGGGCTCCACCCCGGACCAAAGGAAACGGCAGATGAAATACCCACAGGCGCTCGCCTGCCTCACTTTCCACGCGCCAATAATCCCGAACAGCGCCACCGTCTTCGCACAAAGCAAAATAAGAGGCACCTTCGTCGCTCCGATCAGGCGGCAGCAGACCTTGCCACCAACGTCCGGCAATACGCTCAGGCCCTTCCGCAGCGGTGAGACGGTACGTGGAGCGGCGCCATTGAAAACCAGGAAGCGGCACAGTCTTTATACGGGGTGTGTCTAATTGTATCGGCAATGGATTGATCGGCTCAGGCTTCGGCAGAAGATAGACCGGCCGTGTGCCGGGACGTATGCGTATTCTGTCGCTGTGCAGTAAACCGGCTTCGCGGTCCTGTAGTGCTACAGTGTGATCCTTGTTCGCATTGAGCGCCGGAACCAACCCTGCCGCACGCTCTGGAATATGCACCGCGCGCACCCGAGGCCGTAACACACGACCTGTACCAAGCCGTCCTTCAAGCCGGTCGATCAATAGAGCGAGTTCTCGTCCCGCGCTAACGGGTGCTGCAACATGATCCGTTGTATCCTGGAACACCGCCTCTTGCTCAACATCAAGCGGATCGGTCGCTGTGACAGTCAGGAGAAAAAACTCGATCCCAAAACCAGCGTCAACGCCATCAAGCTTTTCACGAAACAAACGGAATAAATGTTCGGGCCGGCGTACAGGCTGGCCAGTCCCCACCTGCAAACGTTCTGACGTGTTATCAACGCAGAACAATTCAAAGGTCATCCGCCGCGCGCCTTTGCGGTCTTTCTCCAGGCGATGGCAGAGCGATTCAAGCAGCCCACGTAAGGCCGCCTCTACATCTTCAGTTCGCCCGATGGGCTCTGGGAAAGCCATACGTGCCACATAAGGCAAGCGCTCTATATCCGGCGAAAGAGGCTCATCGATACGGCCCGTCAATTGATCAAGGCGAAGACAAACCTCCTGACCAAACCGGCGGGTCAACGGCGCACGTGGCAATGCGAACAGGTCAGCAAGCGTTCGGACGCCTAATCGCGTCAGTGTGTCCAGTGGACGCAACGAAAGCCTCAAGGCTGAAACCGGCACCCCTGCAAGGTGTGTACGCTGTTTCCCTTCAGGAACAATCGCGGGGACGATATCTCTTGCGACGCAATGTGCAGCCGCCCAGGCTGCGCCCGGCGTGTCTGCCAGACCAAGACGCGAAGCAAAGCCAAGCCGCTCGAGCCTGATAGCGAGATCATCTAGAGTTGCCTGTTCTCCGCCGAACAGATGCGTGCAGCCTGTCATATCAAGCCACAAGCTAGCCCCGCCACGCTCATCCAACGGCTCAAGCGAAACCCAAGGCGTATACCGTCGAACCCACACCAACAAACGGCCCAAACAGATTTTGTCGGCGCCTGGGTCCGCATCAATGACTTTTAAGGTGGGCACGACGGCGCGTGCGTCAGGCAAAGATAGACCTGGGTCTATGCCTGCGTTCTGCGCCGCCGTGTTGGCTGCAGCAATGCGAACAGCCCCGGCCTGTGCCGCGACTGTTGCCAGCGGTCGGTCACGCCACGAAGCGTAGGGAGATGACCGTACCGCCCACCGCGACCGGGTCAACCGATCGGTGGCGAAGCGGGGTAGCCAAACGCAAATTACGCGTCTCATCGCACCATTCCACAATCCATGAGCGGGTGTTGCCTTGCCGGCAGCGGTCCAGGGTTAAGGACCAGCGGGGCCGACCAAGACCCGCCCAAGCCGGCGCAGCAGACGGCAAAGAGCCAACACGCCAACGTGTCACCGCCGCGGTCGACGTTGTCACGGCAGCACTTGGCTGAAGCAAAAAACCGGTTGTACGACCGCGTTCGGCCGCCAGTTGCAAGCGGCGTTCCGCCGTCAGGTTCAGGGGTGCCGCTAAGGCACCGACCACCGCAGATACATCCGCGCAACCAAGGGCTTCCTCCATCGTCCAGAGCGCTTCAGTCTCGTTTTTGGTCTTGGCCAAGATGAGGTCTTTCTCATCCAAACCCAACATGGCCAAGGCTGGCCCATAAAGATTATCTGCTGCTTGATACCGAGGCAGGCACCACACGACGGTCCCTCTCTCTTTGAAGCGTTCTTTAAGGCGTGCCACCAAAGTGGCGACAAATGCTGTTGCTGGTGGAGAAAATCCACTTCGGCCAAATGCTTCACCGCTACCCACCACATGGTGCAGACAAAAAAGCGGCAGCCCACCCCATGGCAGCGCCTGATCAATCTCCACCGGACCTAGGGATAAGACAGCTTCCGTTGTGCGCGTGAAACCTTCAATCGCCTGAATGTGGTGCCGCAATGCCTTAAGGTTGGCCGGGGGCACGGGAACTTCTGCCATAGTGCTTCCCTTGCATCTTGTCTCATCTGACAAAGCTTCTTTTATGTTCCTGTTTTGTTCTATTTTGGGGAAAAGGTCAAGAGCTATTGGGGCGCAAGAACCTCGCTTGACCGGGAGCCAGACCCAGTGCGACGGTCAGGGTTTAGGGAACAGGAAGAAACAATGACCCAAGACACAGACATCAACGCTGAAATCACCGCCATTATCAAAGGCATTTTCACCGCCTTTGAGGAACACGACCCCGGTGGAATTGAAGGCCACATGGACCCTGACTCAACGGTGTGGGATGTCTTCACACCGCAACTCATACGCGGGACGGAAGAACGAGAAAAATTTCACGCCGATGACCAGGAGCAAATGCAAGCCCGCGGCCCCCTCACACTGACAGTTGAAGACCCCGAGGTGAGCAGCTGGGACGATACAGCTATTGCCATGTACTACATTAATTACAGCTATGAACCACCCAACGCGATGGAAGGGCGCGTGCGGATTACCGACGTCTTCCGATTGATTGACGGCAAATGGATGGTCGTTCATCATCATGAAGGTATGGTTCCAACAGGAGTCCCGCCCATCGATTAAGAGCCCCTCATTCAGGCAAAACGCTACTTTTTTTGGTGCCGGAAAATCGGGAAGATTGTGTAAAAAGCATATTCACGACACAAGTTTACCTCAGGGTTTACCTAGAGATTTGTGGGCAGCCAGCGCCTCTTCTGCGCGCTCCGCCGGCACAAGGATGTGGTCATGGTGATAGGCCGCAATCACATTCGCACTGATCCCTTGATCCGCCAGGCAGCTTGAAACGGCGGCCGTCAGCCCGACGACCTCAAGGCTCGACTGAACGCCCAGCCTAATGCGGTAAAATTCGGGACCAGCGTGGAGCCCATGCTGTAACGTTTACTCCTTAGTAAGAAGCAAGGACAGCCCTTCCTTTTCCTGAAACGTGGCTAATCGCGTGGTCGCGGACAACAACAGGTTGGCGGGATTTGAACTGGAGCAAAAAACATAGATTTCCGTATCGAGTTGCGGATCCAAGCCTGTAATAAGTGTTTCAAGTTTGTTTCAGCGGCCATACGCACCTCCTCTTCTCTCACAAACGCCTTGCCCTAAGGGGTTGTTGGCCAGTATCCCTGCCTACAACTATTCAAAGGACCAGTTCGTTGAACAATACATTGCCCCTCGCTGGCGTACGCGTCATTGAGTTTTGTCATGTGGCAGCCGGCCCTTTCTGCGCCATGGTCTTGGCGGATATGGGGGCTGACCTCATAAAAGTAGAGCCTTTGCAAGGAGATGGATTGCGCGCCTGGCCGCCTCACTCAGACGGCTTCAGCGAGAACTTCGCCTCGATCAATCGCAACAAACGCAGCATTGCCTTGGATTTGAAAACGGAAGAAGACTTGGCTGTTGCCCGCCGTCTTATCCTCTCTGCCGACGCAGTTGTGGAAAATAACCGGCCCGGCGTGATGGACCGGCTTGGGTTGGGCTACGGCTCTTTCAAAGATGAAAAACCAAGTCTGATCTACGCCTCCATTTCGGCGTTTGGCCAAACCGGCCCACGGGCGATGGACGGTGGATTTGATATCACCGTGCAGGCCGCGTCAGGTGTTATGAGCGTAACCGGACATGCCGACAGCACGCCGGTTAAGGCCGGTGTGCCAGTGTCTGACTTTGGGGCCGGGTTGTATGCCGCCTTTGCAATCGTTTCACTGCTCCGCCGTGTCGAAGCCGGCGGGCCTGGCGGCCATATTGATATGTCTATGTACGCTTCCAATCTGGCGTTCTCTGCTTTGCAGACCAGCGAGTACTTTGGCACTGGTAAGGACCCCGTGCGCATGGGCTCATCGCATCCGCGTAATTCGCCTTATGAAGCCTACGCAGCTTCCGACGGGCATTTCGTACTCGCAGCTGGTAATAACAAACTTTTTGCTTTGGCCTGTGATTCTATTGATCTGCCAGACATGAAAAACGACCCCCGCTTTCTCAACACCAAAGATCGCGCCGCGCACCAAAAAGAGCTGTGTGCCATTCTCCAACCCCTCTTCGAGAAAAACACGGTCGCGCATTGGATCAAAACATTCCGGCCGCTCGGGATTCCCTGTGAGCCCATCAATACTTACAGCGCAGCCATGGCCGACCCTCTGGTCAGTCACTTTGGCTGGGTTCGACCGCTGACACTCCCAAATGGCTTTGAAACTAAAACCTTTGCTTCCGCTGTTGTGGTGGAGGGAGAAGATTTTCCGATCCGGCGCACAGCCCCTGCCTTAGATGGCCACCGTGAAGACATTTTGCGAGAACTCGAAAGTAGAGAACAAGACACATGACGTGGTTGAATGTGCTTGGGTCTCTAAAACGGCCCGCCGGTCTTGCTCTCCTTTTAAGTGTTATGGCGTTACCCGCTGTGTCTGAGACATTGCGCATTGCCACCAGCGGCCGGGTGCCCAACCTCGGCAACCCGTACGCGTCCATGATGACGCGCGGTATGCACCCGTCCTCCATCATGTTCGACGCGCTTACCAAGTTGGGCAGTAACGGCGAGGTTAACCCGGTACTTGCAACATCCTGGGAGGCCACGAGCCCGAACCGCTGGGTCTTTACCTTGCGCCAGGGCGTGACCTTCGCCAACGGCGAGCCATTCAATGCCGATGCGGTTGTTGCTGTGTTTGAATTTCTTGTAACACCTGACGCCCGCGGCCTGTTTATGGCCGGTGAAGCCCGCAATATTGGCAAAGCCAACGCGCTTGACGAATTCACAGTTGAACTCATCACCTGCAAACCCGATGCCATTCTGCCCAAGCGCTTGAGTTTAGTCTTTATGGTGCCGCCTAGGGCCTGGGCTGACATGGGCCAAGACGAATTTGCCCTCCACCCGATCGGCAGTGGCCCCTATCAATTACGCGACTGGGGATTTCGAACAGGCATATATGAAATGGATCGCGTACCGACATCCTGGCGCGCGGCCACCCATGATAATACGCCTGAAATTATTGCGTTTTATGTGGCGGCGGATGCGGTTTCCCGTAGCCAGTCTCTCATATCTGGGCAAACCCATTTGGTCACAAACCTTGGCCTCGACATGCTCATCGAAATGGAAGCCCAGGGCTATGCCACCGAAACGCTGGAGAGCCCACACATCGAAGGTTTGGCCATGCGCAACACGGACGCGGAGCATCCGCTCGCCGATGTGCGTGTACGCCAAGCGTTAAACATGGCCATTGACCGGCAGACCATGGCCGACATCATTCTTTATGGGAAAACCCAGCCCAACAGCCAAGGGGCACTGCCTCAAACCTTTGGCTTCAATCCTGACATTACGCCCTACCCTTACGACCCGGACCGGGCGCGGCAATTGCTCGCCGACGCCGGTTATGAAGACGGTTTGTTTTTCGAGGCCGTGGTCCGCACCCAAGCCACCGCACCTGAGAACCTGCAAATTTATCAGAAGGTGGCGCAAGACCTGGCACGCATCGGCGTGACCATGGAAATACGCGGCGTACAAGCAGCGCAATGGATTGCCATGTGGTTCACCGGGGATTGGCGGGGCGCTGATATTCTCTCCATGAACTGGAGCAGTTCCATCTACATGGATGCCATACGTTCCATCGAGAACGCGTCATGCTTGAAGCCGGCACCGTTTTTCTGCGATCCCACCATGGTGCCGCGCATTGAAGCCAGCAGCACACTGTTTAAACCTTTGGAGCGGCAGAAGGAATTGCAGGCGATGATGGCGCAACTGCATGACCTGGCGCCGACTATTTTGTTGTTCCCAGAGATTCACACCTTCGCCTTTGACCCCGCCCTCGGCCCGCTGCAGTACGACGGCGAAATGCTGATGCTGGATGCGATTAGGATGGGCGAAGAAGATGAGGAAAGCTAGAACCCTAGAGTTGACAATTTGGGATGCCTACTTTTAGCCCAAAGCGGATATTTACTTTCAACTGAATCGGCTGCGGTGGTTGCCTCACCCACATCGTGCAGCAATGGCCCGACCGGCAGCAACGCCGGAGGACCAGGCCCATTGAAAGTTGTAGCCGCCGAGCCATCCTGTCACATCGACGGCTTCGCCGATGGCATACAATCCTGGAACCTGGCACACCTCCATGGTTTTGGACGACAGCGCGGCGGTGCTGATGCCGCCCGCTGTGACCTCGGCCTTGGCATACCCCTCCGTGCCCGTGGGCTGGAACGTCAAATGGGTCAGGCTCTCGGCGGCGGCGTCCAGCGTAACGTCTGCCACGTTTCGCAATTCAGTCGTAATGCCAATGCGAGTGGCCAGCGCCTCGGCCAGCCTGTTGGGCAACAATTCGGCTAGGGCAGCTTTAAGGTGCGCCCGCGGCATCCGCCGTTTTGCGTCGCGCAGTTTGGCGGTGGCTTCTTCCACCAACCTCAGCGATATAGTCTGACCGGGTGTCCAATAGGACGAGACCTGGAGGATCGCCGGACCGGAGAGGCATTTGTGGGTGAACAACACGGCCTCTGGAAAGGAAACATCGCCGACTGCAGCAACCGCTGGACAGGACACGCCTGAGATATCTCGAAACAACTGCTCCTCCGGGCCGAGGGTGAAGGGCACCAAAGCCGGACGCGGTGTAACCACATCGACGCCAAACTGTTTGGCGATTGCGTAGGCTTTACCGGTAGCACCCATCTTGGGGATTGACGGGCCGCCGGTGGCAATGACGAGCTGCGGCGCGGTCGCTGTACCCGTGCCGATCCGGAATAGTCCGTCAGCATGGCTGATCTCGCCTATGGTGGTGGAGAGTTTGATGTCGACAGTCCCGGCGCGGCATTCGTCCAGCAGCAGGGCGACGATCTGCCGGGCAGACCCATCGCAGAACAACTGCCCGAGTGTTTTTTCATGCCAGGCGATGGTATAGCGCTCGACCAAGGCGAGGAAGTCCCATTGGGTGTAGCGGCTGAGGGCGGACTTGGCGAAGTGCGGGTTTTCGGACAAAAAACACTCGGGCGCGGTGGCCATGTTGGTGAAGTTGCAGCGCCCGCCGCCGGAGATCAGGATTTTCTTGCTAGGCTCATCGGCATGATCGAGCACCTAGACCCGCGCGCCCGCCTGGCCCGCCGCCGCCGCCGCCATAAGGCCTGCACCGCCCGCGCCAAGGATGATTGCATCGTAGTTCATAGTGCATCGTAACTCATCGGGGTGTTCTTCAGCATCGCGGGGGTTTTCTTTTGTTTTACGCCGGGTCCGCGCATGTCCGCTTATGGATATTAGCGGGCATGCTTACTCCTCACTATTTGTTCTAAGCAAATCTCTATTCAACTACCGCTACTCTCGTATAGTGAGGCGCAAAGGCGCGTACGAAAACTTATGGGGCATGGATAATGGCCCGTAAACTTCGCTCCGCCTCCCTTTTTGCATTTTCACGCCGCCCAGCGCATGATTGTGCGGTATTCCGCCTAATTCAGCCAATGCCACACGGCGCAACGGAGACAGATTATGATGGATCGCCGCACCCTTTTTAAGGCCACAGCTGCTTTGTCGTCCTTTCTAGGCACCGCATTTGGCATTTGCAAAGCCGAGGCCAAAGACTTTGCCTTCGATGTTGAACACCGGGGCACCGTCGGGCGGCTGGAGCGCTTGCCGAATCTGGATTTGGAATCCCGAGATCACTTCTTCGTCGGCATCCGACGCTGGCGCGGCGACACGCTCGTCCCTGCGTCGCGCAAGCGCTTTGCCAAAATCATGGAAGCCAACGGTTACGACCCCAAAGAAGACCTGCCGCTGGATAAGATTGTGGAACTGGTCAAAGATGATCCGCTGATTAACACCGAAGTGCGCATTTTTCTTGATGCCAAACGCACGGCGCACAAGAACTATAAGCAGGAATTCGATAACAACTCCGATCTTTACCTAGCGGAAATGGAAGCCTATGACAAACGCGGTCCGGGCACGCTCGAACTCAACCCCGATCTGCACATTCCCACCTATACCAAGCATGAAATTCATCAGCAGCCCGGCGGTTACGTGGGCAGCCCGTTTTCCGGACCGGTCTATCACCACGGCACCAACGCGTTTTACCTAGCGCGCAGCATTCAGAACAAACAAGACGAGAACCATGCCGGGTTAGCCAGCCAGATGGTCACACCTGAAGATGGCCGCATCGGACGCGTCCTTGATATGGGCTGCGGCATCGGCCAGTTATCCATCGCGTTGAAAGAACGCTTCCCCGATGCGGAGGTTACAGGCGTGGATGTGGCGGGGCCGATGATCCGCTACGGGCATATGCGCGCGGTCGACCTGGATGTGGAGGTGAATTTCGCTCAGCGTCTGGCCGAAGATACCCAACTGCCCGGCAACCACGTTGATATTGTCACATCGTATTTACTGCACCATGAGATAACAGCAGAAGCGACGAAGAACGTTATCGCTGAAGCCTATCGGGTGTTGCGTCCCGGCGGTGTTTTCTTCCCCATCGATTTCTTTACCGGCGGACAATCACCGACCAATGCTGCAGGCACGTTTGCGCGCTGGATCGATCACCGCTGGAATAATGAAGTGTGGCGGCCCGAATACGCATCCGTCGATTTTGCCGGCACCATGCGCAAGGTTGGGTTTGACGTGACCGTAGAAGGCCCATCGGCCTGGCGCCGCCGTCATAACATCCTCGGAATCAAGCCGGCCTAGCGGGCGGCAGAGGACACCGGCATGAGCGAAGAATCACAACAGCCGAATACCCTGCCTGGCGAAACACCGGCAGGCAAAACTGCGGCACGGATCAAAGGGCACCTCACCGTCGCCTGGATCGCAACGGCGTTTACCCTCGCCACTTATTTACTATTGATGATCTCCGTGGCCGTAAAACCGTCGTTCCTTGCGCAGACGATTGCGCCTGGTGGCGCGCTCACACTGGGGATTGTTGGCGGCGTGCTGATTATTCTGCTCCTAATCGGTGTCGCCACTGCCTTCACGATTTGGAATAACAAAATGGACAGCGACGCATGAATTTTGCCGCCATTTCAATGTTCCTAGTGGTGGTCGCTATCTCTCTGGGTATCACCCATTGGGCGTCAAAGAGAAGCCAGTCGCGGGCACAGTTTTACACGGCGGATGGGTCACTCTCGGGCTTTAAGAATGGCGCGGCGTTCACCGGTGAGTTCCTTTCGGCGGCAACCTTCCTCGGCATCACTGGCATCTATTTTACGTCGGGTTATGACGGACTGATTTATTCCATCGGCGCAGCAATGGGGTGGCCGGTTCTAGTATTCCTACTCGCCACCCGTCTGCGCACCATGGGTAAATACACCCTAACGGATGTGCTGACCTATCGGTTGAAGGACCCTTCACTACGCATATTCTCCGCCAGCGCCACAGTTATCATTCTCCTGCTCTACATGGTCGCCCAATTAGTCGGCGCCGGATTACTGATTGAGTTTCTTTTCGGGCTGGATTTTGTTTGGTCGCTGACACTCATTGGCATCTTGATGATCATCTATGTGGTGTTTGGCGGCATGGTGGCGACCACCTGGGTTCAAATCGTCAAAGCTGGGTTTTTGTGGGCGCTTGGCTTGGTGCTGGCTATCGGCGTGCTGGCGACCTTTGATTTCAGTTTGGAAAAACTACTGACAGCGGCCATCGATAAGCACCCCAACGGCTTGAAGATCATGGAGTCCAGCGGGTTTACATCCGTTGGTGCTGCCATCTCTGCGGCACTGACACAGGCCGTCGGCATTGCCGGGCTGCCTCATTTCATTATGCGGTTCTTCACCGTACCCAATGTGCGTGAAGCGCGAAGGTCCGCCGCTTATGCCACCGCCATGATCGGCGGTTTTTATATCGTCATGATCATCATTGGATTCGGCACGATCGCCATCCTCAATGGTAATCCTGAATACGCGGTCGGTCCGGCCCTACTCCGGAACGGCAACAATATGGCGCCGCTTTATCTGGCCCATGCTTTGGGCGGCGATATTCTGTTAGGGATTTGCGCCGCCACCGTGTTTGCCACCATCTTGGCCGTTGTCTCCGCCCTCACCCTGGCTGTGGCCGCAGCGATTTCCCATGATCTCTACGGCATGGTTATCCGCAAGGGCGAGCAGACAGAGGCCGAAGAACTCAAAGTATCGCGTTTTACGGCGTTGGCCTTTGGCCTTGTAACTATTGTGCTGAGTCTGACGTTCAAGAACGAGAACATCACATTTCTGGTGGTCACTTCATTATCGCTAGCTGCCAGTTCAACCTTTCCGGTACTATTCTTGGCCTGCTTCTGGCCTCGCCTCACAGCCAAGGGTGCTCTTATTGGCGGCACCACAGGTTTGCTCTGTGCAGTGGCGGGCGTCATTCTCGGGCCAACGGTCTGGGTAGCCATTTTTGGGTTCGATACGCCGATCTTCCCCTACCAGTATCCGACCATTGTATCGTTCCCCCTGGCCATGGTCGTGACCATGAGTGTATCCATGCTGGGCCCCAAGACAGGCGTTCATACGTGAAAGGGAAAAAGTGAAAGGCCAAGGCCCATGACAACAGAAAAAATTCACGGCGGTTGTTTGTGTGGCGCCGTCACTTATGCGGCCGAGACGGTTTACCGCATGTATCTCTATTGTTTTTGCTCGCGCTGCCGCAAAAAGAGCGGCACGGCGCACTCCGCTAACTTATTTCTCGACACCCAATATTTCCAATGGCTGAGCGGCGAAAATCACGTCATCAACTACAGGCTTCCTGACGCAAACGGCGTTACCAACTGCTTCTGCGGCACCTGCGGTTGCCGCATGCCGCGGGTAACAGAAAAGGGTGTTTCAATTCCAGCGGGGAGCTTAAACACCTCCCCTCATGCCGGTCCAGACAAGTGCATCTACTGGGACTCACGCGCACCCTGGCTGCCGTCACGCGAAGAAATCCAAAAAGTGGCGGATTCCTAACTTTAATATAAAGTTCCCCCCCTCTCCGAATCCACGCTAGGCTCTCACTTTCCAGGAGGGGTCAAGTCATGAAACTATTAATATCTGCGTTTTCGTTCATCGTATTGTTATTGCCGTTATCAGCCGCTGCGCAAAGCGCGCAGGAACGCTGCACCGCCTTAAGTGGGCCGGGCGCCACCGTTGAACATCGCATGGTCTCTTTGCCCGATGCACCAACGCGCATACTGAAATCTCAAGTAGACCCTGCGCATGACGGATTGCCGGAATCGTGCCGCATCCACGGACTCATCGCACCGCAAACCCATTTTGAATTGCGTATGCCGACAGAAACCTGGAACGGCAAATTCCTTATGGCCGGCTGCGGCGGCTATTGCGGCACCATCGATACCGGTCGAACCGACCCTGGCCTGGCCCGCAATTACGCTGTTGTACAAACCGACATGGGACATCAAGGCTCCAGCTGGTTGTTCGCTTATAACAACTTGCAAGGCGAAATCGATTTCGGATTCCGCTCCACCCATACGGTTGCTAAGGCCTCGAAAGAAATCATCGATGCCTATTACGGTAGTCGGGCCGAGAAGAATTACTTCATGGGCTGCTCCACGGGCGGCCGTCAGGCCATGGTGGAAGCACAACGCTTCCCGCGCGACTTCGACGGCATTATCGCCGGAGCACCGGTTTACGATGAAACCGGAGACGGCGCCTACTTCGTGGCATGGAACCCGCTCGCCAATATGGGTGAAGACGGCAAGCCCATTCTCAGCCCTGACAAATTACCAATGATCCGCCAATCCGTAATGGACACGTGCGATGCAGCGGACGGCTTGGAAGACGGTATTCTGCAAGACCCACGCCAATGCGGCTGGAAGCCGGAAGATATTCAATGCCGGCGTGGACGCGATGGTGACAGTTGCCTGACCACCGACGAAGTTGAGGTGTTGAATAAAATATATACGGGCGCGACAGATTCGAATGGTGAGCCATGGTACTTCGGTATGTCACGCGGGTCGGAATACACCTGGACGCCAGAATTTATCGGACAAGACGGCAAGATCGGTAATTGGCTCGAAGGGCCACAAAGTTTTGGTGAAGAATTTATGACCACTATGCCGTTCTTTTACGACCCACCGGCAGGCACCCCGGCATCAACATTTGATTTCGATCGCGATCCGCCCCGCATGGGCCTGACCGAAGGAATCTACAATTCACAAAACCCCGACTTGCGGAAATTCAAAAAGAACGGCGGTAAGATGCTGCTCTATCACGGATGGGATGACGACCAGATTCCACCGGGCATTAGTGTCGACTATTACGATACAGTGACACGGACCATGGGTGGCCCCGCGCAGACCAAGGACTTCTTCCGCCTGTTTATGATTCCGTCCATGCTCCACTGCACCATGGGAGGTCCCGGCGGCACGGCAATCGATTGGGTGACGGCCTTGGAGAATTGGGTGGAAAATGGCCAAGCGCCCGATGAGATCATTGTCCGTAAACGTGTCACCCAGGGCATGGGGCAACCGCGTGCAAGATTCCCGCTCGATCCTTCGGAATACAATCAAACGCGGCGCGTCTTCGCCTATCCCGATGTTGCGCGGTACAAAGGTGAAGGTGATCCGAATGATCCGGGCAATTGGGAGAAAGCATCAAACCCCTAACCCATAGACTCAGAGTCTTTGCCATGCATGTGAGGCATTCCGTTACATACTCCTTAGCGGCTGTGTTTGCAGTGGCGGCGTTTACAGTGGCCTCACCGCCTGTGCGTGCCGATGGAATACTCATTCGCAATGTCACCCTCATTGATAGCAATGGCGGCGCGGCTGTGCCTGGCATCTCTGTCCTGGTTCAAGTTGAGCGAATTGCGGCAGTTGTCAAAAATTTGGCTGCACCTGCCGCCGATGTCCCAACGGCCGATGTCCTAGCGATAGACGGCACTGGCAGATTTCTCATTCCCGTATTGATGGATGTGCACATCAATTTTCTAGGAGCCGGAGCTTGGTGGGGATTGAGCAAGACCTCTGACATAGCCGCCGTCATTAAAAACGGCCAGGTGATAGACCCCAGTGCGCCGCACCTGCCGATCAATAAATAGTGCGGTGAAAGTTCTTATGCCACACCAGGGCAAGTTTACCCAGCCGCGCTCCATATATCGTAATAGGCGGCATAGACCGTCATATATCGTAGCTCTGACAGGACACAGTAGGTAATATTAGGAGCGCAATTTTCATCCGTGAGGAATTGATCCATGACCGATTATGTACGGCACGCACTCAAAGTTAAGCCAACTCAAGATGAGTACGCACGGCAGACATTTACGCAAAGTATGCGCACCTATGTGCTGCACGATGTCGCCAACGGTATGAAGACGGTCTATGACCGCAAGGTTGAGCCGGACTTCGAAAAGCGTAACGCCCGCAAGCCCAAAGACGGGCCGGAAGTGCATAAAGCGTTGAAAGACGAGACCTTGTTCAAGTTCTATTCCAGCATTCGCTGCAATGCACAGGAAATGGCGTTCCGGTCTGTGATCCCTACGCTAGAGCGCAACTTTGAAGCCACCAATCGCAAAGCGCAGGCCCTCGCCCGATCGACTGAAAAAGCTGCTGGCTCGTTAGAGATCAACCCCTCTTTCGAAGTGCCGCACTACGTGGCCGGCCTTGACGTCCATCTCATGCCCGGCGGTTATGACACGGAACACACACGCGACGACGTGACCCAAGGTGCGCTCTACGACAATGGTATTTCCGTTTTTAGCATGGGCCTGTTTGGAGACGAACTGGATGATATTGGCACAACCATTTCCAAGTTCATCAGCACCAAGTATCCCGATTTTGAACCAGCGCGCATTCTCGACTTAGGCTGCACAGTTGGTCACAACACAGTGCCCTGGGCGCGGACCTATCCGAACGCAGAAGTACATGCTGTTGATGTTGGCGCGCCAGGACTCCGCTATGCCCATGCGCGCGCGCAGTCTCTCGGCAAAACCGTGCACTTCCACCAGCAAAGCGCAGAGCACTTAAGCTTTGAGGACGAGTCCTTCGATATGATCTTCTCGTCGATGTTTTTGCATGAGGTGCCGGGCAAAGGCATTCGCAATGTCTTTAACGAATCACACCGGCTGCTCAAGCCGGGCGGGCTGATGCTACACATGGAACTGCCCACTAACGACATGCTGGAGCCATACGACAGCTTCTATTTGGATTGGGACGCCTATTACAACAAAGAGCCGTTCTATAAGGCCTTCCGCGATATGAACGCTAAAGAGGTGTGCACGACAGCAGGGTTCGGAAAAGAGAAATTCTTCCACTACATCATCCCGAGCTTAGGCTTTTTCGGCGAAGATGCGGTGGTTAAATCAATCGATAATCAGTCTGGCCAGGCAGACGAGAACACCGGCCGGCTTTCTGACGGCATCAACTGGTTCTGCTTCGGCGCGTGGAAGTAACGCGCGTTAGATTATTTATAGATCGCGGCGCGCCCTACTGTACGCTGCAAGTGTTGATACCAAGTGCCTTGTAAATATAGCAACGTGCCAAGGCTCCAGAAATTACGACTGTAACACCGACGATAAATGCTACTCCGGCGAGCAGCTGACCAACCCAATCGCTGCCCAAAAAGTTAGAAAATGGGACGGCCAGAAGAATTAGGCCGAAGACAATCCTTATCATCCGGTCCACTGTGCCAACATTTGTATCCATTGAGCCCTCCTCATAATTATTTGCCAAGCAAAAGCCAAGATTATTGGCCCATACAAACATCAAATGGGCATGCGCTCAAGGCGTCCGTCGCTGCCCCGGGGCTCTACATCAAACTTGCCCGTTTTGGCCACAGCTTTACGCGCGGTAAAGTATGGCTCCCAATACGTATGAAACGGGAGTTCCCGCTGAGAATATCGAACGGCGATTGAGCATAAAATTCCTCCCGGTTGCGGCGCAGACTGTGTAACGACGGCCTACCCTTTGTCACAACTAGTGCCAAATCCACGGGAGTCCAGGAAGACCCAATTCGGGGATGAATTGCTAGACTTTCTTAATACACGCGGAGTGCGCCAAGCAGTTTCGCGCTGGATTGCCAGAATACTTAGGGTTTAGACTACTAATACAAGACACTTTCAACCGCAGGGACTCTCACAATGAAACTCAGTCAAATGGTACGGACCGCTGTTCAGATCTCCGATCTTGAGCGATCCAAGGCGTTTTATCAGACGGTTTTGGGTTTCAGCGAGGTTTACGCTGAAGGCACGGCTGAGGATGGCAACATGCACAAATTCATCGGCATGCCAGCGGGCGTGACCACCCGGGTGTGTATACTCAAGCAACCGGATTACTCACCGTATGGTATGATCGGCCTGTTCGAGGTTAAGAACCCCTCGCCTCCAACCATCGAAAGATCAAGCCAGGGCTGCAACCTGGGTGAGCTCTGCATGGTGTTTTATTGCAGCGACCTGGATGAAATTATCCGCCGGGCTGATGGGCATGCCCATTCCATCGTATGTGAACCAGCCCGCATTGAAATACGAGGCCGCATAAAGCAGCGGGAAATGGCCATGCGTGGCCCAGACGGTGAAAAGATCAACCTGATCGAGTGGGACCCCAGCGAAGCCGTTAGCGGCAACCGGCCTGAAAAGTGGGCCGGCGACCCCATCGAGTATTAAGCCCTGATGTAGGGTGTGGACTTACGCCGGAAGCTGTCAGCTTGTGTCCAGTCGCCACCAGTAAATTCGGGTACGCCGGGATAGGGGTAAACCGGCCGGCTAAGGGATGCTGCGGATGAGTCAGTTTATGAACGCCAAACTGGCTTATCAGGCGTAATCTACACACTTCGAATTTAGTGAGATCTGCCATGAATCGACATCTATCTAGACTACTCTTGGTTTGCGCCCTAGCGGTTGGACTACCTAACGCTATTTCCGCGAAAACGGTTCTGGTTACCGGCTCCAGCAAAGGTCACGGCTTTGCTTTTGTGAAGGACTATGCCGCGCGCGGCTGGGCGGTGATTGCCACCTGCCGCAACCCGACATCAGCCACACGCCTGACAGCCTACGCCGCCGAACATGACAACGTGGTGGTGGAAGAGCTGGATGTGACGGACTTCGCGGAAGTTGACGCTCTGGCGGAGAAATATAAAGACACACCGATTGACGTTCTAAACTTGAATGGCGCGATCAATACCTTCCGCTTTAGCCCTAATAAATTCGGCCAGATGGACTACGAATGGTTTAACGAGATCATGCAAGTCAATGTTATCGGCCAACTCTATACAGCCGAGGCTTTCCTCGAACATGTCGCCGCCAGTGATCAAAAAAAGATCGCCGTAATGAGCGCAGTGGGAGGTTCCATTGGCAATGTGCGATCTTCAACAGCGCCCTCATACCGCGCAAGCAAGGCGGCCTTAAACATGTTGTTCCGCACTTATGGTGAGGCGGTGAAGGACCGTGGCGTTGCTGTCTTGGTGATTGCGCCTGGCACGGTGGATGCCGAAGATTACATGAATACAAAGGATCCCTCCGTCATCCCAGCACAGTTCAAGCGCATGATAGAAGTAGGCGCGCTTGAACCGCGCTCCACCATCGGCAAAATGATAGACCTCATCGACGGCCTAATTGTTGATGACATTGAGGGGTTTCACAAATTTGATGGAACGCCGATGCCCTGGTAACGACGTGGCCCGGCATGGAAAGGCTGATTAGTGAGGCTTGACGTTGCCTGAAATGTTTTCCCATGCCATCTGAAATGCCTGCGAGAGGGTCTCGAGAAGCTTGAGCTCTTCCTCGGTTGGGTCTTTATAGCGTTCACTAATGGCTTGGACTTTATCTGCAAAGCCCAAGCACGTGCGGGCCAAGGTGGGCTCATTTCCTTTAGTGGCAATATCAGCGGCCTTATGGAGGGAACTACGCAAAACACGCAGTCTCCTCGCAACGTCCTCATGAGGCGGACGCGTTTCATAGTCTTTTAAAATTGCTTTACAAATAAAGTCCGGCTTGCAGGTAAACCCTTCCAGCTGTGTCGCTCGGATACTTTGCATTTGAGTTGCGACGTTAGCGTCAATGGCGGTTTACGTATAAGTCTTGCCCTCAATTTTGTCCTTGAGCGTATTCAAGACGTCAAAGACCGGAACTTTCATTTTACGCTGTTCTTCCCTACGCCCGTCGGGACCCATGTAATTAGGCATAGCAATGAACGGTAGACGCTTAACAATGCGTTCAAGACTATCCATCACGCCCGGCGGCGCCAAGGGAGCGGTCATCACATCATAAGCGCCCGGCTTCATTGCGCCTTCCAGCTGTTGATTATTGTCGCATTCAATGATGACGGAAATCACGGTGAACGGATTGCGCCCGAATTCATGATTGCGCACCTTCTTAAGCAAGGGTAAAACATCGTCATGGAAATCAAATGCCACCAGCATGACATCGGGTGATTTATGCATGAGAGCGCCGGTGAGTTTTCAGCACTTTCGTAGGCGCTTATTTTGCGAAGAACCATGTTACACAACATAGAGACGAGCCCGGTGCGCGCCCCCTCCTTGGATTCGCTTAGATAAAACTCGATCTCTTTGGGGGGCAATGATTCCAGCGCAATCGGTTTGGTAGTACCTCTGCGCATTTTCTATTTCGACTTAATAGTAATAATAATTGTCAAGGTTTCGAATCTAAAATGTGAAGCAAGGCTTTGTATCAATATTGTTGTATCGAACAAACGTCAGAGAACCCTCTAGATTGAGGGCTTTATATTAATCACTGCGCGGCTAACCTGAATTGCCCCATTGGCCAAGACGCTCGGTTTGCCTAGTGTTCCGGACATATTCCGAACACGAGCCCAAGGACCGCCCAAAGATGACCAGAGAGCCCATGCTGCCAGCCGTTGAAACCTTCGTCGCCACAGTCCGGGGATTGTTTGAGCAAGGCTTGAGCGCGGATGAGGTGTGGCCCCAGGCCTGCGAACCGCTCCGAGACATGCTGCGGGATCCATCCGTGTGCGAGCACGCGACAACATGGCCGACCAGTCCGGCCAAGCTCGGCCTCGAAGGTAAGCACGCCAACTTGTTGTTCTACGAAGATCCCGACTACGGCTTCGTCATCAACGGCTTGATCAAGAAGCCGCGCGCCAAGACAACCATTCACGACCACGGAAAATCGTGGACTTTGTATGGCGTCGCCGACGGTGGCGAAAACGTGTTACGCTTTAAACGCACCGATGGCGGCGCGCCCGGCGACCTTCCGGAAACTGCGGCCGTTGAGGAAACTGAGAAGGTGGAAGTCGGACCGGGCTTTATCGACTTCATTAAACCGTGGGAAATTCACGCCGAGTACAACGGCGATGAGCCGACCGTGGCTGTGATTGTGCGTAGTCAGCGCTGCGGCACCTATGTGCAGAACATCTTTTATAAAAAAGACAAAACGGTCGAGCAGTACTACGGCCCCGATCAAATTCCGTTCTCGTTCGGGTAAGCCAACAGCGTGAACGGTGCCATTGCTCTTCCTGGTCCATTCGAAATTCATCGCATTGTTGAGTTTGAAGGACCGTTCCGTGAACCGGAGCATTTGATTCCGTCCGCTGTTGGTGAAGCACTACAGTCCACCCGCACCTACGCCGACCCGCGTTACTTCAATCAAGCCGAAAACAAACTGATCATGGCGTTCCATGGCATCCTGGTGCGCACCCCGCGTGCGTTAATCTTGGTGGACGCCTGCCTCGGCAATGACAAACACCGCCCGTTCGTGCCCGAGTGGCATATGCGCTCGGGACCCTTCATCGAAGACATGGCCAGCGTCGGCGTGTCCGTCGAACAAATTGATTACGTTTTATGTACCCACCTCCATGCGGATCATGTGGGCTGGAACACGCAGCTCATAGATGGCCGCTGGGTGCCTACCTTCCCCAACGCCACCTATTTGTTCGGGCGCGAGGAATGTGAGTTCTGGGAGGATGACGAGGAAGCCAATCACCGTTCCTGGGAAGACAGTGTTCAGCCGGTGTTCGAAGCCAACCAGGGCAAGATCGTCGACTCAAACCACGAGATCGAACCGGGGGTCAGTTTAGTGCCCGCCTTCGGGCACTCACCCGGTCATATCATGTTGAAGTTGGACGACGGCAAAACCACGGCTTATGTCATCGGCGATGTGATTCACCATCCAGTTCAGGTGGAACACCCGACGTGGTCGTCACAGTTCTGCTGGGATGCGGACAAGGCCAGTACCATGCGCACAAACATTCTTGAGCAGGTTGCGGACACAGACCAATGGCTCATCCCAGCCCACTTCCCCACACCAACAGCGGTGCGGGTGACGTCGGACAAAGATGGGTTTTGGTTAGCGGAAAAGTCCTAAAGGACATCCAGCACTTCGAAAGCGCAGCGTTCGCCGGATTCCATAGCGCCTTCCATGCCCCGGTTTGACGCTGCTGTGTGCTCGCCACAGAAATGTATGCGTCCGGCAGGTTCGGCCAGCACCGGTTGATAAGTATGCACCTGGCCCGGTTTCCATTCGACCCAGGTGCCGCCGGCGAAGCGGTCCATGGCCCACGATTTATAGCCGACCGCCTCAAGCTTGCCTTTGGCGGCGGGGCGGAGCTTTTCGTATTCCGCAACAACCAACGCTTGCGCCGCTTCAGGCCCGAGCATATCCAGCTTCTGTGCCATGAAGCCGCGTGACCGGGCGACAAGACCCGTGATTTCCGTACTGTTCTCAAGCTGACGCATGACGCCGACCTGCCCTATGGGGGTGTCGGTCCACATGCCGGGACCTATACCATCGCCATCCCAGAATGGTTCCTTAGCGCGAAGGAAGATTTTGTTGATCTTCATGGACGGCAGCAGTTTGATCGCAGCGGCTTTCAAAGGCGGCAGCAGCGGATCGAAGTTGACCCAGCGCAGAGGCGCAAACGGCGTTGAGTTAAGCACCCGCTTGGCGCGGAAGGTGGAACCGTCCTCACAGCTCACAGTAACACCAGTGTTGTCTTGCTGGATAGCTACAACGGCCTTGCTGAGATGAATGTCACCGGGCAAACGCGCCGCCATGGCTTCAGGAACGCGCTGATTACCACCAACCACTTTGAGAGCGACGTTTTCAATATCGCGCTGCACTTTGTCCCAGCCGAGGCGGAAGTACCAGATCAGGATGGAGCAGTCGTGGGCCGACGTGCCGCGCCCAATATTGATTTCATAGTTCTGGGCGATAGTCTCATCGCTCCAGCCCAAGCCCTTGAGAAATTCATAAACCGACTGTTCGTACTTGCGGCTGGCCGGTTCCGCCCAATCCTCAAATGACTCAAGCGGATTGTGTTTAGCGACAATAGACTCAAAATACTGCCGCCCAGGAAACGCCGCCTTGGCATCCTCGGGCATGCGGTTGAGGGGATGCCTGGCCCATCGATCGCGGGGAATAACAGATCCGCCAAGGGCGATTTCGGTAGACGATAATCTGCCGCGGGCGCGATGGTCGACAAGGGTCAGGCCCAATTCATCAGCCATATCGCGCATGCGGCCGTAGCCGCCGAGGATGGAATCTCCACCTGCTTCGGGCGCGCCTTCGATGTGCGAGAAACTTTCCAGCCGCCCACCAATACGGTCGCGGCCTTCCAGGATCGTGACGTTTACACCATCTTCCGCCAGCAAGCGGGCCGCGTTAAGGCCGGACAGACCTGCGCCAATGACGATGACGTCAGAGTCCGTTGCGGTATTAGTATTGGTTTTTGCGGCCTTGGCCGCATGGAGCGTAGGAGACACCGCGAGGCTTGCGGAAGTCGCAACAAAGGTGCGGCGATTGAGTTTCATGTTTTAGATCGCATCAAGCGCTTCGAAAGCTGCACGTTCACCGGATTCCATGGCCCCTTCCATGCCCCGGTTGGACGTTGCCGTGTGTTCGCCGCAGAAGTGAATGCGATCAGCCGGATCGAACAGCGCTTTGACGCTTTCGGTCACTTGTCCCGGCGCAAAAACGGCCCAGTCCCCAGCCGTGAAGTGATCGGTCTGCCAGGATTTTATGCCCGCCAATTCGAGATTGCCCTTGGCGGCAGGACGGATTTCAGTATAGGCATCGAGCACCCGTTGCATGGCGCCTTCCTCCCCGAGGGTATCGAGCCGGTCGGCGAGGTAGCCGCGGCCCCAGGCCATTAGGCATGTGATGCGCTTGGCGTCATCGCCTTCACGCAAAGCCCGCACTTCTCCGCAGTCGGAATCAGTCCACATGGCAGGACTGTAGCCATCCTCATCCCAGAACGGCGCAGTCGGCACCATGATCACTTTGGTAACTTTTTGAACGGGAACCGTTTGAATCGCTTTTGCCTTGAGCGCAGGCAGCAGGGGGTCAAACTTAAGCCAACGCATGGTCGGGATTGGCATGGAGCAGATCACCCGCTTGGCCTTGTAGATGCTGCCGTCTTTGCAATGCACTTCGGCGTGGCCTTTTTCGCTGCGAATACCGACAACTTCTTTGCCAAGATGAATGTCACCTTTCAGGGAGGCCGCCATGGCTTCGGGAATGCTTTGATTGCCGCCGGGCGCTTTGAACGCGACCTTGTCGATATCGCTTTGCAGCCTGAACCAAGCCTGGGTGTAGAACCACATCAGCGCTGAGATGTCGTGCGCCGAGGTGCCGTATTGCACATTTGTGTTGTAGTTGAGGTCGATGGCTTCATCGCTCCAGCCGCGGGCCTTAAAAAATTCATAGATGGACGTGTCGTACTGCGCACTTTCGGGGTCGAGCCAATCTTCAAAGGCTTCCAGCGGATTATGTTCGCCGATGATCGCTTGATAATAACCCCTGCCGGGAAACCGTTTCTTTGCGCCATCGGGCATGACATTAAGGGGATGGGTCGGCCAGTCACCCTTGGGGATTAGTTTGCCACGCAACGCCAGCTCGGTATTGGTTGGGTCCTCGTGAGCTTCGGGCGTGAGGTCGCGCCGGGACTGATGATCCACCAGTTTAATTCCGACGCGGGCCGCCGTGTCCTGCATCCGGCCGTAGCCGCCGAGGACGGAATCTCCACCCCACTCCGGGTTACCTTCTACATTGCGCGCGCTGAATAGCCGCCCGCCGACACGGTTGCGGCCTTCGACGACGGTCACCGAGGTACCGGTCTCTTCCAGCAGCATCGCAGCATTAAGGCCCGATAAACCGGCACCGATGACGATGATATCAGAATCGGCGGCTTTAGCACTTTTAGATACAAGCGATGCTGCAACGGCAGCAGCAGCGTTCTTAAGAGCTGATCGGCGATCTAACGTCATAACGTATCTCCCGTTGGTCAAACGAGACCTAAGGTAAAGACTCTCTGGCCCTGGGCCAAGATGCAGCAGTCCGTTAAGGTGATCGTACAGCGGTTAAGGGGACACTGTGGCAGCAATAGACCTGAGCGAGTTCAAGCGGGGCTGGAAGATCATTCTTTCGTGCGCGGCTGGAATCGGCTGCGGGATGTCTGCTATGCCCTTCTTTACCTTCGGGGCTTTTGTCGTCCCTATCCAAGAAGAATTCGGCTGGAGCCGAGGCGAACTTCAAGCCGCCATTACATTACTGTCCTTGACGGTTTTGGTCGCGTTTCCCATAACCGGAAAGATCTTGGATCTTGTGGGCGCCCGCAAAGTCGCAATTTGGTCGCAAGTCGGCTTTATCATCAGTTTTAGCAGCCTTGCATTCGTGCCGGACAATCTCATCGTCTTCTACCTATTGTGGGTGGTATTGGCGGCCGTTTCCGTCGGGTCCATGACAGTCACATATTCTCTTGCCATCAACAGCTGGTTCGACCGGTCCAGGGGCGTTGCGCTCGGCATCACGCTGTCTGGAAGCGGTATTGCCGCGACATTTTTACCCTCCTATGCCACATGGCTGATTGAAAACTTTGGCTGGCGTCTGGCGTATCCGGGGTTGGCCGCTGTGTCACTGATAGTTTCCGTGCCTCTGCTGCTGCTCTTCTTAAAAGACCACCCGTCCGAAGACGAACCTTCCGCTTCAATGCCCGAAGAAAAACCAAACACGAGTGACATTTCCGGCATGGCATCGCATGACATACCGGGTATGACTTTAGTTGAAGCCGTGCGCAGCTATCGCTTCTGGATCATCGGCATTGGCATGTTCGGGGTTGGCGCCGGCACCGGCGGGGTTGTCCCCAACCTCATCCCGCTATTGGGTGACAGCGGATATTCGGCAAGCGACGCTGCCGCCTACGCGGGACTCATCGGCGTTATGGTTGTCTTTGGCCGTGTGCTTGTCGGCATTCTGCTCGATCACCTGTGGGCGCCTTTAGTAGCCGTCCTGTTTTTTATACCGGCTGCCATGGCAAACTTTCTGCTGACCATCGACGGTATCGGCCCGGAAGCCGTGATCGTCTCGGTGCTATTGACTGGCCTTGTCGCCGGAGCGGAATACGACGTCATTGCCTATCTGGTCAGCCGCTATTTCGGCATGAGGTTTTACGGCACCATTTACAGCTGGGTGTACATCGTTTTCGCTTCCGCCATTGCTGCCGCACCAGTGTTATTCGGCACCTCATACGATGTGTTCGGCAGCTACGACGTGCCATTGATCGCCACCGGTATACTCATCATAGTCTGTGTTCTGCCGTTACTGACGCTAGGGCCGATCCCCGAAGAGTATAAGCGGTAGGCGCATTAGAATTTACTGAGGGGCGGCACGTTGGCGATGTCTTTAGAACGCTGCAACAACATCGGGGACCTAAGGAAGAAGGCCAAGCGCCGCCTGCCAGCGCCGGTATTTCATTATCTTGACGGCGGTGCCGACGACGAAGTGACGTTGCGGCGCAACACCGACGCATTCGAGGATTACGAGCTCAACCCCAATTATTTAACTGACACCAGCCATATCGATACCTCGACGGAAGTGTTGGGGGTGAAGCTGGACCTGCCGGTGTTCCTCTCGCCAACCGGAATGTCGCGGCTGTTTCATCACACTGGAGAACCGGCAGTGGCGCGGGCGGCACATAAATACGGCACGCTCTATAGCCTGTCGACCCTGGGCACGACGTCGATTGAAGATGTGGCAGCGGCGACCGACGGGCCAAAGATGTTCCAGATCTATGTGTACAAGGATCGTGGCCTGACCAGGGAGTTTATCCAGCGCTGCAAGGATGCAAAGTACGACGCCATCTGCCTGACCGTAGATGTGCCGGTGCCGGGTAACCGCGAGCGGGATTTGGTCAACGGCATGACGATCCCGCCGAAGTTCAGCCTAGGTAGCCTGTTTAGTTTCGCGATGCATCCTGAGTGGAGCCTACGCGCGTTGTTTGACGCCAGCTTTGACCTGGCCAATGTGCAACAGCGCAAAGACTTAAGTGTCGCCGGCCAGCCCGTATCGGTGATGCAGTATCTCAACGATCAGATTGACCGCACGGTCACCTGGAAAGATGCGGAGTGGCTGGCGCAAGAATGGGGCGGACGCTTTCTCATCAAAGGTGTGCATTCGGTGCACGACGCCAAAAGGGCTGCCGAGATTGGTGCGCATGGGGTGATGGTTTCAAATCACGGCGGCCGGCAGCTCGACGGCGTACCGGCCTGCATAGATGCCCTCGGCCCAATCGTCGACGAAGCCGGTGACAAGCTAGAAGTGATTCTCGACGGCGGGGTGCGGCGCGGCACCCACGTGATTAAAGCACTGGCCCTGGGGGCAGCTGCCTGCTCGATCGGGCGCGGATATTTGTATGGTCTGGGGGCCGGAGGTCAGGCTGGTGTGGAGAGGGCCCTGACTCTGCTGCGCAATGAAATCGAGCGCGACATGGCCCTGCTCGGGGTTAATAAAGTGAGTGAAATCACCCGAGACTTCATCACCCCCCGATGCTGAATGGGGGCCTGACCGGGGAACCGGCCTATTAGTCCTCTCGTTGGCTGGCGTATCGCCCCTAAGGCGCGGCCACCTTCTTGAGAATGCGCGGAATGCCTGCCGGGTTGCCGCCCACCTGCTCGCCTTTCGCGTTGAGCTCAAACAGGTACATCAGCAAGGTATCCTCTGTGATGGCCGAGCGAGCCCCGTGATAGGCCTTGAAGCCGTCGATCACCCGGACTCGGCATTCATCCTGGATTTCCACATCAAAATGATTGACGCGCTTTTCCCAATAGGTCGAACAGCCGGGGGGCATGGAGCGCAAGGTCTCCACATCCACTCGGCTCAGCGTCTCCGGTGATTGCCAGGCGCCTTGCTCTGGCATGGTCTCCTTGCTGGGAATGAAGATTCTGTTCTCAACGACCCGACTGTCATAGAGAGGGTCCAACACCCAGTACTGGCGGACGAGGACTTTGCCATCGATATTTTTCTCGGTGTAGAGCACGTATTCACCAAGCGCCGGCACATCGACCCGGACGTAATAGTCGTGATGCCACGGATGCCGGAGTGCTTCATCAATACCGGCCTCTTCCTGAAACGCTATCTGCTCCTCTGACGACCATTCGCCGGCCAGCCAAGACACAAGCAACTCCCGGTCTTCATCCAACCGGGCGCGCTCCATTTCCGTCGCTGGATGGGGCGTGAACGGGCGGCTGCGGTCCGTGTTCTGGGCAGATGCGGTTGGGGCGGCCACGGTACCGAGTGCGAACGTGAACGCAGCGATGAGAAGTGTGGAAGTCAATTTGCGGACGGCTGACATCATGTGTGTTCCTTGAAGGCCTTAGTTGGGCCTGGCAGTCAGGGCGAGACCCAAGGTGTTCACGGTATGCGGATGAACGGAAGGGAGCAAGGCGGCTGAACAGAAGGTTGAAAATGTGGGCTTCATACAGTGCGATGTATTTGATGACGCTATAGCGCCGGGATCGTTCAATGTGGTTTTGGCGTTTAACCTGCTACAATTGCTGGAAAATATACCAGAGATTGCGCAGCGTGTTCATACCCTATTGCGGCCGGCGGGCGTTTCATTTCAAAGCCCGCTTACCTAGCAGAGAAAACTCGGCTGTGGGCCGTGCCGCTGTTCATCGCCGAGAGGCTCTGCTTTATGCCCTACGTCAGCTGCCTCACCGTTTGCGAACTGGAAGGCGCGTTTACCCGCGCTGAGTTTAAAATTATCGAGGCCGGCGTGTTTGGAACGCCATCACTCCCGAGCCGGTTCATCGTCGATCAGAAGGCTTAAAAACGCCAAGCAAGCGGTGGCACGCCTCCTCAAACACAACCTTTAATTAGAATAATTCCAGACTATTTGACAGCGGTAATCACCGGCGTATATTTGCCCTTCGGCTGCGCTGAGCCCGACCGATGTGGAGCCCAGTGCCTGCTACCCTTTTAGACCGCGCTTCAATCAAGGAGATTGCAATGTCGACCCAATCAAAATGCCCATTAGGCCACTCCGGGGGCCAGTCTGGAACGAGCCGCCGCAACGTTCTGGCCGCGTCCACCGCGCTCGCCGCCGCAGCTGCATCCGGTTCGAGAAGCCCTGCTGCTCAATCCATGGACGACGCAACCGGATCAACCGTGGGCGGCGCCCTCGCCGGTCATGAGTGGTGGCCTGGGCAGTTGAACCTCAACATCCTGCATCAACATTCGATACCGTCTAACCCCATGGATGGGGATTTCGATTACGCCAAAGCCTTCGATGAAATGGATTACGACACACTTAAGGCTGACTTGCGCAACTTGATGACCGACTCACAAGACTGGTGGCCTGCCGACTGGGGCCATTACGGTGGTCTGTTCATACGCATGACATGGCACAGCGCCGGCACCTACCGCACAGCCGATGGCCGTGGTGGTGGCGGAACAGGCAACCAGCGTTTTGCCCCGGTCAACAGCTGGCCCGATAACGGCAACCTGGACAAGGCGCGCCGCCTACTGTGGCCGATCAAGCAGAAGTACGGCAACCAGATTTCATGGGCCGACCTGATGATTCTGGCCGGCAACGTGGCGATGGAGTCCATGGGTTTCAAAACCTTTGGCTTTGGCGGCGGCCGCATAGATATCTGGCAACCCGAGGAAGACATCTATTGGGGTGCGGAATCCGAGTGGCTCGGCAACGCGCGCTACAGCGGTGACCGTGAGTTGGAAAATCCGCTGGCTGCAGTTCAGATGGGTTTGATTTATGTGAACCCCGAAGGCCCAGACGGTAACCCCGACCCGGTCGCATCAGGCGTGGATGTCCGCGAGACCTTTGGCCGCATGGGCATGAACGATGAAGAAACCGTCGCCTTGGTGGCCGGCGGTCACACCTTCGGCAAAGCCCACGGCGCTGGTGATCCAACCCTCGTCGGCGCTGAACCAGAAGGGGCACCCATTGAGGAGCAGGGGTTTGGCTGGATCAACCGGTTCGAAAGCGGCAAAGGCGTGCACACCACAACCAGTGGCATTGAAGGCGCGTGGAAACCCAACCCGACAACGTGGGATAACGGCTACTTCGACATGCTGTTCGGCTACGAGTGGGAACTAACCCATAGCCCGGCCGGCGCGCAACAGTGGGTTCCGGTCAATACCAAGCCGGAGAACCTCATTCCCGATGCACACGATCCGTCAAAGGTGGCTCCACCGATGATGACCACGGCGGACATGTCACTGCGCTTCGACCCGGCGTACGAAAAGATCTCGCGGCGCTTTCACGAAAACCCGGACCAATTTGCCGAAGCCTTCGCAAGGGCCTGGTTCAAATTGACCCATCGCGACATGGGGCCCAAGGTCCGCTACCACGGACCCGAAGTGCCGAGCGAGGATTTGATCTGGCAAGACCCGGTCCCTGCCGTCGACCACCGTCTAATTAGTGCTGGGGATATTACCGGCCTTAAGAAGGATATCCTCGAAAGCGGCTTATCGGTGAGTGAACTGGTAAGCACGGCTTGGGCCTCGGCATCGACCTATCGCGGATCCGATTTTCGCGGCGGCGCCAACGGCGCACACATCCGCCTCGCCCCGCAAAAGAACTGGGACGCCAACCAGCCGGCCCAACTCTCCAAAGTGCTGGCCACACTGGAAGTTATCCAGAAAGACTTCAACGGCAGCGCACGTCGCGGCAAGAAAGTTTCCATGGCCGACCTCATCGTGCTGGGTGGCTGTGCAGCGGTTGAACAGGCCGCGAAGGACGCCGGACACGACGTCGACGTGCCCTTCACCCCGGGCCGCGGTGATGCGTCACAGAACCAGACCGATGTGGAAGGCTTTGCCGTTCTGGAACCGGAGGCCGATGGCTTCCGTAATTACCAAAAGGCAGCTTACAGCGTGCCGGCAGAGAACATGCTGATCGACAAAGCGCAATTGCTGACCCTCAGTGCTCCCGAAATGACGGCACTTGTTGGTGGACTGCGTGTGCTGGGTGCAAGTGACGCGAAGCACGGCGTGTTCACAAAGCGGGTTGGTCAACTGTCCAACGACTTCTTCGTCAACCTGCTGGACATGGATACGGTGTGGAGTACCAAGTCAGACGCGGGCGATGTCTTCCAAGGCCACGACCGAGAAACCGGCGTCGTCAAATGGACCGGCACACGGGTGGACCTGGTCTTCGGATCTAACTCGCAGCTACGAGCCTTGAGTGAGGTCTATGCCCAGAGCGACGCCGGTGGGAAGTTTGTGAACGACTTCGTGGCAGCGTGGAACAAGGTCATGACCCTGGACCGGTTTGATCTGGCGTAAATAGAACTTCAACCCTGACGCCGACTGTAATGGCTGGCGCCAGACCACCTTGCGCCCAACCGCTTAGGCTTTGAGCGCCGTTGAGATAAACCAGTGGATGCTCTTGTCGAGTTGCTGGAACTTGCCCTGCCAACAGGTCTCTTCGGGAAAGCCGGCCTTGCGAAGCAATTCGGCAGGTTTATTGTTGGCGTAAACCCGCCAATAGGGTTCGTTGTTATTAATTTGATCCCAGCCGCGGTGGAATTTCATCCACGGATCGTATTCATCAAAGCGCAAGTTGACGTCCATGTGCATGGCCACTCCGCCGGGCTTAAGTAGGCGGAAGCTCTCTTGCATCATGCGTTCGGTGGTACCCTGGGGGAACTCATGCATGGAATTGTGTGAGGTGACGAGATCAAAACTACCGTCTTCAAAGCCGAGGTCTTGGGCGTCGCACTGATGATAATGCACAACCTTGCCCATGGCTTCGGCACGGGCGTGGGCATAACGGAGGATCGCTGCTCCGATATCAACACCATGTACGTCCGCATCGGGATAAGCGGTGACGTAAGGCACGGTGGACGAGCCGGCGGAACAGCCGATATCAAGCACGCGGGTTGGCGTGAAATCGGGGTAGCGGTCCTGAATGAAACGGACACCCACCTCGCCTTTGCTTTCAGCTTGGCCGACGCCACGCCCCATGGTGTACATGTTGCCACCGTATTCATAAAACGCACCAGCGAGCACATCGTCGTCACCATAGTCGACGCAGTAACCGCCGGGCTGGAGATGAATATCCACCTTGGCCATCCCGGGCGGCATATTGAAGTTAGGGTCGAGTTCGAGGCTGCCTTTGCGCTTGGCTGGGTCTGACAGGGTTCTGTATTTGCCGCTGAGAGCATCTCGTTCGCGGTAGAGGGTGTCAGCCACCGCATCCCACATCATTTCCTGGCCATTGCGGTGCAGGCCGCTAAACATCTGGTAAGCCGGATCATCCCACATCACCGTGCCTATTTCCTGTGGTGAGTCTGGTTCGCGGCCGTGTTCCTTGAGGAAGCGGGGCCGGCCGCGTTTTTGGTAAAGCTCTTCGTTGCGGCTGCGCACTTGATCGCGGACAAAATCCTTCAGTGATAGAGTGTACTGCTGGCGCGCGGCTTCATCGTGATTGGGCGACGCCAGCATCGCATGAGCGGGATTGCGTGGCATGGATCTACCTATTCCTCTAACCGAACTCTGGAAATTCTATCACCAAAGAACGTGCCCATATAGAGAAAGCCTTTGTGCGAAAGCGCGACTGACGCGCCGGGTATGAGGCCGTCTTGGTGCTCATAAAGAATTTCCTGCGCCAAAGTGTCTGGATCAATGGCGACCACGGCGAAAGGAAAGGCACAGGGTTTACTGCCAATTCCTTGGCAACCATTCGTGCCGAGCAAAGGTTCTAGGTCTTGGGGCCTTTCAAAACCGCAGATGATGTAACCTTCGTCCGATGAGGTGCAGCCCTCAATGATAGCGGGATCCGTGCAGGCCATTAAGACCTGCGACAGGAGAAGCGCAGCGCCAATGGTCAGGAACCTATTCATGGGGCTAACCGTAGCTCTTCAAACACCACTCCGGTGGGGCGCATGGCCATGTTAGCGATGCGCGACGTATAGGCCGTGGTGTACACCGCATTGGTGATCCAGATGGCCGGGGCAAGATCCTGATAGCGAGCCATGATGTTTTGCAGCAGCACTTCCCGCTTTGCCCGGTCTAGTTCGCGGCTAGAGGCTTTGATGTCCTCCATCAAATCAGGCTCGCAGAAGAATGCGTTTATGCGCATGCAGGAGAAATACTCGATGGGGCGGATCGGGTCTTGAAAGGCGGCGTTGTTCCAGATCAGGTGAAAGGCATCAGCGTCGCCCCAATCCGACAGCGTGTACTTGCGCTGATAGTCGGAATAGGGAATGGATCGCAAAGTGACATCAACGCCGATGGCGTCAATATCCTGAGCAACTTTTTGATACATGAAGCCGTCGGGTGTGGTGCTATCGGTCACCACTTCTATGGTCAGTGGAAAGCCATTGGGATAACCGGCTTCGGCCAGCAGCGCCCGGGCGCGAACGGGATCATAAGCATAGGGTTTGAGCGCAGGGTTATAGCCGAAGGTGACAGAGGTGAGGCCCTGGCTCGCCACTTCAGCGTAACCGAACATGATGAGGTCAGCGATGGACTGTTTATCAACCGCATGGTTAAGCGCCTGGCGCACGCGCTTGTCGTTGAGAGGATGACCGGCCTCGTGTAGCGCATTGGGCAAGGCGATGGACTTCACCTGGGGATTGGCCTGCACGTTGACTTCAATGCCCGGGATTTTAAGCGTCTCCGCGTCATCCACATGAAGGCCGGTGATCAGATCCAGCTGGCCAGAGATCAAACCTTGAATGCGCGACGTTTTGTCCGGCACCAAGCGATACTCTACGGCGTCGATTTCAACCGGTGCCCGCCAAGATCTCGGATTGGCTTCCAAGAACGCTACCCTGTTGCCGCTGCCCCAGCCGGTGAGTTTGTAAGGACCGGTTCCAATGGGCTCCAGAGTATAGGTATCGATACCCATTTCAGCCCAAAGAGTCGGATCAATGATCATCAAGGTTGCCAGCCGGTTGGGTAGAATGGCATCGGGCTCGATGGTCTCAATTTCCACCGTGAGATCGTCGATGACGCGGCCACCGGCAACACCGCGCAGTTCCGCGGGAATGAGAAAGCGCGCCATGTCAGGCTGTTTGATCAGGGCAAGAAGGTCGACCACATCCTGCGCCGTGAACGATTTGCCGTTGTGATAGACGACGTTAGGCCGCAGCTTAAAGACCCAAGTGTTCGGCGAGGTGTTCTCCCAAGACAAAGCCAGGCTTGGCTCAGGACCACCACTCCACCCCAAGCGTGTGAGGTTGTCGTATATAGAGAGCCACAGCTCCGCCGACGGCTGGCTGGTGCCGGAGAACGGGTTACCCAAGGTCGGCGCAAAGGCAGAGACCGCAACGCGCAGAGTCTCGGCCTGAGCAATAGGCGACAAGAAAAGCGAACATCCAATAAGGAGCGTGAAACCTAAGCGCCGCATTAGGCAACCTCGGGCGAATAGTGGGCACGGTGGCTGGACGGTAAATCCTCGAAGGTGATCATTTGCAGGCGCGGGTCCTTCTTGCGCTCCAACCCAGCATCGGGATCGGTCAGTACGTTGAGGATGGTGGTGCGATCGGCAGCGAACGCGCGTTCGAGCGCGGGCTTAATGTCAGAGGGGTTTTCAACCCTCTCACCAAAGCAGCCGAAGACTTCGGCAATGCGTTCGTAATGGGCCTGCCCCAGCTCGCAGTTGACGTTGCGGCCCGTGGAATGAAGCTGACCATTTTTCTCCGTGCCCCAGGCGCCGTCGTTGGCAATGGCGCAGACAATTTTAAGACCGGCCAGTGCGGCCGCGTTCCACTCGCTGGCATAAAAGCCGAATGATCCATCTCCAGTGACGAGCACCACTTGGCGCGGGTCCCTACCCTCTTTCCCTGCCAGCTGCCGTTCCGCCGCCGCAGCGCCGATAGACAAGGCCGTGCCAATGCCCATAGAGCCCAGCGGATAATGATCGAGATAACAGCGGTCGCCGGCCATGCGCGTGACGCCAAGCATCCAGTTAAGCGCGTCCGCACCGTCGCCAACAAAGATGGCAGCGTCGGGCATGACGTCCATAAGGTCGCGGCCAAGACGGTATGGGTGAATCTTGCCGGTCTCATTGCGGCCCAGTTCATTTATGCGGGTCATGCGCGGCTGCATGGCATCGGTGACCCAGGTGGGGTCGTCTTTCGGCGCGTAGCCTTTGGCTTTAAGGGCTGTGGTGATTTTCGCGACGGTCAACGCCGCATCGCCCAGCATGGGAATGTCAGTGACACGGTTGCGGCCGAATTCATCGGCGATGAGATCGATCTGTGCGAATTTTGCCGTTGCACTAAAGCGCGGTGCCAGACCAAAGCCCATGCGTTGAGATAGACGCATACCAACCACAAGAACCGCATCAGCGCCTTTCGCCGCCACCTGCGCCAGGGGCCAGGAAAATCCGCGCTTGAGATCTTCATGCACAAGTCCACGGCCAAGCGCATGACCAAACACCGGCAGTTTGAATGACGACGACAAATCACGCAGGGCGGGCCCGGCATCGGACAACCCTGCACCACTGCCTGCGAGCACCAAAGGCCGTTTAGCATTGATGATCATGTCTGCTGCAGCGTTTACAGAGTCTGCCGACGCTTCAGATACATTTGTTTTGAGGGGATGAGCCGCGAGCTCGACTTCCCCGTCAACTTTAGCACCCTCGACGTTTTGCGGAATACCGAGCACGGCCACGCCAGGGCGGCCCGACGAAGCAGCGCGCAAGGCGGCATGCAGAAACTCAGCCAGACGATTCACATTGGGAACAATCTTCGCCCACTTGGTGATGCCCTTGACCAATTCAAGCGGGTCCTCCCCCTCTTCACCGTATGACTCACGTCCAGCATCAGGACGGACAGCCGCCAGCACCACTACAGGCGAGCAGGCAAGACGCGCCGTCTGAATGCCGCCGATGGCGTTGGGCATGCCTTGCTTGCCGGCGATCATAGCGACACCGGGCTTGCCGGTGATCCGCGCATAGCCGTCTGCCGCACCGACCGTGCCTGTTTCATGGCGGCCGGAGATGACGGCAATACCATCATCCTCAAAGGCGTAGAGGGCATGGGCATGGGCTGCGCCGGCCAGACAAAACGTGGTTTCAATGCCGTAATTCTTGAGAATACGGCTGATCACCTGGCCGCCGGTGAGGTGGTTGGTCGATGCAGTCATGCGGTCCCTTTCCTCGGTTTAATTCAGACCATAGCCTGGATTGACCATTAGGCGCACTCTTGCCTGACCGCACCCGCGCATCAAGGATAGCTTGCTGGACGTGCACCGTCCGAGCATTGCATGGTGAATAAAACCGCCGCTCAAATACCACCGCCCACAGGAGAGGCCTTCATGATTACACGCAGACAACTTGCGAAAAGCGCCGCCGCAGTCGCAGCCACCAGTGTAGCGGCAAACGCTTCTGCTCAAGAAACAGCGACCAAGCGGCAGACGTTCGTCATGGTTCATGGGGCGTGGCATGGCGGCTGGTGCTGGCGGGACGTGCGCAACCATCTGCAGGACCAGGGGCATCGCGTGTTTACACCGACTCTGACGGGCCACGGCGAGCGCATTCATCTGCGCCACCCGGACGTTAATGTGGATACCCATGTGCAGGACATCATCAACGTTATTGAATGGGAAGAATTGTTGAACGTGGTTCTGGTAGGCCACAGTTACGCTGGTGTGATTATCTCCGGGGTGTGCGACGCCCTGAAGGAACGAATCGCCCATGCGATCTTTCTGGACGCCGGGGTACCTAAGGATGGCGACCAGGTGATCAACGGCCGCGACATAGAAGACATCAAAGAAATTTTTGGCCCGTTGGAAGACGGCTATTTGGCCAATGCGCCCAACACTACCTTTGGTGTCCCCAACACTATGCCAAAGAAGGTGGCTTGGTTGCGCCGGCGGCTGACACAACAACTGACAGGCACTTGGTTGCAGAAAATCTCTCTGCCAAACGGCGGATCGGACGGTTTACCCCGTACGTTTATTTTCTGTAACGATCGACCCCAGATGACGGAGCAGCAAATAGCGCGCTTGCAGGGGTTCAAAGACGACCCTACGTGGGACTACATGGAACTTCCCTGCGGGCACGACTCCATGGTGATCCTACCGGTGGAGACGGCTGAGATGTTTGAACGGATTGCGAGGCAGGCTTAAGCGTGATTGATTGATTGATTTCTTTAGGGTTAGTTGTTCAAAATCAAAAAACATCGCATGCATCTACATGTGCCATTCGAGTTTACCGCCCACCCAAATGACAGCCTCAAATTGGTCTAATATATACTTGTAGTCGATATCTGAGGCACCATAATTCCCCCTGTTATTACACTCTGCCGCAAGCTTTGGCCCTCCATACTCTAGTCGAAGCTCGACATACCAATCATCTGACTCACTTTCTAAATAACTCACCCGCAGCGCCGTTCCACCTAGATGAGGATAGGTAATTGCTTCTATCGCTTCTTTGGGAAAAACGATTCTAAGTGCGTCATCGTCAATAATTACAGAAATGTTCTTTGTACTTTGGTAAGAGTGCGTTTCTTCGTCAAACACTCCACCGGAATCAATTTCAACCTTTAGAATATCAAATGGACCAGGAGCCGCTGCGGTAAAACTGATGTCATGCCCCGTATACGAGAGAGATTCTCAAATGTGAACCGTAATCTCGTCGCTAAGATCGGGAACACCATTTGCGTTGGCATTGCTGAGCTCCAGCAAAGAGGCCAATATTGATATGAATAGGATTGTCGTAGTCACAATGGTTGACGTCTCCTGCCCCATAACAGAAGCACAATCACCAGCGTGCCGAAGATGCCCGTGTACAAAGCGTAGTCATCCGTACGTGTGCCAGCCCCGCCGTAATAGTCGGGCGTTACATCCCACATCATGGTGAACTGGGCGCTGTCGATCTCGGCGGCGATTTCAATTGTTTTGACCGCATCTGCAGCAGGCGCGTCCGCACCTACAATAAATTTCGGTTCCGTCATACCATTTCCATCTGGGAAAGACGCTTGCAAGCGCAACTGCATGCCAGCAGGAATCCATTCATCGGCCATGCGCGCGACCAAGTTCTGATAATCGATCAGGCTGACGACCACACCGAACTGGCGGGTGTTGCGAATGGTGACGGCGTAATAGGAATATTGCTCTCCCGTATCGCGCTGAAACACCGGGCCGATGATCAAGGTATTTTGATTAGCCAGAGCTGTATCGATGGTGGCGGCCATGGGGCCGAACCGCGAAACATCTGAGCCGGGACGCAACACGCCGCTTTCGTCTGTGGAATAGGCCACCATCCAACAGCCATCATCTTCACCGCAGCTGGACGGTTGTGATTTAGTGACGAACCCCATGGAGCCCGGAAAAGCACCTTTGCGATGTCCTTTTAAATAGGTGATGGTGTTTTCGAATTCGTCGGCGGCGACGCGGCCAGAGCCATTAAATAAAGTGGCTAAACTCTGCAACGGGCCGTTGGAGTGATCCAGTAACAACATTAAGGTGCGGCCCAGGCGTTCGGCATCCGCTTCCGCTTGGGCTGACCAGGAGAGCACTGCATTTTGTTCCAAGGGACGGCTAAAGAAGAATGACCCGGCCAGCCCCAATATGAGAATGACGATGATGTGCGCTTTGCCGCGGCTGGCTTTTGGCATGCGTGACTTAACGTTGCTTTCATCATTGGACATAAACTCAGACCCCTTAAAATCCCCGTGCTGCACTGTCAGTTTAGCTGCGCCCTGGGCATTGTCTACTTTCGCGCGTGCGAAGAGATTAGCATGACGACGCGCCGCTTTATGCGTAGAGTTCTGTGAGCGGTCGCATTGAACACCCAGTTGGGTTGGAGGATTTGAAACTATGGCGATGGGTTTGCGTAATTCACTATTAAGTATACTAACCCTTGGGGTTGTTGCATCACACAGCGGTATTCTTTCAGCGCAAACATTTCTTGGCGAAACCAATATCCATATTCCCGCACAAGGCGGGCCACTGACTCCGGTAAAATTGACCTTCGATCCGACCGACCCGAATCGCTTCGCAGTCGTCGACGTATCCGACGGCAGCGTGGGTGTCTGGACCTTCGACGAAGTGTTCATCAAAGAATTGGATATTGATGCCCGCGCTGTTGCGGTGGCAATCTCGCCCGATGCTTCGGTCATCGCGACCTCAACCATACGCGGACGGATTTTTATTTGGGATCGTGACGGCACCCAAGTGGGCGAACCCTTCCTAGGTCATGAAGGCTCCATACAGGAGTTGGATTTCTCACCGGACGGACAATACCTGGCCTCGGCGGGTTATGACGGCACCGTGCGCATTTGGAATATGGATGGCACCATGAAGGAGGAACCGTTCCTGGGTCATACGGAATGGGTGCGGTCGGTCGCCTATTCTCCCGACGGCACCAAGGTCGCTTCGTCCAGCATCGATGGCACCGTCCGGCTTTGGGACACCAACGGCAAACTGCTGGCCGGGCCTTTGTTGGGCCATGAGCGCTGGGTCGAGGCAGTGAGATTTTCACCCGACGGGCGTTTTCTGGCGTCGGCCGGTGACGACGGCATGGTGCGGGTGTGGAACCTGGACGGAACACCTCTTATGGACCCCCTCTCCGGCCATCGCGCCTGGGTGGTTGATTTCTCACCCAAGGGCACTGTGCTGGCGTCAGCCGGCGATGATGGGTCTGTCTTGCTGCGTAATTTTGATGGCGCGTTACGCCGCCCTGCCCTGCGTGGTCATGCAGGTTCCGTGCAAGCGCTGGCGTTTTCTCCGGACGGCGAGTTCTTCGCCACCGGTGGATATTACGATGGCACGGTGCGCCTTTGGAACATTGACGGCATACCGCGCGGCGAACCATTGCGCGCCCATGCCCCGTGGTTTCGCAGCCTCGCCTTCTCGCCAGCGAGCGATCTCGTCGTGATAGCCGGCGATGATGGCAGCTTCCGCCTTTGGATGAGCGACGGCATTCAAATTGGCAAACCGTTTCTTGGGCATGGCTCCTGGGTTGAGGCGGCAACGTTTTCACCGGACGGCGAACGCATTGCCACGGCGAGCTATGACGGTACGGTCCGTGTGTGGACCATTGACGGTGCCCTTCAACAGGTTCTCGAAGGTGACGGATCGCGTATGACGTCGGTAGCCTTCTCGGCGGACGGCATGATTGTCGCCGGCGGCAACGAACAGGGCATAGTGAAACAATGGCGCTTAGATGGCGGCCAACCCATTGACCCCATCAAGGCCAATTCAGGCGCGGTCGGCGCCATTGCGTTCTCTCCGTCAGGGCGTTCGTTTGTCACCGGCGGTGAAGATGGCGCCATGAAGATTTGGTCAGCCGACGGGTTTATGCGCAACGCTATGTCGAGGGCCCATGACGCCCAAATTCGCGCGATTGCGTTTTCGTCGGATGGATCAGCGCTCGCCACCGCAGGAGAAGACGGCGTTGTGCGCTTTTGGGGCACCGACGGCACGCCCCGAGGTCAACGCATGAAAGGGCATCAGGCCTGGGTGCGTTCACTGGCGTTTTCACCGGACGGTACTCTCCTGGCCTCTGCCGGAGATGATGGCGCGGTCAGGCTATGGTCAGCGGACGGCACCCCGGTGTTTGACCCCATGCGAGGCCATGATGGATCCGCCAGCAGCGTGTCGTTCTCGCCGGACGGCGCCACCGTCACCACAGGTGGATATTTCGATGGAAAGGTTCGCCGCTGGCAAATTGCGGAGCGTGTGGAGTAGAGGCCTGATGCCAATCTATCGGCCAATCCAATGGAATTCAGGGCATGCATGGCATTTGGGGCTAGTGTCAGACCTGCGCCAACTTCACCCAGTTCTGTGACGCGCTCATAGACGCTCGGCTTGAATCCTAATCGCTGTAACGCGCTGGCCGCAACGAGACCGGATATGCCTGCCCCGATTATCGCGATCCGCATGTCTTTCATTTTGCATCAACCTAACATTTCTCTCATGTATGACTTTTATCATCTTTGGTTCTAATACGCCTGTGGAGCAGGGTTGCGTCATAAGCTTGGGCTGCAGCTAGACAGGCTCTCCGGCATTATTGTGCACCTGATTCTACCTCCAAACAAAGTCGCCGATTTTTTCCGCCCATGGTTCCGGGTCGTCATACATGACGTGGGAATAACCACCGTCAAATTCCTGATAGGCGAAATCCGGCCGTAGGGTTTGCACACGCTTCGTCTGGCCGTAAAGCGCATCCCCTTTGTGCGACATGATGAATGTCGGCACCGATATTTCCTTCAACGCTGCTTCCATATCGTAGGCGAATGCCGCCACATGCCCGTACCATTCGGTTTCGCCGGCGAGGAAGAACGACAAGGTGGACCATTGCACGCCCTTCAATCCGGGTCCCTCTGGCAGACGGTCAGCCCGCATGGCAAAACGACCGCTAAGATGACCACCGTCCTTCTCGAGCCAACGCTCCCAATGGGGCCGGGCCAGGCGCTGCGCCTGCTCTTCTTTGGTATAGAGCGGCGTGCCGTGAAGAATGAGCTTGCTCACACGCTCGGGATAGCGATGGGCAAAAGCGGCGGCAACGGACGCGCCGGTGTGGTGGCCGACCACAACCATGGTCTCAAACCCGAGACCATCGAGCACATGGACCAAGTTATCGGCGTAGTCTTCTATGGTTGGCGGAGAGTCGGGCACATCGGAAAACCCGTAACCGGGGCGGTCCGACGCTACCACTTGCAAACCCATGTCTGCCAGATAGGGCATGGCCGTTGCATATTGGACGGAGAACCAAGGCGTTTGATGAAGCAGCAGAACGGGTATGCCTTCTCCCATTTTGCGGTAGTGCACCTGACCCATGGGGGTATCCACGTAACCGCGTTGCCCCCCTTTCATCACCGCCATGCCCGGCCAGGCTTTGGAAGCTTCTGATTCCGCGCTTGCACGCTCGAAACTGAGCGCAACTAAAGACGCGATGAAAAGTGTGGCGCAAAGTATGCGCAATACGGAACCCATAGTAGCATCCCCCGCCTAAGACTTATTCGCCGGTACGTCCAAGGTGGAGCGGTCAATACGCTCTCCACCCTTGTAGACGGAGTCGATCATGGTGGTGTTGTGAATATCGGCCACGGGATCAGCCGTCAGCAGCACCATGTCGGCCAATTTGCCGGGCTCGATGGACCCCAGATCCTCTTCGACACCGATATACGCCGCCGCATTGAGGGTGCCCATGCGGATGGCGGCCAGTGTCGGAATGCCCGACTCAACCAAAATTTCCATTTCCTGGTGGGACATAGGACCCATGGACCGGTCGGTCCCCATGGCGATGGTCGCGCCGGATTCATGGAGGAACAGAATATTTTTCATGATGGCGGGACGCAGTGAACTGAGCCAGCCGGTGTAAAGAGAGCCATTGAACCGGTCGCTCTCTTTAATTTCATCACGAACATCTTTGGGAATAACTGCGACAAACAGCGGCTCATCCAGGAACGTGGTATCGGCTTCGATGCGCGTCATGGTGGATGAAAAGATAACGCCCTTGTCAATCGCCTCTTGGGCAAAGCCTTCGTTCGCGGCATCCAAATATATCGTATGTGCGAACGCATCCGCACCTGCTTCTAATGATTCGCGAGCCAGTTCCACCTCAGACACGTGGACTGTGGTGCGGATGCCGTTCTCGTGGGCATAAGCAACCAACTTGTTCATGAGGTCCGGTGCAATAAGCGGCATGTTACGGCCAGTCGGGCCCATGCCGCGCCGCTCGCGGGTAAATTTCAAAAGGTCCGGCTTCATGGCGAAGATGGCGTCGAGCTTTTTGATGCCGTCTTCATAGTCGTAAACGACGGTTCCACCTGCACAGCAGCCGTGACCTTCCGGCGGCGCTATAAGGCTCACCGTGGTGTAGATGCGCGGGCTGCGGATACGGCCAGACCGTTCATCGGCGCGCATGAGTGTGATGTATGGCGCATTGTTGCCAGAATCATAAACCGTGGTCACACCGGAATAGAGAAAGCCTTCCATGACCGGAATACCTACTTCTGGCCGGATGACCAGCGTCCGGTTGCCGGGGCCAGTGCGGCCGCCTGGAACATGAATATGGCTGTCGATGATACCGGGGATGAGAAATTTTCCGGTACCGTCGACGCGCTCGGTACCGCTCGGAACCGAAATGGGCCCCTTGGACACAGCGGCGAAACGGTCGCCTTCTATCAAGATGGATGCACCTTTAACCGGCGGCGCCCCCGTGCCATCGATCAAAGTGACGTTTTCGATCAGGAGGGACTGGGCTTGTACTTGGCCAAATAGAAACAAGCCTACGACTGAAAATTTTAGTGCGTGGCGAATCATGATGGTGCGCTCCCCGTGTGCTTTAGATTGTTACGAGTGTACAGCTTAATGGGACTTGATAACCTACCGTTTCATAGTTTAGCGGGCACCCAGCGAGCGCCAGGCGCGGACTCGTTGCTAGACGACAGGAGCGGGCCCGGCGCTAGATGACAGGCTTACGCCATAGTGAGGATTACTTTACCTTCCCGCTCCGCACCCCGGCGGCCAGCATGAGCAACAGCGTCTTTGACGTTGTCGAGAGAATAGGTTCCCGCGATTTTTGCTGACAACTTGCCCTCTTCAAACAACCGGGCGAGATGATCATAAACTTTGCGCACCTCTTCAGGCTTGCGCTTAGCAAATTGGCGGATGGTGTAAAAGCCTATCAGCTTGATATCGCGAAGAAACGAAGTGTCCGGTGAAATCATGCACGGTTCGCCAGTGAGCATGCCGTAAGCGAGAACCTCAGACCCATCTTGGAGACAAGACGCAATTCGCTCGGTGGCCATGCCGTTGACCGCATCAACACCAAGCTTGATCACTGCACCCTGTGTCGCTGCTTTCACGCGCTCGGCCAGATCATCTCCGTCAACCAGAACAACATCGCCACCCAATTCCGTGAGTTCGTCTATTAACTCAGGCCGGCGCACCACATTGACGGTTTTAATACCGCGCAGTTTTGCCAATTCGATTAAGTAGCGCCCGCAATTGGAATTGGCCGCATTCTGAATGACCCAATCACCTTCTTTGAGATCACCAAAATCTTCCAGGATGAGATAAGAGGTCGGCGGATTGATGGGCAGGAGTGACAGCTGAGCGGCATCGCCTTCGGGCGCGGGAAGAAGCCCTTCCGCCAGCACCGTTATTTCGTCGCGCCACGCCCCGCAGGCGAGATGCGGAAAAACCCGGTCTCCCATAGACCATTCGGTTACGCCGTCGCCGATAGCACTGATGCGGCCAACCCCTTCAAAGCCCGGAACGGCGGGCAAAGGCAGATCAAAATGCTCTTTGCCCCGCATACAATAGAGGTCGGCCAGATGAATCGGCGCCGCTTCCATGCGTATAGAGACTTCACCTGGCCCTGGGGCTGGTGTGTCCTCTTCAAAGATTTCAATAACATCAACCGGTTCCCCGATCCGGCTATAGCGCGCTACTCTCACGGTCCCCTCCATCTGTGAGCGGGCAAGATACGCCACATTCCACGTGTGGCGAAATGGAATTGGCACGGGACATCTATTTATGAACACGCATTCAACACTCGACGCTTTGTCAAACCTCGTCGGCGCAGACAACGTTTTGACGGAAAACGCGGAGGTTTCCTTTTATACCTCCGATCTTTTTTTCGAGGGTGTTCCAGCGATGGCGGTTATTGCACTAGGGTCCCGGGCAGAATTGGCAAACGCGGTAAAACTGTGTGTGGAAGCTGGCATCGCGGTCTTACCGCGCGGAGGTGGGCTATCGTATACGGCGGGTTATGTGCAGGACGATGCTTCGCTTGACGCCATCGTTCTCGACACTCGGCGGCTTAATCAGATTCTCGATGTCAATCCCGACAATATGACAATTACTGTGGAAAGCGGCTGTACCTGGGAGCAGGTCTCCAAAGCCGCCGCAGAGCATGGACTGCGCGTCACCATGCCCGGCCCCACCACTGGACGCTATTCGACCATCGGCGGGAGCCTTTCGAACAACAGTATGTTTTTCAGTTCCGCCAAAACAGGAACGGCGGCTGATGCTGTTGTCGGATTAGAAGTCGTTACGGCTGATGGCACCCTGATCACGACTGGATCTGGGGCTATCAACAATGGTGTTCCGTTTTTCCGCAACAACGGGCCCGACCTCACAGGGCTGTTCCTCAGTGATGCAGGCAGCCTCGGCATTAAGACTGCTGCGACGCTCAGACTTGAGCCAGTTCCAGCCGGCACGGCGTTTACCTCTGTCGCGTTTGAGTCCTTTGAACAGATGATTCCGGCCGTTCAGACTGTAGGCCGATCTGGATTGGCCACGGAATGTTTGGCGGTTGGCGCCATTGGTGGTGAGGCAGGCCCGTCCCTGCATCTAACTGTGGAAGGCTACAGCCAGGACATCGCGGACGCTCAATTAGCAGCACTGATTGGTCTGATGGGGCCCCAGGGGCAACCCCAGGAACCAATGGTACCGACATTTATCCACGAGAACGGCTTTGGCTTTGTTCAATCCCCTTTGGACCCCAAAGGGCGGCTGCAGATTTGGACTCACGGGGTATTTGCCATCGGGCAAACGCTCGACGCTTACAAAGCGCTGAGGGCGGTGCTAGATAAACATCAAACCGCCATGACGGAGCATGGCGTGGACGCTACCATGTCATTTGCCTGTGCCGGTATCGCCATGATGGTGGAGCCGGTGCTGTTTTGGGCCAGTAAGCCAACCCCTTTGCATCTCCAGGGAATGGCAAAGGTAGAGGCTGGCCAAAATACCGCGTCAGACTCAGCAGATTCATTAGTAAGAGAGATTCGGAACGACATTCGCACCGCCATGGACGGCCTTGGCGCAGCTCATATGCAGTATGGTCGCTTTTACCGGTACGCTGATGCTACGGCAGAGAAGACCGTTGAGCTTTTAGCTGGAATCAAGCGTATTGTTGATCCTGATAGAAAACTGAACCCCGGTGTGCTTGGAATATAGAAATAGCGTTCGGATTAGGCCAATAATTAGGGAAAAAGGGCTAATCTCGGATCACGCATAGACCCTACAAACCGGCCATATGCAAGGTGGGTTTTAGCTATGCCGTGGCTAGAAAGCCACAGGCTCTCAGAATCTCTATTAAACGACTATGGCACTATGATTCTCTTTCAAAATTGGGCAAAATTAACATCTTAAACAATGAGTTTATGGGGAGTTAAGGCAATGCTAATCAGACACTCGTTACCTATAGTGGTCGCGGTAGCCGTTTTAGCGGTTGGACCGGACCTGTCATTTGATACCGTTCAGGCGCAGACCTTGGCTCTAGAAGAGATCGTGGTTACCGCACGTAAGCGCGAGGAAAGCCTGCAAGACATTCCGTTGTCGGTTACCGCGTTCACCGCCGATCAAATCGACCGGGCCGGTTTCCAGACTCTTGAAGACATCTCCATGCAAACGCCTGGTATGCAGTTCAATGCGGACCAAGCCGGTAGCCGGCCGGGCCGTCTATTCGCTAATATTCGTATTCGCGGCATTGAGGGTTCGGAATTCGCGACACTGCAAACCGCATCCCTGTTCGTCGACGGTATTTTTGCTTTACAAGCCGCCCAATCGTTAAGCCTCATGGACCTGGAACGGGTTGAGGTGATCAAGGGGCCGCAGTCCGCTCAGTTTGCTCGCAACTCGTTTGCCGGTGCCATCAACTACATCACCAGCAACCCAAGCTTGGAAGAATGGTCTGGTAAAGTGCAGGCTGAAGCTGGGACACACGAAAATCATGAATTGCAGGCCAGTATAGAAGGGCCTATCTTCGAGAACACCTTGGCATTTCGGCTTGGAGTCCGCACTTGGAAGAAAGGCTCACAGTACACGGCGTCTGATGGTGGCGCCCAAGGTGAACAAACAACAGAAGCAATCAGCGGTATGCTCTATGCAAGGCCGGCCGAAAATTGGACCCTTAAACTCCGCGGGTTTTATCAAGAAGATAAAGACGGCCCGGAAGCGAACGGTTTCCTTCAAGGCCGCCTTAACGACACATGTACCGGTACCACGGTGGAGGGGTTTGATACGAGCTTCAATCCGATCACCCGCTCCCCAACAGGGTTTTTCTGTGGCGTAATTCCCGCATTGGGTCGGCCTGGAGCACCGGCAGTCGATTCCAACACAAGCCTAATCCCGCAAATACTGGCAGGCCAGGGCGTCCCCAATTTCTTGTTGGACAATCTGCTTAACCGGCAACAATTCACCAACAACGGCCTGGATAAATCCTTCCCGAACCTTGCCGGTTTCGGCATTAGCCGCCAAATGATTCGCTTGAGCCTCGTCAGCGAATACGAATTTGACAGTGGCGCATCCATTATCGCAACAGCGTCTTTAAACGACAACGACGCAGGTAACCTCCGTGATTGGGACATGACCACCAATGAAGCTTGGTATGTAACCAACCCCCAATCCGGTGATGACAAGAGTTTCGATATCCGGGCCCAATCCTCAGGGGACAACCGGCTTCGTTGGCTGGTTGGCGCGAATTACTATGAGCAAGAATTCCTGACCAGTGGAAATGGTGGTGTATTTGTTAATACCTGCGCCAACTTCGGGGCCAGCCTCTTTGGTCCCGCATTTGGTGATCGCTGTGACACCCCAGGACTGTTTCCTGTAGCTGTGGACGGTGGAGATTTTGTCGAAGCCTGGGGTGCCTATGGATCGCTTTCCTACGATATCGTAGATCAGTTAACCCTCGACCTGGAAGCACGTTATCAGAACGATAAGCGCAGCGATGGCGTTGGAGTATTCACAAATACAGAAAAACAATTCCTGCCGCGTGTCTCGCTGAGCTACAAGCCCACCGAAGACATGAACATTTATGGTAACTGGTCGATCGGTAAATTGCCCGGCGTTGTGAACTCAAACATCATCTCCTGTAGCGAAACTGCATTCACAACGCCCTATACCGACCCCAATACGTCACTACCGAGCACAGCGTCTGAATGTGATCAGTTCCGTGCCCGTCTTGGCGACGCATTCGGGCCGGTCACGCCCGGCCAAGAACTACAGCAGATCGAGTTTGGCATTAAAGCAACCTGGTTTGACGGCCGGTTACTCACCAACGTCGCCGCCTATCACCTCAAGTGGAAAAACCAACCGTTCAATGCATTCGTCACCGTATTCCGTGACGATGACGGCGACGGCACAGCGAACACCAACCCGAACTTCTTCCCGGTATCCGATGCAGGAAGCTCGAAGTCTCGCGGGTTTGAATTGGAAAGCGCCTTTGCGGTTTCCGATAAATGGACGGTCAACTACAACCTGACCTACAACAAGAACAAGTTCACCGAATTTGCCAACGGCACGGCTTCTAATGTGGGAGTGTTGGGAGGAAGGGCTGGCCTCGAAAACGTTGAGCTTAAAGGCAATAGTGCAACCCGGTTCCCCGAATGGTCGTGGAATCTGTCATCCACCTATACTGATTCCCTAACCACTAATTGGGACTGGTATTTGCGCGGTGACGTGCTTTACAACGGCCAAGCACCCGCTGGCTTAACTAATCTTTCCATTATCGACAACTGGCATCTGGTGAACGCCAAGGTGGGTATTGAGCGGGAAAGCCTGCGCGTTGAACTTTTCGTCAATAACCTGTTCGATGAAAAATCTTGGCGTGGTGGTGCAGAGTTTACCGACTTCTCCGTCCTAGACCCAGGCCCGGGTATAATCTTCGACTTCAGCCAGCTTGGAATTATCCTGTTGCCGCAGGACAAACGGACCTTCGGTATCAAGACGTCTTTGCAGTTCTAATCAAAAAGCAGAGCACAATTACAAAGGGCGGCTCTTATTGAGCCGCCCTTTTTTTATCTCTAAAGCAGATCCATCACTTCGAAGGCAGCGCGCTCACCGGATTCCATGGCGCCTTCCATCCCGCGATTGGACAATGCTGTGTGTTCACCGCAGAAATGGATGCGCCCTTCCGCCTTGCCCATATCCAAAAGGTACGCTGCGATTTGACCAGGATGCCAAACAGCCCAGTCACCACCTGAAAACGGATCAAGCTGCCAGGACTTAAAGCCGAGCGCTTCGATCTTACCTTTGGCAGCGGGACGCAGGTGCTCGATCTCGGCAACAACCCGCGCTTTGGCCGCTTCCTCACCGAGAGTATCGAGATACTGCGCCGTATGACCCCGCGACCAGCACAAGAAGTTAGTGACCTCTTCAGCGGATTCACCAAAACGCTGGGCGGAGACCACGCCGGCGGGCGTATCCGTCCACATAGAGGGATCGAAGCCATCCTCTTCCCAGAAAGGTTCCTTGGGAATGATATGGGTTTGGGTAATCAGCATTTGACCAATACTGAGAATGGCCGCCCGCTTGGTCGGCGGTAGGATCGGATCAAACTTCATCCAGCGCAGCGGCGGCAGCGGTGCGGAGCAGATAACGCGTTTGGCTTTGTAGATGCTACCGTCACTGCAATGCACTTCGGCATGGCCGTCTACCAATCGGACACCAGCCACCGTTTTGCCGAGATGAACTTCAGACTTCAGCGAATTGGCCATGGCTTCAGGAATGCGTTGATTACCGCCGACAGCCGACAAAGAAACAGGTTCGATATCACTCTGAGTCGCGAACCATTTCTGGATGAAGTACCACATCAGCAGAGAGGTATCGTGAGCAGACGTGCCGTATTGCACATTGGTATCGTAAACTTGGGCGATAGTTTCTTCTGACCAGCCTAAATTCCGTAACAGACCGTAAACCGGACCATCGTACTTCCAGAATTTCGGATCGTACCAATCTTCGAAGGACTCGAGCGGATTGTTGGCAGCTATAACACCCCAAATGTAACCGCTCGGGCTACGCTCCCGCGCGCCCTCAGGCATTTTGTTGAGCGGATGAGACGGCCAGTCCTTTTTTGAAATGACGGAGCCGCCAAGGGCCACCTCTGGCTTAGACGAAGCGCTGCGCGGCGTGTAGTCCATCAGTTCGATACCCAGCTGGTCACTGATATCACGCATGCGGCCGTAACCACCGAGGATTGAGTTGCCACCGGCCTCGGGGTTTCCGGGCAGGCCTTTAAGGGTCAACACCCGCCCACCAATACGATTGCGGCCTTCGATGACAGCAACAGAGTTTCCGGCTTCCTCGAGCAGCATGGCTGCATTTAAACCGGATAGTCCAGCCCCGATGATAACGACGTCACGTTCAGTGGCAGCATGAAGAGGGCTAACCCCAGAACTTGCGATGGCCGCACCACCGGCCGCCATTGCGGACCGGCGCGTAAAAGAAGAGCTTGCTTTGGCCATGAGATCCTCCGAATTCAAGTCAGAGGATTAGATTAGTTTGGCGCAGCGGATAGGTCACGCCCGGAAATTGCCGCTGGTTACTTTTCTAGTCGTTGGGTGATTTGAAGGTCATTTGCTCATACACGGTGCCGTCGAGTCTGAAATCGCCGACATCTATACCTGCGTTATAGGCCGAAGCACCCGCAAAATCGATCAGCCAAAGCGCCGCAGCGCTTTCCGTGTAGGCGAGCACGATATCTTTCAACATCTGTTCGCGCGCGACTGGGTCCATTTCAGTGCTGGCAGCCTCGATGAGGGGCATCATATCTTCATCGCAATAAAAGGCAGCAGAATACGCACAGGAAAATTGTTCGAAAGATTTTTGCGGATCCCAGAGGGCGTTGTTCATCCAACCTATGGAAAAGCCGTCTATGCCGTCCCATTCACCATTAAAGAGGCGGCGCACATAATCCGGAAAGGAAACTTGTTGCAGTTCCGTTTCAATGCCGATTGCGCCTAAGTCTTGCGCCATCTTTTGAAAGATAAGGGTATCGCCCGGAAGCAGGCCGCCATAAACGGCAAACTTCAACGGAAACCCATCCGAAAAACCGGCATCAGCAAGAAGCGCTTTTGCCTTCTCGGGGTTGTAGTCGAATGGCACAGCGTCTGGATTGTACCCGATTAACCCTGGCAGCGCCGGCTGGTGTGCAACCTGGTTCAAACCGCCAAGAATGTATTTAGATATGGCCCCTTTATCAACGGCATGGTTCATAGCCCGCCGCACGCGAGCATCGGTTAACGGTGATTCATCGGAGCGAACCGTTCGAAACGCAATGGACAGAATATTAGGCGTATCGGTTTTATGGACTATGAAACCGGCTAATTCCATCATCGGAATGTCATCGCTTGCAAGGCTGACTATAAAGTCCAACTGTCCTGACAACATACCCGATACCCGCGTCCCAGGATCAGATATCACCGTGACTTCAATCCGGGTGATGTTACCAATCGGCCGCCACGATGTTGGAACATGCTCAAGCACGGGCTGAGCATTATTGCCGCCCCATGAGATCACACTATATGGCCCTGTTCCGACCGGCTCTTTTGAATAGAGGTCCTGACCTTTGTCCGCCCAGGCCTTGGGTTCGATCATGGGAAGTTGAGATAACCTTTTTGCCAACAACGGGTCGGGCTGGGATGTTGTTATTTCCAGTTCATAAGGTCCACGTGCCCGATAGCTCTCGATTGAACCCATATCAGCCGTTCTTGGGTGTAAAACTGCAGGATCGTAGAAAATATCCAGAGCGGATACTACCGTCTCTGCATTGAAGGGTTCGCCATTACTGAAGACGACATTTTCCCGCAAACGAAAGACCCACGTATTGGCGGATTCAATCTCCCACGACAGGGCGAGACGGGGCGAGAGAACCCCTTTTACATTTAACCAGGTCAAGGAATCGTAAATCGCGCCGCGAAGGCCACCCCCATCATCACGCGCAAAGGGATAGGCCGCCGTAACAGCCGTGGCCGGCCATCCGACGCGCAACGTCTCCGCCGAAGCCTGCACGGTCGTTAGCAAACCAAATATCGAAAAGCCTGCAATGGCCATGCGTCGAAAAGAACTCATGTTATGCGAATCCCTGACCTAGTTTTTTGTGCGAGCCATAGTGCCGGCAGCAGAAAAAGAATAGCGATATAGAACGGTGCCGTCACACCATATGCGCTGAAAATTACACCTGAGAACATTGGCGTAATAACACGCCCTAAGTTGCCTGCCGCCTGAAAAACCCCAAGGGCTGCACCCTGCTCCGAATCAGGCACATTTTGAGACACGAGGCTAGAAGTTGACGGAACAAACAAAGCCACACCAGTCGTCAAGAACGTCAGCGCGAAGAGAAGACCGAAAAATGTTGAAGCAGGGATTAGAAGGGCAACGCCTACAAGGTATAGGGCAACACCTGCCTGGGCGACGAAGATGTCACCAAACCGCGACGTCAATGGACCTATGGCTCCACCCTGAACTCCAGCCATGATGACACCCATATAAGTAAACAAGTAACCGATCGCATTTGGACCGAGGTCATGTGCCTTGTTGGCATAAAGCGCGAACGTGGAATCGATGATGGCCCCTGCTGCAATGAAAATAAAATTCATGACGATTAACGCGCCGATAACGGGCATTCCAAAAAACCGAAAAGAACGTCGAATCGCAGAGGAACCAAAATCAAGGGGGCGAGAATTGCGCTTCGAAGGTGGATGAGACTCCTTAAACACAAGAATAGAAAGGAGTAGAGCCAGAAGACTCATACCGCCCGCTGCCATGGCGATGAGCAAAAAGTTAGTTGCCTGCGGATCAGACCCAGCCAAAAAGCCGCCAATGGCCGGCCCTAAAATAAATCCGAGCGAGAACGACGCGCCGATGCGTCCCATAACTTTGGAACGGTCTTCCCCCGCCGTCATGTCAGCCGCGGCGGCAAAAGCGACAGGCACATTTCCTGCCATTAGCCCGCCAAACACCCGCGCCAGATAAAGAGCGGGTACGGTTTCTGCAATGCCGAGAATGATGTAAGACGCTGCCCCACCAGCCAATGTGAGAACAAAAACCGGCCGCCGGCCGATGCGATCACTGAGCCATCCCCAAAATGGTGACGCCACGAACTGACCAGCGGCAAAAAGCGCCATAAGCATCGTAATCTGGGCGGGTGTAGCGCCCACCTGTTCGCCGAAAAAGGGGAACAGGGGAATAATTATGCCGACCCCGGTAAGTCCGACAAAAACGATGAGATAGAGAACGAACATGCGGGCGGATTATTCCAAGCTACAATCTAATAGGTGCGGTGTGAGACTGCCCGCTGTTGCTCACTAATTTCCGTCACTGATAATAGTAGGATTTCCAAGACTTTGGCGATTCTCGATAACCGGTCGCGACATGTTCGCGATAAGCCGCCAATCCCCTTCCCGCTTAACCCAAACATGGATGTTTTCGAAGCGCTCGTCCACGGCTGCACCGCCAGCCCGCCGGGTGCGATGGGTTTCAAAGAAGGCCAACGCGGTATCTCCATCAAAAGACAGGCCTTTCTTGGCTAAGGTAATAAGCTCACCGGCCTCCATTAATTGGCCATCACCGATGCGGTTCGATAATTCAGTATAACTTAGTGGCTCATCTGCCGGCGCGGGCCAGGCCATGTATCCCGGATTGGCCAGCGATAGGTAATAGCCCATGTCGCCGCCTGCCCTCATTTCATAGATGCGCAATTCTTGGCCCCAAATCTCTTCCGCATCAGCGGCGCGTTCCGGCGGCACAATAAAGTTATTAGCGGCATGGCATTGTTGGGCCAAAATAAAACCAAGCACGACGACGCTTAGAACTCGCACGATCATGATTTTTATTCCTGTTAAGCGGGGCGCACTATGAGGCTGGTGTCCATGGATGACAGCGCTTCGTATCCGTTTTCGCGCACGGCAATCATATCTTCCACGTGCGTGGTGCCCCAGCCGACCTCGTTGTACGGCATGTCCAAAGTGTAAACTGTACCCGCCTCAAACGTGAGATCCTGATCGAACGTGCCGAGCGGATAATCACCGAGATCAACCGGCTGATCGGTGTGTTCAAGGCCAACGTTGTGGGGGGCACCGAAACCCGTTTCGATGCCTTCTTGAAGCATGAGATCTCTGAACATGTCGCTGGCTTCAGAGAACTTCATGCCAGGCTTCACAGCGCCGTAAACAACGCGGGCGCATTTGGTGTCCGCTTCGATGCGTTTGATCAGGCTGCCTGGCGGATCACCGACCATGACCGTGCGTCCCACATCGCCATGATATCCCTTGTACACGCCGACACTGTCCAACTTCATGAAGTCACCGGCTTGAACCTCACCAGAATTAAGGCCATGGATATTGGCGATCAGCCACTTACCGCGGCCGTCTAAATCAGCCCATTTTCGGGCATGGGCCAACTCGATACCCTCTAGCGGAAAACCGGGCTCGATTTGATCGATGGCATAGTTAAGAGCTGTCTCATTACGTTGAGATGCTTGCCGCAATAGATCGATTTCATTGTCCGTTTTGACCATGCGGATTTCTTTGAAAATGTTAAGCGCGTCCCGCCCCTTAAGTTTCGATAGACCTATATCTTGAAGCCAGGGCACCACGCGGGGATCGTCGAATCCAACAGTACTACTCGCTGCACCTCCCTCTTCAATGGCTTTCTTGAGCGCGTAGAGCGGCGATGCACTCGATTTTCCTTCATAGGCTTTGGCCATAGCCAGTTGAAGATTGTCTCGTGCGTTATAAGGCCCAGGCCCGACCGGCCAGAAGCTGGTCTTGGGTGTGGCTTTGGGTACGCCTATGTCATCGAACTGAATTTTACCGAATTCATCCCGCGAAGGCAGGGTGTAGGTCTGCACATTCGACATCCAGGTAGGCCGGTAGTCCAGGTGATACAACATCACGGCAGAGAGAATGAGCGCCGGTGGTGCATTTTCGTCGCGCGGAAAAAACGCAAATGTGGAGAATGGCCGGCCCATCCACTGCATGATGCCGCTGTGGCTTGAGAGGTAATAGATATTCAGAGACGTCGAGGCGACCAATCCAGAAAGGCCGTATTTGTCCATGGTCTGATAGGCCCGCTCCATATTGAGCAAGCGCTTCGCAGAGTAAAAGTGATCTATAGACTTTGCTGAGTCAGACACTGGGGCACTCCGTAGACGTTCCAAATTAGCTCTATTGGCGACCCAGCATAGGGCATTCGGGGTTATGACACGTGATCAAAATCCCCTGTTCTTTTAGGTCCATGATTTTTATGCATGCGTCGATAAATTGGTTGGACGTGGTGATTGAGCCGATAGACTTCACCAACATTTCATGATGTCATCCGGGTCTGCGAGAACGGTTTTCAGTAAATGATAGTGAGAGTACAAAATGAGAGTCTCGGTTTACCTGAATGGATTGTGGCTAGTTGTCTGTCTGGGGCTTGTCGCCTTTGAACCTGTTCCGTTGTACGCGGCGGATGATGGTTCAAAAGCCTATCCTCCTGAAGCTGAGGCACTTTATCTTTCACGTTTAGAGGCATTATTTGGCGGTCGGTCCGGAAATATTGGCGGCTATTCCTACGACCCATTGGAAGACATCGCTGGCACAGACTCTTTCCAACCGCTAGATTCTGGCCCCGATGGCATCACCATTCGCAAAGCAGCTATTGACACGGCTGAGTCCTTCGCCGGTGAACGCAATTCACAAGCGTTCATGGTCTGGCATAAGGGTAAATTGATTCGCGAAACATATTTCGAGGACAATACCGCAGACACATTGGTTGTAGGTCGGTCATTGGCCAAGCCTGTAACGGTTATTGCTATCGGCCGCGCTATTGCCGAAGGGTATATCGGCTCACTGGATCAACCGATCAGCGACTTCATCACCGAATGGAAAGGAACGGACCGAGAAAACATGCTGGTCCGGCATGTGCTCGACATGCGCACAGGGTTCCTCCGCCAAGGTATGGCGCGTGAGGCGGAGAGCATTCTCAATCGTTCATACCTCCATCCCCATCACGCTGACATCATCATCAATGAATATCCGCTCACCCATAAGCCTGGCGAACGCTACGCCTATTCCAATGCCACTTCGGATATGGTGGCGCCCCTGATCGAGCGGGCTACGGGTGTGCGCTATAGCGAATGGGTTTCAGAACAGGTTCTGAAACCTTTGGGTGCGAAGGGTGGCGAGGTGTGGCTCAACAGGCCGGGCGGCACCGTTCATTCCGGTTGCTGCATCATGCTACCGGCAGATAGCTTCATGCGACTTGGATTGCTGTCGTATTTCGAAGGCTTATGGGACGGCAAGAGGCTTCTGCCGGAAGGCTACGTCACCGAGTCCAAAACAGTGACGCCGCAGAATCCGTACACCGGGATGGGACTTTACGTTCCCGGCCCTTATGTGGAACGTCGTGGCGCGGGTAATCCCGATATCGCGAACTTGCAGAGCACTCTGCATTCAGAACCGTATTTAGCGAATGACCTCTACCTCTACGACGGCAACTCCAATCAGGTTGTCTATATTGTGCCGTCGCAGGAACTAGTCATTCTTAGAGTTGGCAATGCTCCTCCACGGGATAAGCCCTGGGACAATGTGTTTCTTCCAAACACCATCATGCGCGGGATTGTTCGTGCACCGGGCGAAACCGCCCCAACGCCGCAACCCGCTTCATAATGCAACAAAGGAATTTATTATGTTTAAGCATCTACCGATTATTTTGTCTGCGCTCATTTTCATGGGATCAACCGCCACGTTACAGGCACAAACCATTGCGGAAAGAACGGCCGCAAAAGATGCTATTTGGGCTAAGGAACTGGCCATATACAAAGCTCGCGCCGAAACCGGCCTCGACTATTACATTGCCAACGCCTCACCCAATTACATTGGCTGGCCACCCGGTATTCCTGCGCCTTCACCGCTGTCGCAGCTAAAAGAAAACCAAAATCGGATCACCATACCCAATGCAGAAAAGCTGGCGCTGGTCTTCGATGATCTTGCCATGCATGGCAATACGGCCGTCATTTACTACAACACCCACCGCACCATGCTGCCGAACGGGACAGCCGTCGATCAGCGTTACCACATTTGTCATGTGTGGATTAAAGACGAAGACGGCGACTGGAAGATCATGGGCGCAATGGGCCGCCTAGAAAGCGAGTAAGGCGAATAGAACATCTTCGTTATTGCGCGATTTCTTCCAGATCCAGTCCTGACTTGGTGTTCTCGAGAGACATAATCGCCATCGCTGCAATAAGCATGAACGGAACTACGGCAAGTGTGAACGACCATTGCCAGCCAATGGTCTCAATGCCGTAGGCGACAAAAATCGGGAATGTCGCGTGACCTAGATTGAGGGCAAATGACCCGACCAGTCCGGCGGCCGTCGCCCGCACGCGAGTTGGAAACACCTCTGCCATAAACATGGAAAGCGCTGCTGCATTGCCATAAAAGAACGCCGCCATGATGCCAAACCAGAGCATGTCTTGGAACTGTGTCTCGGGCAGCCACATCAAGCCCAGCGTGGCCAGCGAACCAAGGATTGCCCACAACGCAAACGTATTCCTTCGGGTCATAACAAACTCTCCGACGAAAGCCACACCAATATAGCCAAGTATGCCAACGCCGTATGACATGCCAACGATCTTGGTCGCCGTTTCGACAGAGTACCCACGAAATTCATTAAAGTAGGCCGGGAAGAAAAACGCGGTTCCCGCATAGGCGCCACCAAAGCAAAAGAATGCAATGAAAACCATAATGGATCGCTTACGAAGGTCTGGTGCAAATAGGTCCTTGATACGCTGAAAGAATGGCTCTTCTTGGACAGCACCACCCTCTGCCAACTCAGCTTCACGTTTCGCCTTAGCTTCGGTGAAACGTTTGCTTTCGGGCAAATAGCGGACGATTATAAACGCAATGGGAATAACCAACAGAGCCGGAGCAAAAATATAGCGCCAGCCAAAGGCGGCAATGAGCGGTACAACAAACAAAGACGCGACAAACCAGCCGATGGGATATCCGCATTGAATGAGGGCCACCATCATGCCGCGATAACGCGCCGGCGCTGTTTCCGCCACAAAAGACGTAGTTATAGGTGCCAAGCCATTGCTGAGCCCAAAGGCGAACATACGAAGCAACGTCAGGCTCATAAGGCCGATAACAAAGGCGTGCAGCCCAACCAGCAACGCTGAAAAAGCCAGACAGAACAGAAACATTGTACGCCGGCCATAGCGGTCCGTCAGTGTACCGATGAGGGCTGACGTGAACGCGGCAAATACGAATGATATGGAAAGAATCCAACCAACGTCGCTGTAGCTGGCGCCAAACTCCTCTTGGATGCCAGGGACCGCATAACCGAACAGGGACTGGTCCATGCTGGTCAGGCTCCAGCCCAACAAGCACGTCAGAAACACAATCAACGGATATCCCCGAACCTGGGACCAAAACGACTTATCGGCTGACATAAGGGGTAACTCCGAGAATCTGAAACGAATCTAACGTGTATTAATCGACTTTGATTTTATCACTGACAATTGGCGACATAACGTCCTCCACAAACGCATCACGGGCGGCGAGAATCTCTTTTTCCTCTTCCGGGGTCGGCTTAAAATCATCGAGATCGGCGCGGCTGACCACACCTTTTTCATCAAGCTTTCTCTCAACGATCCCCAGGCGGTCTTTCAAGACATAGGTTTCGCGGGCCAAAGCAACCACGACCTTCATCACCCGGTCGACCGCCGGGTCATCATCTAAGAAATAGTCTTTCGCCATGCTCTCCCCTTTTGGACTTTCCCCTTTTGACGCCTGCAATTGGCGCTTATCTCATTTGCATTGCCCTGTAGCCCAGCAGATTACTATGCCAAACCTCAAGAATGTAAGCAAAATGGCTTTTTCAGGGAGAATCCCTGGGTTAGACAACTTGCCAATTTGGCCGTTCCTGAATTTGCACTAGCCCGCCCCCCTAGATAAACTTTTCAATCTTCACCGGGTTGAAAGAGTGGCAATCATGGAATTCCAATTCTCACGCACCAAACAGGCTAAGTACGATTTTATCTCCGGCCTGATGGAGTACAACTCCACCGGCATCGGGCCCGGTATGGTCTCGTTTTACGAGGACAATAAGAAAAAGCTGGGATCTGATCCGTCTCTCTCAGACACTAAAGCTTTAATGGAAAAATCCACGGCCTACCGGTTTGGCGCGTTCTTTGAATATAACAACCACGCCATGATGTTTCAGACTGTGCTGGACATGCTAGAAAATCAGAAAGATGAAGTTATTGAATGGCTGGATACGTTCAATGAACCTGGCGCGTTAGGCAGCCTGACTTTGAACCCAGAGATTCAGCCGCCGCGGTATTACAAGAACGTCGAAATACACACCCAGCCCGGCTGCTATCATGGAAGCGCCTTTGCCGGGATTATGTATCACTGGATGATCGGCCCCTTCCTCTGTCATCGTGACGACAAGGACGAAATGGGCTGGGCGCTGGCCAACGGCATTCCCAAAGGTGATTACAAAACCATTGTTGATTTAGGGTGCGCCATTGGTAAGAGCACGCTGCCCTACTGTGATCTCTACCCAGACGCCAAAGTTTATGGCGTTGATTACGCAGCACCACAACTGAAATACGGACATAAACTCGCCGAACAACGTGGCAAGGAAGTGCACTTTGTTCAGGCGCATGCTGAAGACATGCCGTTTGAGGATAATAGCGTCGATCTGGTCACAGCCATCTGGCTGTATCATGAGGTCAACCGCAAAGCGATGGATGACATCGCCCGTGAAGCGCTGCGCATACTCAAGCCCGGCGGCCGGTTCGCGATTATGGAATCGCCGCCATTTAAGGTACTGACCGAGGACTATCACCCGCTTTCAGAGTTTCTCTTAGATTCCACTGGGCGGCGGATGGAAGATCCGTTCATACCGCTGTTCTTCTCGTTGGACCGCAAAGACATTTTAAATGGTGTCGGTTATGCGGATGTTCGTGAAGAACAGCTGCCGAACCACCTCACAGGGTGGAGTACCGATGTGAACTATTTCTTTGGCGCTTATCCATGGTGGATGACCATCGGCGAGAAAGCCTAACAACACAAAATTAGGGGGTAACATGGCAGATGATATGGAGGCGCGGTTTCGCGCCGTAACTCATAAATTATGGGGGCCTGAAGAGGGCGAAGGAATCTATCAGTGGATTGTGGCGACGCGCCCACCGGCCTTTCACGAAAAACTCATCAACGTCATGGTGCCCATCTGGGAGATGGACAAGGTCGAACTTAAGACCAAGATCATGTGCGCCATTTCATTGTTTGTCGGCCTGCACCGGGACGAAGCGGAATTCTTCTTCAAGATGGCGGCCTACCACAATATTCCCCAGGAGGAAGTGGAAGAGATTCTTATGCTGACCGGGCTTGAGGCGGGGTTTCCGACTGCTGAAAAAGCCATCGTCACCATGAAAACTGTCTACGACGAGCATGCTGCTAAACAGGCGGCTAAATAGATGCTGCTGAACCGGGATCGCGCCAACGAAATTATGGACCGCGAGGGCTTGGATGCTCTCATAGCAGTTACGCCCAACAATGTGGTGTACATGAGCGACTACGATACGGACTTTATTTACGACGTACCGTGGCTCGCCTGCGCCATTCTGCCACGCTCGCCTGACATCGCGCCCTGCCTCATTACTACTGAAATTGAGGCCGTCGTATTGCACGAACGACCCACATGGATGCCTGACCTCCGCCTCTATTACTTCGGTATCTATGGGGGCGTACTCAAGGTCCATACCTTTGCCAAGGATGTCGAATTCACGAAAGAAGAACAAGCCATGCGTCGCATGGTCGACGATGTTGAGAAAAATCACTACGTCGGCGTATTCGAGACGGCCGTCAAGGCACTTCAAGACATGGGTCTCACCAAAGCCAAGCTGGGTTTTGACGACACAAGGTTCGCGGATGTTTTGGGCGAACCGCTTAAGGATGCGACCATCACCGACGCAACCAACCTGCTGTTCGAAATTCGCATGGTTAAGACTCCAGATGAAATTGAAATTCTCCGCACCTCAGCCCAAAAGAACGAAAAGGCCATGAAGAAAGCGTTTGCGGCCATTCATGAGGGCGGTACTTGGGGTGATGTCGTCATAGCTTATGAAGTGGGCGTGGCTGAACAAGGCGGGCGTGTGCTGGCGGCTTTCAATGGGGCCGGGCGAAAAAGTGCGGGTGCCGGACGAGTGTTTAAGGACTACCCGATCGCAAAAGGTGATCAAGTGTGTTTCGACAGCATGATGCGCTGGCGCCGCTATATGGGCGACTGCCAACGCACTGTCGTGCTTGGCGAGCCGTCAGAAAAGATGGAAACCTATTGGAAGGGTTTTAAGGCAGGTGCAGAAGCTTGCTATGGTTCTATGAGACCTGGATTGTCGACCGGAGACCTGCGAAATCAGGCTATCGAAACTGTTCGTAAAAACGGCTGCCCGCCATTCGAACTGGCGTTCATTCACGGCATTGGGCTGGACCACATTGAGGTACCGTTTATTGCGGGTGGAACACTTGGTGACTTCCCCATTGAAGAGAATATGGTCCTCAACATGGATTTTGAACTCCACGAAGTGGGCTGGGGCGGCATGTTCTTCGAGGAAAGCATGCTCATCACAAAGAATGGTGCGGAGCGACTTTACACCTTGCCCCGGGACCTCATCAGGCTGTAGCCGCCGTCAACGTATGGCCCGAACATAAAACGGTGCAGCCCACATCGCTGAGCGGCTCATCGGGAAGCAAAAGCGGTGCGTCCGCCGACCACATCAGGAAATCGTCCTGCGCGAGCTTAAGCCCGGAGTCTCCGACGGTGACATTGAGATTGCCATTGACCACGTATAGCCATGGCTTAGCCGTTTGAGCAACTACGTCGTATGCGCTGATATCCGAGGGCTGCCAGTCCGTTGGAATGTGAACGAGGTCAACGGAATCAGCACCATAGTCAGCCTCACATAGACGTTTGATTTTCCAGGCGTCGGTATCAGGATGAGCCTGCCATGCCATGTCTTCGGTTTGCGTAATCGTGCAGGGATTAAAGGCGTTGATTTCCACTTTGGCATCTTTGTCGAATGGAACCGTGATTGTCTCGTTCTCAAACTCTGGGTCTTTGATGCTCGAACCAGGGCCCGTGTTCCAATAGACAATGACAGCCCCGGCCTTTGAGCGAGGTTCAGGAAGCAGGCCATGAAGACTTCCAGGTGGGCGGTTCATGAAGATGCCGCGGTTGAAGACATAAAGGTCGCCGTCAAAGTCCTCGACGCTGTTGAACTCCCAATGGGGGAAATCGCCGTAGAGATGAAAGCCGCGTTCGACCACAGACTTGTGATAGTGGCGGTCGGGTTCACCGTCAAAAATATCCTCACCCCAATCCGGTGGAATGAACCACAGGCGTACCACTGCCTGAGTGGATTCATCAAAGTTGAGGACTTTCTGGCGAAAACCCGGGATGTCAGGGTCGTCTTCCCAGTCCATGGCGTGAGAGCGGACGTGGTGGAATGCTGGCTTGGCCATAACGCGGTGCCTCAGTAATTGGGTTCCCGGTCGTAGTTTACGCCGGCTTTGACATGCTTCTCGTATTGGGGCGGCAGAACGGGATTGTACTCCGGGTACCAATCGGGTGGATCGCCTTCGACCCATTCCGTCGCGAAAGGCCCGCCTTTACAGCGCACGATGTGCAAGGACCCACCCCACGACGCGAACGGACCATGCTGAATGCCGGGCGGGCGCCAAAAATAGGCACCGTCACGGAAATTCCCGAGGGGGAAGCAGAGGTCGCCGAGGATGGAAAACTCTTCTTCCACGACCGGATGCACCTCGCAAAGGTTAGTACTCCAGTGGGGCGCCATGCCGATCATCCAAGTGCGCTCGCCGGTATAGGGATCTTCATAAAGTGATTTATGGAAGGTGCCGGTCGGGTCCCAGTCGGGCGTGTCGAACTTCTCTCCCACATCGGTCATGGCTTCATGGGTGATGGTCTCGATATGCTCAACCAGGCGCTTGGGATCAAAACCGTTGCCCGCTAAGTCAGACTGAATGGAATGAGGTTCTGACGAGAAAAACGACAGCGTCACGGCCCCCTTTTCACTCGACTGACTTGTGCGCAAGTAGCCCTGCGGCAAGTGAGCATAGTCGTGCTTGCGATAGAGATTGCCGTTGATCTCTATGGAGCCCTCGAGAACGAGAAACTCTTCATCACAATCCAGATGTTCAGGCTCTGTGCGGGACCATTCTGCAGGCCATTTCAGCATGGTCGAAGCGTCACCCGCTTCGTTATCAATGCTAAGAATGCGCATATCTAGCTCTGGGCGGGCGCCGCCATAGAGGCCTTTTGAGAACGGCAAGACTTGCGATTGGACGAATTCTACGTGATCCCGAGCCATAAACTGAATTCCTGGTTACTTAACTAATTAAAACTTTATCCAGATCAGCAGACGGTATTGCATCGTCTACTTTCGCGTCACCGGTTTGAAGGCCCAGCATGCGCTTCCCAATGGGCCCCATACTGGCATCCCATTGAAGTCCGCCATGGGTTGAAATAGTCCGGCAATCGCGGAAATGACGCTGAACCGGATTGTTTCCCGTTTGCGCCGACACCCCCATCATGCCCGACAGTCGTGTCACCGCTGCAAGACATTGCCGGGAGGCATGAGCTAAGTCACGGCGAATGGTCATAAGTGTTGTACCGGGGAGCTCCCGGCCTGCTTTACCTTCTTCATGCAGGTAGTCGCTGATGTTATCGACTATCAATGTAGCAGCCTGAATTTCTGCTGCTGATTCACCCACACGTATTTGTACCGGCACCTGTTCAGCAATGGATTCTTTGAACATCTGGCCAAGGCGCGTTTTGGTCAGCTCACAATACTGTTCTAAGGCTCCCAAAGCTGTACCCAACATGGGACCCGTAACGAGCGTAAAGAAATACGGTGAAAATTCGACGTTATAGATATAGCTGTCGTGTAGCACTGCGCCTGGCGGCTTCATCCCCGTTGCTTCTTCGGTAAGGATCGTCCGGTGCGCCGGAACGAATTGATCCACGACCTTGATGTCGTTACTGCCCGTGCCGCGTAGTCCTTCAGAATACCAAACATCGATCACTTCGTATTCAGACGGCAGGATCATCGCCATGCGGAAGACTTGTGTCCGCCCGCTGTGGGGGTCGTCGTCTGACCCACCAACTTTGGCGGCGACAACCGCGCAGTCTGAATGGTTGATTCCGCTCGAAAACTTCCATTGCCCGTTGAGAATGTAGCCACCCTCTGTTTCCGTCATAGAACCGCCACCGGCAAACGCCGTGCCGATAATGGCGTCGGGATTATCAGGCCAGAATTCTTCCTGACACTCTGGCGGGAAACGCGCCAACAGCCAGCTATGGCAATAGACGACTGACGCCACCCAAGAGGTCGAACCGCATCCTTTGCCAAGCTCTTTGGTGACATCTACATGGGCACCCCAATCCATCTCGAAGCCGCCGTAGCGTTTCGGCGTGAATATCTTGTGGATTCCCGCCGCTTTGAGATCAGCCACCGTTTCCGGCAATAGGGTCCGGTTCTCCTCCGTCGCTAACGCGCGTTCGCGGAGTGCCGGAATGAGATCACGGGCGGCCTGTGTAATTTCTTCTCGTGTCGGAATGTAACTTGGTGCTGAGCCATCCACGGCACCGCCCTCCCCTTACCAGGCTATCGTTTCGCCATTGTAGCGCTTAAAAGAGCCAGAGGTATCCATAGACAAATCGTCGATTTGTTTACGCATCCCGGAGACCGCATCATCAACTTCGACGGAAGCGCCGTCCGCCGAGAGGCCCATATCTGTTTTGGCATGCCCTGGACAGAGACAAATCACAGCGATGTTTCGGTCCCGCAGCTGCTGGGCCATCAGTCGCATGGCTTTGTTTAGTGCTGCCTTGCTCGTCGCATAGGGATAGACAGGATAATCATTCATTTGAGACAGAGAACCGACCGTGCTGGAAACGGCTGAGATTTTCCCGTCACTACTTTTAGCAACGTTTTCCATGAAAGCTTCTGACACTTTCATTGGCCCAAATGTGTTCGTGCGCAACAAATTGGCCCAGGCGTCAAAGTCAAAACCCCCCAGCATTTGTGCCGAAAAGTCGTTGCTCGCGATCCCGGCATTGTTGATGAGCACATCAATGGTCTGACCAGCCATCTTTGCCGCCAGGCGGTCCACCGCCTCATGATCTGAAACGTCCATATTCTCAACTGAAACGGACGGATTTTGCGCTGCCAAAACCTGGAGATCAGATGCTTGGCCTGGATTACGGCATGTGGCGACGACCTGCCACCCGTCAGCGGCGTAATGCTTAGCAAATTCAAGCCCCAGTCCACGACTAGCACCTGTTATAAAGACAGTCGGCATACGTCCCTTTCCTCTCTCTGCGCTTTTTCAATGTGCAGTTTCATTGATAGACTAAAGTGTTCTCACCACGAGACCAAGAATAGCTCACCGTCTGCGCTCGGTCCGTGACTGCCGTTAAAGGAGCAACCCATGACATCCACAGAAGCCGTTACAGCCCTAATACAAGCGGTCGGGCCTGATCACGTGATCACCGACGAAAATGGACGCGCCCTTTACGGCAAAGACATTTATTACGAACGCTGTCCTCCCCTTGCGGTGGTTAAACCCCACTCCTTCGACGAACTCAAAACAATTGTGAAAATAGTTGCGCAAGAAAATTTGGCCATCGCCGCGCGCGGCAGCGGCTTATCCTATACAGCTGGATACCTTACTGATCAGGACGACACTGTTCTCTTAGATATGCAGGGCCTTAACGAAATTAGTGAGATTAATCAGGACGACATGTACGTACGCGTTCAAGCTGGTGTCACATGGAATCAGTTAAACGAAGCATTAATACCATTAGGTCTACGTACTCCATTTTGGGGGACTGGGTCGGGATTACATGCGACGGTTGGGGGCGTTTTATCACAGAACGCTGTTAACTATGGTTCTGGTCGATACGGTATGGCGGCCGAGAGTGTAATCGGCCTTCGCATCATCACTGCAGACGGCGAAGAATTACTCACCGGATCCTGGGCGACACCTGATAGTCCCAGCCCTTTTAACCGGTACTATGGACCAGATTTGACCGGATTGTTTCTCGGTGACAGCGGTGCTCTCGGAATCAAAGCAGAGATCGCACTCCAACTTATTCCCCGGCCCGCAGAAGTTCGATTTGCAGCATATAGTTTCAGTGATCGAGATGACTATACCGACGCCATGGGAGCGATTGGCCGCCTTGGTCTGGTTTCTGAATGTTTTGGATTTGATCCATTTTTCCTGTCGGAACGCATCGCTTCGACTGGATTGTCTGATGATATCGACAAACTCCTTGGCATCGCCAAAGGACAAAGTTCAATTCTGCGTGGGATGAAGGAAGCTTTCAAGGTGGCCGCCGCCGGGCGCCGATACTTGAAGGAAGTTGGTCATTCAATCCACATTTCGGTTGATGGCCGGGATGACCATGATGCTGATAGCGCGATGGCAATCGTCAAAAGCGTTTGCGAAAATCTGAATGGACGAGAGATAGAGGCAAGTATTCCCAAAGTCATGCGCGGCTCTCCTTTTCCAGCACCAATCATGTTGCTTGGTCCGGTCGGCGACCGCTGGGCGCCAATGCATGGAATACTGCCGCACTCGCTTCAGAAAACAATCCTGGATGATATTGACGCTTATATGGATTCCCAAAAGGACGTCATTGAAAAGCATGACATTGTCTGGGGGCTGACCAGCAATTTGATTGGTCAATCACGCATGCTGGTCGAAGTAAATCTGTATTGGAAAGACCGTCGCACCGACATGATAGAAAGTTATCTGGAAGAAGACTTTCTCAAGACTAAAGAGACATATGCGCACGATCCCGATGCCTGGAAAGCAGTTGGAGACCTTCGCGTCGGACTTGCAGACGTATTCAGAAAGCTTGGCGGAACCCATTTGCAGATCGGCCGCAGCTACCCGTTTTTAGAATCGCGATTGGACACGACAGCCGCACTGATTCGAGCGATCAAGCAAACGGTTGACCCAGACAACCGGATTAATCCGGGTGCGCTGGGTCTATAGTCGCGGTTTAGACGGCGAAGCCTTCTAGTTTGAGCGGTACGGAGCGCACCCTCTGACCTGAGGCGGCAAATATCGCGTTCGCGACCGCTGGCAGCAAAGGCGGCAAGCCTGGCTCACCCAAACCTGTCGGTCTGTATTCCGACTGTATGAAATGGACATCGACCTCAGGCGCGTCAGCCATCTTTAACAACGGATATTGATCGAAGTTACCTTCCTGAATACGGCCGTTTTCGATTGTCAGTTGTTGGCCAAACATGGTGCTGATGCCATCGATCACGGAGCCTTCCATCATATTCTCGGCACCGCTCATGTTAATGATGGGCCCCACATCTGCAGCAACCGTAACCCTGAGAACCCGTACGGTATTATCAGCCTCCATACTCACTTCGGCTACTTCAGCAATATGTGCGGCATGACTAAAGTAGAACCCGAGCCCAAGAGCATGTCCCGCAGGTAATTCTTTGCCCCACCCAGCTTTATCAGCGGCCAGCTTGATCACGTCAGCGGTTCGGCCCGTATGAAGAGTTCTAATATTACCTGGGTCGAGCCAGCGAGACTCGCCAGCAACTTCTAGCAAAAATTCCACGTAATCGCGGCCTGCTGCCTCTGCCAGTTCATGTAAAAACGACTGGAAGACAAATCCATGTACGTTGGAGCGCGGCGCTCTCAGCGCCCCCGATGGAATGCTCCACGGCAGCAAAGATTGGGTAAATTTGACATTGTCGATGAGCGGAGCCGGAAACTCGGTTTCAGTCAGACTAGCAAGCCCAATGGCATTTTCACCGTCTTCACTGAACGTAACGAAATGATCTCGAAGAGCCGCCAATTTACCGTTCTCGTCTACCGCACCGGACATATAATGGAATCCACCAGGCCGGTAGAACTCGTGGCGTATGTCGTCTTCCCGAGTCCACTGTAGCTTTACGGGCGCGCCGACCTTCTCGGAGATCGCCACAGCTTCGCAAACGAAATTGTTATACAGACGACGACCAAATCCGCCGCCGCCTCTGATTTGATGGAGATTCACTTTATCTTCTGACAAGCCCCAAACTTTAGCGACTGAGGTGACGGCCCGCTGCGGTGTTTGTGTCGGCGCCCACACTTCGATTTCATCTCCGCGATGCCAGGCCGTGCTGTTTTGAGGCTCCATATTAACGTGAGCAATGAACGGATACGTGTAGAGCGCATCAACGATTTTGACCGGTGCATCTGCAATAACAGTATCGGCATCACCCTTATCAAATAGGACTTGGTCACCTTTCGCGCCGGCTAGCGCCTTAGCCCGCGCAACTGATCCACTCCAGCTGTCTTTGGACGCTTTGCTTTCGTCCCAAACAACATCAAGTGCACCTTGGCCCTTCATGGCGGCCCATGTAGAATTTGCGACCACTGCCACGCCAGGCACAACTTCCTGTGCGTTGCCAGTTCCTTCTAAAATAAAGGCATCAAGTACGCCGTCCATTGATCGTACTTGATCCAGATTGGCAGACACCACGCGCCCACCAAATGCAGGACAGCGTGTATATGTGGCGTAAACCATGTCGGGAATAACAATGTCGCTGCCATACAACGGCTGACCAGAAACGATTTTGTCGTTTTCCACACCACCAACCCGAGTGCCGAGAATCTTGTAATCTTCCCGTGCCTTCAACGTTAGGGATTTGGGGTCTGGAATGGGAACACCAGCCGCGCGCGTGGCGAGTTCACCGTATGACAATGTCCGGCCACTAGTGTTATCGGTCACAACACTGTCTTGGGTGGAGCATTCGTCTGCCGATACACCCCAGTGCTCGGCTGCTGCCGTTACCAACATGCTGCGACCGGCAGCACCTGCTTGGCGCAACTGATCCCAAGAACTTGGAACCGCAAAAGACCCGCCAGCAATCTGGCGGCCATAGATCTCTGCACTGATGGCGGACTGCTCGACATCTACGTCACCCCAGTTCGCATCCAGTTCTTCGGCAACGATCATAGGTAGCGCAGTGATAACGCCCTGCCCCACTTCAGGACTATGGTTATAAATCAGGATTCGGCCATCCGTCCCAATTTCTAGAAAGGCATTGGGTGCAAATTTACCTTCTTCTGCCGCGTGACCGGCTTTCGTCAAAAAGTCAGGGCCAAACATAAAGGCCAGAGAAAGGCCGCTTCCAGACATCAGCCCAATCTTGAGAGCCGATCGGCGTGATGCATCTTCGTGTTCGTTCACAACTTTAAAAGATTTTGACTGAGCCGATATGGACATTGAGGTCTCCAAAGGACTGAAGGTTCACCAACTGGTTCCAAACCCCACTATACACCGAATCGCACAGTTTGACCGCGCCCGCCCTAAATGGTCGGTAGGTGAAAACTCTTAAATTTCAATGATTTAGGATGCCTGTCACATACAGCGCACTATTTCGTGACAACGACCGCTGCCGTTTCCAGGATTTTTTCGGGTGGCCGCTGTGGCTCCGGTACCGTCATACCGACTTTAACGGCTGGCCGTTCTCCCACAGTTTCAAACCATCGCAACAGGTGAGGATGATCATCCAGCGTCAACCCCGACCAGTCATGCTGAGCGACCCAAGGAAAACATGCCATGTCGGCTATAGAATAGTCTCCTGCAATAAATTCGACGTCTTTCAACCGGGTATCCATGACTTGATACAGCCGCGTTGTTTCATTGCAATAGCGATCAATAACAGCAGGGATTTTCTCAGGAAAATAGCGGTAGAATACGTTGGCCTGACCCTGCATGGGACCAAGCCCACCCATTTGCCACATCAGCCATTGCAACACCTCTGACCGGCCATTGGGGTCGGACGGCATAAACTGCCCCGACAGTTCAGCGAGATAAATCAGAATGGCGCCGGATTCAAACACTGCAAAATCATCGTTGTCCGTATCGACGATGGCAGGGAGACGGCCGTTGGGGTTGATCTTGAGAAACGCAGGCAGTTTTTGTTCCTTTTCCTTCATGTTGACGAGGAAAACTTTGTACGGAACTTTCATCTCTTCAAGGGCGATGGAGACTTTCCGGGTGTTCGGTGTGGACCATGTATAAAAATCAATCATTAAAAACTCTATACGTCGATATGGAGGGTGAACCCAAATTGCTTGGAGATATTACGTTTGGACAGATCTCCACCTTCACACTCTCCATCGGGGCCACCGGCCTCGAGGTTCGTATTGACCTCATTGGTACAAATGCAAACAAAGTGTGTGGGTTCATTGATTGGAAACGGAACCTCGTGCCAAGTCCCAATATTCATGACGATGCCACCTGACCCATCAAATTCAAACGCCCTAAGTGTGTCTGGGTCAGGCAAGGCAGATGCGGCGTCATCCCAACTTCCATCAGGTTGTCGCGCAGTGGGTTTACCCAGAACCATATAGAATGGTTTGCCCGATAGCGGAATAAACGTCTGAGTATGCTTGGTGTGGTATTCCATCCACTTAACTTCATAGGCCCGTGGATTGAAACTCACCAAGTTGAGGCATGTATCCTCATTGCTGCGAAACTGAGCCGGTTGGGAGACGATAGCATCCTTACCGTAGAATTCGATTTTTGCGCGCACACTGTCATCAGGTTCAGCAATAAGGTAGCCGTAGCCCTCGAGGCTTTCCGCCGTCGCTTTTATGGGCGTCAATACCCGCCGTTCTAAACTCACTACTGCTTCGGCCATGGGACCACTCCTATCCGTGTGCCTCACCAACGTTTGGTCAGGCTGAGTCTATCACGCGCTGCGGCGGGACTTAGCACCGATCCACCCAACTCTTCGACGATATGTTTTGCTTTAGCAACCAGTTGGCCGTTGGTCGCCAGAACGCCTTTGGCAAGATAGAGGTTATCCTCAAGACCCACACGAACATTGCCGCCGAGCAACATGGTGTGCGCCACCATAGGCATCTCAGAGCGGGATATGCCAAATGCCGCCCAATTCGCGCCCGAAGGCAGCATCGACTTCATGGCAAGCAGCGCTTCCACAGTGGCAGGTGCGCCACTTGAAATGCCGAGGCAGAATTGGAACAGCGGTGGATCGTCGATCAAGCCTTCCTTAATAAGCGTCAGGGCGTTTTGCATCTGCCCCATGTCAAAGACTTCAAGCTCGGGCTTAACACCGAGCTCTTTTGCCCGGTTTGCCATCCAACGCAGATCAATAAGGCGGTTCACCACAACGGTGTCTTCGCCGAAGTTCATAGATCCGCAATCAAGAGTGCAAATTTCTGGATGGAGATCTTCAATATGACGAAAACGTTCTTCCGCGGGCACGAGATCGGTTTCGTTTCCAGTTGTTCGCGGATCCTGGTCCGCCAGTTGCAGTTGCCCGCCCATCCCGGCTGTTAGATTGAGCACAACGTCGGTTCCATTATCGCGGATACGCTCGACGATTTCTTGGAAATGAGCGAGGTCACGCCCGCCCTTCCGCGACTCCACGTCGCGTACATGAACATGGACGATTGACGCGCCGGCATTTGCCGCTTCAATAGCAGCATTGGCGATCTGCTCTGGAGTTACAGGAACATGCTCACTCTTTTCGGAGGTATCTCCCGCACCTGTCAGCGCGCATGTAAGAGCAACATCGTGAGTCATGGGAAGTTCCAGATTGGCGGCAAGACGTAAACCTAACTTAGTAGACCGGGGTTATCCAATCTTCATGATCTTTAGAACGTCCGCAGACAAGATCATCGTACGCCGTTTGTAAGATTTTCGTGATTGACCCAGGAGCGCCGTCTCCTACGACAAACTGATCAATTTGAATAATTGGTGTGATTTCCTTACCTGTCCCGCAGAGGAAGGCCTCATCGGTAGCGTAGAGTTCTGTGCGATCAATCTCCCGCTCCACAACAGTCATGCCACTCTCACGCGCAATGATCATCATTGTATCTCTGGTGATACTTTCGAGAATCCCGGCCGTTACTGGAGGCGTAATCAGGATGCCGTCACGCACAATAAAAACACAGGCGCCCGTGCTTTCGCTCACTTTGCCGGACTCCGACAGTATTATGGCCGTCTCAAAACCTTTGCTTTGTGCATCCAAGCCAGCGAGCCGGCTGCTGAGATAATTAGCCGTCGCTTTGACGCGTGGCGGGCTAGCGTTATCGCTCAGACGCCGCCAATTGCTGACGCAGACCTTAGTGCCGTCATGAAAGTCTCGCATACGAGAACGTGGATACGCTGCGATTGTGGTGGTCACGGGCCCCTTGGCAAACATGCCGCCGAACTCATCGACAAAGGCCTGCGGACGAATATAAGTATCTGCGCGATACTCATTTGCTTTGACCGTCTCAACAGCCTGCTTGCACAGATCATCGATTGGCGGCAAAGGGTCAAGCTGGATCATCTTCGCGGAAAAGTGAAGCCGCTCAAGATGTTCATTTAGGCGAAACACGAAAAGTTGATTTTGGTCTTCGTTCCAGTACGCGCGGATGCCTTCGAACACACATACCGCAAAGGTGAGCCCTGGCGCCGTGATGGGAACGCGCGCGTCTTCATAAGGGACTAATTCACCATTGATGGTGACGGTTCTGATCGCCGGTACGCGCTTGGGTGGTGTCTTGTTTTCATCTTTCATGGTTCACTCAAATGACATGTAGCGCGCTGGATGACGCACGCGCACGTTATGCTCCCACCCTCTAATCTTCGTGTTAAGCAGGTACTTACTGACCGTGTTATAAAGTGGAATAACGGGGACACGTTCAAGCAATATTTCCTCGGCACGGTAGATCAGCTTCGCCCGCACTTCCAAGTCGCTCGTTCGATTGGCCGATTTGACGGCTTCATCAAACTCAGCATTATTGAAGCCAGTGGTATTAAACCCTACCGCGCCGGACTCCAGATAAATTAGAATACTTGAGACATCGAGGTAGGGCGCGAGAATGGATGTCTGCGCCATCTGGAAATTTCTGGACTGCATATCGGCGTAATGCACTTGAAACTCCTTATTTAGGAGCTCGGGGAAAACTCCAAGAGGCCGCCACATGGCCTGCAACGCAACGGCAACGCGCCGGTACTCGTCTCGGTTATCAAAACTAACCTCAAATGAGAGAGGGTTGGCGGGACCAAAACCAGCGTCTTGCAGAAGCTGAATTGCCTCGGTAACGCGTTTCGCCTTCGGAATATCAAGATAAGGTGCGACAGGCTGATCGACGTATCCTGGCAACCCTTGCGGCAGATAATTGTGGGCAGGTGTTTCTCCTGAACCAACTATGCGCTCAGCGATAAGTTCGCGATCGACGGCCATACTAAGTGCACGGCGTACCCGCACATCATCAAACGGTGCAATTTTTGTGTTGAAGGCGTAGTAAACCAAGCCTGGCATCGGACCAATACGGACGGCCTCCGGCATTTCCTTCTGCATCATTGTGAGATGCGCGCGGGGAATGGTGAAGACCTCGTCGTACTCACCGGCGCGGAAGCGGGTCACAGCGGCAGCGTTATCGTTCATCGGATAGAAAAAGACTTCGTCGACACTGACCTGATCAGCTTCGTAGTACGCGTCATTGCGAGCCAATTTAAGGTAAGTGTTGGGAATATATTCAACCAGCCTGTAAGGGCCACTAGTCACCATGTTCTCGGGTTTGACCCAGTCCTGCCCGAATTTCTCAATGGCATGCCGGGGCACCGGCCGTGCCGCCTCGTGATAAAGAATTTCAAGAATGTAGGGCGTGGGCTGGCTCAGCGAAAATACGAGGGTATGGTCATCTGGTGCCGCCACACCCAACTCTTCGGGGGGGACGACGCCACGGGTCACACTCTCCCCGTTCACAATGGGATAATAGTACGTCGCGTAGCGTGATGCGGTTTGTGGATCCATAAGCCGCCGGAAGCTATAGACAAAATCATGTGCGTTGAGTGGCGTGCCGTCACTCCACGTCAGATCTTCCTTGATGTGAAAGGTATAAACCGTTTCATCTAGGCTCATTGTCCAAGAGCCCGCCAACGCTGGCACGAGGTTTCCAGAGCCATCTGAAGAAACGACGCCTTCAAACAATTCTGTTAATACCGCGCCACGGAACGCACCTATGGAAAGATGCGGATCGAGTGTTCCCGCCTGACCAGCATTGGAGCGATGGAGGACGGTCTTAGAGTCGGCAATCCCAGATACGCCTAAACTTAAAAGTAAACACGCGAAAAAGTGTAACCAGATTCTCTTGTGAATCTGCAGAAACACTATCTTACCCTGGCGCGCCCATACGCTGCGTTGCCAGAGGGTCGTCACCGATCACCTGATACACTTTGTTCGCCGCTTCAGCGTTGTCATAGGTCCAGACGACAAGGTCGGCGAGATCAGCTCGTGTCACCGGCCCGGTCGGTTCCGTCCCCTCACTCAACTTAATAATCCCGGACCGTGGATTAGAGGTGAGTTGTCCAGGCCTGACGATGGTGTAGTTCAAGGAACTGGCCATGATGTAGTTCTCGGCTTCTTCTTTAAGAGCAATGACCCGACCTAAAAGCTTCCTTTGCTCCGCAGGCACCATAGCAATGCTTTTGCCGGGACCAATGACAGTAACAACGATCAGCCGGCGGGAACCTGCCTTCTCCATCGCATCGACGATGTTGATCGTGCCGACGAGATCAGGGGGCATCTCCCCACGGCCACCACCAAGCGTAGAAAAGACAGCATCGAATTTTTTCGATTGGACGGCTTTTAAAACTTCGTCAGATTCAATGGCGTCACCAACGAAATATTCAACTTTGAGAGGCTCAAGATTTTCGAGATTTGACGTCGGGCGAACGAGCGCGGTTACTGAATCGCCCCGGGCGACGAGAATCTTCGCAATTTCCAATCCAGTATTACGGGTCGCACCGACGATCAAAAAGTCTCCAGCTTGTACCGGAGCTATTTCCATAAGAATAACGCCCAATAGCGCCAATGTTGTGAGAAAGCTTTTCATCTGTTCCATTCCATATTGCCTACTATGTTCTTTGATACGCGTGCATAGAGTTTGATTGTCGACGCCAGCCATAGACGGCTCTTTATAGCTCGTATATCGAGCTAATGTTGACCAATAATGCGGTTAAATGCAATCAGTGCTTCTATGCGACACACTCTCAATCGGAACGAGAAAACAGATATGAACATTAACGGACTTCCCAGCATCTGTGCCGCCATCACCGGATTTCTTTTTGTGGCAGCTGTTGCCCCTTGTTACGCGCAAGATGCACCGGGCACTATTTTCAATGACTGTGATAACTGCCCTATCATGGTGGTCATTCCGCCCGATGATTTTATCATGGGATCAGAGCGCGGGGAATTCGTATTGAATGAAACTCGGCCTGAAACGCCGGTTCATCGCGTCACGATCCGGCGCGCTTTCGCGGCGGGTCAAACAGAAGTCACCAATGGCCAGTTTGGCGCATTCGTCGAAGCGACGGGATATCGCCCGTCACAGGCTTGCACCAAATGGAGAGGTGAAGTTGAAATGTTCGGCGGCAACTGGACAGACCCCGACTATGGACGGCCACCCCGTAAAAACGAACCCGTTGTTTGTGTCTCTTGGCTCGATGCCAAAGCCTACACAATGTGGCTAAGCGGCAAGACCGGTGAAAAATATAGATTATTGTCAGAAGCTGAATGGGAATACGTGGCACGGGACGGTACGCAAACCACATGGCCTTGGGGTGAAGATCCTGATGGAGCCTGCAAGACAGGCAACGTTTTCGATCAGTCCGGTGCAACTTCGGACTACGCTAAGGAGCATTCCTCATGGGACCCTGTAAATTGTGATGACGGGCATACGAAAGTGGCGCCCGCTGGCTCCTTCCCCGCCAATTCTTTTGGCCTGCATGACCTCGGTGGAAATGTTTGGGAATGGAATGAAGACTGTTCCATTCTTTATTACGCAGACGACGCAGTTGATGAACGGCCGCATCAAGAACAAGGCCATTGCCCCCGGCGTAGCGTAAAAGGCGGGAGTTGGTTTTCAATGATCTCGCGGCACCGGCCAGCGTTCCGAGGGCGCGATCCTGAGCCCTTGGCCTCTCACATCTTCGGTTTTCGTGTAGCACGCGACCTATAGAGGTTGGCCGGGAAGAGTTTAGCGGTTCCGACCGCTTTGCAACTCATTGCGGGCGATGACACTGCGCATGGCTTCGGAAGATCCTTCGTAAATACGCATCGGCCGCACGTCGCGATAACATCGCTCGAGGATGGTCTCATCCGATAATCCGGCGGCGCCGTGAATTTGTACCGCGCGGTCGACAACACGGCCCGCCATTTCAGATGTAAACGCCTTGATCATGGCCATTTGCGTTCGCACTTCCTGACCCTGTTGCGCCCGCCAAGCGGCTTCGTAAACCATCAGCCTGGACGCATGAAGGTCAGTCGCAGAATCGGCGATCATCCATTGAATAGCCTGCCGGCTCGATAAAGGCTTGCCAAACGTATGTCTGATTTTGGCGTAGTCGATCATCATCTCGTAGCAGCGCTGCGCAATACCGATGGCGCGCGCAGAGATCATCACGCGGCCGCGATACAAAGCTGATTCACCAGCGCCCCATCCTTGCCCAGGCTCACCCAGCAATTGGCTTTCTGTTACGACGCAATCGTTTAAGAACAACTCGTAGGTCGACTGGCCGTGAATCATGCGCTGTTCGCGCCCCACAGAAAAACCGTCCGTGCCTGCGTCAACGATAAACCAGGTCATGCCTTCATGACGGCTCGTCCCTTTCAGACGTGTCAGGACAAGGACGAACTTCGCGCTCTTGGCATGACTGATCCAGCACTTTGTGCCGTTTAGTTTCCAGCCGCCGTCAACTTTCTCGGCAGAGGTTTGAATACCGGCAAGATCTCCCGCCGCATTGGGTTCACTGAATGCAGACGCACCGTGGAACTCGCCTTTAATACCCGGGATGAGATACTTCTCTTTTTGCTCAGGAGTGCCGAGGGTATTGAGCACTGGGAAAAAGAGAGACGACCACAGCGAACGTCCTGCCGTGCAGCGATACGCTTCTTCCGTAACGATACAATGATCGAGCAAACCAAGTCCGCCACCGCCTATTTCTTCTGGCGCTTCCATGGCCCAGAGCCCAAGGGCCCTGACTTTTTCCATAAGAATCGCCTTCACATCGGCGGGAAGTTCATGGGAATTGGGACGGTCAGGCAATGATGTTTCTAGTGGAAAAAGCTCTTTTTCTACAAATTTACGCACCGTGCCCTGCAGCATCCGCGTTTCTTCTGGCAGGTCGAAATCCATAATTTTATCCCTGTGCCGCTTTGGCTGTTTTTTTAGTCCGCCGTTGGGGCTTGTCGTTTTGTATCTGTACTGGAACCAATACTGGCGGTGTCCACGGACCACGCCACGGTGCCCTCAAATAGCGGCGCCCTTCGCACTGGTCAATCAGGCCAAGCGCATTGACTTGGGGGTGCTCCATGAGTTGGTCGAGCTCTGGAAACGCAACCGCCGTTGCGCCGTTTCTATTGAAGATGTCCAGCACTTCGGTTGAAGGACGTCGCACAAGATAAGTCTCCCACAGGTCATGGTAGTCGCCGCTGAGAAACCCCATGCCAATTGTGGTGCGTCCCTCTTTGAGGAACCGCTCGTTGCCGGCAACATCAGCAGACATATCCAACTCGCCCAACATAGCTGTAAACCCGGCTTCCTCTCGCAAGTTCATCATCGAGACGAACACATTGCTATCTTGAGTTCGGTAGCCATGCCGTGGAGGGTCAGTTTCTGCGAGACAGTAGGATGGCCCAAGCCAAGCATCCGGATTAGAGATTGCCGCCCAATGCAATGACCTTAGAGACATCATCGCTCCCAGCCGGCTGACGGATACAGTTTGCCCTTCCCCGGATACGTACCGGTGATAGAGCGCCGCAAGAACACCGAGCAACCCCATGCCTGTTGCTGCGCTTTCCGCGATGTCAGCACCGACACGGATTGGTTCGTGCTCCGGAGCGCCGAGCGCTTTGACGTAACCGGTCATGGCTTGAATGATCAGTTCACTACCGGCGCGCCCTGCTAGCGGCCCCTTCTCACCAAAGTACGACAAATTTAACGTGATAAGCCGTTCATGCTGGGACGACTTTATGAGGTGCGACAGTGCACTATTCTGATTTTCCTCCCAGTCGATCAGGAGAATATCTGCGTCCGCAATTAGGGATTTAATCACCCGCGCATCATCAGCTTGATCGGGATCGAGACTCTGGGTGGTTTTGTTGCGATTTAGTGCAATGAATACTTCACTTGCGCTATCAGCCGAATGAGGCGCCAGATCGCGCGACCAATCGCCGGCCTTTGGCTCGATTTTTGTTACCGCCGCGCCCACTTCAGCCAGAAGCAAACCAATACTCGGCCCAGCATATCCTTGAGTAAGATCAACTACTTTCAAGCCGTCTAACGGCAAGCATGCATCTGTAGCGGCTTTATTCGAACTGTTTGCCTCTCTTTCTTCCCCAAACCCATGTTCCAGTGCGGATGTGGTATCCGCCCCCGGTTCTGGTGTTGGACGTGCCATCGAAGCGTGCGTTTTCGAGAATGACCAGGGAAGTCCACCTGACAGCATGGGCCCGGTATGGTCTGGTTCAACTGTAACCAAGTATTCGTTTTCAAGAATATGTGCGTGAACCAGCACATCCTCCGCATCAAGCACAGTACAGTTGGGCACATCAACGTTTTCGAATTGAATAATCCACCATCGGGCCGGCAGCGCACTAACTTCATCCGAGATGATTGTGGCGAGTGCTTCCCTATTTTCTACACGACGGGTGTTTGACGAGAATCTCTGGTCTTGTTCCAACTCGGGTTTGCGAAGTGCCCGACAAAACGCTGTCCATTGGTCCGCCGTCTGCACAGTTATGGCTATATACTTACCGTCTCGGGTTTTAAAGCACTGGTTCGGCGCACTCGCGGTGCATGCACTACCGGAACGCGGAATAGGTTTGTTGGTGGCCAGAGTTTCAGCAATACGACTGGCTTGCATGGCCAGGGTCATGGCCAGATGGCTGGTCACGACATGGCTGCCGGTGCCAAACCGCTGCCGGTTGATTACACCAAGCAAAACACCGGCGGCGAGGAACGTTCCGCCACTGGGGTCAATGTGGGTATAGCGCAACATTTCAGGCGCCCCACCCACAGCGCCGTTCAATGACGCAAATCCGCTGAAGGCCTGCAGATGTGAATCCACAGCCGACATATCTCGCATCGGCCCGACGTCACCCCAACCTGAACTTGAGCCATAAACGATGTGCGGGTTGATCACGCTGGCTTGCTGAAACCCTATGCCGATTCTATCCGCAACACCTGGCCGGTAATTTTCAATCACCACATCCGCCTGACTCAGCAGACGTTCAATGGCCGGCTTGGACTTTGGGTCCTTGAAATCAAGCTCTATCGACTGCTTGCACAAGTTTGCGACTGTGTATGCTGTCGACCAGCCGTTTTGATGAGGGCGGGCCAGCCGCGTGATTTCCCCTGACGGGCGCTCAACCTTGATGGCATCTGCCCCCAAGAACGAAAGCAGCGTTGCACTCCACGGGCCGACAATCGCGGTTCCACAATCGAGAACACGAAGTCCTTTCAACGGCCCAGCAACAATAGCACTCATGAGTTATACTTTTTTATGAACGTAGTGGGGGTAATGCGTGCTTAGGATCCTAACGAAGGACAGCACAGGCGTTTAGGCTACGACTACCCATAGCTCACCATACGGGCAGTTCTAGGGCGCTAACCTTGGGAATTCAGCGGTGATTTCATCCGCGGCCTTTTTCAAAAGAGGAAGAAACAGATCTTTGGCCTGCTTATCACGCACAGCTGTCGAAAAATATCGAATAGCCAGGCAAGCAAGAATTCTGGACTGAGAAAAAATTGGCACGGACATCACCGACCTGCTGCCCTCCACTTTTTTTGCAAAACCGGCCTGCCGAACCGCTTTAATACTATTCTCAAGGGCCTGTGGATTAGCGACGAAAGCGTTGTTCTTGAATTGGCCTGACTGGGTCGCCACTTCGATCAATGTATCTCTCTGATTCTCATTACAAAAACTCAGAAACACCAAACCAGAAGCACTTTCAAGAATTGGAACGCGGTGGCCCGTCAGAAATCGATTCTGAGACAAAGGACTTTCAAAATCTGTATTAATGCGAATCAGCATATCCACGCCGGACGGGGTAGAGATAGTCATTGGCCAAACAAGCTCTTGCCCCAAGGCATGAAGTTTCGGCTGAGCGATCTCATCAATCCACTTTTCGCCAGAGTATCCATCTGACAAAGCACGGACATGAAGCTTGAGAAAATACCGCCCGGAATTCGTATCACGCTTCACGTACTGCCCGCCGCGCAGCGTTTCCAAGAGCCGGAATGTGGTGCCTCGGGTAAGGCCGGTCCCTTTCGAGACCGCATTGGCATGAGACCCATTATGACGGTTTAGATATTCGAGGATGAGCAGGCCTCGTTGGAAGGATTGCACGGGGGGGGTCATAAATTAGGATCTCACCGCGGCGACGGGTAAAGCTCACTTTGCGCGATATACGCTAGAGTACGCCAGGACAATAGGCAAACAGAGACGGCTTTAAGGAGCACTAACCTAACATCACGTGTTGCCCGTGACGCCGCAAACTCGGCTTAAGCTGTCAGGAAAACATAGGCGCCGGATGCGGACTCTTCGCGTGATAAGACTCCACTATGCCAAAGAAAATTCAGATGAGCCAAGGTTTCACCAAAAGCGAAAAAGTATTGATGATCATCGAGCGCACGAGGAAACAAAACATGTGTTGCCTCGGAGGTGGTGGCACCATTGCGACAGGCGTCTAAAGTTACCAATAATCGTTCTTCATGATGTGCGAGCAGAGTTTTGATCCGCGCATGAAGGCCGGTGAATGGCAGCTTGTGAGACGGTAAAACTAAAGTGTCTTCAGGAAGAGTCAGGAATTCCGAAAGGCTGCCCATAAACGCTTTTAGGGGATCGGCCTCTAGATCAAACGGCAGAACGCTGACGTTAGGCGATATTCTGGGTAGAACTTGGTCTCCGGATATAAGAATCTTATTCTCTGCATTGAACAATGCTGCCAGTTCAGGCGCGTGCCCTTCTCCTATCTTAACAACCCATTCTTTCCCGCCAGCCCGAATAGAATCATCTGCCTTGAGCAAGTTGAGGACATCTGATTCCAGATGTTTACGATCCCAACGAACTTGACGCCTTGCAAGGTCCCGCTCTTGCCTCTCTTTGGAAACTCCACCGCGTTCGTAAAACTGACGCATGAGCGGAATGAGAGTGTCCTGATCGAGACGGCCCCATTGATGAAAGGCATCCCATTCCTTGTGGGTTGTCCAAAGAGGGATATCGAATTGGTTGGTCAGCCATCCCGCCAGGCCCATGTGATCGGGATGGTGATGCGTACAAATCAGCTTCTTGGGCGGATAGCGTGAGAATACCGTCTCGAACAAGCTGCCCCAAAGTTCCTTCGTATCCGGAGAGTCAAAGCCAGTATCGACCAGCACCCAGCCGTCACCATCGTCGAGAAGCCACAAATTTATATGATCAAGAGCAAAAGGCAGCGGCATACGTATCCAATGCACGCCATCAGAAACTTCAATGCTTTCACCGGATTTTGGAGGCTCATGCCAGCGATAGGTCAGACCTTCGTCTCGAGAGCTTCTATTCATTTTGGTGTTAATCGCACCCTCCCTCGGGAATTGCCAATTAGGCTATGACCTGCGTAATTTCCTATCACACTGCAGCGCATGCAGCACCGTTAACCTGTTTCGAATGAAAGTGAAAGGCATGCCCAGCGCCAAACGAACTGGCTCCCTGTCGGTGTGGTCGCCCCTGGCCTTTCCACATTTCAAACTCCTTTGGTTTGGCATGGGTCTATCGACGACGGCCTTCTGGATGCAAAACATTGCCGTCACGTGGTTGATGCGAGAATGGACCGGCGGCGATGCAGTCATGATATCGCTGGTTCAAACAGCACTCTTTTTACCGGTTGTCCTGCTTTCTTTGGTCGCCGGAGCGTTAGCTGATCTCTTTGACCGGCGGCGGTTTCTCATATTCTCCCAGCTTTGGATGATGTCAGCGCCACTCGCCGTCGCTGTGCTGGTTCTAATAGGTATTCAAAGTCCTATGGCATTGCTCGCGACGACCGTTCTATTGGCGGTCGGCAATGCGATGAAGCTACCAAGTCAAGCGGCGTATGTTCCGTCACTTGTTGATAAAAAGCACCTACCGTTCGCCATTGGGCTGAACAGTATGGCCGTAAATGGCGGGCGCATTTTGGGCCCCGCACTCGCCGGCGGCCTCCTTCCTTTGATCGGCGGAGTTGCTCTCTTCATTGGAAATTCAGCTATTTACCTGATTTACGTGCTCATTCTGACCAGGTTACCGAACGCGCTCAAAAAACCTGACCTGGGGCAGCGGTCCTTCACACGAAGCATGCGTGAGTTGTTTACCTACGCGGGAAGGACAAAACCCTATCGAACGATCTTATGGCGCGGAGGCCTCTACTACTGTGTCTGGTCTACAATTCTTGTAATCGTTCCTCTCATCGCCGCCGACGCCCGCGAGTTCGGATTCCTATATGGAATATTTGGTGCCGGCGCCGTATTCGGTGCATCTTTTTACGGCAGTCTTTCTAGACTTACGTCGCGATCAATGTCTTTGAATATTGGCATAGGCTTGCACGCACTTTGTATCGGCGCCCTCGCAGTCGCTGACGGATTACCAGCGCTATCCGTGCTCATGGCTTTGATCGGCGTCTGCTCTTTCTTTATTATGACGACATTACAGGTGAGCATACAATTACAGTTACCAGACGAGCTTCGTGGGCGCGCCCTCGCCCTCATGACTACTGTTTTTATGGCGGGTACAGCGCTGTCCAGCCCGGTATGGGGCGTCTTGGTGGACATGCTGGACTCACGCCGTGTTCTGTTTGGAGCTGCGGTGTTTTCGCTGACCTGCGTCGTCCTTTTTTACAAAACCAAGGTAGACCCGCCAGAACCGGCAACCCACGTTTGAGGGGTCTGAAAGCGCCCGCCCGCAAACGCGTTGGTGAATGATCACCTACCAATCAACGTCCGTGCCAATGCCATTCTTCTGCGCGTTGGATACAGCACATAATCCGGCTGCAAGGTCTTGGGCTGAAACACCTAGTGATTTGTACACCGTAATATCGTCATCTGACTTTCGTCCTTCCACGTCGCCTTCGAGAACCGCACCGATCTCACCCAAAACATGGTCTTTGGTGACAACGCCAGCTTCGATGGTGTTGAGCAATTCTCCCGCCTGCGCGAGCGCGGACGGGAGATAATCGACGTAAAAACTGCTGCGTTTAACGACCTCCGTATCCGCCTCCGCGGAGGCTTTTACTGCCGCTCCGACAAGGTTGACGTGCATACCCGGCTGGAGCCATTCGCCTTTCAAGATTGGTTCCGGAGAAGACGTCACAGTACATAGCACATCGGCCTGCTGAACGGCTTTCTGAGGGTCTGTCTCCACCTGAATATCGAGAGCACCGGTCGAGGTTTGTTGTGCAGCGAACGCACGGGCTCGTTCTGGATTTCTTCCCCACACAATAACCTGTGAGATTGGTCTGACAGACCGTATGGCTTGGATGTGATGACGCGCTTCTTCACCGCACCCCAAAAGAACCAGAGTGCTCGACCCTTCTCTGGCTAAAGCGCGCGTCGCGAGGGCTGAAGCAGCTGCCGTTCTTATGGCTGTCAGCTCGGCACCGTCAAGAAGTGCGACGGGTAATCCCTCTGCGGCATCAAAGAGCATTACTGCGCCGACGTGACTGGAGTGCGGGCTATCCGGTTGACGCGGAAACTTGCTGACAATCTTTACGCCAAAAACCGGCGGATCGTTAGGCGACCTCTTGCCGACGTAGCCAGGCATCACCGCCATTTTCCCTTGTGTGTCTGGTATCGCCATGAATTGACGCAGCGGCATGTCGATATCACCGCGGGATACTGCCTGCATTGTCGGACCCAAAACATCAACACATTGGGCGTGGCTCAAACTTTGGGCGACTGCAGCCCTATTGAGAATTAACATATGGTAGACCTTAAGATTTATCGACTGAACGTGGTGGTACAAATTTCATGTATTCCATGACGTCGCCAACGTTATCCGGTCGGGAAAAAGCGTCAGGCATGGGTTCACCGGGCGTGCGTGGCCGGCCTATCGAGCGGAACCAATACTCGAGCGCTGGAGGGAAGAAGACCCAAAATAGTTTCATATCCGTCTGCCCTGTGTTCTCAACCAGATGCCGCGCATACCTGCCAAACAGCACTGTTGTTCCTGGTTCTAGGTCATATGTTGCATCTTCGATCTCACACCGGCCGGTGCCTTCGTAAATAAAAATCAATTCATGATTTTTTTGATGACCATGTTCACGAACGTGACAGCCAGGAGGAAGCACTTGGATGCCCGAGGAGAAGCCGTCGTAGGGCGTATTTTCAGGTGTTAAATGCACATCCACATAGCCTCGTGACGGCTCAGGCTGCCAAATGGACTCACCCTCGTCTGGGCCGATCACGGCCCACCATGGTTTCTTTACATCATCTAGCATGGAGGCCTCCCTGGGCGGCTGAAGTTAAGAAGCTTAGTACCGCATCATTATATTCATCTGTCCGCACTTGAGGCACGAAGTGACCGCCGAACGGCAGGATCACCTTTTGTGCCCCAGGTATAATTGCAGCCAATTCATCGAAGAATGCAGCGGGCGTAATCTGGTCATCTTTCGCTCCAATAACCAGAGTCGGTATATCGATAGAAGACAATTGGTCTCTCAGGTCGTGCGCGAGCACGGCTTGGATTCGAGACACTTCAATGTATTCACCCGGAAACGATGCAAGCCGGTCCTCACTTGCTCCGGTGAGTAGAGTTGGGTTTTCGTCGAACACTTGAGGTGGATACGCGCGCAGGAGTCCGTCCAGCAAATAAGCGTCTGCGCCTGACTCCTGGAGAACGCGCTGACGAAGTTTGAAGAGTTCCTGAAAATACTGACTTGGCCCAGGCCAACTTGCGCTCAACACGGTGCGTGACAGACGGTCTGGATGATTAATCGCCAAGTGTTGTGCAATAGCCCCCCCGGTGGAGTGGCCCACCAAGGCAGTTGATGAAATGGACAACGCATCCATGAGCCGGACGACGTCTTCCGACATCTGTTCCACAGAGTACGCGATGTTGGATCTTGTGCTCCCTCCCGTCCCACGATGGTCATGGGTGACAACTTGAAAGTGATCTGAAAACGGCTGCACTTGGTGAGTCCAAAAAGACGCCCGACCACCAAGTCCCGAAACAAGCAATAGAGGGTCACCTGCGCCGATTATCTCGACACTCAGCTCAGCATCCCCGATGGAAATCATGCCCATGTGTTTGATCGCGTTTTAAACATTGTAGAGGTCCACTTTGGCCCATTTAGGGGGGTTAAGCCTAATTGGAATCCTTTAATTAAGATATATATTTCTTTTATACATGCTTTCTATTTATTGATTTTCACTTATATTGATTGGACCCATATTACTGCCTGTGGGGGGCAAGGAAAGTTCATGGAACTCAAGCAATTGCGCTATTTTATTGCCGTGGTTGACGCTGGCAGCCTTACCGGGGCGTCTAATGTTCTGCACATAACGCAGCCCGCACTCACCCGCAGCATTAAAAACTTAGAAGCCCAGCTTGAGGCAGATTTACTCGAGCGGAAGACACGTGGCGTTTTACCAACAAAGGCGGGAACCCGCCTCTACCACCAGGCCAAGGTAATCCTCAATGAGACGACGCGCACGGCCAGTGATATTACTGCGACGGCGCGCGGTGAATCAGGCTCCATTCGCGTCGGTGTGGCAGCGATGTTTTCCGGCGAACAGATGGCGACCATTCTTGGTCGTCTTGCAGAAACTGTGCCCGGACTAAAAGTAGATGTCATCGAGGGTTTCTTTGAAGAGCTAATCACTGATCTAAAGCACGCACGAGTAGAGGCGATTCTTTCGATTGCTCCGACCGGCGTCACCGATGATTCAATAGAATTTGAACCGTTACTGAGTGTGAAATCACATTTTGTGGTAGGCACAGACCACCCCCTCGCTCAGAAAAAAACACTAACGGTGGCTGATCTGACAGAGCACAAAATGGCTATGGTCGGTGCAAGAGGGCACGTCTCCCTTTTGGTGGCAGATCTCTTTGCATCGGAAAAACTTAGTCTCGCCACTCCAGCGGTTGAGACCAATTCCCTTGCTCTCTTACGTTCATTGGTGCTTTACCACGATTATATCAGCATACTTCCCGATCATTTTCTTGCTGCTGACCTAGAGGGGAATAGAATTGTGCGCCTACCTGTTACGGGCACACCCTTTGAACGGTCGGCTGGATTAATTTTGCGACGCAGGGACTCACGCCGGCCTGCAATCAGTCACTTTATAAGCGCGGCGCGTCAGGTTTCTAAGAGTTGAATTGACTAATATTATGAATGATTCAGACCGCTCACCTAAAAGCGCAGAGACAACCGTTTCAGATAACCCGTTTGCGTTTCGGTCTGATGGTTATGCTTGGTTCGTCGTCTTTATGTTGTGTCTTGCTTCCGTCATCTCGTTCATTGATCGGCAAATCATCAACCTCCTAGTAGATCCGATCCGCGCAGACTTGGGCATCTCGGATACGCAAATCAGCCTGTTGCAAGGGTTTGCATTCGCCCTGTTTTATAGCGCAGTTGCTATACCTCTTGGCCGGCTTGCCGACGCAAAAAACCGGAAATCGATCATCGCGATCGGTATGATTTTGTGGTCAGTCGCCACGGCATTGTGCGGTATTAGCAAAGTGTTCTGGCAATTGTTTTTCGCACGCATGCTGGTAGGCGTTGGTGAAGCGACTCTCTCACCAGCCGGTTTTTCCATGCTGTCAGATTATTTCCCGCGCAAGAGTTTGACCCGCGCCCTTAGTGTTTTTACAGGATCAAGTTTTTTAGGCTCAGGCATTGCCCTCGTATTGGGCGGACTCGTTTTCAAAGAGATGCTGGCTATAGGCCCCGTCGATCTCGGCATGTTTGGAATCGTACGCCCCTGGCAGATGGCATTTCTCGTTGTATCTCTACCGGGCTTGGTGTTCGTGGCCATCCTTTGGTTTGTTGTGCGCGAACCACCGCGGATCAGCAGCAATAGAGAGAGCGACAACGCTGCACTGTCGTGGGGTGATGCGTGGTCCTATCTCGTCAATAATAGAAAAGTCCTCGGCCCCGTCGTTCTCGGCTTCACGTTTCTCGCCATGATGATGTTTTCTCTCGGCGCATGGGTACCGACATTTTTCATTCGCACCTATGGCATGAGCGCGGCTGAGATTGGAGGTATTTTTGGGCTGTACTTTATGTTTTTGGGGTCCGCAGGAGTTATATCCGGCGGTCTTCTATCTGACTGGCTTAAGGCCAAAGGATATGATGATTCGAATATGCGCGCGGGTTTGATATCAGCCGTTGTGACCTTACCCTTTCTGGCAACCTTCTCGCTGGTTGGGGATCAGACTCTGTCATTGATACTGCTCGCACCTGTAATTTTCTTCGGCACAATGCCGTTTGGAGCTGGTCCTTCCGCCCTACCATTGATCGTTCCGAACCGGCTCAGGGGGCAGGTTGTCGCTCTATACCTCTTAATTGGGAATCTAATTGGACAAGGCGGTGGACCGTGGTGTGTCGCTGTGTTTACGGACTATGTACTTGAAGACTCGGCGCTGATTCGTTTTTCTATCAGTATTGTTTGTTCAACCATACTCATCATCGGAGCCGTCATCCTTTACTTCGGCGCAAAGCCATACGCCAATCATGTGCAGGTCATGGAGAAAGAATTGTAGGATGGTCCGGCTCAAGCGACCTAGGCATCAATATATCCGCTTATACCTGTGACATAGAATTCTATTTGCCCCATCCCATATGAGACGCCATGCTTTTTTTGAGATTAAGTCTACGGGCTAACCATACTAACCACATTGAGAGACTCCATGTCATTTAACAGAGAACCTCTTCGGCCCATATCGGATGATGACCGTGAAACCTACGCAAGGGATGGCGTCGTATGCTTACGTCAGGTTTGTGATCCAGAGTGGATAAAGAGTCTGCTACCTGCAGCGCGTCGAATTTCAATTGATGAAGAAGACCTGGGCCTTTTGCCAACCGCTCCGGGACGATACCTGTCCAGAGTGATACAAGAATTCAGGCGTTTCATATTCGAATCGCCCATGGCACAAGCCGCTGCACAAACTATTGGCGCCTCAAAAGCTGTATATTTCTTGGAAGAATTGTTTGCCAAGCCCCCGCAATCAGACTCAAAAACCATTTGGCATTGCGACCGCATGGGATGGCCTGTTTCTGGAGTCATGGTGCCATCACTTTGGATTCCCCTTAATCCTGTCGAACACGACAACTGTCTCGAAGTCTTAGCTGGCTCTCAAACGCAAGACGTACCTTATTGGTTATTTTCGCCAAACGCCCGGCAAATGATTAAGCCCGACGATAGGGCACCGCATCCGGATGAAACGAAATTACGTGCCGATCCTAACAACCGTTTTCTGAACTGGAAGATGGAGCCTGGCGATATGCTCGTGCTCCATCCATGGGTTCTTCACTATTCATCGGGCAATACGTCCGATGATTGGCGGATCGCCTTATCAGCGCGCATCTTTGGAGACGACATAGTCTGGAACCCCAGGCCAGATTGCCTCAACATTGCCGGCACTTCCTTTGATGAGATGGTAAAAGGCCAGCCGCCTCAGGGACCTTTGTTTCCAGTACTCTGGTCTGAGGATGGAAATAGGGACTCGGACGAACATTTCCCTCGGGGGTTTGCAACCACATGGGAGGCAAATCGAAGAGACAGCGTTAACGAAGACGCTCTCTTTATGAAAATGGCAGAGCAAGCGGCAGACTAGAAAAAGTCTGGAAAGAGGTTATTGAGGCGCTCCCAGGCGGCCATATTAACCTTTTTACCTGGTTTACCTTTCGCGACAACACCCTGAGCTACGGTTGATCCTTTCTGATCACCGCTGAAGCCCATCCAAGCTGCCAGACTATCTAAGCGAAAATCGTAGGTACTAGAGACGGGAACCAATTGCAGAGATAACCCATCAAGGTCGCTCTGCTTAGCCGTGAAGTGTAGGACGGTTTGCGCTTCACTTCCCGATCCATCTTGAGGACCCCTAATAAGACCGTCGGCATCGGGAAAGCAGCGCAATTTGCGTTCGGTTTGAACAATTGAATACCGCGTATCTAATTGCTCTATTACCACGTCAATGCTGCGCACAATGGCGTGGTTCTGCTCAAGAGATACCTTCACGCCGGCCCATCTGGCTCCTGTGCAACAACTCGACGGTAAGTTGCAAAAGCCTGTTCGGGCGACATAACTTTCTCCATATTCTTGGATAATTACCAGAGTTCTATTCCCACTTTTGCGGGCAGCTTGCTACCATAGTGGGACAGTGTCCGTTAGAATCAGTGCATAAACATAGTATCTGTATAAATTGGGGATTACATGTCTGATCTTACAAGGACTGAGAATCAGGCGGGTTTGGCGCGCATAACCTGTGGCTGGAAGAAAAGTGAGCTACCGCTCGATTGGGTAAGAAAGTATTGGCGAGATGTTCACAGCCCTGCCATTACCCGGCGCGACGGAGTCTACGACTACCGCCATTATCAATTTGACAGCGTTCGCCCGAATGTCTTTCCAGCGATTGACGGCGTTGAGTACCACTGCCCTGACGGCCAGCACCTCATGTGGTTGTCTGATGTGCGGTACAAGGATGAGCAAGGTCTTGCAGCGTTTGATGTTTCGCCCTTTGGTGACATTAAAGCGCATCTTCTTGGCGACATAGAACTCATCGTTGACAAGAGCACCACCTATAAAGCCATTGGCGAGAACGCTTTCACTTATGTGGACAGCACCAAAGACGCCACACCGCAGGGACCGGTTCCCTCACCCACGTATGCTCTTTTTATTCGTCAGAAGTCGGACGAAGATTCTTTTCGCGAGTGCTTGAGAAAAGTAGCTAAGAAATGGTCTGAGATTTCAGAGGTAAACCGCCTCAGACTGAGCTTGTTCGACGTGCCCGATATGGAAGCGGAGCGCAAAGCCGGATATCCGGTTAAGACCCACCCAATAGAGATGCAGTATCAGGCTTGGATAGACCTGACGATTGAAAATGATAAAGCCGCGCAAACACTGATATCGAGTTTGGACACTGCGGATGTTGCCGCTCATGTCAGCACGATCCACGCCTATCCAGTCCGCGTTGTGTACACCAGTATTTACGCGGGGCAACCTACCTTGGTTGGTCTACGGGGATACCCCGCTTATGAAGCCATCACAGCATTGGGTGCAGACAATCAAAAACAGTCTGCCTTACTAGAATGGATGTATGGCCCAGTTGCTCGAGACGGTGCCGTAGATGGAATTAAATCATGACGGAATTGTCGGTTTCAGAGCGCTTGGTGAAATTTGCGCAAGACTGGGCGAAGCGTGATTTACCTGACGACGTGACCAATGAAGCGAAACGGCTCTTGCTCAATCAATTGAAAGCATCTGTGGGTGCGACGGATCATGAAGCCATTCGCATTCTTCATGACACCGTAGCGCCTCCCCATAACGGCACGGCCCACGCTATTTGGCTCGGCACGGAAACAACGGCGGCCGATGCCTGCGTCGTCAATGGCGCCTTATTCGAAGTCCTCGACTATCACGATACCTACATCCCCTGTTACATGCACGCGACCTCAGCCGTTCTGCCGGCTGTGCTCGCCCAGGCGGAGATCGGCAACCATAGCGGCAGAGATGTTATTCAAGCGCTGGCGCTGGGCATGGAAGTGGAACTGGCTGTCGCGACGATCTTGATGCCCAGTGCCTATTACAGAGGATACGTACCCGCTGGCCTCACTGGTGGTGTAGGTGCTGCTGCTGCGTGTGCACTTCTCGCTAACCTTGACGCTGAACAGATGCGCAATGCCTTAGGTATCGCCATGTGCACGGCATTCGGTACCTACGTATCTGTCGGTAGCATGACTCTATCCTACATCACAGGCGCAACGGCCAAATCGGGTTTGACTGCTTTTCAATTGGCGGCACGTGGTTTCGATGCGCCGGCGACGGCGTTCGAAGGCGATAAAGGCATGCTGGTCACCCACTCAGATGAAGACCCAGAGAAAATTGAAGATGTGATTGAGTCATTGGGCAAGACATGGCGAATTCATGGCCAGACCTACAAAACCGTACCGACGGAAACGATTACCCATGGGCCGGTCGAATGTGTATTGGATGTTCTAGATAGGGCCAACGGACGCGCGGTAAAACGCATGACGTTCAAGGTTCAGGAAATCGTGAAAGATATCTGCGACGAACGGATGGAACGGTTTGGTGATCCGAGCAGTGAGCTAACAGCGCGGTTCGATCTCTGTTTTTGTGCGGCGGCCGCTTGGGTCCGCGGAAAATTCACGTTAGACGAAATGAAGGAACCGGCTTACACGAGTCAAACCATTCTAGATCTGCGTGCCAAGATGGAGCTTGTTGCAGACCCCAATCGTGAGACCTTTGAAGGGTGTTCCCTTGAAGTGGAGTTCACTGACGGGTCCACTGAGACCTCGAATGTGGACGCTTTTCTAGGAAGTCCCGGTAATCGTATGTCCGACACGCAATTGTCTGACTTGTTTAAGGTGTCTGCAGCTGGTCATTTAGCCGACATCGAGATCGACGACATTCTTGATGCAACGTGGAACCTGGACCAGGCTTCCGACATAACGCGTTTAATATCCCTTCTGACGTTGTAGTGTTCGATGAAGGTTGAACGAGAAACGGCACTCATTCTATGACAACTGTGACTCTCCCTGGTGGAGAAACCATTTGGTACAAGACGACCGGTCAGGGTGCGCCCCTTTTACACATTCACGGTTCCGCGTTTGGACACCGTAATTTCGAAAAAATGACACCTCATATGGCCAGCGATTTCGAAGTTATTGATTTCGATTTACCGGGCTATGGGGAAAGTATTGGCGCACCGCGAGATGGCGGCATGGAAGGCCTAGCCGAACAGGTGTTCGAGTTTATAGAAGCGGCTGGATACGAACGTGTTCATATACATGGCACTTCGTTCGGCGCCATGATTGCATTCAACCTCGCCGCCCGGCATGCAACTGTAGTCGATAAGCTGGTCTTGAGTTGCTTTCTGGCCCGCTACGACTTAGCGGCGCGCATGATGCGGCAAACGTGGAAACGCGCGGCACGTGATAGCGGCATGGAAGCCGTAGCAGACCTGACGTCTGTCGCAGGTTTTGCCCGGTCTTTTTACGAACGCCCAGAAGCTGATTCGCAGTTAGAGTCTATGCGTGAGGCTTTTAGTCATACCGAACCAGAAGCATTTATAGCGGGCACGGAAACCATTGAGAAAACCGACCTAAGCGAGCTCTCAACTGAAATTACGGCTCCCGTACTTTTCCTGGCCGGTGACGAGGACAATATGACGCCGTTCAAGCCGGCCAATAGCGGGGTTGGTATGTTTCAAATACAAGGGGCGTTGCCATCCTGTGAGACGACGATCCTAGAAGAATGCGGCCACTATCTGGTTATTGAGCAGCCTGAAAGAGCTTCAGCTCTCATTGAGAAATTCCTGAACTCATAGGATTGCATCAGACATGACTGATACGACTGCACCTTCTGCACAAACATTTAAAGTGAGCGAAGGCTACCGCAAGTACGTGGTCTTTCTACTTCTCGTCGTCGCCATTTTTAATTACGCAGACCGCTACATGCTAGGCATTTTACTGCCGGCCATCAAAAGCGATTTGGATTTATCAGACACGCAAATCGGCTTCATTACGGGGGCGGCCTTTACAATTCTCTATGCGTTTCTTGGCGTGCCCATCGCCAGTTTAGCGGACAGGTTCTCGAGACGAAAAATTATCGCAGTTGCCCTCACCGCGTGGAGCGCCATGACCTGTTTGTGCGGCCTGGCGCAGAACTTTGTTCAGTTAGCGGTCTTCAGAGTATTGGTCGGCATTGGTGAAGCCGGTTGCACACCACCATCCCATTCCATCATTTCCGACTACGTTCCAAGAACCCGGCGCACCTCTGCCTTGGCTATCTTTGGCCTCGGTTCACCGCTTGGCGTAGTGGTTGGATTTCTTGTGGGCGGCTGGCTCGCTGATTCCATTGGCTGGCGGCTGACCTTGGTCGCGTTTGGCGCGCCGGGAGTCATCGTTGCGCTAATTGTATACTTTACATTAAAGGATCCACCGCGCGGACATGCTGACGGTATAGCAGCATCGCCTGACGCTTCTGGAATGCTCTCAGCCTTCCGCACCCTATGGGCCAAGAAAACGTTCCGGCACATGGTTTTCGGCGGCAGCATGTATGGCTTAATCATGATCGCCATACTCATTTGGATTCCTTCGTTCTTCGTCCGTACACACGGCCTAGAAGTATCCACCGTGGGAACCTGGCTGGCGTTTAGCAACGGCATTCCTCACGCGTTTGGAACCTTGGCAGGAGGTTTCTTTGCTGACCGCCTCGCAAGACGAGGTTTGCGTGCACCTATCTATTTATGTGTGTTCGCTCAGCTCGCAGCGGCGCCCTTCTATGCGCTCGTACTGCTCTCTCCATCGTCCACATCAGCTTTTCTTTGGCTGGTGATTCCGTCCTTTGTTGGGGTGATGCAGGGACCTGTGCTCTACGCTACTATTCAAGCCATATCCGACGTTCAAAACCGCGCGGTGGCAGCAGCACTGATGATTTTGATCATCAATTTGATATCTGGGATTATTGGTCCGCAATTGGTTGGGATTGTGAGTGACTTACTGGCTGAGACATTGGGAAACGACTCATTAGGATTGGCGCTACTTGTGGTGGCTACGGTTTGCAGCTTATGGTCTGCACTTCACTTCTATCTTGCGTCTAAGCACATCGAGAACGACATAGTGGCAACTTAAATCGAAACTGTTGCTGCGTCGTATCCATAAAGAAAATCAAGATTTGAGGCTCGTTGTTCGCTTTTATCACCGGTCAGTCTTTGATAAAGATTCGTTGCTTGCCGTGATTTCTGCACGATCAAGCTCGTTCTTTCCCGTCTTTCTTTTTCGTAGTGCGCAAGCGCCGTGTCGATTGAACTATGAGATGTAAGAGACCGGCCCAAGACGACAGCGTCTTCGATCGCCATCGCTGACCCCTGCGCCATAAAGGGCAGCATGGGGTGAGCCGCATCTCCGAGAAGAGTGACACGGCCTTGCGTCCAGTGATCTAAAGGGTCGCGATCGAACAATCCCCACTTGTAGCAGTTGCCTTCAGGGGTTGATTTAAGAAGCGTGAGCACGTCTTCGTGCCACCCTTCAAAAGCACTAACGACTTCGTCCACGTCAGCTGGCCGGTTCCACCCCTCTTCCGTCCATTCTTCCGTCGCAACGATGGCCACATAGTTAATGAACTGGCGGTCTCGAACGCCGTATTGAATGATGTGCTTGTGCTCGCCCAACCAAGACACAGAGACTGGTTCGGTTACAGTATCAGGCAGTCCTTGAGCCGGCACCATTCCGCGCCAGGCCATTTGCCCTGTAAATCGAGGATTTTCATCACCATATAAAGCGCCTCGCACACGGGAATGAATACCGTCACAGCCAATCAACAAAGCGGCCTCAATTGATGCACCACTGGCAAACCATGCTTTGATTGAGTTTGGTCCTTGCTCGAGACGTTCAAACTCATGATCGACATGTATAGCGCTGGGGTCTTGCGCTAGAACCGCATCTAGCAAATTTTTGTGCAAATCTGCGCGGTGTACGTGAAAATAACGAGCGCCATAAGCCGCCTGCATTTTGTCTTTTAACGGTGACCTTAGAACTTCTTCAGCCGTATCAAACCGTCGGTAAACTGAGTCCACCGGTTCGACAGCAGAATGGTCCAATGCATTCTCCAGTCCGAGAAAACACAATGCTTTGACCGCGTTGGGCGTAAGCATGATCCCAGCGCCTATCTCCCCGAGCAACGAAGCACGCTCATAGACTTTCGGCTGAAATCCAAATTTCTGCAACGCCAAAGCAGTTGATAGGCCGCCAATTCCAGCCCCTATAATGACAATGTTCTGTTCGTCCATGACTTGCTTTGCGGGGCTAGGGAATGAATGGGACGGGCGGTGTTTCAATTTGACTAGAATATCTCGCAGTCGCGATTTATTGAGTATGATACAACTCAGTCGCATTTCCAATCCTGTAGGAAAATAGAATGGCGCAGGCGATCGACAGCATGATTCCGGGCCCAGCCGGACAAATATCCGTAAGAACCAAAGGGCTTGAATCCTATACGAACGATGTCGTGGTTTTGGTACAAGGTGCCAATATTTCCGGCACGGCTGGCTACGATCTGACTTTTGAAGGGGGAGAAGATTACTCCTTCATGGACGCCATGGTTGAGCGCGGCTTCGGCGCTGTCACATTTTCTATTCGCGGATACGCTCAATCAGAATTAAATGGCGATCCACTGACGGTTCAAACCGAGCAGGCAATTGAAGACTTAGCCGCTGTGATTGACTGGCTCAATGAACAAGGCGTTTCAAAGCCACACCTTCTTGGATGGTCCTGGGGAGGACGCATCGTCGGACGATACGCGGAACACAACGCGGATAAAGTAAACCGGTTAATCCTGCTTGATCCGGCGCTTGGTGGGGGCCAACTTATTCTGCCAGCACCGGAAGAAGGTTGGTGGGACAATACCTACGAGTATTTCATGCACCGGCTTGAGGATGAGTTTACGGAGGTCTCGGCAAAGAAAGCTCTTGCTGCTCTCGTTTCCAAAGAAGAGCCAAAATCACCAAACGGTATACGCCAAGAAAATGCGGTCGGTAGCGTGCCCGTTGATCCGACAAAAATTACGAATCCTACCTTGCTAATTTATGGCAGCGCGGCTGGTGGCCAGAATTATATGCAAGGTAGCAGCCCGCGCGGTGATTTTGTTGAAGCCTTGGATACTGAAGATAAGGCACTGATTATCATTCCTGGCGGTGGCGACTACGCCCATATCCAGAACCCACGGCGCCGGTTCCACAAGGCTATTGCTGATTTTTTAACGTTGTAACTGCGTAGATTCTTCCAGGAAGTAGACCCACACCTCGAAACGTCAGGACCGCAAATACTTAGAAACGACCTCATTGAATTTGTTCGGCTGATTCAGGTTGGAAAGGTGAGCGGCTTCTTCCACCACTACAATTTGCCCATGAGGAATTGCTTCTGCCATAGCAGTCATAACGTCTTGCGGCGCGGCTAAATCTTCGCTCCCAGCAACACAAAGTGTTGGAGCTAAAATAGCTGAAAGATGGTCCCTGTAATTCAGCGTTGTAAGGGCAGCCGCACAACCGCAAAACCCATCAAGACTAGTTGATAGGATCATATCCCTCGCCAATTCAACAACTTCCTTGTTAGCCGCCTCTGCACGGAAAGATTCCGTCAACCACCTCTCGATTGTGCCATCGACGAGCGCAGTTAATCCTTTTTGACGTGCGATCTCGACGCGTTGATGCCAGCCGTCCGCATAAGCATCTGGTGCGTCGGCGCGCGCATCACAACAGATTAAGCGGCTGACCTTGCCAGGGTAATCGAGGGCAAGGCCAAGCCCCGTCATGCCGCCCAGCGACAGCCCCAAAACGTCTGCCGAATCGATGTCCAAAGAATCCATCAGTCCGGCAAGATCGCTGACCAACAAGTCGAGTGAATATTCACCGCCAGTGGCTTGGCTATTTCCGTGCCCCCTCGTGTCGTACCGTAAGACACAGTGAGTCTGTATCAGCGTGGACATTTGCGGGGCCCACATGCGGTGGTCCGATGCGAGTGAATTTGACAACACTAGCCAGGGGTTTTCCGAGTCTCCATCGATCCAGTAGGCGATTTCGGCACCGTTAATATTCGCCTTTTCCATATTTATTCCAGCACTATGGTGGTTAAAGAATCAGGCGCCGCCGGTGAATAAGTATGCATAATGAAAAGGTCGGTATTCATCTTATTCTCCTGGCAAGACTCGAAAGATTCAGGCTATTTTGGTTAGATAAACACGTTTCACTCAGATCATCAAAAAGTGACGGAAGTATTGTAAGCGGCCAGAATATAACGCAGCCGTACATAAGTTAGGGGAGAGCACCGTGGTCCGGAAAAGCACATCGAAGAAGCGCGCAGCAAAGAAAAAAAGTCCCGCGAGAAAGGCGGTAAAGAAAACTGCAAAAAAAGCTCTGGCTTCGCGTAAGCCCACCAAAGCAAAGCCAAAAAAGAGGCCCGCCAAAGAGGCTATTTGGCCAGGACTTGAGGCTGGCGTACCCAAGCCATTGATGCCTTACAGTCCGGCTATCAGAGCCGGTGATTGGGTCTTCATCGCTGGTCAAATCGCTAGTGATTTCCAGACTGGCCTTGCACCGGAAGTGCTAGCCGCAAATTCGTACATCGGCAACGAATTGTCGCTGCAATCCAAATTCGTACTGACAAACCTAGCCAATACCATCAAAGCAAGCGGCTGCGACATTAACCATGACATGGTCCGCATGTGGCAATGGCTCGTCTCAGAGGAACCTTCAGAAGAGGCTTTTGCCTGGGGCGATAACTGGCCTGCCATTAGCTTGAAGCCTTACCTAAATGTGCGCGATGAAATCGTAAAATCTCCCGCTCCACCGTCTTCTTATCTCGGCGTTCGAGAACTGCTGTGTTTTGGCACAGCCTTAGAAGTGGACATGATTTGTCTTGATGACGGCAACAAACCTCAGATCATTAAAGCGCCGAGAGGCGTTTCCACCGCTGGCGGCGGACATGCGGTTGGGATGCGGCGCGGCGATTGGGTTTTCCTCAGCGCTGAAAATGCGGCCGATCTTATGGACGACGAGTTTGGTCCCACACAATGGCACGACGACCCAGTTGAACGGCAGACCGAACACATCCTCGACAAATTAGAGGTCATTGCCAAAGAGGCTGGCTCATCCCTCGCCAAGGCCGTGAAAGCAGATGTTTATATCGGGCACCCAGATGACTTCGCCGCCATGGACCGGGTATGGAAGCGCCGCTTCCCGAAAAGCCCGCCAGCACGCGTCGTTATTCCCTATATGGGAATGGGCGAACGTGGCAGCCGGGTTGAAGTCGCCCTGACCCTGCTCACCAACAATGCTAAGACCAAGACCAAAACCATTAATACATCCAACGCGCCCAAACCGCTCGGTCATGAACCTCAAGCGGTAAAGGCAGGTGATTTACTGTTCTTCAGCACGCAAATGGCTTTCGATTCAAATGGTAACCTTCCAGATGGCATGATTCGTCATCCATCCTTCCCGTGGTATGGGTCGCCGGGTCAGGCACAGATGCGCTATATGATGAAAAATATTGGTGCCATTTGCGAAGCAGCAGGTACGACGGTTGATAATATTTGCCGACGCGTCTGCTTCCACGACGACTTCCAATGGTTTGCTGAATCCATCGAGGAATGGGCCTCGTATTTTCCGGATGACAAACCGGCCTCTACGACCATTCGCTTGGGCGGCCCCTTTGTCGTTCCTGGTGCCAATACGCTGCTCGACTTGATCGCGTACGCGCCGGACTAATGGTCACTTCAAGAATGCAAGGTCTCGCACTTTGAGCGCCGTCGGATTTGTTGGTCTGGGCAAGATGGGTGCTGTTATGGCGCCCCGGTTCATAGATGCCGGCCACAGCCTGACGGTATGGAACCGCACCAGCGAGAAAACAGCTTCCCTTGTCGCACGCGGCGCGGCCGCAGCCGCCTCTCCCGCTGACGTCACACAGGCAAGTGATGTAGTTGTCTCAATTTTGGGCGATGACGCATCCGTAACCGAGGTTTACCTGGGAGAGAGAGGATTACTGTCAGGTGATGCAGCCGGCACACTGTTTGTTGATATGAGCACGGTGCAACCTCATACATCCAAGAGAATCGCTCAGGAAGCTATCCGAAAAGAAACGTTTTTTGTTGAAGCACCTGTTTCTGGAACGGTCGGTCCGGCGGCGGACGGCAAGCTGTTTGGTCTCATCGGCGGGGAAGAAGAAGCCGTAGATCGGGCGCAGCCTTTTTTGGACATCCTCTGCCGCCGCACCATTCATGCGGGACCGGTTGGCCATGGAGCGTTGATGAAACTGGTCGTCAATTTACCACTCGGGGTGTATTGGCAGGCCTTGGCCGAAGCTGTCGCGCTGGGTGAAGCCGGTGGCCTCGACCGTAAACAGATTCTCGAAACAATTGCAGACAGCTCGGCGGCATTGGCTGTGCTCGGCCTGAAGACTCCAGCCATTCTTGGTGAACCGGGCGCCGTGGCCTTTGATGTGGACAGCATGCAGAAAGATATTCTGGCGATGTTAGAGACAGGTAGCGGACTCGGTGTGCCGTTGCCGGCCGCATCCGCAGCACTTGCCTCTTACTCAGCTGCATCGGCCGGCGGCCTTGGTGAAGAGGATGCCGTTGCTATTGTTCGGTATCATGCGGATCAAATGACGCGCAAGGCAGATCAGTAATTCTAAAAGGCGGAAGAACGCGCGATGAGTGAATATAAAAGTGAAGTGCGTGATGGCATGCGCATCGACTGGGACGTGACGATCACCATGGACGATGGCATTGTTTTGCGTGCCGATGTTTTCCGCCCAACCGAGGACGGGCAATATCCGGTTCTTCTGACCTATGGGCCTTACGCGAAAGGTCTCTCTTTTCAGGAAGGGTATCCCAGTGCCTGGGACCGAATGGCTGAAAAACATCCTGATGTTACTGCCGGTTCCACCAACAAGTACCAGAATTGGGAAGTTGTCGATCCTGAGAAGTGGGTCCCTGACGGCTACATATGTGTGCGTGTGGACTCCCGGGGATGTGGCCGGTCACCTGGCTACATACAACATTTCTCGCCACGGGAAACCACGGATTTCGAGCAGTGCATTGAGTGGGCGGGAACGCAGGCATGGAGCAACGGTAAGGTCGGCTTAAACGGTGTGTCGTACTTCGGCATCAATCAGTGGCAAGTGGCATCCCGTCAACCGAAGCATTTAGCGGCCATGTGCATTTGGGAAGGTGCTGCGGACTGGTACCGGGACATGACCCACCACGGCGGAATTCTTTCGACGTTCTGGGCCAACTGGTCCGATATGCAGGTTAAGACGGTTCAGTATGGCCTAGGTGAACGTGGCCCTAAGAGCGTCGTCACCGGTGAATTGGTCTGCGGAGATGAAACCCTTCCTGAAGACGAAATGGCCCAAAATCGATGCGACTTCGGCGAGGAAATACGGTCTCACCCCTTGGACGACGCCTACCACCGCGAGCGCTCCGCCGATTGGAGCAAGATCACAACGCCAATGCTAACGGCTGCCAACTGGGGCGGACAGGGATTGCATTTGCGCGGTAATTTTGAAGGCTATGTTCGCGCTGCTTCCAAGAACAAGTGGCTGGAAGCCCATGGTCTAGAGCATTGGACAGAATTCTACACAGCCTATGGCATTGAATTACAGAAACAGTTTTTCGGACATTTTCTAAAGGGTGAAAACACGGGCTGGGAAAACCGGCCAAAGGTGCAATTACTTGTTCGCCATCTCGACAAGTTTGAAAAACGCCTAGAGGACGACTGGCCAATTCCACGGACACAATGGACGAAGTTCCATATGGATCCGGCGAACATGCGCCTAACGGAAGACACGCCAGCATCCAGTCAGACTATTTCATTCGACGCGACAGGAGATGGCGTCACGTTTCTCTCAGACCCCCTTCAGATAGAAACTGAAGTGACAGGACCGTCTGCTTCGAAGATGCGGGTTTCTTCCTCGACATCTGACGCTGACCTCTTTGTTGTGTTTCGGGTGTTCGCCCCAGACGGAGAAGAGGTAACGTTTCAGGGAGCGATTGATCCGCACACACCCATTGGTCAAGGCTGGTTACGCGCCTCACATCGCAAACTGGACCCTGAGTTAAGCGAACCTTGGCGGCCTTATCATACCCATGACGAAGAACAGCCTTTAACACCAGGCGCACTAGTTGACGTGGATGTTGAAATTTGGCCAACCAGCCTGGTCATTCCAGCTGGGTATCGCATTGGATTGACCGTGCGCGGTAAGGACTATGAGCACGCCCATACATCCGGTGAACGGCTCTCTAATTTCAAGAACGAACTCAAAGGGTGTGGCCCATTTTTGCATAATGATACGCGTGACCGCCCGTCCGATATTTACGGCGGCGAGACCACGTTACACGTTGGCGGTGACAGCGACGGATACGTGCTCCTGCCTGTCATACCATCTAAAACATCGTAATTGAGATTGGGAAGCATTCTGGATGACCGACGGCCCGCGTATTGCCCTCATCCACGCCCTTCGGGATTCCATGGTGCCGATCTGGAACGCGTTTTCTGCGGGCTGGCCAGAGGCACAAACTTTTAATGTATTGGATGACTCTTTGTCAGCCGATTTGGCGGCAGAAGGTGAACTCACGGACGCTATTGTCGATAGGTTCATCACGCTTGGCCGCTATGCCAGAGAGGCCGGCGCAAATGGCAAGACGACCGATGCCATCCTGTTCACCTGTTCTGCGTTCGGCCCCGCCATCACCGCCGTTAAAAGTGATTTGGACATTCCTGTATTCACGCCAAATGAGGCGGCTTTCGAAGAAGCCCTTTCGATTGACGGCAGGATCGGACTAATTGTTTCGTTTCCCCCGTCTGAGCATGCGTTATCGGCGGAGCTCAATGACGCTGCAGTGGCTGGCGATGTTAGCCTCGACCTCACGTCTGCCGTGGCAAACGGTGCTCTAGCGGCTCTTCAATCCGGCGACGGACGTCGGCACGACGCAATCATTGCCGAAACGGCGGAAACAATGAGTGATGTGGGATGCATAGTGCTCGGACAATTTTCAATGGCCCACGCTGCCCATGAAGTGGGCCAACGCGTCAAGGTCCCGGTGATAACTACACCTGCCGCAGCCGTTGCGCGATTACGCACGGTACTCGCCGGCCCCTAACAGAACTGGACTTAATGAGGCATGGCACAGGAAAGCTCTTCAGATCAATCCGTTGCGATACTGGGCCTGGGAATCATGGGGTCTGCATTCGCTCGAAATTTGATCGCACGCGACTTCACAGTCCATGGCTTTGATCCGGATCATGAGACGGCGAGCAGCGCAGCAAAGAGCGGCATTCTCATTGCGAAGAGCGCGGTAGAAGCGGCGCAAGATTGTGATGTCATTCTAACTAGCTTGCCATCAGAGTCGGCCCTCTCGTCGACGGTCGACCTTTTGGTAAAAAATCAAAGCCCAACTGATAAGCAGAGAATTCTCGTCGAACTCAGCACGCTTTCGCTCGATTGCAAGAAAGACGCTTGTGATCAATTAGTCGCCGCAGGTATTGAAATGTTGGATTGCCCCGTTAGCGGTACGGGCGCTCAGGCACAAACCAAGGATATTGTTCTTTATGCTAGCGGAGACGAAATTGCCTTTGCAGATTGCCAAACCGTATTCGATGCCATAGCCCGGGAAAGTTTCTATCTCGGGGCACTTGGCAACGGCACACGAATGAAGTTTATCGCTAATCTTCTCGTCGCCATTCACAATGTCGCGACGGCAGAGGCAATCAATCTTGCCCGTCAATCTGGGCTGGACCCACAACGTGTGTATGACGTGATCTCATCGGGAGCCGGCACGTCACGTATCTTCGAGTTGCGCGGCCCGATGATGGTGCGAGACTCTTACGACCCCGCCACCATGAAACTCGACGTTTGGCAAAAAGATATGTCACTCATACAGCACTTTGCTAAGGAGGTTGGCGTGACTACCCCCCTCTTTGAAGCAACTAGGCCGCTTTACGAGCAGGCAAATGCGTTGGGAATGGGCGAACTCGATACCGCGGCCGTATTCAAAATTCTTGCTGAAACCTGAATGAATCCTGCGTCAGTATCTATCCCCGTCCTCTTCTTTGGGGTCCACAAAGCCTGATGCCTCTGCATCGTCAGGGCCCGGCAATCCGTTCGCGATGGCCCAGGCTTCATATTCTCTGACATTGCGAGGCGCGAACGCGTACATATCTTTTCCCGTCACTTTAGGGGGTTTTGGCCCCTTGTATTTGCTGGAAAGAAAATCACCGCTTTCTTCGTGATGATAGGCTGCCAGCGTCGTCATCTTATCTTTGTCAGGATAGAGCGCGACGGAGGTTGCACCGTAGCCAGCAAACTTTCCAGCATTGCGATAAATAAACCAAACCACGCCTTCCCGTGTGATTGTTGTTTTTAGCGTGTCCGACCGTGTCGGAATTGGATAGTGGGTGAATTTGTCAGCCACCTGATCATACTTCGACATGTAATTATCGGTGGTGACCCAAATGTTATCGAACGGATCGGCATCCGCTTTGTAAGGTGAGGAATGTTCGATTCCCAGCCTACGCTCCATCACCTCACCGGTTTCAGGATTCAGCTTGTAAAGCGCACCACCAATATTTCTGCCATCAACTTCCCGGTTGGGACTTGCCCACGTGCCGACCCAAACCATGTCTTTCGAGTCAATACCGGGACGCCGCATTACGGTGGGTTCTTCAGGCGTTATCCTAAAGAATGTAAATTCTTCAGTGTCAGGATCAAAACGCGTCATGCCGCTGGTGTAGTGATCGGCAAACCAAACCTTTTCTTTTGAATCTATGACAATGCCGTAGGGACCGCTCCTCAAAACCGGCACGCTCCAGTGCATCAGCGAATTTGACTTGCGATCCCACTTGGTAATGCCATCGGTCGTCATCCACAGATTGCCTTTTCGATCGAAAATCTGCGTATTACTCGGCCGGCCCACCCAGTTGTCGACAAGTCCCGTCTCAGGATCCAAATGTTTCACGGTACTTCTTGGTTTTCCCGGTGAGCTTCCACCACCGTTCTCAGCAGTGATATCACCCGAATACCACACGGTTCCGTCGGATTGATCGACTTCGATGCTACTGCCGCCGCCATTGTCTTCAAAGGCAGTGGCTTCTCCCGTGCGTGGGTCCGTTCGGATAATGCAGCAGCTTGTATAGGCGTTCCATACATTACCGTCGGCATCAAAAGTAAGATTATGGGACCAGCCCCAAGTCGGATATTTCGCTGGGTCTTCCTTATATATGTACTCGATGAACATGGCCTTCTCGAGGGCCTCCAAATCGAGTTCGGCCTCACTCTCCAGTTCCACTAGACGCGGTGCCGATTCGTACCCAAAGTTTTCATCTAGGTACTCAATGAGAGTGTCGCGATCTACGGGAGGTAATAGCTCCGTCTTAAAATAGGACGCCTTGCCTGCTGGTGCGCCCTCTATGCGCTCGTGCATTCGGTCAACAGTCAACGCCCACGAGTCTTCATCATGCGGCTGACGGCCGCCTGGGTAACCGCGGATCTGGTTATAAGGGAAAAACTGAACGTGATGGCATCCCAAACATGTTCTTTCCATGATCTCACGACCTAGACCAGGCGGGTACGCCTCGTCATAAGACACAATCGTGGCACCGCAATCGTCAAAATCCCGGTCACATTTTTCTGACGGATATCCGCCGATGTAATTTGGTACGACACTTATATCCGTGATTTCAAAATCAACCGTGACACTTTTGTCAGCGGCAATAGAGCGCTGTTGAGATTGACTCGCGAACCCTTCCAACTGCTCAACGGCGGGTCGAATAGTGACGTCATAGGCGCCCGGAATGAGATTAACCGCGCGATATTTTCCGTTGATGACAAACACCGTGTAACCGACATCTTTGTCTGTGTTGTAGGCGTATACGACTGGGAGAACGCCGGGCTCAGAGCCAGATACGGAGCCAGAAAGCTGGCCGTATCCCGGGAGTTGAGCGGCGAGAACAAAACTAGGTAACGCCAAAAGCGCAAACACTGTCATCATACAGCTAATTAGTGCTCTAGAGTTACGCATTTGCTTCACCTATTTACTAAAATGACTGGTCGGTAAGAATTCAGATGATTGATCACTTTACGACGGTGCTTATCTTGCCATGAGCCACACTTCTGGCGGTAGAATAATCGTTAAATAAAATGAACATATTTTGTTGATTTACCATCTCAATAGTGGACATCCTTGTTAATGAAATCGAGATCATAAAATGACATCTGAGACAAAAATTACGGAGCTCGCAGATCTAACCATCGGCAGCCCTGACGTACAGGAACATCCTTACGAATACTACAAACTCATGCGTGAGCAGGAGCCAGTTCATTACGACCCTCACACCGATCTATGGATGGTTGCAGACTACCATTTAGCCGTTGAAGTTCTAAAAAATTGGCAAGTTTTTTCCTCTCAGATCGACATGCGAACTGATGTTGGAGGCCCAGACTTGGCTGAGAGTAACGCCTTGTTTGCCAAGGACGGGTACACCGTTCCCGACGTACTGACCCAAGTTGATCCGCCCCGCCATACCTTTTACCGTTCCTTGATTGATAAGGCTTTTACGGGTCCAGTCGTCAAACGTATGGACGAATATTTAGTGGACCACGCTAATGAATTAATTGACTCCTTTATCAGCAAAGGTCAATGCGATTTCAAAGAAGAATTCGCTGTGCCACTGCCACTGGGCGTAATCGCAGACCAAGTCGGCGCGCCAAGATCTGATATTCATCGCTTTCGCGTTTGGACCGATGCGTTTGTAGAAACACTCGGAATTATGCTGTCTCCCGAACGCAGATTGGAATGTACAAAACTTATTATTGAGTACCAGCACTACTTTGTAGATCGCATCAACGAGAAAAAAGCTAACCCTCAAGAGGATATATTGTCCGGCCTCGTCGCAGCACGTCATGAGGATGGCCAACCCCTCGCCTACGAGGAATTACTAGCCATACTCCAACAATTGATGACAGCTGGAAACGAAACAACGCGGAATCATCTGGTCGCTTCAATGAAGCTATTGATTGATGAGCCAGACCTCCAAGCAATTCTGCGCAACGATGCGGCAATGGTGAAAAAGTTTGTTGAAGAATCATTGCGGTTGGAAAGTCCAACGCAGGGCTTGTTCCGCATTGCCAATCACGACACAGAGTTAGGCGGGTATAACGTCCCAAAGGGTGCGAAAATCTACCTAGCCTATGGCAGCGCAAATCGGGACGATAAGCAATTCCCAAATGCCGATAAACTCGATATCACGCGGCATAATGCAACAAAACACCTTGCCTTTGGTTACGGCATTCACCGGTGCATTGGCCAGATGCTGGCCAAAAAAGAGTTGGAGATCGGCATCTCAACTCTTCTTCAGCGTCTGGATAACATAGCCCTTAAACCAGGCCATTCTCCGATCACCCATACGCCGAGTTTTATCCTACGTGGCATCGAGTCCTTGCACATCACGTTCGACAAAATTGGCTAGGGTGAGCCTCAATAAACTTTGAACTCTTAGAGTCGGCTACCCTAAGCCGATTCCTACCACTTCATCTCAGAAGCCGTTAAAACAGTTCCGAATTTCGTCATCGTTTTCAGGCTATTGTTGTGCTCATCGTCACTGGTCGCGGCACAGCAATCGGAAATAACGGTAACCCTATAGTCGCGGTCATGAGCATCCCTTACGCAGGCCTCAACGGCCATGTCTGTCGACACGCCAGACATGACTAGATGATCAACCCCGGCAGTACGTAATAGAAGATCGAGATTTGTGGCATGGAACGGATTGACACGATTTTTGGTTATAATTGGCTCACCGTCTTTTGGAAGCACCTTCTCGTGAAAATCTGTCCCCCACTCACCAAGTTTGAGCGCACCGAACTCATGCGCCTGTCCGGTTAAAGGAGAATTCTTGTTTTGCTCAACATAAGATGGTGAGAAACCAACCTTGACGTGAATGACGAGGTGATCTGTTGACCGTGCTGCCTCTTGCAGTTTGGCGACAGCTTCAAGCGTGCCGTGTCTGGTAACGAAGTCGGCATACCCCTTACCGGAGACCTTGCCGTCGTCATGAACGATGTCGTTGATATAGTCGATACAAAGCAGTGCTGTACGTGGCATTTGAAATTGATTCCCTCAGGTTTGAATGTGTCCAACAATTTAGACAAGCATATTTGAACTGAAATTACGGATTGCTCAAGAACAAAGACCGCCAGCATTGCTGGCGGTCTTTGTCCTTTATTCTACGACAGTAGGCGACCCCACTATCAAGAATTTAAGTACTTAGAACTTGTAAGACGCCCGAACACCATAGGTTGGCTTATCGGGAAGTGCCGCCGAAAGGAAGCTACGACCGCCGCCAAAGGCAAACTCTGTTAGGCGTTGGAAGCCAGTGAACGTTCTGTCATCGAAGATATTCGTTCCGTATAGCTCTACACGAAGCGCATCATCCTCAACGCCTACACGAACGTTGACGCGACTGGCAGACCCTGTGCCGGTCACGTTGGCATCAGTTGCCCAACGATTACCCGTGTAAATGAAATCAACACGGCCAAACCAATCATAGTCTTCAGTCAGGCTATCCCGATAGGTCGCTGCAGCCGTCCCACTATAGGTTGGCGTACGTGAGAACGAATTGTTCAGACCGGCAATCTCGCGAAAACCGAGGATGATGAGACAGTCCGCACAATCCCGAGACTTAATCTTCGACTCGTTCCACGCGAAGGAGCCGTCGATGGTGAAGTTTTCGGTCAGAGCTGCATCCAGCTCCAGCTCGATTCCCTTGAGATCGGTCGAACCGCCCGTTCCTGTCGTTGCAATAATCTGCTCCGAACCATCGGGGAATGTCACCGGTGCTAACCCACGAGTGTGCTGGCCTCTCCACTCCGCATAATAAAAGGCCGCTGTGAATTGAGCCTGACCATCAAAGAGACTGCCCTTGAAACCAATTTCGTAGTTATCAAGCTTCTCTTCATCGACCGAAATGTCAGCACCAATGGCCGCCGCTACTTGATCAAGCACGGATTGCGGCAAGCCCACCAAGCTGGCGTTGAATTCACCTGGACGATAGCCCCGGGCGAAACTGGCGTAGATGGTCATATCTTCGTTCGGCTTGTAGTCAAGAATCACGCGAGGACTAAAGCTATTGAAAGTACCTGAGAGTTGCTGGCCGCCAACCGCTCCATCAGTGACTTCGTCCCACTGATAACGGGCTTCAACACTGAGATTGAGTTGATCGCTAATGTCATAGGCGCCCGATCCAAAAATACCAGTGGTTTGGACGTCATTGCCGCCGCCGAAATTGAACGAGCGGAAAGCACCGAACAAATTAAATCCGGCGGTGGCTATGGACTGGCCATCGTAATAACTACCGCCAATCATCCACGTGAGCCTCTGATCATCGGGGGATGCAATACGAATTTCTTGGCTGAAATCTTCGTCATCACGGTTATTAAGGAGAATGACGTCTTGAACCACACCTATGTCAGCCGTGTTCCGTCTATCCAAATCATCCAACGCCGCCCATTCGTTTGAGTGAGCCGCTGTGATGGACGAAATTGTGATGCCGTTGCTCAGTTCATAGTCGAGGCCCAAACTGGCTTCAAAGGCGCGGCGTTTAAAGCCAAACCCTTTGATAAACTGAGGATCGAAAATAAACCCAAGTGATGGTGCGGCTACTGTGTCATTGCCTAACAGAATCTGAGCAATAAGGGGTGTTACCACGTTATCTGCTTGAATTTGATCTGGCCTCGGCTGCGGAGGCGTACCACAAATCCAGTTATTGTTGCTCAGAGCCGGATTAATGATCCCCGCTGTTCCGCCTAAATTACAATTAAACAGGTCTTCACCATTATTGACGCCGTAACCAATGGACGCGCTAGGACCGTCATCGTCTTCCCAGTAGTGGACACGAAGTTTGGCGGTGAATTGATCATTTGGCGTGGCATATAATGTTCCGGCGAAATCAATCGTCTCGCGCCGGCCCAGTTTTTCAGAGGTGTTGGTCCCGTTTCTGTAGTTGCCACCCGTCTGATATTGGCTACCGGACAACCGAATGGCGAGCTTGTCTGCTACGATTGGGCCCTCGATCTCCGCGCCAAAGTCTGACGTAGCAAAGCGGCCTGCTTCGGCTGTGATCTTCCCTTTCCATTCCTGGCCAGGGTTCTTGGTAATCACGTTGATCGCACCGGCGAATGTAGAGCGACCAAAATATGCGCTTTGCGGACCTTTGACGATTTCAATCCGTTCCGCGCTTTCCGTGCTCCCGATCTCAGCGCCGAGTACCGGCGCGCCATCGATAAACATCGTTGTGCCTTGACGGGTCTGCACATCAGTAGAGACCTGCATACCGCGCATGATCAAGCGACGGTTAGAGCGGTCATTTCGGCCCACTGTCGCGCCGCCGTAGAAAAAGCCCGGAGCGTAATCGACAATGTCGGACAGCTCATCAATGGCTTTGATTTCGATATCAGCAGATGTCAGAGCCGTAACGGTCAATGGCACATCAAGCAGTGATTCATTACGGCGACGAGCCGTAACGACAATCTCTTCCAGTGCAACCTGCTGCGCAAGTACAGGCATGGTCACAACCGGAGAATTGGCAATTACAACGGCCGCTGCAGACGCGAGCATTACCGATTTAATTGATTTAGACATGTAGACGGATCCCTTCCCTTATAAACGTGTACTCACACTACAGCCCTGCGGCTAACGTCACCATTGTTTCATGGATAGGTATTCATTAGCCCACTATGTGAGCTTTAAACTAGACCGATCGATATAGGAACAGTTGAAATGGAACCAATATTTTTCAGGCAGAACGCTAAATTTAGTACCTGAAACTTTCGTGCTCCGCATTTTCATTGGCGGATTCAGTTTCCAAATAAGCTAGAAGTGCGGCCCGATCTTTCTCTTTGGGTAAGCCTTTGTAGATCATGTTAGTGCCAGGCAAGAAGACTGCCGGATCTTTTATATATTCTTCGAGAGTTTCCCTCGACCAAACGATTTCTGATGTTTTCAAGGCCTCTGAATAACCTTTAAATCCATCTCGCGTGCCAGCTATAGCGCCAACCACGCCCCAGAGATTCGGCCCTACCAGATTCCTGCCATTCTTCGTGATCGTGTGGCAGGAAATACAGCGCATATACATTATCTTACCAGCGCCAAGGGTAGCCCTGTCATAGTCCTGAGTAGTCCCTGGTGATGAGAACACGAGACAACTCACAAACACGGCGAGAGACGCCGTAACAAAACCCTTCATTGCGCGTTACTCAATGAGGGCCCCTAACTCGTCTACACCTTTTGACTTAACCCAAGCGGCGTAGGCGTCCGCATTTCGAGCCTCCGCAGCCCCCTTTCTGACGTCGCCCGTCACTTTAGAAGCGCGCGGACCTTTATACTTGCTCAAGAAATAACCCGGGCTGTCCTCGGAATGGTAAGCAGCCAAAGTGTCGATTTTATCTTTGTCGGGATACAACACCGACGCGTTGCCACCGTATCCCGCAAATTTCCCAGCGTTGCGGTATATAAACCAAATCCCGCCGTTGGCCGAAATGGTGGTTTTCAAACTGTCCGACCGTGTTGGGATGGGATAGTGGGTGAACGAGTCTGCTTCTGGAGCGTACATTGAAAGGTAGTTATCAGTGGCCAGCCAGACGTTGTCATCTGCGTCCGGCTCAGCGTTATAAGGATTACTGTATTCAATCCCCAGCTTACGTTCTAGAACATCACCCGTCTCCGGATTAAGGCGATACACCTTGCCATTTTGGTGGCCCCGGCTGCCCCAGGTCGCCGTCCAGATCATGTTCTTTGAATCAACGCCCAAGCGCCGCATTGCGGTCGCTGCATCGTCGGTTTCGATCTGGAAAAACTTAAATTCTTCCGTCACGGGATCGAAACGGGAGACACCTCCATTGTGGTAATCCGCCCACCAGATTTTGTCCTTGCGATCAACAATAATGCCGTAGGGCCGACTACGAACTATGGGGTTTTCCCACCAAACAAGTGAATCGGTCTCGCGGTCCCACTTGGCAATGCCGCCCTGCCCTAGCAAGGACATCCAAAGATCACCCTTTGAATCAAAGATCTGAGTATTGCTACCCATGTTCGTATCACCGATTTGCCAGTAGTCGACCAAACCTGTCTCTGGGTCCAATCGGCGCACGGCATCACCGGAGCCTGAATACCAAACTGTTCCATCTGTTTGATCAACGAGAACACCATGACCACCGCCGTGACCTTCAAACGCTTTTGATTCACCCGTGCGTGGGTCGAACCGGACGATGCAACAGGCTGTGTATGCGAGCCAAACGTTTCCGTCTGCATCAAAATCAACCTGATGCGGCCATGGATTGGTTTTCATAAACGGGTCGGCATACTCTTCTGACTCATGATAAATGTAGTCAATGAACTGAGCCTTTTCTAAAGCTTCTTCATCTAGCTCTGGCTCGCTGCTGAGTTGAACAACGCTCGGCTCTGAGTCCGGGCCAAAATTCTCAATGAGATATTCGACCAAAATATTGCGGTCTGCCGGAGGAAGAAGGTCAGCATCAAATAGTGTGGCTTTTCCGGGAATGCCAAACGCTGGCCCCTTGTGCATGCGATCCACTGTGACCGGCCAAGAAAACTCGTCATGGGGTGCGCGGCCTGCAGGATAGGCGCGAACACTATTGTACGAGAAAAAACTGACGGCGTGGCAGCCATGACAGGTCCGCTCAATTATGTCCCGTCCCGGGCCAGGGGGATAAATGACGTCATAGGGTTCGATTTTGGCGTCAGAATAGGGATATCCGTTGACATAGTTCGGCGCCATGTTGATGTCTTCAACGACAAAATCTGCCGTCACATGGGTGTCAGCCGCCACGTTGACCTTGGTATATTTGGTCGTAAAACTTTCCAACTGATCAACGGCTGGTCTCATTTCTACATAATAAGGTCCAGGAATGAGATTTACCGCGCGGTACTTCCCATTGATAACAAACACCGTGTAGCCGACATCTTTTTCAGGGTTATAGGCGTAGACAACCGGAAGAACCCCTGGCTCTGAACCAGATACGTCACCCGATAGTTGGCCATAGCCCTCTAAAACCTCAGCTTGAGCCGTGGAAAACATTCCGAACATTGCGATTAACAGTGTTCCTAACCGTAACAAGATTTTCTTCTCGATCATTGTCGTCTTCCTCACAGGTCAGCTTTCAACACTGAAATATTTACGCTCAATTCGATTGTTATCTACGCATATACGGATTGGCAACACTGCCACCTGAAGAGAGCCATATGCTCTTTGTCTGCAGGTATTCCTTTATAGATTCCATGCCGTTTTCGCGCCCCAACCCACTCGCCTTATAGCCACCAAACGGCGTTGTGTAACTTGTAGAACGGTAGGTATTGACCCAAATTGTACCCGCTTCAAGGCGTTCGCTGACGGTGATTGCTCGCTTCAAATTCTGCGTCCAAACGCCCGCCGCCAGTCCATACTTTATATCGTTCGCGATCGCGATGGCTTCTTCTTCATCGGAAAAACGCAGCACAGATAAAACTGGGCCAAACACTTCTTCCTGAGCGATGCGCATTTCGTTGGTGACGTTCGAAAACACCGTTGGCTGAACGAAGAGCCCCTTGTTTCCATCTGGAGCAAGGACGGGCTCACCACCCATTACACAAGTAGCGCCTTCCCCTTTGGCAATCTCAATGTATTCAAGAATTTTATGGTACTGGGGTTCTGTTGTGATGGGCCCAACCTGTGTATCTGCATTCATCGGGTCGCCGATACGTGCTTGTCCCGCCATATCTAACAGCCGCTCAAGAAACTCATCATGAATTGAGTCCTGCAACAACAGCCGCGAACCAGCGATGCAGGTTTGGCCGCTGGCAGCGAAAATTCCGGAAATGGCACCGCTGACAGCCTGATCCAGGTTGGCGTCATCGAACACGATGTTGGCCGACTTACCGCCCAGTTCTAAAGTGACGCGGGTAAAGTCGTCTGCGGCAGCTGAATTAACGCTTCTTCCACCCTCTTCACCGCCGGTGAAGGCCACCTTGCGCACTTTGTCGTGGCGCACTAGGGCTTCACCCACGTCAGCGCCAAGCCCTGTGATTACGTTGATGGCGCCAGGCGGAAAACCTGCTTCCTGTGATATCCGGGCAAACTCCAGTGATGATGCCGACGTGTACTCTGACGGCTTGATGACAATGGTATTGCCCGCCGCAAGTGCAGGTGCTGCTTTCCAGGCCAGGAGCAATAGCGGCGAGTTCCACGGCGTAATACACGCACACACGCCTAACGGTTCATGCTTGGTCAAATTTAGGATATTTGGCTTGTCGACCGGCGGGACTGAGCCTTCAATCTTGTCAGCCAAACCGCCATAATATTGATACCACTGAGTCATGTAGCGGCATTGATTGAGCACTTCAGCGTAGAGTTTGCCGTTATCACGGACTTCGATCTCCGCCAGAGATTCGGCGTTGTCTGCTAGAATATCGCCAAACTGACATAGCAGTTTGCCGCGTTGGGTGGCCGTCAATCCACGCCATTCACTAGATCTAAAAGCCGCATCGGCGGCAGAGACCGCGGCGTCGACGTCTGCAGCGCCTCCTTTTGGTATTTGGGCCCACACCTCTCCAGAATATGGATTGACGGTATCAATCCATTCGTTGGATGCAGGGTCGCACCACTCACCACCGATATACATTTGATACTTTTGCATCGCCAGAACCTCATTGGATCATGCTCATCGCCCAGCCATCAGCCAGATCAAGAACTTAAGTGTGATAAACTAATATGGAAGACAGCCAATCAAAGACCTTACTCTAAAATGCTCAAATCGTGAGCAGTTCCAGCAAACATCTGATATTCCTATATGGAAGCGTGATAGTCAGCCGACTCATTGCTTGATACAGCAATGACTTGTTGTAGGTTCTATCAACTTACTCCTGCCCAAGTATCTTGCGAATCAGGGTTTATCGGTCCTGATCTAAGCCTGGGCCTCGGTTAACATCGGAAAGAACGGACGAGACGGTTGTGAACTCTGTGAAATTCTCAGCGCTGAAAGTAGGACTAACCTGGCAAAGACTCGACAGTCTTATGGATGAAACAGCGTACACTTTTGTACGCACGTCATTTTCATCTGTTGTCCGGGACAATTGGGACCTAGCCGTTAGCCTGATGGATAGCCGCGGCCGGCAGTTCGCTCAGTCTTCCCGTAGCGTTCCCTCATTCATTGGCACCATGCCTAGCACACTTGCGGTCATGCTTCAGCGCTATCCAACATCTGAACTGAAATCGGGTGACATTCTCATTTCAAATGACGGCTATCACGGGACGGGACACCTCAATGACATCACTATGGCCCGACCCATATTCAAGGATGGGCAAGTCATCGCTTTTATCGGAAGCGTCTTTCATTCGGTAGACATTGGCGGTGCTCCGTCGGTCAATGCCCGCGATTCTTATGAAGAGGGATTGACCATTCCGGTTGCCAAGATCGTACGGGAGGATGTTGAAAACGAAGATGTCATAGCCTTCCTCACTGAGAACTTGCGCGCGCCCGAAGAAACTCTAGGCGATATTCGTGCTCAGTTCGCGGCGTACGATATGGCCATCCCCCGTCTTTTGAAAATCTTAGAAGACGAACAAATTGAAGACCTGGATGAAATGGTGGACGAGATCCTCAATCGTTCAGAAAAAGCCATGAGGCAGGCGATAGAAGCCGTTGAAAATGGTTCTTACTATGGAGAAATCCAGCTTGATGGGTTCGATGAACCACTCAAGATATGCTGCGAGGTCTCGATCTCGGGAAGCGAACTAACCATCGACTACACAGGGACATCGCCTCAGATCGATAAACCGATTAACTCTGTGATGAACTACACGCGGGCTTATTCAGCCTACGCTATTAAATCAGCGTTTGACGCAAGTACACCCAACAACGACGGTTCTTTTCGACCTATAACGATCAAAGCCCCTGAGGGATGTCTGGTAAATCCAAAACGGCCAGCCCCCATTTGGGCGCGGCACCTCACCGGACATTACCTTCCACCTGTGATTTTTAGCGCGCTTGCAAACATTATGCCTGAGCAAGTGATCGCCGATTGTGGGTCACCGATCTGGAACGTCTATTTCGCAGGCAAGCAACCGGACGGCCAACGTTTCATGAAAATGTTCTTCATGAATGGCGGGCACGGTGCAAGACCACATCAGGACGGCCCAGCCTGCCTTAGTTTTCCCAGCAACATTACGACGTTACCAATCGAACAGTTTGAGAACAGTGTGCCATTACTTGTGACTGAGAAATCATTAATTCCCGATTCTGGTGGCGCAGGACAGTATCGAGGTGGACCAGCGCAAAGAGTCTCTTTTAAAGCAACAGCAGATAATCCAGTCACGATGACGATCCGCCACGAACGGGTAATATTTCCTCCACGAGGTCTCCTGGGTGGAAAGGCAGGTGCTGCAGGAACCGATTATCTCAACGGGGATCGCATTCCGGCAAAAGTCCGCCTCGATATCCAACGTGATGATGTTGTGACCTTTGATACGCCCGGTGGTGGAGGCTTCGGGCCTCCGGTTGATCGCGATGCTGACAAAATTCGTTCTGATGTGGAAAGCGGCCTTGTCACAGCTGCTAGTGCAAAACGTGACTATGATTTTGACGCCGGTGAAGCGAAATCTGATGGATAAACCCTACCGCATTGGTGTCGATATCGGTGGCACCTTCACAGATATTGTCATGCTCGATACCCGAAGTGGCCGCCTTTACAACGAAAAGGTTCTCACGACGCCCGACGATCCGTCGGCTGGTGTGTTAACGGGTGTTGCAAGTATTCTAAAAGCCAACGACGCGACCGCGCATGCCGTTAATCAAATTATTCATGGCACCACGTTGGTCGCCAATGCAATAATTGAGCGCCGCGGTGCCAAAGTTGCTCTCGTGACGACAAAGGGATTCCGCGACATATTAGAGATCGGAACGGAGGGTCGCTATGACTCCTATGATCTCTTTATTGATATGCCAGAGCCTTTGGTACCCCGCCGGTGGCGATTCGATGTTCCGGAGCGTTTGAGTCCTGAAGGTCATGTGCTCACACCTTTAGACGAAAATGCAGTTGTCGCAGTCGCCAAAGAGATCGCGAAATCAGATGTCACAGCAGTAGCAATTTCTTTACTGCACAGTTTCCAAAACCCCAGTCATGAACAGCGCGTCTTGGAGATATTCCAACAAGAAGCGCCCGGTCTAGCGGTTTGTATATCAAGCGACGTCATGCCTGAGATTGGTGAGTATGAACGCGCGTCAACCACTGTTTGCAATGCTTATGTACTTGCTCTCTTCAAAAGCTACCTTGAGCGTTTGACAGCAGGATTGCGCGATAGCGGCTTCGAAAAAGATTTATTCTTGATGCTATCTGACGGAGGCACTGTTCATGAGGAAACTGCGGCGGCTTATCCCATACGCTTGGTCCAATCGGGCCCCGCTGGAGGGGTTCAAGCGACGTCTGTGATTGGCGCACTCGCCGGTGAATCCAACATATTTTGTTTCGACATGGGTGGCACGACCGCCAAAGCCAGCTTGATTGAAAATGGCGAACCCATGCGATCCACTGAGTTCGAAGTGGCCAGAGTTTATAGGGCCAAGAAGGGAAGCGGCCTTCCCTTGCGTGTTCCGGTTATTGAAATGATCGAAATCGGCGCAGGCGGTGGCTCTATTGCGACGATCAATAAACTTGGGCTCGTGCAGGTGGGGCCCGAAAGCTCAAGCGCATATCCGGGTCCGGCCTGTTACGCACAAGGCGGCACGGATGCCACCGTAACAGATGCCGATCTCATTCTTGGTTACCTAGGTGCAGACAGTTTCCTTGGTGGAGATATGAGTCTTGATGTGGATGCCGCAACCAAAGCACTGGAACTAAACATTGCCGAACCATTGGGCATATCCGCCGTCGATGCGGCGTGGGCTATTCATGAGACCGTCAATGAGAGCATGGCGCAAGCAGCGAGTATTCATGCCCTGGAGAAAGCGCAACGCATCTCAGATTATGCCATGATCCCGATCGGGGGCGCAGGCCCCGTCCACGCCTGCAACATCGGTTTAAAACTGTCCGTTCCTCGCGTTATTTGCCCCTCGAGCGCGGGCGTAGCGTCAGCCCTTGGGTTCCTTGTTTCCCCCCTCGCCTTTACTTTTGTTCAAGGTGGGTTGGTCAGCTTGGACGCTGCAGACTTTGAATCCATAAGAACGATGCTGTCCCGTATGGAAGAGAAGGGCAAAGAGCTTCTCAGTTCAGCAGGAACGGCTCAGGATGATTTCAAAGTCGAACTCTTAGTGTCCATGCGTTACCTCGGACAAGGATACAATGTGGAAGCGCCCGTCGGCTCAGAAATTCTTGCCGCTGACGATCGCACGTCTGTCCGCGGCGTGTTTGAGAAGGCTTATATGTTTCAATATGGCCGCATAGAGCCGGACGTTCCTGTTGAGATTGTTTCATGGAGAGTTGTCGTGTCAGGCCCGGCGCCTGTTATCGACCTTTCTGGTGCGCGACCCACAGCATCTGACAGTGAGGCGCGCAAGGGAGAGCGGGAGGTGTACTTCGGACCTGCAAAAGGGTTTGTGAAAACACCCATATTCGATCGGTATTGCCTCACCCCGGGCGAGTCCTTCGGCGGCCCAAGCATATTCGAGGAACGAGAATCTACAACTGTGGTGCCGCCGGGTGCGAATTCAAAAATTGATGACGCATTGAATCTCGTCGTCGAGCTTCCGCATGACTAAGCGTACGGTTGCAGAAGCACTGGCTGACGCTTTCGCAGCCAAAGGTGTCAAACACATTTTTGGCGTGCCGGGCGGTGGTAGCAGCTTAGACATTATTGAGGAGGCCGCCAAAAGGGGCGTCGACTTTATCCTTACCCGGACAGAAAGCGCGGCCGTTATGATGGCCGCGGCTTCTGCTGAACTGAGCGGAACTCTTGGCGTAGCTTTAACGACGAAAGGTCCTGGCAGCGCTAATGCAATGAATGGAATTGCCTATGCATCGCTTGAACGCTTACCGGTCATTCTTCTGACCGACGGTTTCACACCGAAAGAACAAACTTACATTACGCATCAAGTCTTTGATCAGAAAGCCATGCTGGCCCCCCTCACAAAAGGACATAGCCGGTTGGAGGGCGAGTCAGCAAACCAAGACATCGACGCCTATCTGAACCTGGCACTGACAGCTCCGCAGGGCCCTATTCATTTTGAACTAACAAGCGCTGCAGCACGCGCGGCATTTACTCTAGAAGAGCTCGGCGAGCGTATAGAGAAGGTCCGGGCTCGAAATCAGTGCGTTGATAAGAATGGAATTGCCACGGCAGAAAGACTGCTCGCCGATTCTGACAAGCCTATCCTCATTGTTGGCATGGAGGTGCGGGAGTCGGACGCAGCGGCAGCGACACGCGAATTGGCACGTGCGCTAAATTGTCCCGCATTAACCACATACAAAGCTAAAGGGGTTGTCGCTGACGATGACCCCTATTTTGCCGGAATTTTTACAGGCGGATCAAAGGAGGCCGACTGCGTCTCTAGCGCCGATCTCATTATTCTGTGCGGCGTCGACCCGGTGGAATTTATTCGGCAACCTTGGCGATATAACGCTCCAGTGATTGACATCGCCATTGGTAAACACCCTGTGCACTATATAGAACCAACAATAGGTCTTTATGGACCCATGGCCGAGCATATGTCACGGCTGGCAAGCGGGAGCAGTGGAGCGGCATGGACAGAACAGGAAATTACTGACCTGCGCGTCGATATGCGCTCACGGCTCAATTACACCGGAAGCACCGGCATTAACCCTCAACAAGTTGTAGAAGCTGCGTTTAGCCAGGCGCAATTTTTGGCAACCATTCCACGCATTACGGTCGATGCTGGCGCTCATATGTTCTCGGCCATGGAGTTTTGGCCCTGTTTCGCACCAAATGACGTTTTGATCTCTAACGGCCTCGCCACCATGGCCTTCGCCCTGCCAGCGGCCATTGCCGCTTCTTTGCACGAGCCAGAGCGCCCTGTCATCGCTTTTACCGGTGATGGAGGTCTCCTCATGTGTATTGGTGAACTTCTAACGGCGGTTCAATGTGAAACAAATATAACCGTCATCGTCTTCAACGACGCATCCTTATCGCTGATAGACATTAAGCAGCAGGAACTCCAACTGCCGTCCAAAGGGACACGTTGGCCCCAGCCTGATTTTTGTAAGATGATGGAAGGAATGGGTGGCCGCGGATACAATGTGCAAACGATTGAGAGCTACGAAAAGGCTTTGGCGGACGCTTTATTTCACGATGGGCCCGCCCTTGTTGACGTAACAATTGATGCGAGCGGCTATTCCGATCAACTCAAAGCGCTGCGCGGCTAACAAACATGAGAGACAGGTAAATCACTATGGAGTCAGGCCCCTTCCAATTGCCGGCTGATGTCGTGGAAATGTGCGACGTTGCGAAGCGCATTGTCCACGATGAGCTACTGCCCCTTGAACCGCAGTATTTGCAGCATCCTGACCATTCTTTCGGAACGAACCAAACAGCCACCAACCTTAGGCTCGTTTTCGGACAGGATACCGTTGACCACCTAACCAAGATCTCTCGCGATACCGGACTGTGGTATTTGATGGTTCCAGAGGAGCATGGCGGGTCAGGTTTATCCATGCTGGCTCAGATAGCGATCATGGAACAGTTTAATTACACAGCTATCCCGTTTCCTTTCGCTCATGTTGCTAACATTCTTTATAAGTGCGAGGGCGACCAAGTTGACCGGTTTTTAAAGCCCGTCATCGAAGGCAAAAAAATCACCTCTTTTGCACAAACTGAAGCCAATGCTGGGTCGGACCCGGGTGGCATGATGCAAACCAACGCCATCCAAGACGGTGACGAATGGATTCTTAACGGCACCAAAATGTGGATCAGTGGCGCCGCACAATCCGACATCATTATGGTGCAAGCAGTCACCGACAAAGAAAGGCGTCAGCGCGGCGGCATTACTATGTTTCTCGTAGATCGTAACAATCCAGGAGTCACAGTAGAAGAGCCAGGCATTCAAACTTGGCTAGGTACGAGGCCTTCCCAAAATATTGTCCATTTCGACGACTGCCGCGTTCCTGCTGCAGACATTCTAGGAGAAATAGGCAACGGTTTCAGATTGGGTCAACGCTGGTTGACAATCCACGACCGCCTTCTTCGCGGCCCCTTCGCACTTGGGAAAATGCAACGGGCTTTAGACATGTCCACCGATTGGGCGAAGCAGCGTGTCACCTTCGGCAAACCTCTGGCTGAGCGACAAGCCATCCAATGGAAGCTGGTGGATATGTACGTAGATCTGCAAGCGCTGCAATCTCTGACGTACCAGATGGCTGCCCGCGCGGATACGGGTGAAGACATTCGCACCGAGGCCAGCATGATCAAGCTGGTGTCAATGAATTGGGGCGCACGATGTATGGACGACGCCATCCAAATCCACGGCGCCATGGGGGAATCCCTCGAACTTCCGTTGACGCTATTCTATCGCTATCTCCGTCATGGCCGCATTGGCGGCGGCACTGATGAGATTCAAAAAATGCTGATCGCGCGGAAGCTTCTTCGGGACTAGAACAGGCCGTCACCGATTATTGCGCCTAGACACCGCCGATTCTTAGGAAACCAATATGTGGCAACCAACACAAATCATGATGAACGGCGAACTAATGCCGTATGCCGACGCAAGCCTGCACCCTATGTCCCTTGCCGTCACATACGCAGCAACTGTATTCGAAGGTATCCGCGCGTACCACGTTCCTGAAACGGGACAGTTCGCCATGTTCAGGATGGACGAGCACATAAAGCGTCTACAAATCGGCATGAAAGTACTGCGTTTTGATCAAACGTATGAAGTTAACTACATGCGCGATTGTTTAACCCGACTGCTGCAGGCCAACGAACCCGATGCCGATGTCTACTTCCGTCTCCTCGTTTACATTGAAGGCACAGGCTTGCTCGCCTCTACGGGTCCGGTAGGTTTCACTGCAGCAGCGATGCCGCGCTCGAAGCCCAAATTTGCTGATTCTGGCATGTCGTTGGGCGTCAGTTCGTGGCAACGACTGTCAGATAACGCGAGCCCGCCGCGCATTAAAGGCACTGCAAATTACCTCAACGCACGGCTCGCCGTGCATCAAGCGAAAGCGGATGGGTACGACGGCGCCCTTATGATGACGCCCAACGGGAAAGTTGCGGAAGCACCAATCGCCTGTTTCTTTATGGTCCGTGACGGGAAACTTATAACGCCAGATGGCTCCAGTAATATCCTGGAAAGCATCACCCGAGACACTATTCTTACCCGCTTCAAAGAGCTAACCGGAAACGCTGCCGAAGAGCGAACGATTGACCGTAGCGAACTGTACTTTGCTGACGAAGCATTCTTATGTGGCACCGGACAAGAGGTTCTCCCGGTTACATCCATCGATAAACTAACCGTAGGCAACGGGAAAATTGGCCCTGTGACCCGGCAAATGCGCGACGATTACTTCGGCATTGTTCGAGGCACCGTTTCGGATCATCCAGAATGGCGCACTATGATTGGGTGAGACCCTGACTAGCAGGTCTTGGATTCAATTTCCGAACCAGAATTGACAGATTAAGCATCATGCGGGCCGACGTATGTGCCACTTTCGGATTAGGCCCTAGGTCCATATGGCGAAGGCTCATCGCCCACCCCATTAAGACTTAGATTAATCGGTCTCTCTCAATCTATATGGCACACTTTATCGGATGCATGCCAAGTTGTTTCTCTATTTCTCATGCATCATTACAAAGGTCTGCCAAGTAATCACCGTATTGCGAATTTTTGAAGTACTTCGCAGCACTGCGAAGCTCTGCAAGTGAGATCCAACCGCTGCGCCATGCAATCTCTTCCAAGACCGCAACTTTCAATCTTTGTCTCATGTCAATGAGCCTTAAATACTCGCTTGCTTGAAGCAAGTTCTCAGGCGTCCCCATATCTAACCAGGTTATGCCTCTTGGCAATTTAACGGATTCCAGGGTTCCTTCTGCAAGGTACTTGTTGAGCAAATCGACCATCTCCGTTTCACCGCGGGAACTCGATTTTATCCCCTTACAAAATTCCACGGCTCTTGAATCGAGAACGTAAAGCCCTACCACAGCCCAATTTGAATCTGGGTTCTGGGGTTTTTCGACCAATCCTGTTATGCAGCCGCTGGGATCATACGTGGCAACGCCATACTCGGTCGGATCGTCAACTTCATAAGTAAAAATTGTTGCGCCACTGTTTTGATTATAACTTTGCAACAGCAAGCCGAGGTCACGCCCATGGAAAATATTGTCCCCCAATATCATCGCGCATGGGTCGCCGTTCAAGAAATGCTCGCCTTCCAACAGTGCGTCCGGCAGTCCCGTTGGCTCTTCTTGTATAGCGAATTCTATTTTTGTTCCGAAGCGTTCTCCCGTACCCAGTAAGCTTTTAAAGGGTTCGACGTCTTGTGGGTTCGTGACAACCAGTATTTCTCTAATACCCATCAACATGAGCATGGATATGGGCGCAAAAACCATGGGTTTGTCGTATAAAGGCAATAGATGTTTGTTTACAGCCGTTGTTAATGGACGGAAACGAGTTCCCTTGCCGCCAGCGAGTATAATTCCCTTAAGGTTTTTGTTCATATTCTTGATCTGCGCTTTAAGTTCAAGTTGACACCGATCTCCGCCCGCTCATTTATCGATCATATCAATCATTATACATATCCACGAACGCAAAAATACTCCGGTTAGATTGCTGCATTACTTAAATTAGAATACACACCCAATACTTATATGGGACTCATTACCCGAACCTATTACGTACTTACCTGCTGATACAACTCTTCAATATTTCCACAACGCTGAAATGGCGTGCAGCGAGAGAGTTCAAGTAGTCGTTCCCATGCACAAACAAAATAACGCTACAACAGTACGCAGGCGCGTCTCTCTATTGGCTCCCCAACTGCGGCAACCCTGCGGGAGATAATTTTCACGTCTGCGCTTACTCGAGGGAACATCAGCAACAATTTAAAGTCAAAAGAGCTTGGCTTCCGTTTTCATTTGCCACAAGAAGACTTTGCTCTTGAATGAAAGGCCGCAAAAAGACATTTTTGCCATACAATCAGTGTTAATGACGCAGATCGGTTAATAGACTGGTTCTGCTGTTTTTGGAATGATCAGAGCTAGACGGGTAAAACCGATGCCTTCTTGCCGCGCCTGCGGAACTTCTCTTGAGCCATTTATGACGTTTGGCCCTATGCCAATAGCGAACGGCTTTGTGCACCCTGACAAAGCCCAGACCGATGACTACCGGTTCGATTTAACTCCCGCAGTGTGTACCACATGTAATCTTTTTCAGCTTATGGAACAACCAGACCCTGAAATGATGTTCCATGATGAATACGCGTTCTTTTCCCAGACGTCGTCACACATGGCAATCCACTTTGAAGCGTTTGCAAATGATATAATAAACCGTTGGTTTAGTTCACGGCCTGACCCTTTTGTAGTCGAACTCGGCAGCAATGATGGGATTATGCTGAAACATTTTGCAGCAAAGAACGTTCGGCACCTGGGCGTAGAACCTTCAGCCAATGTAGCAGCAGCGGCGCGTAAGAACGGTGTGGACTCACTGGTTGAGTTCTTTAGTGAAGGCGTCGCGAAGCAAATCGTTGAAAAGCATGGTCAAGCCGACGCATTGCTCGCGGCTAACGTGATGTGCCACATATCGGATATAAAATCAGTTGCCCAAGGCATCAATATTTTATTGAAACAGGACGGCCTTTTGATTTTTGAAGACCCCTACCTTGGTGAAGTATTACAAAAAGGGTCATTTGATCAAATCTATGACGAACATGTATTTCTGTTTAGCTTGCTTTCCGTTACAGCACTTTTTTCTGGTTATAATTTAGAGGTAGTTGATGTCGCCCCGCAGTCTGTTCATGGGGGATCAATGCGCTACACCTTAGCCAGACCAGGTGTCCATTCACAGTCGCCCTCTCTAAAAGCGACCCTCAGATTGGAAGACGACCTTGGGATGTCGGATCACAAAACTTACGTTGAGTTTTCAAAGCGGTGCAAAAACACTGGAAGAAACTTAAAGCAATTACTGACTAATCTAAGTCACGAACAAAAGAATGTTGCGGGATACGGCGCGACGTCCAAAAGCACGACCGTTCTAAACTACTGCGGGATCGGACCGGACCTCATTAGATACATTTCAGATACCACACCAACAAAACAAGGCAAACTGACACCGGGTACACACATACCAATTAGGACTTATGAGACGTTTTTATCCGAGTATCCAGATTATGCTGTTTTGTTTGCATGGAACCATGAAAAGGAAATCCTCGCAAAGGAATGTGAATACCTAGCGCGTGGCGGTAAATTTATTCGTTTTTTCCCCACTGTTGAGATCATTGAGACAGATGAAAATTCTTAATAAGCGGATGCGATCACATGGCAGACAGCAAGATGAAACGTAATCCTGTTGTATCCACATCAAGTCCGCTTGATGATTTTAATACGCACAGATTGGAGGTTGAAGCCGCTATCAGTCGCGTATTGGAAAGCGGAGTTTATATTGACGGCAAGGAAACTGAAGCCTTTGAGGTGGAGCTCGCAGAATATATTGGCGCAAAACACGTCATTTCCGTTAACAGTGGGACAGACGCCTTATCCCTTTCATTACGCGCTCTAGGCATTGGCATCGGAGACGAGGTCATAACGGTTTCGCATACTGCCCTGGCTACAGTGGCAGCCATTGTCGCTACTGGGGCGACCCCGGTTGTGATTGATGTTGATCCCAGCACAATGACGATGGACGTGCATCAGGTTTTAAACGCAGTTGGTGAACATACTAAAGCGATAATGCCCGTTCACCTTTATGGCCATCCGGCCGATATGGTTGACCTAGAGAAAATTGCTAGTGTCCATGGCATTCCCATTGTTGAAGATTGTGCTCAGGCGATTGGAGCTGAGATTAGTGGGAGGCGCGTTGGCACAATTGGCCACCTAGGCTGCTTCAGCTTTTATCCAACCAAAAACCTTGGCGCGATGGGTGATGGAGGCGCTATCACCACAAACGACGATCACGTGGCTTCACGTTTGCGGCGTATCAAGCAATACGGGTGGGATGCTGAACGGATTGGACAGGAATTTGGTGTTAATTCGAGAATGGATGAAATTCAGGCAGCCATTCTGCGCACCAAACTGAACCGGCTCGATCAGATGAATCGAGCGAGACAACAGATTGCTGAGACATACCTGACAACTCTGGCTGACTCCGCGGCGTCACTTCCGGTAACACTTCCAGCACACACTCATGTGTATCATCTATTTGTAGTTCAGCACGAACAGCGAGATAGCATTAGGACCGCGCTACGAAGTAGAGGAATCGGTGCAGGCATTCATTATGCTACTCCGGCACATCTTCACCCAGGCTATAGACAAAATGTACGAGTTGCGCACAGCGACCCTAAGACTTTTGGACTGCCTATTACGGAAAAACTTGCTCGAACCGTACTGAGCATCCCTGTTCACCCCGGACTGTCAACAAGCGCAAGTATGATAGCCAATGATGTAAAGGAAATTATTGATTCGATTAATTAGACAAGACCGTCAATCGAATTGATTAAAAAGTTACAGATGCCGGACGCTACAGAGTCAATAAGACCCTCTTCCATTTGGGAAGGTGTATACCGATCTTTTGCAGATGCGCCAAAAGAACGTGAAATCTTTACGAACAATGTGTGGCTAAGCCGTCTTGAAGCAACCTTTGAAAGCGTGAAAACAAAATACGCTAACAAAACTGATGCGAGTGCCGGACCACAAGAAAACAGTTACTTACTTCCCCTTGTATTGACGATGGCTCACCAGCAAATGGCTGCGGATGCCGAACATGCTTTAGTGAAAGTCTTGGATTTTGGCGGTGGCTTTGGCGCTTCATACCTGGAGTGCAAAGCGCGTATTCCAAGTGATATTCGAATTGATTACAGAGTTATAGATAAGCCAGAAGTTATAGAACGGGGTAAAGATATTGCCAGCGCTTATCCAGAGGTGTCCTTTCTCATTGACATTGCCGATGCCCGTCGCGATTTCAAAGATATAGATATAGTGCACATTGGCAGCACTCTGCATTACATAGAAGATTGGAAGGCGTGTCTTCAAGAATTGTGTGCGCTTAGTCCAAAATACATTGTTCTAGACGATTTACTTGCCGGCCCAGTTCTCGAAACTTTCGTGACCGCACAGAAGTACTATGACACGAACATACCTGTATGGGTTTGGAACGAGACCGATTTCGTGAACGTCGTAAAAGACTTAGGTTACAATCCTATTTACAGAACGAATTATTTTGGCGGCCTCACAGAAGCTGGTGAGAGCTTACCTATGTTGGCATTGCCGGAATCAAGACGGTTACCTCACCCCATCAATCTTCTCTTCGTAAAGCCGTAGAAAGATAAAAGGCAAGACTATGTTTGACAGAGACGCTTTCGAACAAGACAAAGTCAACAATGCTATAAGCCAGTCACGGAACAAGCCGTTACAAAAAATGGCTATAGATTTCATTGTCGAAACCGACAAGCAAGGCTACGGGTATCAATGGACATGGCTCGGGCTGCCTATCATACAGATGCCCGAAGATATTGTTGCCGTTCAAGAAGTTATTTGGAAGTGCAAGCCGACATTGATTATTGAAACAGGCATTGCATGGGGTGGCTCAGTTATACTTTATGCTTCAATTATGGAACTCATTGGTAAAGGCCGTGTTGTCGCGATTGATAAAGTTCTACCAGATAAAAATAGGGACGCCATTGCGGCCTATCCGTTCTCCTCTCGCATATCCCTCATCGAAGGATCGTCATTGGATGTAGATGTGCATTCTCAGGTCCAATCTCTTATACGAAAGGATGATACGGTAATGGTCATGCTTGATAGTAATCATACTCATGAGCATGTTCTCGAAGAGCTTAGACTCTATGGACCTTATGTCTCACGCGATCAATACCTCGTGGTTTCCGACACGGTCGTTGAGCGTATTCCTGAGCAAAAGCATCGGAAACGACCCTGGGGCCCTGGTGACAATCCGGAGACAGCGCTCGCCTCTTTTCTAGAGGAAGATGGCCGGTTCGAAAGAGACACCAACGTCAACAATAAATTATTGGCGACCTTCACTCCGGGCGGGTATGTTCGTCGCGTTAGATGACGTATGCATAGAAATTGTCATTCTCCCCATGAAAATTGACGGGTCGATCACTGCCAAATTAACCTTTATGCATCAAGCGCCGATTACTTGCTCAATCAAGTCCGCTCTTAGCCAACAACCGACTTAACGCTTTTGGACTCACATAATATGAAACCAATCGAAATGGCGGGGCCATGGGTAACAGAGTACGAGGAGAGCCTGGTACTCGATGCGCTCCGCAATGGCTGGTATGGCAAGGATGCATACAAATATTGCGAAAAATTTGAGTCAGAATTTTCTGCATACCATGATCGCAAATATGCATTGATGACGCCAAACTGCACCACGGCCCTTCATTTGCTGTTGGCGGGCCTTGGGATAGAAGAAGGCGACGAGGTTATCGTTCCTGAATGCACATGGGTAGGCAGTTCAGCGTGTATTACCTACCAACGCGCGACAACAGTTTTTGCTGATATAGACCCTATTAACTGGTGTATTACACCACAATCTTTGGAACGCGCAATCACGGGAAAAACAAAAGCCGTAATTGTCGTAGACCTATACGGAAACATGCCGCAGATGGAAGCTTTGCAGGCTGTTGCCGATAAAAATGGAATTGCCCTGATAGAGGACGCCGCTGAAGCTGTAGGGTCAATGTATGATGGTGTTCGTGCCGGAAAATTTGGAATTGGGTCGGCTTTCAGCTTTCATAGGACAAAAACCATCACGACCGGTGAAGGTGGAATGTTGTTGATTGACGATGAGTCGTTATTTGAGCGCTGTAAATTGCTGCGAGATCATGGCCGACGGCCTGGCAGCTACTACAACGAAGAAATCACATTCAAATATATGCCGTTCAATATCCAAGCCGCTTTAGGCTTAGGGCAGTTTCATCGCATTGATGAGTTGGTCGACCGCAAGAGATGGATGTGGCAATTATACAAAGAGAGGTTAGCCGATATTCCGGAAGTTCAGCTTAATCCTGAACCTGAGGGCACACTTAATGGGGTTTGGTGCACCGCCGCTGTTTTCGACTCTTCACTCGGTATTTCTGGTCTAGCAGCACAGAGTTATCTGAAAGAGAATGATATGCCTTCTCGTCCATTCTTTTTTCCGCTCAGCTCATTGCCGGCCTACGGCAGTCAGGAAGCAGTGGCCTCAAAATTAAGGCCAATAGCTTATGATGTTTCGTCACGCGGTATTTGCCTCCCCTGCGCGCTCAATACAACTGAGGAGCAAATACATCTGTATACCAATGTGGTGCGGAAAATGCTTAACCACTCAAAGCTGAATTGAGATCATGACAGGGATTACGCCTCAATTGTTTGGTTTGGATGACGTTATTCAATTGCATGGCGAGAAGATCTCTGCAGAAAACGCGCACATTTTGGTATTCGAATCAGGATCATTGGATTCGGGTCTTATTCCTTTTAAAATTGCCCGCGTATTTTTGGTGTGCAGTGAGTCTTCGATAGAACGTGGAAAGCACATGCATAAACAGTGCAGCCAAGTGATGTTTTGCATTCAAGGTAAGGCAACTGTCCGCTACAGCGATGGACGAGATTGGCGTGTATTAGAACTGGACCCCAATACTGCAGGTGCTTTTGTTCCGCCCACAATTTGGGCCGAACAAATCTATGAAAAGGGCTCAAAACTTCTTGTATTCTGCGACAGACATTACGAAGCAGGTGACTACATTAGAGATTTTGACCAATTTAAAGCATTCAGAAATGTCGAATTAGAATCTCCATGAGCAACGATCGACACTTTCTCATTACTGGCGCACTTGGACACGTTGGCTCAAAATTGCTATCGGATCTGGCGGTTGCATACCCGAACGCGCGGATCACATTGATTGACGATTTTTATGCTCAACGGTATTGCTCGTTGTTTAATTTGCCAGAAACTGGGGAATTTCGTTTTATTGAAGGCGATGTTAAGAAGTTGGACCTCAACGCACTTTTACCGAGCACCACCGCTTTGTTTCACTTAGCAGCAATAACCGATGCCAATGCCAGCCTTGAAAAAGGACCGCTGGTTGAGGAAAACAATTTGTTAGGAACCCGGCGTGTTGCTGAAGCCTGTGCGAAACATGGCGTTGCTCTTTTCTATCCCTCATCAACAAGTGTTTACGGATCTCAGGATGCCGTTGTGGATGAAGATACTCCTGATTCAGAGCTAAAGCCTCAAAGCCCTTATGCAGAAAGTAAGATAAAGGAAGAACGCCTCATCAGGCACTTGGTCGACAGCGCAGGGTTGAAGGCGGTTATATGTCGCCTCGGCACAATATACGGCGCTTCTCCGGGTATGAGATTCCACACTGCTGTAAACAAGTTCTGTTGGCAGGCGCTCACTGGTCAGAAGCTAACGGTGTGGCAAACAGCTTATGAGCAAAGGCGGCCATACTTATACCTCGGCGACATGGTTAATGCCGCACGCATGTTCATTGATGAAAATCTGTGGGATGGCCAGACTTATAATGTGGTTACATCTAACCATACCGTCCATGAAGTCATTGAGACAATCAAGAAATTTGTGAATGATGTGGAAATTGAATTTGTTGAATCAAGAATTATGAATCAACTGTCGTACGACGTCAGGAACACACGACTTGATAAACTCGATTTCAAGTTCGAAGGAAGCTTACACAAGGGTATTGAAGAGACTATGAATTTGTTTAGTGCGCTTAGGTTCCGTTCCGCGCAATGAAAGTTTTAATTACAGGTGGCGCCGGTTTTATCGGCTCAGCCCTTGTTCGGGTGGTTCTGGCCCAAGGTTGCAAGGTCATCAACCTTGATAAATTTACCTACTCTGGACGCCAAGAAAACCTAACCGACGCCTCACTAGACAAAAATTACACTTTGGTGAAGGGTGATGTTTGCGATCGGTCCCTAGTTAAAGAAATATTCGCACATGAAAATCCAAATGTGGTTTTCCATCTCGCAGCGGAATCACATGTAGACCGTTCGATTGATGATAGCGCTGAGTTTGTAAGAACGAACGTAGTTGGTACCCATAACCTTGTCCAAAGTGCGGTCGACTATTTCGAAAGCCTTAGTGCGCCGGACCAACGTCTTTTCCGCTTTGTTCATGTCTCGACAGATGAAGTATTTGGGTCCTTGCAAGAGGGGGAGTATTTCTCTGAAGAAATGCCCTATAGACCAAACTCGCCATATGCAGCCACTAAAGCTAGTTCAGATCACATTGTCCGTGCTGCAAATAAGACGTTTGGGTTACCCACTCTTGTGTGTCATCCCGCGAACAACTTTGGCCCCAGGCAGCACCCCGAGAAATTGACCCCACTTTGCCTGTTGAATGCCTTGGATTCGCAACCCATACCCGTTTACGGAGACGGATCGCAAATTCGGGATTGGATCTATGTTGAAGATACTGTAGCCGCTTTTTGGGCTATTTTTAAAAAAGGGGTGCCAGGAGACTCTTACTGTATCAGCGCTGAATCCAGCAGACACAATATCGATGTAATTAATATGATTTGCACTGTACTGGATAAAATTACACCGCACTCATCTGGACCGTATTCCCGACTCATTTCTCACGTAGCAGATCGTGCCGGTCACGATACCTGTTATCAGTCCTCGGCGGAAAAACTGAGATCTACCATCGGTTGGAGTCCGACTGTTCCGTTTGAGGAGGGACTTGAGCGGACCGTTAAATGGTACCTTGAGAACAAAACTTGGTGGCAGTCTTTGCGGGATGCGCGAAAGAGGCAAGGAATTCGAAAAGCGCGATAGAAATGACGATGGAACTCATTAAAACACCACTGAACGGTTTGTTTCTCATATCTGCAATTCGGCACGTGGATGACCGTGGTGAGTTCGTGGAAAGTTGGCACCATGATCGCTACCGTGATTGTGGAATAGAAGACACCTTCGTTCAGGACAATGTGTCGGTTTCCAATCCCAATGTGCTACGTGGGTTACACTTTAGGCACCCCGAACCACAGACCCAGTTAGTGACCGTTATAAGCGGTCAGATTTTCGACGTATGTGTGGATTTGCGTAAAAACTCAAAGACCTTCGGGCGGTGGCATGGTGTTGAACTTAATGGCAGTAAAAAGGATCAGCTTTACATGCCGGCAGGGTTCGCCCATGGCTACTGTGTAATAGGGCATGATCAAGCAGTCGTTCATTATAAATGCTCAAGACTATTTGATGCTAAGTCTGAGCGCGGCTTGCTTTGGAATGATCCGGAGATTGGCGTGGAATGGCCCAAAGGAAACTGGATCATATCAGAAAGAGACCAAACGTTCCCCAAACTCGGTAACATTGAAGGCATAGGGCCATAGTGTTTTCGTTAAAGTCGCAAACTCTGTTTACCACTGCCACTGTGAATCAAAATGCCCGTAAATTCAGAAATTTTGACCTACTCGCTATAAAGAATTGGCGTTTAAGGCAATAAATATCCCGCCAAACCATTGGTTTACGGGAGTATAATTCGGTTGCGGGGGCCTGCATCGGTCAAAAACACAAGATTTCTTAGGCTTGGGCTCTAAAATTACCAAGAAACAAAGCGGGATATTCCGGGATATTCCGGGACATGTTGGGATGGTTGCGAGGGCCCGATGCCGTCTTTATTTGCTCATTTTGGCGAAAGGTATTCCGATCCAAATACTTTAGCTTCGGAGGCCCGCTACAGCGTTGTCTACACCTGGATGAAGTGTGGTTGTAAGTGATTTTAGGCTCTTGGTTTAGAACTAAAATTTCGGGACGGTGACAATAGGAAAAACGCGCATTTCTCCGAATAAGATGTCGCCCGTATTTCTGGACTTCAATTCCGGCACGCGGGGTGATAGTCCGTTGATGCTGACATAACGAATAAGAGGCAGCGACGGAACGAGGTCGTGAAGACGAGCCATCAGGTCTTGCAGCATCTTTTCCCTAACCTTTTCGTCCATCTCTATGTCTGAAGCAGCAATATCATCAAGCAGCTCGGGTGCGCAGAAATAGGGGCCCGCGTAATCGCCGGCAAAGCGTTTCATGGTGCGGCTCACTTCACCATGTTGGTAAGAACTCCAAGGAACAGAGATCGCGTCAATGCCATCCCAGTCGGCTGCGTCCGCCCGACGCATATATTCGGGAAACGCGAACCGCCGTAGTTCCGCATTGACCCCGATGGCAGCCCAGTCCTGGGCCATCTGCTGGAAGATTAGTGTGTCTGATGGAAATTGCCCCGAGAACAACCCCACGACCAGATCCAAGCCATTGCCATGGCCTGCATCGACCAACAGAGCCTTGGCCGCGTCGGGATCAAAAAGATAGGGTTGGATAGTTGGATTGTAGCCGAACACACCCGGTACCCCACCCTGGTCGGCAACCTCTGTTGTATTGCTAAGCAATTGCTCCACGATCCGCTTTTTATCGACTGACATGGTCAAAGCTTTCCGCACGCGGATATCTTTCATGGGAGAAGACATATCGCCGCAATTGTGAAAGGCGATCGCCAGAACTATAGGGCCCAGTCGACGCTGAACTGTATAACCGGCCGCTTCCACAACTGGAATGGCATCCGGATCGATGCCGTTGGCAATGTCCACCGCTCCGGAAAGGAGGCTTTGCAAGCGAGCCGAGGCGTCCGACAGAATGACGTATTCGACACGGTCTATCTGTTCCGGTGGACGCCAGGAATTTTGGGCTGCCGTCATCACCACACCCGTTGATCCGCCGCGGGACCATTCCAAAATAGAATACGGCCCGGTTCCGACCGGTTGCCTAGAGAAGGCTGTCCGGCCCTGCTCCCTCCAAACCTGCATGGGGATTATTTTTATGCGGCTCAACTTGCGCGGCAGCACCGGATCTGGATTGTTGGTCGTAATCTCGACGGTCAAAGGGCCCAGTTTCCGGGCACTTTCAATAGAGGCCGCTTCAGCAGCAATGGGATAGTAAAACGACTCAGGTTTACTCAGAAACGTTAGGAAGTCGACAACTGTATCGGCATTGAAGGGTGAATCGTCGTGAAACACCACATCCGGCCTTAGCTCGAATACCCATTTCGTATCGGAATGGACCGTCCAGGAAAGCGCTAGCGCTGGATTAACGGTGCCGTTGGACTCGATAGTGGTCAACCCATCAAAGACGGATGTAATGACTCCATTTCCAGAATCATGCACAAGTGGGTCGGCATAGGACGACAAGGGTGTAGAGGCCGCTAATCTAACCGTTTCGGCGGTGCCAACTTTGGGTGCGATCCCGATGAAGATTGCCAACAAGGCAATGGTCAAATAAGACCGGACAATTTTTGGACCTATAATTGAAATATCCACACCTGCCCGAAACATTGAACGCGTTACGCTGATGTACCAGTCATGAACAATGGATTCGATGTCTTCTTGTGTAATGTCCCTGAGGGGTGAACGATTAAATGCCATTTCCGTTTCCCTATCTAAGCAGCGTCTTGATCTTTTTTCTTATCAGTCAGCCATTTAAAATGGTTTTGGTCCTCGGGAATCTCAGTGTCGTCATAAAGACACCCATAAATGCGATTTACGAATTTAAGACGCAGATCCTCGGCACTATGTTCAAACTCTTCATCAGGCTTGAAGGTCTCGATGAGATCGGGAGTCACCACACCTTCCGTAGCCAGAAGATGCTCCATCACCATTTGCCGGTCCCTATTTGTCCAAATTTCACCGCCGAGCAAAAGGACAATCTCCAACAGTTTGTCGATCATCGGGTCCTTAAAAAACTGCGGTTGCGTTCTGTCGAAACCAGGCAGGTCTTTGACATACTCCGTTTCAGCTTCAACAGCTTTGCGGTCCCCCATGAAGCCCTCCTTTAAACTGGCTTGTCACAGACACGCCCATAAACGACCATGTCCTCTGGGTCTTCATAGCGCAGGGTGAATCCCAAGTTTTTAAGCTTGTCCTCAATATTGCTGCGCACGAATTCCGGCGCGTACGGCTCATTATTGTCTGCGGAATCGATAGACCCAAGTAGGCCTGTGTATTTGATTCCCTTGTGATCTTTTTGACCTTCCCGAAGCGTTGGAAAATCCGAAATCCAAAACGTCCCGCCAGGCCGCAACATGCGATAGACGTTGGCAATGGTGCGATCAACGACCGGTGTTGGCACTTCATGGAACAAGATATGTACGGTTATCAAGTCGTAGTGGTTCTCGGGGAAATCATCCAAATCCTCAGCCGCTTTTTGTAGAAAATGAACATCTACCCCCTGTTCCAGTGCGCGGTAGTGAGCATAGCGGACCATAGGCGCCGAAATATCACTGCCCCACACGTCCGCTTCGGGGAATCTATGCTTGAGTTGGCATGTGAGCCTTCCAATGGCACAAGCGAGATCCATCACGCACTCGACCTTGCCGTCTTGAGGTGCGGAGATTTTTTCTGCCATGGCTTTGTGCAACTGATCGTCTTTGCTCACATTGCCAGCAAAGATACGGGTGCCGTAATCGTATCGAAGGCCTGCGAGGGGGTGGCCTACGTACCCATCGTTCTGACGATGAGTCTCTACGTTTGCGTAGTTTGGATAAACGTAATCGGGATCCCATGTCACAGACCCCGGCCCCATTTTATCAGATTCCTCTAACAAGCGGAGAAACTCTTCGTCTCGCAAATCATAGGACTCTGAAACCCGATTCCACAGGGCGTCCTGAGTTGCACGGTATACCCGTGACCAAACTCCCGCTTCCGGTATTTTCTCGCGCACGACCTTGCGTACTGCCTCAACCGACTCCTTCGTCGGCTCGATAACAATTTTCTCTTTTTGAATTTCTGCATTGGCCTTGGGGTGAATATCCTTAGACGCCCCCCATAACAGGACACTTCGCAAATCTTTTACGTAGTTCAGAAATGTTTCATCCGCCCGAGTGGTCATGGCGGGTGTAGGGCCCACTTTGCCGCGATCAGGAAATTGATTACTCAGAGACATCTGTCGCTTCTCCATACACTGACTAAACACCATTGATTAGGCGTCGCCCGATAAAGAATAGTACGCAGCCTCTGCTAATCTAATAAAGTGGCTATAAAGGTTACGATGGATTCGAATAACATCACTGAACCGGACCGGCGTCTTGCTTAAACGAAGAGTTAACCGGCTTCTGGGCTTCCATGATTACGTATTGGCGGATCGCTTCGGAAAGTTCCGGGCTCATAGCATCTGCGAACGAAACCATTCCGACGCCCGACAAAATGCCGTCCATGACAACATCATCCCAAAAACCGTTGTCCAGATAGTCGGAGAACCGGATATCTGGCTGAATTCGATTTCCGCGCGCTTCCCGTCCATGACATGCGAAGCAGTAACGGTGAAACACTTTGCGGCCCACCGCTGCTGTCTCGATATTAATCTCTTCAACAGGAGGCGCCCGTAATTCTTGCGGAGTATATATGTAGTCTGGAAGGGCAGCGTTTCCGCCAAGCTTGAAAGCAACCACGCGGTTAGCATGGGGCACATCTGCCGGATAGGGCACGACGTCCTTCCTCATTGTTGCAGCGCCTCGTCCGAGGGCGATCGCAACATACTGATCTTCACCAATTGCGTAGCTGATTGGTCCGCCTACACCTCGGTTCTGTACATAACTCGACCAGACTTCCTCGCCCGTATCAGCCTTGTAGGCGACAAATCGACCGTCACCTGTACCACGAAAGACCAATCCACCCGCCGTAGCGAGAACTCCACTGCCAATGCCGTCCGAGCGCCATGCTTGACGTTGCGTCACAGGATCCCAAGCGAGCAGGTAACTCCGCGACCTTTGCTCCGTACCCACGGCTGGGTAATCAAACGGAATACTGATGTCGTACCCTAAATTCCATAGGCCGGAGGTGTATTGGAATTCCTCATCTTTCTGCCAGATAAACCGGCTATCGACTGTAGGGATATAAACGAGGCCGGTAATGGGACTGAAGGCCATCGGGTCCCAGTTGTGAGCCCCCCCCGGGCCCGGCTCAATGTAGACACGTGTTTCGTCAACAGGCCGCATACCGGGGCGTTCAACCGGACGCCCGGTAACCAAGTCTACATGGCTCGCCCAATTTATCTTGGCAAAAGGCTCAGCGGAAATCAGGTCACCAGTGGAGCGGTCCAACACGTAGAAAAAACCGTTCTTGGGCGCCTGCATCAAAACCTTGCGCATCACGCCTTCTATTTCAATATCGGCGAGAATGATTGGTTGTGTTGCCGTAAAATCCCAAGTTTCGGCGGGTGTGGTTTGGTAGTGCCAAACGTATTCACCCGTATCGGGGCGCAAGGCAACGATCGACGATAGATATAAATTGTCACCACCATCAGGCGATCTGATCGCGTGATTCCAGGGAGTGCCGTTACCCGTGCCGATATAGAGAAGATCTAACTCGGGATCGTAAACAATCGCATCCCAGACGGTACCGCCGCCGCCGATTTTCCACCACTCTCCTGTCCAGGTCTCAGCGGCCGCTCGCATGGCATCGTTCTCGAAGCCCCTACTGGGGTCGCCAGGTATTGTATAAAAGCGCCAATCCATCTCTCCCGTGTCTGCGTCGTAAGCGGAGACATAACCCCTTACATCATATTCCGCACCGGCATTACCGATGAGCACCCGATTTTTGACGACACGCGGTGCGCCGGTGATGGTGTAGGCCTGAGTAGGATCAGTTGTGATCTGTTCCCAAACTTTTGTGCCGGATTTTGCGTCAAGGGCGATAAGCCGCCCGTCGAGGGTCCCGACAAAGATTTTACCATTTGCCGTAGCAACTCCGCGGTTGACTGGCTGACAACACGCTTTGACAAGAGTTTCTGGTGGAACTTCGGGGTCAAAATACCATACTTTTTCACCGGTCTTGGCGTTCAGTGCGAAAACCGTACCCATAGCTTCAGTTACGTACATGATGCCGTCAATGACGAGAGGTGTCGCCTCGACAACATTGTGATCATTGAGATCGAAGTACCAATCAAGTCCCAGTTTATTGACGTTGGAAAGGTCGACTTGATCCAGCGGACTGTAACGTTGTTCTGAATAGGTCCTGCCATGTGAGAGCCAATTTCCAGGCTCTGCGTCGGCATTCACCAAACGTTCAGCCGTAACACTGTAGGGCTTCTCAGTGTCAGCAGCCCAACTCGAAGCCGCGCCATATAAAGCGAAAAAAACCAGGTTGACCAGCAAAAGGAACAAGGAAGGTAAGCCAGGCATGCGTCGGATATCCCGTGAGTATTGACGGATCAATACCATTCTATGGTTTCGTGATTATCGATGCAGGTCTCAAAAGAAACAAGAGGTAGGGAGCCCACTCCATCGCTGTCGTTATCTGGTGGTGCGATGGAGTGGGGAATTCCCTGGGGAGGGAAACGAGGTTTAGAAGTTGTAGTTAACCCTCAAGCCATAGGTCGTCTTTCTCGGCAGAGCGATGTTGAGCGCCACTGACTGAAAGGTCTGATAGTCGAAAGCTTTTTGCGCTTGGTCGGGCGTTTCATCGCCTGTGATATTTTTTCCCCACAGCTCGATGCTCATGTTGTTTTCCAATTCAACGCCGATCCGTGCATTGAGTAGGTACTGCGCACCGGTCGACAGCAGGTTAGCCCTGGTGACGTACTTGCCGCCAATGTACATGAGGTCAGCTCCGGCATACCAATCCACCGAACTGTTCAATGCACTGGTGTACGTCCCGTTGATGAACCCTTGAGTCCTCGGCGTTTGCGCCAACCGGTTGCCCGTCACGTCCGAGCTAGTGCCGAGTGCCACAACAGACAGATCTTCGCCCACCGAAATATTCGTATCATTGAGGGAGTACGCCGCAGACACGTTAAACTCATCGGTCACTTGGAAGGACGTTTCGAATTCGACCCCCTTCAGGTTTGTCTTGCCTAGGTTGGTCAGCACGGTGCCGATAAACAACGACGGCTGTAGCAGCGTGAGCGATTGTGGAGTCTGCGCGTTGGTGATCGCCCCAGTGTAAGCGGTCAACGTTACAGTCCCACGTCCGTCCATAAACCGGGACTTAATTCCGATGTCGAACGAATCCAGCTTTTCCTGTTCGACCTCTAGACCTGCACCAGACGCAGCTCTAACGGCCTCTGCCACACCCGGTGCCAATGCACCCGGAGAGAGGTTGGAGTTAAACGCACCCGGGCGAGAACCGCGCGCCCACAGCGCGAAAATCATCGTGTCGTCCGTTGGCTTGTACTTCACCGAAACACGCGGGGTGAAGACGTTCCAGCTGCCATTCAGCGGCGTACCTGGACCTCGTGCGTCAGTAGCCCAGAACCTCGGTGAGTCTTTGATCTTGTCAGACTGATAGCGGCCTTCAATACCGAGCTCCAAGTTGTCAGCCACATCGTAATAGATGCTACCGAAGCCAGAATACGTGTCTGTCTGGCGGCGAGCGCCCGGAAGGTTAAGCGGCGCGCCGAGAGAAACGTCGCCGATAACCGAACCGACATCGGAGAAATACAGATAGTTGCCGCCGAAGCTCCAGCGGAGCCGATCTTCGCTATTCGAGGAAACACGAAATTCTTGCGAGAAATCGCTAGCATCGCCCTCGAGTATATAAAGCCAAAACGAATCTGACCTTACGCCCGGTATAACGCCGAAGAATGGATTTTTGAAGTCCGCGTTAGACCACTCTTGTTGGATGTTGGCGTCCTTGGTCTCGTTATACCCGGTAATCGATTGCAACTCGATATCATTAGCCAAGCTGTAAGTTACCTTGAGATTGGCGTGGAAGTTTTCGCTTTTCAGGCCGGGTTTTTCATTAAGCCCCGGCAAATTCACGACCGGAAGCGTCAAGTCCAACCAGCGCTGGTCAGTGAACCTTGCGTGCGTATCCGCGTCACTCGCTTCGGGAAGAATACCGCACCACCAGCTGGGCGAACCCGTATTGCCCACGTCACACGTATGGTCCGCTTTAATGAAGCGGACATGTGCACCGGGGCCGTCCCTATATTTATACAAGTTGGCAGTAGCCCGGATTTCGAGTTGCTCAGTCGGTGTGAATTTGAGAGTTCCCCACAGGCTTGACGTTGTCTGGCCACCGAGTGGGTCGCTGGTGGCGGAACTTTGGTATTGGGATCCCTCGTTGCGGTGCTCACCGCTGAGCCGGAAAGAAACTTTATCTTCGACAATTGGCCCTTCAACGGAAAGACCGAGCCGTGTTGAATCGTAGTTGGCGTACTCCGCGACGGCGCGACCGCTCCATTCGTCTCCGGGATCACGTGTCGTCACACTAATCGCACCGGAGAACGTGTTACGGCCGAAGGTCGCCGTCTGCGGGCCCTTCAAGACTTCGATGCGCTCGATATCGAGTGTACCCGGTGTATTGCCGCTGTAAATCGGAACACCATCAATGAACAGAACAGCGGCAGCTGAAGATTGTGAGTAATTGTTAATCGAGAGGCCGCGGACGACATACTGGCTGCTCGCGCGGTCCTGGCGCCCAGTGCCGCCGAAGTCTGTGTAGAACATGCCAGGCGTCATACGCGACATTTCTTCCATGCTCTGCAAGTTATACTTATCTAACTGAGCTGCAGTGAGAGCCGTGATCGACAATGGCACGTCAAGCAACGTTTCGTCGCGTTTACGCGCCGTCACCGTAATCTCTTCTAAGGCCAGTTGTTGGGCCTCGGCCACATCAACAAAAAACAGACTCAATATGGCACCACTGGCCAATAAGCTCTTACGCATGGTTTTCCTCTCCCCGGAAAAATAGACACCCCTATGCAAGACTCATCCTTGCAGCTACTACCGCTTATTCGCGTTAAAGCACTGTGAGGCAAATTTGTTTTCCAAATGCAGATAAGGAATTTGGTATGATTTAGTGAACACTTCTTATTGCGCGCAATTGGTCCATACATTTGAGGTTGGGACGGTCGCGTGCTGAACACGAAACCGAGTTCGCTATAAACGAACGGCATCGCACACAACCAATTGGTAATAGGGTCTTCACAGGCTCGTCGTCGAATTCGTGCGCTTGTCTCCGAGAAGTGAGACCGAGTTCACTGCTTTGAACTTGGGTACTCTATTCATTCCTTTACTAGGAACGACTTTGGGTAGGCGCCCAAAAAGAGCTGCGAGACACTGCCCACCAAAAACAGGCCGGTCACGGTAAGGAGCACGGTGTCGTAGGACCCCGTCATGTCATATCCAAAGCCGAACATCAGAGGACCAATCGCGGCACCTGCAATTACAGATGAAAACAGGATGCCATAGAGTTTGCCGTAGTGGCGAAGACCAAAATATCGGGACGTCATGTAAGCAACTAAATCAAACTCCGCCCCACCGGCCAGCCCTATAAAAATGGCAGCCATCAGCGCACCTGATGAGCCTGCAACTCCGGTCCCCCACAGGAAACAGCCGAGGGCGGGTAACAGCATGATCCCCGCAGACAAGAATGATGCCCTGAAGTGATCAAGCAAAATCCCCATGACCAACCGGCCTAGGAGAACGGATATCCCAATGGACCCTGCCATTGAGGCCGCTTCACCGCGCGTCAGACCCTGATCCGTCAGCATGGGAATGTAGCTTGCGATAAAGCCAGAGATGCCGGTGGAAAAAAGCAAAAAGGATAGACCGATAATCCAGAATCCTGATGTCGATAATGCTGAGTTCAGGTCCATACCTGCATCAGAATTCTCGGCGCTTTCTGGGCTCTGGGTTTGCGTCTGATCCTCACCTTCCCGCTCAAAAAACCAGAAATAGACCAATGGCAGGACAAATACGATAGGCACAAAAGCTAGCGCTAGATAACCACCGCGCCAGCCGAACTCACCTATCATGAAGGTGACATAGACGGGACCGACCGTCGCGAACAGACCGGTGCCCATGAGGGTTATTCCAAACGCCAATCCGCGTTTTTTGACAAACCAACTGCTCACAGCGCGGGTCCAGACAACAGGCGATGTACCCGCACCAAGAATGCCGATCAACGCATAAGCCAGATATAAACCCCAAAGAGTGCTTGCCAATACCGACGCACTGCCAACCGCTATCGAAATACCAAACACCGACCATAAGGCCACTCGCCTCGGCCCATAGTGGTCCGTAAGGTATCCGGCGGCAGGCCCAGCAAAAACAAGAGTTAAGTATGCAAAGACAGTGGCGCTTTGTATGGCTCCGCGAGACCATCCATAGGCATCTTCGAGCGGACCCACAAAGGCGCCGATGGTATAGATCGGCACTGCGGTAATGCCGCAGGTGACGCCCATGGCAGCCACAAGTAAAACACGCCAACCGCTTTTGAATTCTTGGACTGACGTCATCGCGTTCCCTTGGTCACTCATCCTGAAATCACTTTCTGTATTCAGCTTGTGAACTTGACACACACCGTGCCAAGTAAGACGGCCTGCTTCTACTTGCACATTGCGGTTCTTACTATGACCGGGACCGACGCTGCCCAGTTTCAACCGGAATGATTCGCCAGCCATCACCGATGCGATAGCCGACGCCAATTCCATTCCCCTTCATTTCTCCTGGCTTCATATCCCGCGTATGGGTGTAGAGCAATTGTCCTTTGTATGACCATTGCTTCTGACCATTGTCATTGTCGACGATAACCCAATTGCCAACCGAAGAATCTCCCGCTTTAGGCAAAATTGGCCGCCAAAATTCCTGCATACATTCTTGGGGGCACGTTTGCGCTACTTTGATTGCATTGATATCGACGGGTGCGTAAATCGTTAACCCCTGCTCATTCGCATAGGCAAGACCCAGATCTATTTGTTGAACGGTCATCCAAGATGGCAAAGCAGGCGCGGGCTCAAGAATGACCGCGGACCACTCCTCGTCGAGCCCGTGGCCATGAACGTCATGCGAGTCACTATCCTTTTTATATGTAAAAAGGAGTCGTCCTTCGTAAGCCCATTGGCGAGCAACGCCGTCGAGAGACTTGATCGACCATTCTCCCTGATCCAGAGCGAGCCAAGGGGCGTTAAACGGTGTCCAATGATCTGGCTCTTCAAGAGCTTTCTGCTTACCCGTAGCCGTCGAAGGTGTTCGTGTATACAGCGTGCGGCCCCGATGATCCGCCAAAACAAAACCCAGCACAGTCGCTTCAATCGTCATGCCGGCTGGCACATCGATAGGATCGAACAAGACGTTCCACGAGCGGGCCCGACCGTCGCCGAGGCGGGCGCCAGGAAACGTGTCGTTGATGAACGTGTAGAGCGGTTTTCCTTGGTACGCCCATTGCAAGATGCCATCTGGACGCTTGATGACCACCCATTGCCCCAGACTTTGGTCGCTAGCTTCGGCCCGCAAGGGGTGCCAAATCTCTATACATTCTTCAAGACAGGTCACCTCACCTGAATCCACTTCTCTTTCGTTCCAGTAAAGAGACTGTTGCTCTTGCGTCAAAAAATATGCGCCAGCGCCGCTTTTCTCTATGTACACCCCATCGGGCACTTCACCGGATTGAGCACCTGCGGTACCTGCGAGCACCAACAACACGCCTAGGGTCGCGAAAACATGGATCATGCGAGAAATTCAGAAATCGGGGTGGACGTACGCAAAGATCGAGTACCCCACTCGGCTATCGGAACATCCATAACCTGCATGAGAGACAAACCAATGCGTGACTGCGGTGCCGCGTTTCCATTGATGTGCAAACCGGTATTAACGCGCCCACCGGCCTTACCGATGGTCATGCTGGGGATGCCTATCACAGAATGAGTCTTGGCATCGCTGGTGTCGGTTTGGGCAAAAATTAACACGTTGTCTAAGAGCGTGCCATCGCCTTCCCGAATATTGGAAAAAGTGCCGAGCATGCGGGACAGAGCCTCATAGCCTCTCTCGTTAAACCACGCCGTTTGAATCTGATATCCGAGATGATCGTCTGGCGGCTCTTCGTGAGACAGAATGTGGTGGGTAAATGTTGTGCCCTTCACTCGAGCTTCGGACGCTGCTTGCGTATACATCATGTTAAACACGCGCGTTTGATCACAGGCGAGCGCCAGTGCCAGGATCTCTGACAAAGTGTCGTGATTGGCATTGACCGTTTCCACATCGTACCCGACAGGGACTTCCTCTGGGCGTTTTGGCTTATGACACGCTTCCAAGGCCGGCGGCGCTGAAAGCGACACTTCAAGTTGTTGCTCAAGCTCACGGACGGACGTGAAGTATTGATCTAAACGCGCTCTATCTTCGCTGCCGACGGCTCTCACTAAACGACTGCGATCACCTTCAACCGCAGACAAAACACTCTGCCGCAAGAGAACACGTGGGTCCGGCGTAAAATCCTTGTCTGCTGGATCGCGAAACTCTGGTCCGAACAGTCTGAGATAAAAATTCAGAGGCGATACTTCACCGGCATTATGGTTTCCTGCGTTGCGGTACGAGTAGCTGTCTTTCGGATTGCCTGTGCTGGATATTTCAAGCGATTTAAAACGGCTTTTGGTGCCAATTTTATCTGCGATGATTGTATCGAGGGTGGGAGCCGGAATCATTCCGAATCCTTGCGGAACACTGCCGGTTTTACCCGCGACCCACCCGGTGTAGTGAACTGCGCTGATGGATCCATCCAGCGGCGTATTGAACCCACTGAAATAGTTTATGTAGTCTTTTTTGTAGGGCTCAAGGGAGAGGCATTCTTCGATAAACTCATAGTCGTTTCCTTCAAGAGCCCGCATTCCGCGACCCGGAGTATGCCCTAGCCCACAGAACCACGTTCCGAATCTGACTGGCAGTGGCGCGCCTGAGGCGAGCGCAGTGCCGTTGCCGTTCAAGAACATATCTAAAAATGGCAGGCCAACACCCACAGCCGTTCCAGCAAGGGTACCGCGCAGAAATCCGCGTCTGCTGGCCCTTTTTGTTTTCAATAAAGTCATGAGCCCGAGCCTTTGGTTGAATTCAAAAGTGTGCCCACCTGCGTTTTAGCGGCACGCTCTTCTTGCGGTGCGATAACGGCAAAAAAGTTCTCGCTCGCCGCGACAGAGCGGAGTAACGGCTTAAAGCGATACCCACTCTCTTCAAATTTCTGCATGAGAAAACTAATCCAGTCCCTCGCGTCCCGGCCAGGGTCACGCGCTAATCCATAGGCCAGTGTATTCTGCACCAGACAGACCGGGATTCCTGGGTTTTGGCTCAAAGCATCGGCCAAGCCGAACTGGTTCTCGTAATCAATGCCGTCCAAATTACCGCTCGCATCAATGTCGAACCCCACATCGCGCGTTCTGAACTGTCCTGCACCATCATAGTTTTCGAGCGACAACCCAATTCCGTCCGTAAGCCGATGGCATCCGGCGCAGGATGGTACAGAATTGTGCACATCAAGCCGCTCACGTGCCGTCATTTGTTGTGAACTGGGCTCGTTAAAAACACTAAAATCCACATCGCCAGGTGGATCCGGTATTTTTTGGCACAACAGCAACTCTCTAACCGCTTTGCCTCGTATGGTTGGTGAACTCCGCCCGGGATGAGAGTGTAATGCAATAAATCCAGCGAGAGACTGAATGCCCGCGCGGCCTTCGCCTTCTGAAAACTCGTACGCTGTCCATAAGTCAGGCTCTGATATGGGTGTTCTATAAACACGGCCTAGGGAGCCGCTCATGAAGGTGTCGCGAGTTGTGAACAGATCACGGTAATCCGTGTCTTCATCCAGCAAATGATGCTCAATCGTCAGAAGTAATTGGTCGCGTGCGTCATCGATGACTTGGGGGTCAAACGCTGGGTAAATAAGGTTATCCTTTTCGAGGTGATCAAATTCATCAAGATGCAGCATGTCTGCAAAGAAGGCCTGCACGCCCTGGCGTAACCGCGGCGATTGCATCATGCGCTCTATTTGCGCTTCCAGGCCATTGCTGTTGGACAATGCACCGGACCTTGCGGCGTCCAGCAACTCGGTATCCGGCGTTGTATTCCAGAGGAAGAAACTCAGACGCGATGCTTTTGCATAGCCAGTCAGTTTAGCCTCACCCTCTTCTCCTTTTCCTTTCTCGAACTCATCAACGACGAAAAGAAAATTGGGGCTGACCATCAACGACGTCAGGCCAAAGGCAAGTCCATCATAAAAATCACCTAACTGCTGGCTTGCCGTATTGGCCAAGCCTACAGATAGAGAAAGTTCCGACTGATCAAGTGGCCGGCGGAACAAAAGGCGCCCAACAGGTTCCAGGAAGGTTCGCGCACAGGTGTCATCGGGTTCGTGCACCTGGGCCGGCTCACATGGGATGAATAATGCTCTATTGCGGTCATTGACGACCTGGCCCGCGATGGAATGTGCAAGCTTCTCATATTTATCGAAGCTCGATGCCGATATGGTTGCATTGCCCGCGCCGATGGCGATCAGCCCATCTTGTCTTAAGATGGGATCAAATCTGCCCGCTACAATAATATGGTCACCAAACAAATCAGCGATAACATTGCGGTACTGCTGTTCTGTCAATCGCCGCAGAGATGGCTCAACCCCCTCTAGTTTTGGCTCGGGTTCTCCGCAGGCAGATAGAGTAAACAGCACAGCAGCCGCAAACATGCCTTTCATGTATCGGCGCTCTTGGATATTCATTTCCGTACACTTGTAATGTTTTCCGCCAGACGCTCGGCGTCGCTCTTTACATCTTCAACAATGACAAATCCGGCTACGGCGTCAAATGTAAACGCGGACGATAAGGCGGTGCATTCGCCGGTCTGGGAATCAGGATACCCGTCAGCAAGTTCATGGGCAGCCACGTACATGGCCGGGCAACTGTACTGCCCCACTGGAACATCATGCTGCACTTTTTGAATATGATCCCAGAAATCTAAGACTGGACGGTAGCCAGCCCAAAGACCTTTGGCCCTCGTGCCATCTTCACTGATTTCCATTTCAATTTGAAAGTCTCGAAGCACCATTTCGGTGGCCCCGTCATTACCGTAAATTGGGAGGACGACATCGCCAGATTCCGTCGTCAAAACACCGTCCACGATCTTTCCTGAGACGCTATCACCATACCGGTCCTTGACGATTTGGTAGCTCCCGTAAGGAACGATGCGCCCAGATGTATCAAAGTGAAGAGATGTCGCTGATAAATAGAACGAAACCTCGACCGACTCATCGTTATACGTGTCATCAACATTCGCGATATCAATGAGAATGATTCCCTTACTCTCGTCCTGACGCTCACGATTGGCGTGATGCTCAAGGTATCCTTCAGACCGGTACCCGTAGACACAGCCCATCAGTCTATAAAGTTGGTTATCTACACCTGACACCTGACCGTCTGGTGTTTGGAAATTACCGTGCTCACAGGTATTCGGCGTTGCCTTGCCGTCTGTATTTCCATCCAGGTTCAGGCCAAACGAGTATTTGCCCGTGATGGTTCGCATCGGTGGGTCGATAACTGACTCTGGATGCCAACACACGTCTTCGCCGTTTGGACCGCGAAGGTATTGATTGGGACGCCGCGGCAAATCCAAGACTTGCAATGTGCCACTTCCAGTCTCGATATCTTTTTGTTCTGGGGACAGGCCATTAAACCAAATCTCGTCATTCCCAATGACGATTCCCTCTGGACACTCCTCCATATATTCAGTGTCGTAAATACCGGTGTACCAAGATTCGACGACGAACCCGAGTTTGTTCCTCTCTGCTGCAGTAGCGGTAACTGGAAGACCCAATATGGATACGAACAAAGCTGCAGTGCTCACAAACAACGGTCTGGAAGAAAAGCGTCGCTCCATTTCCCTCTTGTGCCAGCGTTCTCTATCCCCTTGATCATTCATTGTATGTCACCAGTTCGTTAGAATCTTGATTCTGCGCTGAACCCGGGGGGCGGAACTGTATCGAGTTTTCCGCGCAACTCGCCATGATTGTACTTCTCTGTTTTGAGGAGAACGTAGGTCCAACCCAACAGCATGTATTGGATGTGCGCGTCAGAAATCTTCATGGTGCCTGAAATCGGGCTTTTCATGCCTTGCCCACCGAGATCGATGATCGCGACGGCGTTTGTTCCCGGCTGCGCTGGTCCGTGAAGAGTTATACTCGTGAGCGATGACGTGAGGCCCTCGAATTCCACCTCCCAAGTCATCTCCATGGTGTTAATGTCGAACCGCACCTTGGCAAATCCAGCACCATCACTTTGGGTGAGTATCGTTTGATGGCGTGCGGATAGATCGGCCTCAAAAAGACGCACTCCACCCCATGCATCTTCTTCGAGTGAATTGGACACCGAATGCGCAGGGCTTCCTGTAACAGCAAGGAGTAGTATGACCGTACATTTCGCAATCCAATCCACCGGCGACATTTCAGTCCTTTTTCTCCCATATCGACTAAACATAAGCGTATCGCATTTAGGGTTTCTATTCACGTTTGAACATGACGCATTGCGTTTGGTCGCGCCTACAAAAGACCATAGATGACCCATAATTTGAATTAATGGACCCTTGTGACCATCATGGATTTTCTGCGCGTTTTTACAAACTGGGCAAGACTCTACCTTGTTGAAATCAATGTTTCTTGCTCAAAGCAATGTAAAGTAGAAAAATGTTATATGAATTTGAATTCCAAATAATACAAAGTAGAATGTGTATAACCCCTTCTAAATTTGGACAAATTCGCCACGCGTTCGCGATGAAATGGCTTTATGGACATTAAGCAACTAAGAAACTTTATTTCTATCGTCGATCACAAAAGCTTTTCCAAGGCCGCAGCGTTTCGTAATTTGTCACAGCCTGCAATATCGTTAAGCATAAGCAACCTTGAAAAAGAGGTGGATGCTCAACTTTTAATTCGCAAAAGAAATGAAGTCACGCTCACCGAGCTTGGTCAGGCATTCATATTGCATGCGCGCGCCGCTCTTCG
>JAQWRV010000024.1 GCA_029243545.1 Rhodospirillaceae bacterium
AACGCGATGAGACTGGTCATCATGTTATCTAGAATGGGGTTGCCGAGGAATACGGCTTTTTCCACATCGGACGGAATGAAGTCAGATGCATAGGTCGGACGGTCGGTTTTAAGCTTCGTAGTGGCCATAGATATATCTCCTATTTGAAGCCGGGTGCTTAGACAAAGCGGCACGAAAAACATATTCAGCCTTTAAAATCTCACTTCAGGCCAAAATTACCAGTAAATTTTGCAGAGACCGCCATTCTGTGGAGGTTTTTAAAGGGAAACTTATGGATTGCTTGGTTCACGGCCATCATCAGTTGTCTGCTGCAGGCCCCGCTATCTCCTTCGATTCTCTCACGGATCACTGCCCGTAGGGTATCCAGGTGGGCCCGCCATATCTCTAGGTTGACATCAATGCCGCTTGAGCAGCCGCGCATACCGTGAAAACTCAGATGCTGAAGGCACTGGTTAATGCAATTGCGGATAAAAATATTGTTGTCGACCAGCAGGATATTTTGCTTTTCCTGGCCGAGACGCGGCGCCGCGCCGCTGTCATATTAATTTCCTCCCCCAATGGCCGCTCGGATTTGCTTTCGCCTACCCCATTCTGGCAGAAAGTACTCCATTTCTGATGCAAGAGCTCTATACTCTAGGTGGAAGAGTTACGGCAATCGTCGCTCTTTATTTGCTAGGCCACAAACTGCTATATCGACCGCCCGCGGGATCAGTCCGATCCCGGACGCATTTTCCCTTTGGAGTACCTTATGTCTGATACCGGTGGCGTGGCAGCTGATCGCCTAAAATCTTTCATTGAGCGGATCGAACGCCTTGAAGATGAAAAGAAAAACCTGACCGCTGATATCCGTGAGGTCTATTCCGAAGCCAAGTCTTCAGGATTTGATACCAAGACCATACGTAAAGTGGTGGTGCTTCGGAAATTGGATACAGGCGAACGGGAAGAGCAGGAGGCGCTGCTGGATACCTATCTACGCGCACTTGGCGAAGCCTAACCGCGATTATTAGTAAAGGGCTTCGAGTTGCTCTCTGAATTCTCGTAGCACGGCGTGGCGCCGGACTTTCAGTGTCGGCGTCATTTGCCCGTTCCCGACCGCGAACGTATGGGGCGAGACGATGTGCTTGCGCACCTTCTCAATGACAGAAACTTTTTCGTTGGCGATGGCGACGGCCTTACCAATTTCGGTAAGAAATTCTTTGTCCCTTGACAGGACTTCCATATCGGCGGGCTTGCCGTTGTCCTCGGCCCATTTCTTGCACCAATCCTCATCAGCAACAATAACGGCGGTGAGATAGGGCCGCTTATCGCCAAACACCAAGATCTGCCCGATCTCTTCCTCTAAGCAGTGGATTCCCTCAATACGCTGAGGCGAAATATTGTCGCCACCGGAATTGACGATAATGTCTTTCTTGCGGTCGGTAATGACAATGAAGCCGTTGTCATCAAAATGGCCGATGTCTCCAGTGTGCAGCCAATTGTCTTGATCAATGGCTGCAATGGTGGCGTCAGGGTCGTTCCAGTAACCCTTCATAACCAGCTCGCCGCGTACCAAAATTTCACCGTCTTCGGCAGTTCTTACCTCAATCCCCCGCACCGGTGGGCCCACTGTATGCAGTTGAATATTCGATGGGATGTTGGCGCTAATGACCGGTGACGCTTCCGTTTGCCCGTATCCTTGCAGGATGCGGACTCCGAGGGCGGTGAAAAAGATACCGACGTCTTGGTTGAGCGGAGCGCCGCCTGAGACCAGCGCCTTTAGCTGGCCGCCAAAGCGGGCGCGGACCTTGTTGCGCACCAGGCGCTCGCAGAACACGTCGACCAAACGGTCAAGTAGGGACAGGCTTTTCGGGTCGTTATAACGCTTGGTGCCCAGCGCGAGAGTTTTCTCGAATATCTTTTTGCTTAAGCTACTTTGACTTTTGAGGCTCTGATTAATGCGGCTGCGCATGGTTTCGTATAGGCGCGGTACTGCCGTCATGATGGTCGGGCGAACCTCGGCCATGCTGTTGACCAAGGTATCAATGCGCTGCACGTAATAAATCTGTGCTCCCAAGATCATCGGGAAGTACAGACCGCCGACATGCTCGTAGGCATGGGAAAGGGGTAGAAAAGATAGAAAAATTTCCTTGCCCAAACCCAGCATGCGGACGATTTCCGTCGCGCCATCGCAATTGCAGAGGATGCTGCCGTGGGTCAGCATCACGCCCTTCGGCAAACCACTCGTGCCGGACGTGTAAATAATGCAGCAAATGTCATCGCGATTGGCGTCGGCGACATGGTCAGGGACAGCACCGCCGCGTCCTGCTTTAACCACATCTGACCAAGGCTTGGTCTCGATTTCCGAATCAATGACGGATTCAGCGCCTTCCATGACGATAATCCGTACTTTGTGGTTAGCTTCGGAGGCGGCAGCGATCAATGGCGCTGCCAGTTCCGGTGTTGTTACGATCGCCAGCTTGGCCCCTGAGTCATCAATGATATGGAGATGATTGACGGCGGTGTTGGTGGTGTAGGCCGGGACGGATATAGCGCCGATGGCTTTAATGGCGACATCGGCGATCAGCCACTCAGGCCGGTTCTCACCGACGATCATAACTCGGTCACCAGGCGCTACACCCATGGCAGAGATGAGCCCATTGGCGGCGGCCACGACTTCATCAGCGGTTTCGCGCCAGGTGAGCGAGACGTATTCACCCTCTCTTTTCGTCCAAACGAACGGTTCATCGCCGAATCGCTCGGCCTGATTGAAAAACATCGCTGGCAGATTGCGAACGTCGCGTGCGTCGATGGCCCTGTCGATCACCGTATGCCCCATAACTGTTTACTCGGTTGTGCCGGATACTACGACGGGTGCGCCCCGGTATACCAGAGAGGCAATGGTTGGTTGGCGTGTGGTCATTTGCCCCCTATATCTCTCATAACAAAAGCGGCCTACTTCTGCTTCACGAGGCTGTGACCTAGGAGACGCTATGAACGATACAACACTTCTCCAACCGGACAACAAAAGCTTTGGCGACCTGCCAGTTTGGAACCTGACAGACCTATACTCGGCTACGGATGGCGTAGACCTGGAAGCCGCTTTTAAGGACGCGGAGAGCCGGATCAACGCCCTCGAACAGACGTATGCAGACAAGGTTGCGGATTTGTCTTCCGAGGCCTTTGGCGCGGCAATCGTTGAGTATGAAGCCATTGGGGATTTGCTGGGCCGCATCGGCTCTTTTGCGCAACTCTACCATGCGCAGAACGTGGGCGACGCGGAGCGGGGACGGTTTTACCAGAACACCATCGACCGTATGACGACGCTTTCGAGTAAGTCCTTGTTTTTTACCCTGGCCATCAACCGGCTGGACGACGATGTGCTCGAAGCCAAATTGGTGGACCCTGTTGCTGCCAAGTACGGGCCGTGGCTGCGTGACCTCAGGGTCTATAGAGACCATGAACTGAGTGACGACTTAGAGCGGTTGCTACATGAGAAACATGTCAGCGGCCGGGCTGCATGGGTGCGCCTGTTCGATGAAACCGAAGCGGCTATCCGTTGTGACGTAGGCGATGAAAAACTCACCCTGACGGAAGCACTCAATCGGTTGTCTGATTCTATGCCGGAAAAGCGGCGCGCGGCTGCCAAAGGGATTGGAGCGGCGCTGGGTGAGAAGGCGCCGTTGTTCGCCTATATCACCAATGTGCTGGCGAAGGACAAGGCAACTGAAGACGGCTGGCGCAAATACGAACGGCCTGTGTCGTCGCGCAATCTGGCCAACCTGGTCGAGGACGACGTGGTCGAAGCTCTGGCCAAAGCGGCCAAGGACTCTTACGCGAACACATCGCACCGCTATTACGCCATGAAGGCTAAATGGTTAGGTAAAAAGAAACTGGACTATTGGGATCGCAACGCGCCTTTGCCGACGGCTGAGAGTAAAATCATTTCCTGGGATGAGGCGAAGGATATGGTTCTGGACGCCTATGCCGGTTTCACGCCGAGCATGGCGGATACGGCCGCACCCTTTTTCGACAAGGGGTGGATTGACGCGCCGGCGTCTCCGGGAAAGGCCTCAGGCGCATTTTCCCATCCGACCGTGCCGTCCGCGCATCCATATATTCTGCTCAATTACCTCGGCAGTTCACGCGATGTGATGACCTTGGCGCATGAGCTGGGCCACGGCGTGCATCAGGTGCTGGCGGCAGACCAGGGCCCGCTGTTATGTGACACGCCTCTCACACTTGCGGAAACGGCGTCGGTGTTCGGAGAGATGCTGACCTTCCGTTCGTTATTGGCGAAGGAAGACCGTCCGGAACAAAGACGGGCCTTGCTGGCAGGTAAGGTGGAAGACATGCTCAACACTGTGGTCCGGCAAATCGCCTTCCATGACTTCGAACGTCAGGTGCACGACGAGCGTAAGGACGGCGAAATTGCATTGGACCGGATCTGTGAGATTTGGATGCAGGTGCAAAACGAGAGCCTCGGGCCGGCCTTCAACTTTGACGATGAATACAAATACTACTGGACCTACATCAGTCATTTTCTCCACGTGCCGTTTTATGTCTACGCCTATGCCTTCGGGGATTGCTTGGTGAATGCCCTTTACCGGGTTTACACCGCCGGCACCGTGCCGGACTTCGAAGCCAAATATCTCGACTTGTTGAAGGCCGGCGGCACGCTACGTCACAAGGAACTCCTTGCGCCATTTGGATTAGATGCCAGCGATCCATCCTTCTGGGCACGGGGTATGGAAACGCTCACCGAGCTCATCGATGAGTTGGAAGACGTGGCCTAGCCTCTATGTCTTCGCCCAAAGACTCCCACGAAGACAACAGCCTGCCCGGGCGGGTGAGGCGGTATGCCCAAGTGGGTGGAGCCGTTGGGGGCTTTGCCGCGCGGCTGGCGGGAGAGCGCTATTTCGGCATGAAGGCCGACAAGGCGAGTGGGGCAGAGGACCTGCGTCTGGCGCTGGGGAGCCTTAAGGGGCCGCTGATGAAAGTGGCGCAAATTCTCTCCACCATTCCCGATGCCTTGCCTAAGGAATACGCGCGCGAATTGGCCCAGTTGCAAGCGAATGCGCCACACATGGGCTGGTCTTTTGTGAAACGCCGTATGTCGGCTGAGTTGGGCCCCGACTGGAAGGATTGCTTTGCTCAGTTTGACCGTGAAGCGTCGGCGGCTGCGTCTCTTGGCCAAGTCCACTGGGCCGAAAGTCAGAACGGCGATGCGCTGGCGTGTAAATTGCAATACCCGGATATGGCGTCCGTGGTGGAGGCTGACCTCAAGCAGTTAAAGCTGATTTTTTACCTCTATCGCCGTTACGACGAAGCCATTGACCCCTCTGAAATTCACGCAGAGATCGCAGCGCGATTGCGAGAGGAACTGGACTACGAGAACGAATCGCGCAACTTGGCGCTCTATCGCTTGATGCTCGATGAAGTCGAGACCGTGCATGTGCCGGATGTCTATGACGATCTTTCGACGGACCGTCTCCTCACCATGAGTTGGGAAGAGGGCACACCGATCCCTGACCTTGATAAACTCCCGCTGGAAGAACGGAACCTCATCGCCACCAACATGTTCAAGGCCTGGTACGTGCCGCTATACCAATATGGTGTCATTCATGGTGATCCGCACTTGGGTAATTACTCAGTGCGGGCCAGCGATCAAGATCGCAAAGACGGGCGCTACGGAGACATCAACCTGTTGGATTTTGGTTGTATTCGTGTGTTTCAGCCGAAGTTTATCGGCGGCGTGATTGATCTCTACCGCGCCTTGGAAACCGGTGACCGGGATTTGGCCGTGCATGCTTATGAGACCTGGGGCTTTACCGGTCTTGACGACGAGGTGATCGATACGCTGAGCCGCTGGGCCTCATTCATTTATGCGCCATTGATGGAAGATCGGCCCCGTCTTATCGAGGAAACCAACGCCACCGACTACGGCCGGGAAGTCGCCGCGGAAGTGCACAGCGACTTACGCCGCCTCGGTGGGGTAACACCGCCCAAAGAGTTTGTCCTGATGGACCGGGCCGCCATTGGCTTAGGCTCCGTGTTCCTGCGTCTCGGCGCTAAGGTCAACTGGCACCGGCTCTTTCATGACACCATTGAGAGATTCGACCCTAAGGTTCTGGCCAAGCGCCAGAAGAAGGCGCTGAAGGCGACTGATCTCGTTCACTAGCTGGCGGAAGGCGCCTTAGCGCTTTAGGCGGGCTGTTTTCTTGGTTTAGTCTCCGGTTACATCATTCAGGAGAAGCCCGATGACCAAACTTCAGACCATGACCCGCCGGGATACGTTTTTGTTTGCCGCTGGGGCGGCAGGTACCGCCGCCGCTGCAACGGTCGCAGCACCAACTCCATCGCTGGCTATGGGTTTACCCAAAGAATTCAATTGGGACGATCCGGCAGAGCGGGTGCGGGTTCAGGCGGCGGTTAAAGGGTCTTCGCGCGAAGAGACGATTTACTCGTTTTTTCGTTTGCATCTCTACGGTTACACCCATTCGGGCAACCTCATTCCCTTCGCCACCATGAGCAATTTGAACGTGGCCGAGTGGCGCAGGAAGCCAAACGGCAATCAGGCGGCGACAGTGTTCGAGGCCGGCTATTACACCAAGTTTGATTCCCATGAGACCTTGGAGGTTTGGGAAAACCCCGTCACTGGCGAAAAACGCAAGCCGTGGCGGTTTATTGGCGGGCCGTTATCGGTAGAGATTGGCCCGGATGGCGTGGTTACCGGAGAAGGGGCAACCCTAAAGCCGGAGCGGCTGCAGGTTCAGGTATTCGGCGATACGGTGATGTTCCCGACGGCTTCGGCGTTTTCATTCCCGAATCCCATGCGGCCGGAGCAGTATCCTAAAGAATCCGCCGGCGACACGTATTATTGGGATTCTCATTATGTGTACTTCGCCACCATGAAGGATGTGTTGAACCGTGATCTGACCAGCATTCCCTCTCACATACAGTTTCAGAACCTGGTGAGCTGGCATCCGTGGTGGGGCATGGGCGGCCACGAAGGACGCACATGGGGACGAGCTTATGGCTCTAAAATCAATACCTTAGACGATGTTCCTAAGGATTACCGTAAGGGTTTGGAGGATCAAACCCCGGAGATTTTCGATACGGGCAACTGGACTGCATTCCGCGAAGACTTCGATGAGTATATGGAAGATCGGCACAGCTGAGGGCCAGGCCTGTTTAAGTCGTCGTAACATCTTGTAACATGGTCTAGGCAGCGGTCATGGTGCGAGCTATTCTCAAGTACACGTGGCGTACCTCAGGGAGAGGATGCCATCTTCTATTTTTGTATGGTGAGTGACCAATTTTTCAGAACTGGCTCCGATGCGGGGCCGCAGCGGAGAACCCGAATGACCTTTAAATCTCGCTTGTTGACCACACTGGCCGGTGTCGCGCTGTGTGCTGGTGCCTCCATGACCGCCACGACGGCGTCTGCTCATAACGTGCTCAGCGTGAGTGAAGCGCCTGCGGGGCAATTGTTCCCCATGAAGCTGAATGTAAACCACGGCTGCAAAGGCGCTGCTGTTTCAGCCGCCCGTTTGCAAATTCCTGACGGCATCGTTGATGCCAAAGCCGCTGACAAAGTGGGCTGGAATGTGGAATACAAGATGAAAGATCTTGAGAACCCCGTTATGCTTCATGGCCGTGAAGTTAAGGAAGTGATCGGTGAAATCGTTTGGACCAAGTCCAATGGCGCCACAGTCCCCAGCGATGGCTGGGCCACGTTTGAATTCCGCGCTACGATTCCTAAGGACATAGGTCGTGTCATGCACTTCAAGAACATCACTGTTTGTGAAGACGGCGCCACTGACCCGTATGTGGATTTGCCTGAAGTAGCGCTTGATGTTAACGACCCAGAATTTGCCAAAAAGGCATGGGCGTTCATGACGGCGACACCAGGGCCAGCCCCAATGGTTGTTATTCGTCAGCCTGAAAAAGGTCAGTATCCGTGGGAATGGACCCCAGAACAGGCCCGTGGCGAAGCGCCTTCTCAGGAAGCCATGGCTCGCTAGGTCTTTTTTTGCATATTAAAGCGAAAAACCCCGTCTCGGCTGAGGCGGGGTTTTTTCTATGCGGGGACTATTTTGATTCCGTCTATTTACGAGGTCTATCGCAGAAGTCTTCGAAGGCTTGCGCCTGTGGGGCCATGCCCTTGTCGATCATGGCGGTGATGAGGTTCTCGCCATGGTCAGCAACGCTGACGAGCACTTTGGCGTTCGCACCGAGCACATAGGCCAGCGCGCTCAGGCGGGCTGCGGGAGGCTGGCTATTAAAGGCCTCACGGCATTTTATGATGGATAAGCCCTCTTTTTGATCGCTGTGTCCGCTGTCATCGAGTGAGCGGGATGCCACCGTGAAAGCGGCGTAATCCAGTAGCCCTGGTGACAGACCATCGGCGCGTTTTAGAATTTTCTCAGAGGCCGCGGGATTGAGCCCGGCAGAGGCAGCTGAAAAAGCCTTGGCCCGTTTAATCCGGCCATAGACGACATCATCCTGCCCATCAGACCGGGCGGACCATTCAGCTTCGCTGGTCAGGGAACTTTCTGGGAAGTCGGTTTCTGTGCCGTTAGGCAGACTGCAATAGACAATGCCGCCATCGACTTCTTCGACAGTATAGGCGCGCCCCTCTTTGGTGTAGGCCTTGGAGCCGACGGGAAAACGTTCAGTCATAAGGTTAAGAACTCTATTGGCCGGTTGTTAAGGGAGGTCGGCGCGCGGCCGGCCTTCAGGTTTGTGTTGCTGCACCATAGCAGCAGCGGTGCCCCAAAACGGTGGAAAATGCATTACCCAGGTCGAAATGGTTAGTGCGCTGACCTGCGCCAAGACAAAAACATGCGGATTGGCGAAGACAACCATGTGCACAAGGCAGAGAGTCAGATTAGGGGTATGGGCCAGTATAATTTTTCGAGTGTTAGTCTCAAGAATATTGTGATCGGGTGACACCCGAATATCCCAATATTTGGAATGCCATAGACTGTTGAGCATGCCACCGCCCAGGTAGGTGCCAATGGCCGCCGCAATGGGGCCAAGACCGGTCATTTCAACAAGAGCCCAGACGCTCAGGAGGAGTTGTCCGGCGGATAAACCCCAGAGTATGCCGAAGGGAATGACCGTGATTAGGAATAACGGCCGGCTGTGGGAAACCGTTCCACCACGCCAAACTATGCCGTAGCCTAATAGAACTATGGCAAAGAGCCCGACCGTCGCCAGCAGCCACATGGCGTCGCTCGTTTGATCGGGCCTCGCGAATGGGGTGGTCAGGAGCGTTGGAAGAACACCAGTGGCCCACGACACCACAAAGCAGGTGATAAAATACTGGCCGGCGCGAAGCCAAGCCCTCTGGGGGTCGTAAATATCAGTAGGCCGCTTTCTGTTGAGACGTCGAAGCGTAATCGACAAAACGACGAAGGCTATCGTAGCGACGATGAGAAGAGGGCGCTCCCAAGAAGCGCTGAGCCAAGTGTGTTCAGCAAACAAAGGAACTTTACTCAACACTTTTTATTCAGGAGCTTGAGCACGCTCTGCGCCGGCCTCGGCAATTTGCTGGCAGGTTGATACCTCGAGACGACAGTCAGCTGTCAGGTTCATCACGCTGGTGAGGGTGGTGCCTTCCAGAATGACCTGTACGGGAATAAACCGCTCATCGGGGCTGAATAAGATTTTTCCAAAGCTATCGCGAATGGTTGCAGTGCGCTCTTCGTCGAAGCCGAAGATCGGTTCGATGCCGGCCATAACAGGAACCAATTCGACATCCTCGCCTTTGATCCAATACATCCGGGGGCCTTCGACGGTTCCAACGAGGTCATAGCGGCGCCGACCATCGTATATGGGTACGCGGAAATCACTGCGGCCGGTGTTGAGGATCTGCCGGCGGGCGGCCACGAAGGCTGCTATGGGGTCAAACACGCCGACGCGCATGGTGTCTGGAACCGGCAAGGGAATTTCACGGTTACGATTCCACTCTAGGTCCTCAAAGGAGATCGTATGGCCGGTTAAGGGGTTGAACATACGTTCATCTGTCCTGGCCAAACCCGAAATGGGGTCGTAGGCGATAGTCATGGACGACGCCAATTCTATTGCCGTCCAAGCGCGGTCGAAGTGTTGCGGAACAGGGGTTGGGCCTTGACCGGTTTCAATGGTCATGGTGCCGCGGCCGGTTAATTCGGCTCGGAAATCCTGGAACCACTTCGCAATGCCTCGGGTCTCCATGGTTAAGACGGTGTGGTAGCTAGACTGGCTTTCATCGAATTCAGCAAGGAAATCGGCGACATGCACACCACCGATTTTAAGATTGTAGGCCAGACGTTCGGACTGGGGTGCATCAGATTGCCCTGTGGATAACTCGTCTTGCGCCTGGGTTAGCCATGGCTGAAAAACCAAAGAGGCAATGCTGGCGGCTAAAACGCGGCTGAATTTCATTGTCATAGTGCGAGACTAACCTGAGGCGGCACGTGCTGACTATGATTCCTTATACGGTTTCGGGTTAGGAACAGATGGTCGGAATATTTCCGTCCACTTAATTGTAAATTTATGTCCCTAAAATCGTAAATGACCCCTGGTTAATGCCCGGGGCCCCTTCACAAATCGGAGGGGATAGGGCATAGGATGGGGGTCAAAAGTAAGGTTCAGGGGCTCATGAAAATAGTCGTCGTTAAGGAACGTAGGCCGGGGGAAACTCGCGTTTCCGCGACCCCGGAGACGGTCAAGAAATTTGTTGCTCTCGGCTGTGAAGTGATTGTTGAAAGCGGTGCAGGGCAGTTTTCCCACATTTCAGATAAAGCTTACGAAAGCGAAGGCGCGAGCATTGCTTCGTCGATTTCGGATGCGGTGAAGGGTGCCGATGCGGTGCTCAAAGTCTCGCGGCCCATGACGGGCAGCGAAGGCCAAGATGAAATCGCCGCTTTGCCAGAAGGGACCTTGCTGATCGCAGGTCTCAATGCGTTGACTGCAAAAGATACAGTCGATGCGCTGGCTAAGCAGAAAATTACAGCGATTGCGATGGAGTTGATGCCGCGCATCACGCGCGCGCAGTCCATGGATATTCTGTCATCGCAATCTAACCTCGCTGGTTATAAAGCGGTGATCGACGCAGCGGCCAGGTTCGGCCGCGCGATGCCCATGATGATGACCGCAGCCGGCACCATTGCACCAGCCCGTGTGCTGGTGTTCGGGGCCGGCGTTGCTGGCCTGCAAGCCATTGCCACTGCGAAGCGCCTTGGCGGTGTCGTGCTGGCAACGGACGTCCGCTATGTCGCGAAAGAGCAAGTGGAGAGCTTGGGCGGAAAGTTTATTGTTGTCGACGAAGAAGCGATGAAAGCTGCAGAGACCGAAGGTGGTTACGCTAAAGAAATGAGCGACGACTTTAAGAAAAAGCAAGCTGAAGCGGTGCGGGCAGAAGTGGTCAAAGCGGATATTGTTATCACGACTGCGCTCATTCCCGGGCGTCCGGCACCAAAACTAATCGCAGCAGATGTTGTCGCAGACATGAAAGCCGGTTCAGTGATAGTCGACCTTGCGGTTGAGTCTGGCGGCAACGTCGAAGGCTCCAAACTGGATGGGGTCGTGGTTACTGATAACGGGGTTACGATTATGGGATATGCCAATGTGGCTGCCCGGTTGGCCCGTGATGCCAGCTCACTCTATTCGCGGAACTTGTTCAACTTCCTGTCACCAATGATCGACAAGGAATCCGGTGCGCTCAACATGAATTGGGAAGACGAAGTGGTTACGGGGACCCTGGTCACCAAGGACGGCAAGGTGATTCATCCACGCTTGACCGGGGAGGGAGACAGTTAATGGAATCACAAACAGTCCCAGAGGCTGCTGAGGGGTTGGCGGAGCAAGCCGCTACTTTGGCTCAAAATGCCGAAACGCTAACGGCCCAGGTCGGGCAACTTGCCATGCAGGCGCAGGCGGCCGGTGGCGGAAACGAGTTTTGGTATTTGGTTACCATATTTGTGCTGGCCGTTTTTGTCGGTTTTTATGTCGTCTGGAGTGTTACACCGGCTTTGCATTCTCCGTTGATGGCGGTAACTAATGCTGTCTCTTCTGTGATTATCGTTGGCGCACTGATTGCCGCCGGTCCAGAAGAATTCTCAACCTCTAAATTGCTCGGCTTTTTCGCCGTGGTATTGGCCTCAGTGAACATATTTGGCGGCTTTATCGTCACCCAGCGCATGCTGGCGATGTTCAAGAAAAAAGCGAAGTAGGGGGCCGATATGGGACCAGGAGCAACATTAGTCGCCTACCTCATCGCGGGCGTATTTTTCATTCTGACCCTGCGGGGTCTTTCTTCACCAGTAACAGCGCGGCGCGGCAATACGCTGGGTATGATCGGCATGACCATTGCCATCGTAACGACGCTGATCTCGCCGACAGTTCAGGCCTATGCCTGGATTATCACAGGAATCGCTGTCGGCGGTGGCATCGGTACGATCATTGCCAAGCGCATTGAAATGACCTCATTACCGGAACTGGTTGCAGCGTTCCATAGTTTGGTCGGCATGGCTGCAGTCTTGGTTGCCTTCGGGGCCTTCATGGCGCCTGAGGCCTATGGTATTGGCACGGTCGGTAATATCGGTACAGCTAGCTTGATTGAAATGTCTATCGGTCTGGCTATTGGCGCGATCACGTTTTCAGGTTCTGTGATTGCCTTCGCCAAACTGCAAGGCTTGATGTCAGGCAACCCCCTGGTATTTCCTGGCCAGCATCCACTGAACGCGTTGCTGGGTATTGGGATGGTGTTGCTAGTCGTCTGGTTCTGTTTTGACCAGACCACAGATATTTTCCTGATGATCGCAATCGTGAGTTTTGCGCTCGGTTTCTTGCTCATTCTTCCTATCGGTGGCGCTGACATGCCCGTTGTAGTGTCCATGCTGAATTCCTATTCAGGCTGGGCGGCTGCTGGCATCGGCTTCACGCTCGGGAATTCCCTGCTGATCATTGTCGGTGCGTTGGTGGGCTCTTCTGGGGCTATCCTGTCGTATATCATGTGTAAGGGCATGAACCGCTCCATCGTTAACGTCATTCTGGGTGGGTTTGGTGGTGACGCTGCCGCCGGCCCGAAAGCGGTAAAGGGAGACCGTGCCGTTAAAACAGGTGCTGGCGAAGATGCCGGCTTTATTATGAGCAACGCTTCCAAAGTCATCATTGTGCCGGGCTATGGCATGGCCGTCGCCCAGGCCCAGCACGCTGTTCGTGAATTGGCTGACACTTTGAAGGCGGAAGGGGTGGAAGTGAGATACGCGATTCATCCCGTGGCTGGCCGCATGCCGGGTCATATGAACGTGTTGCTGGCGGAAGCGAATGTGCCCTACGACGAAGTGTTTGAGCTGGAAGAGATTAACAATGAGTTTAGCACCGCGGACGTGGCTTACGTGATTGGCGCCAATGATGTGACTAATCCGGTGGCCAAAACAGACCCGCAAAGCCCGATTTACGGTATGCCGATTTTGGATGTTGAAAAGGCAAAGACTGTTCTCTTCGTTAAACGTTCGATGTCACCGGGTTACGCTGGGGTCGACAACGAACTATTCTTCCGGGACAACACGATGATGCTGTTTGGTGATGCCAAGGATATGACTGAAACCATTGTGCAGTCACTGAAGTAGATCAGCTTTGCGGGAGCGTCCAATAGTCCTGAATCTGCGTATATAGTCCTTACCCAACACAGGGAGACTCTCCAAATGCAGACTCAAGTATCAGATGTTCGACTTTCACGCCGTCAGATCCTAACCGGCACTTCTGCTCTTGTCGCGACCACTGCTCTCGCTGGATGTGGCAGCGACGGGGAGGAAGAACCCGTTCTGCGTCCAGACGATGTGCCAATGAGTTCCTTTGGTGCTGAAACAACAGCGGAAGAAGCGACTGCTGGGATGGAACTGTCAGGTAAAACTGCAGTTATTACTGGTTGCAACTCTGGTCTCGGCTACGAAACCATGCGCGTGCTGGCCATGCGCGGCGCCCACGTATTTGGCATAGCGCGATCCATGGAAAAGGCGAAAGAGGCCTGTGACAGTGTCGAAGGTGCAACCACGCCATTTGTTTGTGATCTCGCGAATTTTGACACCGTAGCGGCCTGCTCCGAGGCCATAGGGGTAACGGGAACGCCCGTCGATATGCTCATCCTTAACGCGGGTGTTATGGCGCTGCCAGAACTTCAACAGGTCAATGGCATTGAACGACATTTCGCTATTAATCACCTTGGTCATTTTGTGTTGGCAAATGGCCTGATTGATCAGGTCAAGGCAGCCCCACAAGGACGGTTCGTGACAGTCGGGTCGCAGGGGTATTTGTCGGCGCCAGATGATGGAATTCAATTTGATCACCTTGACGGGGCGTGGGGCGAGTACGTGCCCTGGGACGCCTACGGCCACTCAAAATTGGCCAACGGTCTTTTCTCGTTAGAATTGGCCCGGCGCTTGGAGGGATCATCAGCAACGTCTAACGTAATTCACCCCGGTGTCATAAACACCAATCTGGGGCGGCATTTTCCATTGTATATTCGGGTGTTTGCTAACTTATTTAGTTGGGCGTTGCCGATGTTTAAATCCGTTGAAGCTGGCGCTGCCACTGAAACCTATGTCGCCTCTTCGCCGATTTTGGATGGCATAAGCGGTTATTACTTCGAAGACTGCAATCCGGTTATTGCTGGTCACAACATGGAAAATAAGAAGATGGCGCAGCAACTGTGGTCCGTTTCTGAAGAGCTGACCAGGCCGTATCTAAGAAATACGATTGTTGCTGATGAGCGTTAGTGCCCGGACACTAATCTACGGTTTTAGGTACCGATCCGTTTTAACACCAAGACGATTCCGCCAACTACGAGTCCGACCAAAGCGAAGTTAAGCCAGTTCTCTCTGATCCCGTCGATAATGCGCTGAATGAATTCGGCCATTGGAATGCCCGGAGCGCTGACTAGCTCTACCCTGGACGGACGCAGAGCCTGGTTGTACGCCTTGCGATGTCCCACCACCACGAAAGTCTGCAAGTTCCAGGAACTTTGGTTGGTGTGCTGGCGCGACTGACTGTTTCAAAGAATGCTCTATCAAACATCGCGTTGCGGGCGTTCACTTCCAGATTGAATTCAGTGCCGATTGGAAGAACGGTATTGAATTCCATACCTCCAAGAACTGATATGCTCATGAGTTCGAGGATGTTGGGGTTACTTACAAGTTGTCCATCGTCCCGGCTGTTTCCTTGTTGCGCAGCAACAAAATAGTATCCTGAATTAAAAGCATATAGATCTTCTATGGAGACGACTCAATTGGTATTTTGATTTTCTGCTCCATAAATTTGACCGGCAGGATTACCGATCTAAGTTTGGTTTGCCAACAGACTCATGGTGTCAGAGACTTCTTCCAGCGACCATCCTTGAAGTCCATCAAGGTTCACCAAATCTTGCAAATTATTTGTTCGCGCATCGAGATCGGGAAGGGCTTGTTGTCGAAGTGTTTCAGCGTAGGAAAAGACTAAACCATCGTAGGTGGCGGGATCGGCTGGATTTAACTCGATGATTTCTGCTTGGAGTTAATCACCTTCAACAGGATCTTGTACTGCTGTGTTTGTGGTCTCTTGGTTTTACTGGTCACTGGTAAGCGGCCTTGCTTGTGCGACTGGCGCCATTAGACAAAACACCATAGCAATGAGACTGAGCAGGCAATCTGCAATAGGCGTTTTTTGCTTCATGTAGAAGCCAGCCTCAAAGTGTCAATTATTTGAGCATTATATCTTAGTGGCCTGGTTTTTGCAGTGCTCCCATATGGTTCGGCCACAATTCAGAGTTGGCGCTAGTCCGTACCCCGTATCTGTTTCGCTGTCACACCGGTCGGCGCAGTGCCTTTGCGAAAGTAGTACTCAAATGCTTCGTCGAATTCCCGGCGTGCAAGGGGAATGAAATACAAGTGAGCCATTCCCTCGGTGACATGTGCATTTTCGATGGTTCCACTATCCGTTGTTTCAAATCCCATCGCTTGAACCAATCCGGCGACTTTCATTTTGGCTTCACCACTATTACCGACAAGAGGAACCGTAACGGGGCCGCTCGCGTGGCTCGGGTCACCCACAATATGGTAGCCAACTGTGTTGAAGGCTTTGACGACAAATGATTTAGGTGCCCATTCTTGAATAATTTGCCCTGCGGAGCTTTCGACGGCATCCGGATGATCCGGTGTGAGTGCCTTTAGGCTGGCATTGGTAATATCAAATATAATTTTTCCGGCAAATTCATTCTGATTTGATTTAATGAGCTCTTCAGTTGCGGCAAAGGGGAGGGCGAACACTATGATATCCGCTTTTTCCACAGCATCGTCATTGGTCGTTGCTGTCGTGCCAGGTCCGGTCCGTGCGACGAGAGCTCGGACTTTTTCTTGAGCCGGATCTCTAGAGCCGTAAATGACCGTATGGCCCGTTTCGGCGAACCGTGGCCCGATAGCGGCGCCCATGCGACCAGTACCGATTACCGCGATGAGGTCGGCCAATACTGAGGGGGCGTATGAAAAAGCACTGGCTGTCATAACGGCCGCCACGATTAGTAAGCGTATGCTCATAGTTCTCTTTTTGGGATTGTTCTAGTTAGGCTTGTCACAAACTCTGTCATGCATCTGGGCTGGTTCACCAACCTTGCGAAGCACGAAGCCGGTACTCTTTATAGTATCTTCCACTCCCATGGTGACAAAACCCGGTGCGTATGGTTCGCCATTATCAGCCGAATCCATAAGACCATGCAGACCGCCGTAGCCGTTCTTTTCTTCGGTGGCGGTGGCAAAATCCCACAAAACAAAGGTGCCGCCAGGACGAAGAACGCGGAACGCTTCCCTCAGTGTTTTTTCAATAACGGGCCGTGGAATTTCATGGAAAAGAATATGGGCGACGACTAGGTCAAAACGGTTATCAGAAAATTCAAGTGCTTCAGCAGCCATTTGTGAGAAATGGACATCCATGTCTTGTTCGATTGCTCGCCAATGCGCATAGCGCACCATAGGTGCAGATATATCTGTTCCCCATACTTCAGCATCAGGAATGCGTTTTTTTAGCTCGCAGGACAGTTGTCCGACAGAACAGCCGATTTCTAGAATGCGATCGACCTTGCCGTCTTCGGGTAATGTTGTGCGCTCAGCCAGCTGACGATGCCAAACATCACCGGCATTACCGCCGCCGAAGAATATTTGGGTCCCACAATCGTAGAACAACCCAGCCAGTTCATCGCCCACATAACCTTTGGGCTGAATGTGTATCTGAACCTTAGCGTAATCTGGCATTGGAAAATCAGGGTCGTATTCAAGCGAACCAGGCCCCGTGGTTTCCGCTTCTGATAGTTTGCGCAGCCAGTCATCGCGCTGGGTATTAAGGGAATCAATAATGCGATCCTTATACATCTCCTGGTAGCTACGCTTGACGCGCATAAAACTCGCAAGTTCAACATCATCGCGGATCATTCCACGCACGGCTTCTACTCCTTGCGCAGTGTGTTCGATCTGGATACCAGCTTCAGTCAATTTCCTTGTGCCGGATTCATTCGTTTCTTTCCATCGGGAATGGAGCAGGACATTGCGGGCTTCGCAAACGTAGTCGACAAAACTCTCGTCAGAGCGGGACGGCAATGCCGGTGTATTTCCATTCATGCCACGATCGATAAAGTAGTTGGAGCGGGTCATTCTGGCCTCCCAGCATAATAGATGAGTAAAATTTACAGCTCGGCGGTGCCATCGGCAAGACTCCGAGGTCTATAAAAGAGCCGTTCCTGTTCATAAGGCATCGCATTTTCAGCTAGAATTAGTTGTCTTTTCCGATAACGCTGAAAAACTCATTCACATCCGTTCGGCCCTCAGACCTATGCAGGTGACCAAAAACGTGGATAGTGAAATTCTGCTGCGATTCGGGGAGCTGTTTGGCAGGACGATCCAGTCCGTGTGTGTGCTTTAGTTGGCTGTTCGCACACCCTGGCTGACCTTGGGTGCGGTGCCTTTGCGGAAATAATACTCAAACGCTTCATCCATGCGTCCTTGGATATAAGGAACGATGTATAGCATGGACATCATTTCCAATGCTCGAGCGTGCCGAATTGGGCCAACGTCAATGGTTTCAAATCCCATGGCCTGAACGATCTCGGCGACACGTGCTTTGGCATCAGCGTCATCACCGACCAGCGGAACCGTGATCGGACCACCGGCTGAATCGGGGTCAGCAATAATATGAAACCCAACAGTGTTGAAAGCCTTCACTACTTTTGTATTGGGGAGCCATTCTTGAATTATTTCGCCGGCGGAGGAGTCTGTTGCTGGCGCAAGAAATCCTCCTTCACCAGGAGCGAGGGCGTTCGTTACGTCCATAATGATCTTGCCATCTAAAGAACCAAGGTTGGGAACCACGTCTGAGGCTGGACCCCAGGGAATGGCAATGACGATGATATCTGCAGCCTGGGCCGCCTCTTTCTGACCCATAACGCCGCTACCATTCCCGGTTGCGTCAACCAGGGCAGTATTATCGTCGGCGTCTGGCGTGCGGGAGCCGTAGATGACCGTGTGACCGAGTGACGCCAGGCGTGGGCCGATGGCGCCACCCATGCGGCCTGTACCAATGATAGCGATTGTTTCTTTGTCTGACATCTCTTGTGCCTCCAGATTTTGTACCGGTTGAGCGATGAAAAAGGCGAGGGTGAGAACCGTTATGATTCCGCGTCGGCGCAGTTTCATAGCAATTTTCCTTGAATGTGAGGTCGGTCATCATATCGCCTCTGATAAATCCGTCTACAGGGCGTGACGTTATCAAAGCGCGCGAATATGCCGGACGACTGTTGCGGTATGACCGGAGTTCTTCGCGTCGGCGGCCTTCTTCCTGCCAGCCGTTCGAAGCGTTAAAATTTTTTGCGCTGCTTCATTGGTTTCGACGATATCGAGGAGCAAGTTTTTCAAATCGATAGACCGAAAATGCTCTTCAGCATGAGTTAGGAGCGCAGTACCTATTCCCTGACGTTGATGGTCTAGATGGACATTGAGCGCCCATATGTAACCTGCTTCATCGGCACCAAGGGCGCCCTGCATATGATTGCTTCGCTCCGCGACCCAAAGAACTGCTATGCGATTGGTAATTAACGTGGCAATTGAATTTTCGGCGGTCAGGTCCTGATGGTGCCATCAGGCAATAATTCTGTGTTGGATGCGGACCAAGTGGTCTCGAGCAGCTTAATAACGGCCTCGAGGTCGTCTTGCCTGGAACGACGAATGACTATTGGAGAGGGGCTTGGGTCCACGTATTTTGCCTCTGGACCGGGTCGTCCAGTATGACGGAGCGGTCCAACAGGCTCAACAACGACGAACGGCGCAGTCTAGATAGACCGCGCCGAATAGATAGTTTTAGAACCATTCCGGACTAAATTCCGGATTCAGACTAGTGGCTAAAAGCCCTCGCGTTCTATGCGTTTACGCTCAAGTTTGCGCGCGCGACGCACGGCCTCGGATTTTTCCCGGGCCCGCTTTTCTGATGGCTTTTCATAAGATTTGCGGAGCTTCATTTCGCGAAAGATGCCTTCACGTTGCATCTTCTTTTTCAGGGCTTTGAGCGCCTGATCGACATTATTCTCACGTACGACGACCTGAACCAGGGCTCGTCTCCTTTTTTCACTATAATTGTTCGCTGTGGGCAGCCCAAAAAGGATCAGACCCAGAAGGCGCGGTGTATATCATAGGGAATCCGGCTTGTGAAGGCTTCTCACGGCAGGATGCCCCCCAGAATAAGCTTGAATCCTGTGAAAAATTGCCATTTGCCCTGGGGCGTTCCATCCCTATATTTACCTGCGCCTAGCGCTGTGACGTAAACCATATCCATTTTCAATCATTCCTGCGATTTCATGGCCATTTTAGACATAGCCCGCATGGGCCACCAAATTCTCAAAGGGCGTGCTCACGAAGTCGCCAACTTCGATAATCCCGAACTGCACGCCTTTGTAGAAGATATGAAGGAGACGATGGTGCATGCGGGTGGCGTTGGCTTGGCAGCGCCCCAGGCCTATGTGCCGTTACGTATTGTTATCTTTTTTGTCCCTGAGGGGCGGAACAATGGGCAGGCGGTCCCTCTGACTGTCATGATCAATCCTGTTATCACACCGATGGCTGAAGAAATGGAAGAAGATTGGGAGGCGTGCCTTTCGGTGCCTGGTTTGACCGGGGTCGTGCCTCGGTGGAGCAGAATTAAGTACTCTTTTCAGGATGTGGATGGATCCCTCAAGGAACGGACTGCAGATGGATTCCATGCCCGTGTTGTCCAGCATGAATGTGACCATATCGATGGTGTGCTGTATCCCATGCGCATGATTGATCTGGCGACACTGTCCTTCACAGATTGCGACGATGGTGAAGATCCTGAAGCTGATGAAAACGCAGAGGACGGCTCTGAGCCTGATCATCATGAACCTGAGCCCGCGCTGTGACGGATAAAACGCATCAACGCGACGTGATCATTATGGCCGCGCTTCCACACGTGGTGTTTGACGGCTGGACGTTGGATGCTCTTAAACGCGGTGCTCGCGATGAAGGATTGGATGAGAGTGTTGTAGACATCCTATTCCCCCAAGGCCCTCGTGCAGCTGTCCGGCATTGGCTTGGTCTTGCCGATAGACAAATGCTCGCAGACATAGCGAAAGCAGATCTTGATGCGATGCGGATTCGTGACCGGATTGCGTTCCTGGTGCGCACACGGCTTGAGCGGTGGACAGCCCATAGGGAAGCGGTTCGCCGCGCGCTGGCGCTATCGGTCATGCCTGGGTTTGCGGAAGATGGTTTGCGCGCTGGCTATTCCACAGTTCACGCCATGTGGCGCGCTGCCGGAGATCGCGCAACCGACTATAATTTCTATACGAAACGCGGGCTGCTCGCAGCTGTGTATTCTTCTACGCTGCTTGTCTGGCTCGAAGACCATTCTGAGGGCTGTGCTGATACCTGGGCATTTTTGGATCGTCGCATTGCTGACGTTATGAAAGTTCCGAAAGTGCAGGCTAAGATCAAGGAAGTGGTGTCCGGTCTTCCTAATCCATTACGAATTCTACGTCGTGCCCGCCGTCGCGCGGCCTAAGCGCCCTAGCCATCCAAAGTTATTCTTTGAAGGGCTTTCTAAACTTTAGGGCAAACCGGTGGGTCTCGCCGCGTAGATCTTTTTGAAAGGCGATTACGTTCAGGGGGCCGTTTAAGTTCTCCAGCACGTCTGTCTCTCCGGCTAATTCAAAACCGGCCTCAAGTACCTGTTCGACAACCACATACCGCTTGATGCGATGAATACCCCAGACGTCGGTAATGCCCATACCAGGGGCTGCGTGATGGTCGACAATGCTGCCAATGCCTCCTGGTTTGAGGGCTTTGTAAATGGCTTTGTTCATCGCCGCCCGGTCTGTGCCAAGCCAAATGTATCGTGATAGAAGAGGACCATGTAGGCCCCATCCAATGCGTCATCCGGAATTTGTGGGTCCTCTAGTTCAGAGATAATTTCCATCACGTTGGTTAAGCCGGATACTTTTACGCGGGGACCGAGGGGTGTGCCTTCCGTGCCCCTTCCCGCGATGAAACTATTATTGTGTCCATACACGGTTCCGTTTGGGCCGACCATTTCAGACAATACGCCTATGTAATATCCACGTGAGGCCATAAATTCTGCGACCGTATAGCCTCGCTCAAGCCGGAAGAAAGCCATGACCTTGCCGGGCCGTCTGCCAGCGTCACGGTCTTTGTCATCATCAGGCCGGCTGCCAGCCTTGATGGCGGTTTTCATGAAATCAGGCACCACGATCTCGTCGCCAGCCACAACGGCTACCGCTTTCTCTTTAGCAAGGGCTGGAAAAATGACGAAAATGACTAGAGCAGTCGCACAGAGGGCGCGGGAGAACATGAAGAACCTCATTCATAGCGGCGGCGGCTATCATGACAACCTGCACAAGGCTTGTCCTGTGAAATGAGATCGCGCAAAATGACCCAGCGGTGAAAGAAGGAGAGCGGATATGATGAGATTTGAAGCCAAATCGGCGGCTTTACTGTTGATCGATCTACAAGTGGGTTTCTGCTCCCCTGAAGGCCATACCGGCAAGAAAATCGACGTTTCCGGGTTCAACCCTGTCCTAGAGTCAGCAAGGCGTCTGGCAGAAGCATCCCGTGCTGTCGGCATGCCCGTTATTTTTACGACGATGGCTTTCGCCCCGGATTACTCCAATGGTGGCTTAACGACGTCCGAACTGAGACCTAATCTTCAAGCCGAAAACGCTTTGCGCGACGATAGGCCTGACCGGGAAATAATGCCCATCCTGAATCCACAGCCAGAAGACGACATCATCGAAAAGCAGCGTTACTCAGCGATGATTAAGTCACCGCTGCCCGCCCTTCTTAAGAAGCGCGGTATCGACCGTGTCGTTGTCGGGGGCGTGACTACGTCCATGTGTGTTGAAAGTACGGTCCGGGACATGGCCATGATGGATTACCGCGTCTTTGTGGTCCCTGAAGCTTGCGGTGATCTCCGGCCCGAATTCCACGAAAACTCGATGTATATGTTTAAGACGGCATTTGGTCGGGTGGTGCCTGAAGCAGATATGCTTCTGGCGATCGAAGCTGGCGCGGCCGACTTCGCTCACCAGACGCTAACTTAAATTGGGCTAATTTAGCCCGGTTTCTTAAACTTAAGCACCATGCGGTGTGTGTTGCCGCGAACTGCTGGGGAAAACGCACTCACGTCCATGGGATCATCGAGATTTTCTAGTAAGTCCGTTTCAGCAGCGAGTTCGAACCCGGCAGCGGTGATTTCATCAACGACGATATGACGCTCAATGCGATGTTTCTTCATTGTGTCGAGCACGCCCATCCCAGGTGAGGCATGGTGGTCTATGATACCGTAGATGCCACCCGGCTTGAGGGATTCGTATATGGCCTTGTTCATGCTCGCGCGGTTCGTATTAAAGCCGCCAGCGGTATCGTGATAAATCAAGACGATAAAGACGGCATCCATTTCACCCTTTGGCAGCCCACTGTCTTCCAACTCAAAAATAACTTCCTCCACATTGGTGAGACGGTCTGCTGCGACGCGTTTCAAGAGCGGAGACCCTTCTTTCTGCCGACCCATAAACCATTCATTGGCCTGGCCATAAACTTTACCGCTGTCGCCGACAATACCTGAAAGAACTGCAGCGTAATAACCGCCCGCAGTAATTAGTTCGGCTACGTTGTCTCCAGGTTTGACACCAAAGAACGCCATGGCTTTGGCCGGCTGACGCCCGGCGTCCCGTTCCTTGTCAGAACCGGGACGTTTAGGGCTGGCGATAGCGTTTGCGATGTAGCTAGGTACGACAATGTCATCACCCGATACATACTTAGCCGCCAGCTGCGCTGAGGCCGGCGGTGCGTGCAACGCAACCGCAGCCAATAAAGCGACTGACAAAAAAACTAGCCTCGCCATGATTATGTTCCCTTCCTAGGAATTTGTTGGAGCAACGGTCATATGCTCGTGCGTGATAATAGGGTGCCACCACCAGAGCGGCTGTGACAACAGAAGATCAGCTAGATATACCGACAGGCGGCCTAAAACTCTAGTTTGAGGCCGATTTGGGGAAAAACCCCGAAGTCTCCAATGACGTTCATGCCGCGGCGCTCATCCCATTCAAGAGAGCTGACATTGTTGCGGCCGTATGCGTTGATGATGTCGAGGAACGTCACAAGGCTGACATTGCCGACCCGGCGCCGATAATCGATACGAATATTGAGGGAATGGTAATCGGGTAAACGGTTAATATTGTTTGCCGTGAGTTCCTTTGAGAACCGAACAAAGTTAGGATCGTTAAAAACGTTTTCGTTGATGATAAAAGTATCTGTTGGTCTGCCGGACGCATATTTCCATTTCGCGGCAACGGACCAACGGTCGTTGGGCTCCCACGCGCTGCCGAAGGTAAACGAATGAGGCCGGTTGAAGTCGGCGTTGTAGGCGAGGGTGCCGTCGTTATCATTTCGTCGGGACCGCGAGTAGGAATAGGTCATAAGGGCTGACCACTTACCAATCATACGCCGTTCAAGGCTGATATCGATTCCAGTCGCATGCCCATTCCCATCGTTGTTCGCCAATCCAGATGTAGCGTCGCCGAGTACGACAAGGTCTTTTAGAGCTTGATAATAAACTTCTGCAGAGAAGCGGCCTGCCGTTCTGATGAAATGCTCCAATCCAAGGCTAACCTGGTCGGTGCGCTCGCTTTTGAGTTTGCTGTTGGCAGAGTCAGAGGCGAGATCCAAGAAGCGGGGCTGCTGGAAATACACGCCAGCAGTCGCAGAAAACTTTGTCTTAGGCATAGCTTGCCACGTTGTGGATAAGCGCGGCGACCAGACCGACTGGTTTGAGAAGCCGTCGCGGTCGAACCGAATACCAGGACGGAGCGTAACATTGCCGAAAGTAAAGGCGTGGTCCAGGTATGTGGCATAACGTGTTTCACTAGTGCTATAGGCCGAATTGAAACGGACTGGTGTCAGTACAACAAATTTCTGAGACGGGTCCGGACGAAAATCGTTTTGATCGTAGACGTACACATTGAAGTCGCCAGACAGGCGGGTGTCAAAATCCAACTTGATACGGGATAGGCGGACGCCCATCGAGAGCAAACCCATACCGGTTTCTATGGAGAAATCGCTGCGCCATCCGAGTTCCTGCTCGTTTTCCTGAATGGTCAAAACATCCTCTCGGATAGGGATGGTTTGGGCGGTCGGCTCTGGTCTGGCGAGGTCGGGAAAGGTTTCGCCTTGGCTGTTGGTTTTACCGCTGTCACGCAGAAAGACAGCGTTGGTTAGTTGTCCGGTTTGTCCGCCGAGCCATGTCCATGTGCCGCCCACGAGCAGGCTTTCTTGCTCGCTGCGCAATAAGTCAGAATCCTCTAAGTCTGGCGATTTCAAAACATTTTCGATGTCGCGGACGAAATCTTCGGGAGAGTAGATGGCCAAGAGCTCAACGGTGTGGTCACCGGACAGGTTGGTAACAGACTTAAAAATGATGTCACCGATCTCGGGGTCGCCAAGGTCATCCTGCCCAATCAGTTTGAATACGTTGCCGAAGTCAAAATACCGGGCGGAGAGTAGGATGCTTGTGTTGTCGGCGAAATAGCTAGGTCCGTCGTAGGTTAGCTCACCACCGGCTAAATCTAGCCGTGCACTGACGGTGGGTGTGATGGGATTGCCCTCTGCAATGTCCAGCTGGAGGAGGGACCCATTGCGTCCACTGTAGGCCGCGCTCCAGCCTCCCGGCTCAAAGGAAGCCCCACCAATGATATTGGGTGCAAAAATAGAGAAACGGCCGCCTCCACCGATATCCTCGTCTTCACCGAGGGTTTGATCGAAATGAACCACTTTGTCGAATGGGATGCCATCGATCAGGATGAGATTATCGCGCGGGCCACGTCCCCGCACTGTGAAATTCGAAAATTCACCGGTTGATATAACGCCGGGGAGGGAGTCTAACCCACGAAAGATGTCGCCACCTGTTCCAGGTGCTGTTCTGATGTCTTCACGGCTAATGCGTGTTGCGGTGACGGCTGCGAAAGGGTCTGTGCCGATGGCAGTGCTAGTGACCGTAATTTCCTCAAAGCTTGAGGAGATCGGTGCAAGTGCGAAATCTGTGACTGTAACTTTACCTACCACAGCGCGAACATTTTGATCCGCAGCGGAATTGTATCCTTCTACTTCTATTTGGACCGTAAAAACGCCATCGCTGGGTGAGTTGAAAGAATAGCGCCCGGTACTGTCTGTTGTGAGTCTCTGTTGCTCAATGCCGTTATCGATTAATCGGGCGATAGCACCTTGGACGGCCCGAAGCGTGAGAGTGTCTATGATGGTGCCAGTTAAAGTGGCTGAGTCGCTAGGTTGAGATTGGGCATGCACTGCGTATGTGCTGGGGCTTACGAGCAAAAACCATGCACACAACAAGGTAAGTATTCGGACTAATATTTTAGGCAGCATGTTGCGGTCCAGCAATCTGTGTCACGAATGCCAGGTCATTATTAAACTAGCGAGCAGACACTGACTTCATTTAAGACTTATACGTATAAAACGCCAAAAGGGACTGATAAATTTGACTTTTTTCAGATGACTGTTGAACCCGATTTTAAGAATGGGCGGCGTTCTTGCTAGGCTACTTTGGTCGCCCCACCTTCGATCATGGCATCTATCATAGCATCATCCAGGCCCGCCTCTTTGAGAATCTCAACGGAATGCTCGCCAAGCACCGGCGCATGGCGGCGGATATCAGCCGGAGATTCTGAGAACTTGATGGGGAAGGCGGGGGTGCGAAGTTTGCCCTCCGTCGGATGATCAATAGTCTGCCAAAAGCCTACGGCATTAAGGTGTTCGTCGTGGACTAGATCTTCCAAACTGTTGACGACGATGGTCGGCACGCTGGTCTTACCAAATATATCCATCCATTCCTGGGTGGTTTTCATCAGCATGGTTTTGCCGGTTTCTTGATAAGTGTCGTCAATGTTAGCGACACGGTCGGCCAATGTTTTGAAGCGCGGCTCTTCGAGCAGTTCTTCGCGATCCGCAAGTTTGCAGAAGGTTTCCCAATGGGCATCAAGATACGGAAGAATAGCGATATACCCATCCTTGGTGGGGTAGGGCTTGCGGTGATGACTCATAAGCCGGGTGTAGCCCGGTTCACCAATGGGAGGATCAAAGGTATAGCCCCAGAGATGCTCGGCCATGATGTAATGAACCATGGTCTCGTACATGGGAACTTCAATCTCTTGGCCCTGACCGGTGCGTTCACGGTGGAATAGGGCGGCAACCACGCCCTGAACGACTGTCATGGCTGTCGTTTTGTCGCAGACGATAGTGGGCAAATAGCGCGGCTCACCAAGAACGAGTTTATTGAGCATGGCTATACCGGAGACTGCTTGAATGGAATCATCGAGCGCCCCTTTGTCTCCGTAGGGCCCATCTTTGCCATAGCCGTATGAGCCGCAGTAAATGAGTTTCGGGTTGACCGATTTCAAGTCCTCATAATTGATCTTGAGTTTATCCATCACTTGCGGACGATTGTTGTGGATAAGCACGTCAGCTGATTCCACGAGCTTGAGCAGAGCGTCCCGGCCCTCAGGTTTTTTTAGGTCAAGCACCAAGCTGCGTTTATTACGGTTACACGTGAGATAGAGCGCTGACATGCCTGGTGTGTTGCGTACAGCGCCGAGTGAGCGGTTGGAATCACCGTATGGCGCTTCAATCTTGATCACGTCTGCGCCCATATCAGCGAGCATCTGGCAGGCCCACGGCCCGAGGACCACGGCGGTCAGTTCTATAACTTTAATACCGTCTAGGGGGCCGGGCATGGGCTGGTCTCCCGCTGAAATAATGGATACTTTGGCAAGCGAAGGGTCCTATCAGGTCCGTGCATATGGGGCAAGATGACTGCTTTCTCACTCTTGCATTCTTCTGTTTACGTCTAGAAGCTGATAGCCAATATGCCATATCGCAATGGGGGAAAATAATGAGCAAGCGACTACTAATGTTGGTGCAAACAATCATCTTCGTAGGAATATGGGCCGTTATAGAGGAACCTAGCGGTCATGCTGCTACAGCGTCTGTAGGCGAAATCAAAGCCGTGCAAGGTGTAATTCATGAAACGGCGGAACGCTGGAACTCTCAAGATTTTTCATCAGTGTTGGAGTTGTGGGATCCGGCGGAAGAAGTGCCGTTCTATTTGGCGGAAGAACAGGATGAATGGTTCATCGGTTGGGAACCCTTAAAAGCCTACCTCGATCCTCCGCGGCCGAGCCCTGCAGTAGAGGCCCTTAGAGAAGAGATGCGGGATATTTCCGTCAAGCTCATCGCTAGTGACTTAGCCATAGCCGCCTGGAATATGCACTTCGAAATGAAAATGCGCGGCAGAAAAGCGATCGGTGAAGAAGTGCGAGTTAGTGCTGTGCTACGCAAGACAAAAGACGGCTGGCGGTATATCCACTGGGCGGAGTCCCCCATGACCGCAATGATGTATATGGATAAGCTGTTTCAACGCGACGTTGATCACGATAAGTTCAACGTCGTGCTGCAACGTGGAAAAGCGCTGCGTGAAGCGACGCGGTAGATTAGACGCATTCAATTCAATATTGGGGATCAAACCATGCGGTTAAGTTTTTTTGCATTGATTAGTACAGTTCTTTTATCAAATCCTGCGTCCGCGCAATTGCGTATCCATTGCGACGGTCAAACGGAAAACCTCAATACATACCTAGAGATTCATAAGGTCTTGTTCACGGATCGTGATACGACACGCGTTGAAGAGTTTTATGCTGCCGAAGTGACCTCTCACAACAATGACGCGGGCGGACCTGGTTCCGTAGTGACGCCTGATGAAATGCGTGCCATGTGGGATTCATCCTTAAAAAACAACCCTGAACGTGTGCTTGAAGATGAACTCATTCTTTGCGTCGATGACTTCGTCGTGGTGCGCACGATTGTCAAGAGCGCCAACAACACGCCAATCTTGGGATACCCTCCAACCGGGCAGCCCTATGAAATTACTGCGACAGATACGTATCGCTTTGAGAATGGCAAGGTCGTTGAGCGTTGGGGCAATGCAGACTTGGCGTTCATGTATCGCCAGCTCGGTTTCAAAATGGTCAAGGACGACTAAAACACTCTCTAAAAGTATAGCGCAATGACCCGCAAGGCAGGTTTTATCTCATGACGTTGTTGGCGGGGTGGCAGCCGCCGCCGCTGGGCCTGTTTCCAGATCGGAATCGGCAACGGTCGCTAAGAAATCTAGCTAAGCTTCGTCACATGTCCCATCTTGCGTCCAGGGCGGGCGGATTGCTTGCCGTATACATAGACGTGATTTCTGGGATCTGAATGGAAGCGGTCCAAATCTTCTATTTCATCTCCGAGAAAATTTGTCATAACTGCATTAGAATGGCGAAGGGGGTCGGCGAGTGGCAAGCCACATATGGCCCGGACCAATTGCGTGAATTGATCTGTTTGACAGGCGTCGAGAGTCCAATGGCCTGAGTTATGAGGTCGAGGCGCCATTTCGTTGACTATGACATCGCCATCAGGTGTGACAAACATTTCTACGGCAACCAACCCCACCAAACCAAGTGTTTCCGCAGTTCGCTCGGCGATATTAATTGCAGTTCTAGCTGTATCCGAAGATATATGGGCAGGCGCTGTTGTCGTGTGGAGAATGTGATTGCGATGAACGTTCTCAACAGGCTCAAAGCACTGAACTGTTCCATTGATTCCGCGTGCAGCGATGACCGAAATCTCACACGAAAATTGAATGAGACCTTCCAAGATGGCGAAAGGGGCGTCCTGATTAGCCGTGTCTGCGCCAGCTGATATGAGGTCCCATGCTTGTTGTGCGTCTGATGAAACGTTAATCCTCACTTGGCCTTTGCCGTCATACCCTAATCGTGCCGTTTTAAGGATGGCAGGGGTCGACAAGTCTGCAAGCGCTGCGGTGAGGTTGTCAAAGTCATGCACCGGACGCCAAGGCGCTGTATCTGCACCGATCTCAGTGAAGAACTTCTTTTCTTTGGCGCGGTTCTGAGCAATTTCGAGTGCCTTCCAGGATGGCCGAACAGGCACGCGCTCTGTCAAGTGTAGCGCCGTAGAAGCTGGCACATTTTCAAATTCAAATGTTGCAACATCGACTGACTTCGCGAATCGGTCTAATGCGTCCAGATCATCGTAGGATGCGCACGTATGCTTGGTTGTAACTTGCGACGCGGGGCAATTCTCAACCGGACAAAATACATGGGTGTGGTAACCCATTTTTGCTGCGGCAAGAGCAAGGAGGCGGCCGAGTTGACCACCACCTAGAATTCCGATGGTGCCACCCGGTTCGATAGGAATCGCCATGGGTTATGACGTCCGCAGCTGTTTGACTATGTGTTTGATGACGGTTGTTCAGCAACCGCATCTGTTTGAGCAGCGCGCCAGGCATCCAGTCTTTCGGCGACCGCTGCATCAGTGAGCGCAACGATCGAAGCTGCGAGCAGACCGGCATTTTTCGCTCCCGCTTTGCCAATGGCGAGGGTGCCCACCGGAACACCCCCGGGCATTTGTGCGATCGAAAGCAAACTATCCATGCCCTTCAAGGCCTTAGACTCAATGGGCACGCCGAGCACTGGAAGAGGGGTCATTGAAGCTGTCATGCCAGGGAGATGTGCAGCACCGCCTGCTCCTGCAATAATCACCTGCAGGCCCCGTTGCTTTGCAGACCTGGCATAGTAAACGAGCCGGTCAGGTGTGCGATGGGCGGAAATAATTCGCGTTTCATATGGTATCTGAAGTGCATCCAGCGTGTCCGCGGTGTGAGTCATGGTGGACCAGTCAGACTGGCTTCCCATAATAATTCCAACGACAACTTGATCCATAATACCTGGGCTCCAGCCCTGAAAAAGGGGCGAACTTTACAGACCGACCCTGCGCTTCGCAAGCAGAAGTGCTATACTCGGTTAACGCGATCATAATCACTCAGAGATCAACTCAAGGCCATTATGGCTGACATAATTCTTCCCAGCAGTGTTGTTAATGTTAAATAGCAAGAGGAAAAGCCTGCCCAGGATGGTAAAAAAAGCATGGTGATACCCCGGCCGATAAAGTTGCTGAAACCTACGAGGAAGTTTTAATAACTGCTACGGACAAAATCACAATATTGGGTCTTTCAATCGATCTCATGACGACTCAGGTGCAGGTGACAATTGCAGGGCTCGTCTCTGAAGTTGATCATCTTAACGCTCGTGTTAAGAGATATGAACGCAGCCGCAATACAGATGAGATGAATTCTGTATTAGGGAATTTGGTCGGAGGTTCTTTCGTGCACGCTCTCGACAAGGCCCCGGTGGGCCTCCTCCAGTGGGCTACACCAGGGAACTTGCACTCATTGTCGTAAAAACATTTGAAGATATTCGCACGAGTTCTGGCCTGCTCTCAGAAAATAGCACGTTGATGGATGTTGTTCAGCGCATTGGTGAAGCGGGTTTAGCTGCTGCGCCGATCGGATTGATTGGTGGCCCCACTGTTGTAGTCCTTTTAGCAAGGCCTGTATTACCAACAGTACCTGAAACTGAAAGTTCTGAACTGCCGGCGAGTAAACATTGTTGAGTCGGGAGCGTACGCACTCGAAGGAATTGAAATATCGCTTCGTTTTACACTTTGCATCAATACGGGTTGAGACGGGGCAGAGTGCACTTTATGCGAATGGTCAAGCGGACCATGTGTTGATATTCTAAAGGTCTCACTGAAAAGTGAGACAAGCGAAACTACGCAATGATATCGGGTAGCAGTTTATCCCTCAGGGCCGCAATTTGGTCTTTCAAACTGAGTTTGCGCTTCTTGAGACGTGATAATCTTAGCTGATCAAAATCACCTTGCGCTTCAAGTTTGAAGATCACATCGTCCAGGTCACGATGTTCTAATTCGAGAGCGGCGATTTTTGCTCTGCTCTGATCCTGGGTTTCATTTTCATCGCCCATATTTTTGTCCGTCAGGCCATGCCATCCCCAATAGGTGCACCAGTCTATACTCGTGTTTAAAGCCAAGTCGATGCATGCGTTCGGTCGACAAATGCTGGTATCCGATTCGTTTCAAGTAAGTACTAAATTAATCATAAATCTAGCCATTAGCACCACAGATAGTGACTAGGAAGTCTGCGGCTTTGGCGCGGTCTTGCCACCAAGATGACATGGCTGTCCAAGGCGCTGATTATTTTATTACGTGGTGACGTAATAAAGATGCCGTTAGAAAAATCAAATCAAGACAGCTAGTTATAAAAGTTGCTGGAAACAAAAGTCTCTGCCGCGTTAACATGGTGCCGTTGTGCAACAGCGTGAGAGGAGTGTTTGGCTATGGGGCAAGAAGCGCTTTCGGAAACATTGCGTGGTAAACACGCGGAACTCGAACATCTCATTGAAGAGGAAGAAAATAGACCCCGGCCAGATCCTACCATCGTCCATTCCTTAAAAAAGCAGAAGCTCAAGATAAAGGACGAAATTCAACGAGAGCCCCACTAGCAAGCCGCACCGTAACAGAAATTTTAGATTGGTAGCAGGCTGTGTGCCACTACACCCGTCAAGAAATCAGGGTGGAATTCCCCTACATGTACGACCCCATCGACCCATTCTAACTTGAATGGGCCGTATCTTGTTCAAGTGGCTGGCCTAAGTCGTAGTTCCTTCCGACCGGAAAAGGTTCTCGGCCGTTATTTCTGGCGCAGCAGGTTTAACAGGAACTGGATCTGGTTCCGGTTCAACGACGGGTTTCGGTTTTAGAGTGCCGGCTTTCATTGCCCTACGCTCGGCGAGAACAAGAGCCTTCTCCAAGTCCGCTTCGTTACACAGGCCAAGGGTGACTGGATTTTGCGGTTTGATGTTCGCCATGTTCCAGTGGCTCCGGTCACGAATAGAATTAATTGTCGGTTTGGTGGTACCCAACAAGCGTGAAATCTGTGCGTCAGCTAGGTCAGGATGATGCCTGAGCAGCCATGAGATCGCATCTGGCCGATCTTGCCGTTTAGACACTGGCGTGTAGCGTGAGCCCCTAGACCGAGCCTTCGGCCTGGGAATATCCGTCTTACTAATCTTGAGACTTTGGTTCGGTTTGTCTTCACAGCGCTTTATTTCTTCGGTTGTCAATTGGCGGTTTGAAGTTGGGTCGACCCCGACGATCCCGATTGCAACCTCTCCATCAGCGATGGCTTGAATTTCTAATTCGTGCATACCGGTGAAATCGGCGATCTGATCGAAGGTCAGTGTCGTGTTATCGACCAGCCAAACGGCGGTCGCCTTGGGCATGAGCGGCAAAGCCATGAGATGTCCTTTTTGATGGGCTGCTCTGGGGTATCTAGTAAGGCGGAGCAGGGGGCGTGTGCGTTTCCGGCGATGGTATATCGGAATTGGGGAGCCAGCGGCAAGCTGCAAATGCTCTGGAATTAGCTGACTTGCAGCACAATTTTCCCAATATGTGAGCTTTTTTCCATGATTCTATGGGCCTCAGCCGCCTCATCAAGAGGTAAAACACGGTCGATTGTTGGCCGATATAAACCTTTCTTGATCCATGGCCAGACGTTTCTTCTCACCTCAGAGGCGATATCCGCTTTGACGGCGTCTGAGCGAGTCCGCAACGTTGAGCCAGTAATGGTCAACCGTTTGAGCATAAGGCTCATGAAATCGATATATGTCTTTGAACCTCCCAGAAACGCTATAAAGACAAGTCTTCCATCCGGCCGAAGGCATTTGATATTCTTCGCGATATAGTCGCCGCCCACCATATCTAAGATCACATCGACCCCTTTCTCGGGTTGTCCGCGAACGACTTCAACAAAGTCTTCTTTGCTATAATTGATTGCCAGATCAGCCCCAAGCTCTTGGCATGCGGCACATTTTTCTTCGCTTCCTGCCGTCACAATAACTTCGCATTGATGTGCTCGTGCCAATTGAATCGCCGTTGAACCAATCCCGCTCGACCCACCGTGAATAAGAATACGTTCACCACTTTTTAACTGACCGCGTTGAAAAACGTTGTGCCAAACAGTAAACGCTGTTTCAGGCAGGGCAGCGGCTTCGACAAGTGAAAGATTGTCGGGAACCGATAGACAAGAACCCGCGTCGGCGGTGGCGTATTCTGCATATCCGCCGCCCGTTAGAAGTGCACACACGTTATCTCCAACTGACCAAGAAGAAACATTGTCGTCCGTTGCAACAATCTCGCCTGCGACTTCTAGTCCGGGAAGGTCAGATGCACCCGGGGGAGGGGGGTATTGTCCTAGACGCTGAATAACGTCAGGGCGATTGACTCCGGCGGCGACGACTTTAATCAGAACTTGATTTTGATCCGGTGTAGGAAGAGGCCGCTCTGCAGGCGTCAATACCTCTGGGCCTCCTGGTTCTAGGATTTCTACGCAGCGCATGGTTTCCGGCAGGCTCATGCTTCCGTTACCGACCTAGTCCGTTCTAAAGTTGAATTAACATTAGTTCTGAGGGATGAGTACGTCCAGGCGGCGTGTTTGTAACTGGTTGGGAGAGACGACATGGACGCGGAAGATTTAGAACCGCTGACCAAGAAGGTGACACCACGAGACCTAACATTAATGTCGATCGAAGATTTGGGTGAATACATTGAGGTTCTCAAGGCTGAGATTGAACGCGCTGAGGGTGCAATTAAGAAAAAACACGATGCACGGCACGGCGCCGAATCATTTTTCAAAGGTTAAGCTACAGATCTTCATCAATGATATAAACTTCGTATTGGGTAACGGTTCGCATAAAGATTCCAGGGCCTAAAGAGCGCCACTGTAGTAACGGTCCAATGGGCAACAGGTTCAGCGATGGCAAAAAAAAGCCGCCTTCACCTGAAGGCGGCTATCACATTTTTCGTTTTAGTTTATTTAAGTCTTGAGACCGAAACTCGAAAAACGCTTGTTGAACTTGGCCAACTGGCCTCCTGAATCCATCAAACGGTGCACTCCGGTCCATGCCGGATGTGTTTTGGGATCAATATCAAGGCGAATGCTATCGCCCTTTTTTCCCATGGTGCTCCGGGTCGTGTATTCGGTCCCATCCGTCATGATAACGGTGATCTCGTGATAGTCGGGGTGAATGTCTTTTTTCATGGTCGGTCTACCTTCAAATCAGGCCGGGTGTATACCCAACCGAATGCTGGCACGCAAGGCTTCCTTGCTTCTATTTTTGGTCGAATTTGAGCTCAATCCTGCGATTCCGTCCTCTCGCTTGGGCTGTCTTGTTGAGGTCCAGGGGCTGATATTCCCCAAATCCCGCCGCTGCAAGCCGATCTGACGGTATACCTTGAAAGGACAAAAACCTTACGACTGAAAGAGCTCTTGATATGGAAAGTTCCCAATTAGACGGGAAGAGGGCTGTACTAATAGGAACGTCGTCCGTGTGACCATCAACCCTGAGAATCCAATCTACTTCGTCTGGGATATCTGAAGCGATATCGACCAAGGTCCTGGCAAGTTGGGCAAGTTGGCGTTGTCCGTCCGGCCCAAGCTCAGCCGATCCACTAGAAAACAGCACCTCAGACTGGAAGACGAAGCGGTCACCGACCACCTGAATGCCTGGGCGGGTGCCTAGAATGTCGCGCAGGCGGCCAAAGAACTCTGACCGGTAACGCTGCAGTTCTTGTACCTTTCCGGCTAGCGCACGGTTCATGCGTTTGCCGAGGTCTGAGATTTGGGCGCGTTGAGCTTCAGAAAGTGCGTCGGAAGCATCTAAGGTCTCAGCGAGGCGTGCTAATTCCTGCCGCAATGTTTCGAGTTGCTGGCTCATCAGGGCGGCCTGGGCTTCAGCGGCAACGGTCGACCGGCGTGCTTCGCCAATCTCACGCTCCCGGTCAACAACGGTGTCTCCGAGACGCGTTATTTCCGCTTCCAGGTCGTCTTTTAAGACTTCAAGCGCTTGAATGTTTTGCTGCAATAAAGCGAGTTCGTTGCGTTGCTTTGCGATGCGTGCCCGGTCTTCTTCCGCCGCCTCCGCTGCGACCTCTAGTGTGTTGCGCATGCGCTCGATTTGTGCGCTGCCATCAGCAGCGTCTGCTTCCATATTTTTAATCTGTCCCTGAAGGTCGCGGTTCTCCATGCGCAATGACGCCATGTCATCCAATTCAACTGTGGCGGCGCGTAGTTGGTCTGAAAGCCGGCTAACGTTGAGTGAGAGGTCAGCATTAGCTTGTTCTTCCAAAGCCAGCATTGCACCCAATTCATTAACTTGTGCGGTAAGGCGGTCAAGTGCGGCATCACGGCCGGACAAAGCCTGACCAAGAAAGAATTGCCCGAGTACAAACACCATCAGAATAAAAATGATGATGATCAGCAATGTTGCTAACGCATCGACAAATCCCGGCCAAATATCAGTGGTGCGGCGTGTGCGCCTGGCGTGGGAGGCCATGTCTTGACCCTATCCTGCGTCTAATCGCTGGTGTTGGGTCGACCGCTAGAAGCGGCGACCGTCTTAGCCAAGAGTTTGATTTCCGACCGTAGTTCTTTGAGCATCTGTTCCCTGCCAGACGTGAGTTCGGCGACCAAGCGGGTGACGGAATGGTCGATATTCCGCAAATGGGTTTTCGAGCCATTTTCGTCGTCTGATGACCTAGGCTTTGACAATACATCGCCCAAATTTCCGATCTTCTCAATCAAAGGCGCCAAATCTTTTTGACCCCCTGCGACTTTTAATAAAACTTGCTGCTCTGCTTTCATTTGCTCCGTCAGCAACGCTAGTTTGTCATTCATCGTGGCAAAATACTGGTTGGCTGCAATGCGGCTTTCCTCGCTGCGTCCCAGTATGCGCTGCAGTTCGCCTAAGCTTTCAGCAGTCTGTTCCAGAAGAGCTTCGGTATAGGCTGAGACACCTTGCCCGCCTTCGGAAGGCGAAGCGCCAGATGACAAGCGCGTCATGCCGGAAAGCCATTCCTCTAGATCATTGTAAAATGCGTTCTGGGCCTGACCGGCCTGAAGATCTAGGAAGCCGAGAATGAGGGATCCGGCGAGTCCAAACAGAGAGGACGAAAAGGCGGTGCCCATGCCGTCCAATGGCGCCTCCAACCCTGCTTTCAGGTCATTGAAGACCAGCGCAATATCTTCTCCTGAAATCGATAGATTACGAATGACATCGCCTACGGAGGCGACAGTTCCCAGTAATCCCCAAAAGGTGCCAAGCAATCCAAGAAAAATTGAGAGACCAACAAAATATCGCGCCAGATCGCGTGATTCTTCTAATCGCGAGGCGATGCCGTCGAGCAAGGTTCGCATGGCTTGCGCGCTGATCGTGAATTTTCCACCACGCGGACTGCTGTCTGACAGCATACGCGCCATCGATGATAAAAGTTTAGGACCGGTGCTAGATAGCGGAGCAGGGCCATCTTGTTCCTCTACGCTTGCAGGGCCACCTCGTTCGGCGTGATCTTGGAAGGTCTCAAGCCACTGTGCCTCGGGGCGCAGCATCATGACTTGCCGGATGTTGAGAAAAATTCCGACTAACAGTACGCCCAAGATTAGTCCATTAAGTGCTGCGTTAGCCATAAAGGCTTCGATCAGCGTGCCATAGAGAAACGTTCCAGCGACAGCGCCGGCGACGAGGAACAGAATCATCCGCGTAAGGAACCGGGTGGTATCAGTCATAAGCTCTCCAAAGAGCCTTAATAATGGTTTGTGTTATACGGGTCAGCGTTTTTCGACCACGGCGTCGACGCGGTCAGGCTCGCCACCCTCGCTTTGGTCGCCGAGTGCGCGGACTTCAATACTCGTACTTTGAACGCCTTGATCCATCAAGAATTCGCGTACTGACAAAGCACGGCTGAGAGATTTGCGTCTGACACTACTAGGTGAGCCGTCTACACTGCTCGCATATGCCATGAGTTGGACTCTTAAGGTGCCGTCTGCTTTTAGCAACGTTGCTAATTCATTAAGTGGGGAAGATGCTGAGGCCGGAAGGTCGGTTTCATCCATGCCAAATTGAATAGTTACAGGGTCTGGTTCGTTTGAAGGCGGCAGGGATGCTGTTTGCTCGGGCATATCTTTATCGGCGTCCGCAGCCGGCGCCGCGGTACTTGTCTCAGCGAAGGCTGGAGCTGGCATGGGCATGGTATCCGCAACAATTTCCACTTCTCTAGTAGGTGCTTTTACGGGTGGCTCCGCTACAGCAACTGCGGGTGCTGGAATGGGGGCCGGTGGAGCGGGCGCCCGGGTTAGAGTTGTGGTAACTGACGTCGGTGGTGCGGTTGCAGCCGCTGCAGGTTGCGGAACAGCTATGGTCGGGGCTAACGTTACTCGGGCTAGTGCGCTGGGAGGTGGCCGCAAAACGACACGCGCTCTTTGCGGCGTTATAGCGTTGACACCGGGTGGTGGTTTCAAAACGATTCGGCCTGTGGTCGTCCTTGTACTTGGCATTAGAAGACGTGGAACAGTTGCCATTGGGGCAATGTCATCAAGAACGCCGAGGTTCAGGCTAACACCCTGTGAGCTCTGAGCTTTAACCGGCTGGTGCACTTCAACGGCAACGGCACCTGCCAATAGGCAAAAACAGGTAGCACTTCGCAGTATGATGTCCTGATAGGAACGTATCTCAGACATGCAAACAGGTCCTTGTTTGAAAGCGTATTCCCAAATCCGCAAAATAACTTGCGGTCATTGGGGAAACACTACCTCAAGGGTAGACCAGCGGACAACGGCTGACTCAACTGAATGAGGTAAGTTAGTTGGGCTTTCTTAACAGTGTGCGGCCGGTTTTGATGGGCTTTCCGGTCAATAACGCGCTCAAAGGCCTGTGTATGGCCGTATTTGCAGCAAGAATGGTGGGGCTTTCCAGACCATCGCCTTTACCGTTGATATCGGTCACGAAACCACCAGCTTCTTTTACCAGAACGATTCCAGCAGCAATATCCCAGGAGTTGAGACCAGATTCCCAGAACCCGTCGAAACGGCCTGCCGCGACGTAGGCCAAATCAAGCGCTGCAGATCCAAAGCGCCGAATCCCTGCGGACCCACCCATGGCTGCGGTCAGTTGTTCGAGATATGGCTCGTGTTCACCACGTCCGAGATGGGGAATGCCTGTTGCCAGAACGCAGTCGGCAATTTGTGCGCGTGCAGATACACGCAGTCGCTTGTTGTTAAGCGTTACGCCTTGGCCCTTTTCGGCCAAGAACATCTCATCGAAGATCGGATTGTAGACAAGTCCTGCGACGAGTTCACCGTACTCTTCATAGGCGATAGAAATAGCAAAGTGAGGGATGCCGTGAATGAAATTCGTTGTGCCGTCGATTGGGTCAATAATCCATCGGCGGTTTTCGTCTTTGCCTTTAATCACGCCGGATTCTTCTAAAAGAAACCCAAAGTCAGGCCGTGCTTTCGAAAGTTCACTTATGAGTATTCTTTCAGAGCGGTGATCTGCTTTAGTGACAAAATCGTTGGTACCTTTACGGGATACCTGCAGGTGCTCGACCTCGCCAAAATCACGGACGATCGCCCGCCCAGCTTTTTCGGCAGCGGTGACCATGACATTCAAAATTGGGGAGCGTATGGCCATGTTATTGGCCTCTTCAGTCTTTCGCGCGTTCGACGTAGGTTCCGTCTATCGTATTCACGACGATCCGCGTGCCGGCTTCAACAAACGGTGGGATCATAACTCTAACGCCATTTTCCATGATGCCCGGCTTATATGACGAGGCTGCGGTCTGACCCTTTACGACGGGTTCCGCTTCTACAACTTCCAGAGTGACGTTCTGAGGTAGATTAATCCCTACAGGTTTATCCTCAATGGTGTTGGCGGTGACGTCCATGCCATCCTGCAAATAGACTTCGCTACCTGCGAGATCGTCAGCCGAGAGCGCAAATTGCTCAAAGGTTTCTTTGTCCATGAATGTATAAAGATTTTCATCTTGAAATAGGTATTGGCAATCCCGTTCACGTACTTCGAGTCTTTCTACGCTTTCTTGCGTTCGCCAGCGGTCGTTAGATTTGTTGCCCGACGCAATATCGCGCATCTCAACCTGAATGAATGCGCCGCCTTTACCGGGCTGTAGCAACTCTATTTTTAAGACCGTCCATTGTTTTCCTTGGTGTTCGATGACCATTCCAGGGCGCATCGTATTGGCTTGAATTTTCATGGTTTTATCAGTGCATCAAAAGAGGTCGGAAAGAGAAGGGGTTTGCGTCCGCGGCGGGCTTGTATCAGGTTGCCCGTAACCACGCAACGGGACGCCCCGCGAATACGGCAATCCGGACTAAATTTGAGCAATTTTAGCGCGAGCACGATCAATGGATAAACCTTGGTGGGATCGATCAGAGTTATCAGAGCGCCGGCAAAACCTTGTTGTTCGTTCGGAAGTATTGGCAGAGATACGCCGGTATTTCGTAGATAGCGGCTTTATCGAGATTGAGACTCCGGCATTGCAGGTGTCTCCGGGCCTTGACCGGCATACCCAACCCCTAAAGACAGTTCTGACAG
>JAQWRV010000027.1 GCA_029243545.1 Rhodospirillaceae bacterium
ATCGGTTTGTTATCGGCTTTGGCTGCTTCGAAGGCGTCGTCACCCCAGGCCCACCAATGGACCGGATTGTCCTTATGTTGATGCAAGTACGGACTGGTTTCATCAGCCAGGCGGTTCCGGCCGTTTAAATCGGACATGGGAATGGCTTTCAGAAAGGCTTTTGTTCGGCGGGCGTGGTTCCTACTGTAGGCTCCCTCAGAACGAATTCAAAATGCGGGGAGCGCCAACTATGAAAGTAAACATCGCTATGGGTTGCGCGCCGGAAGAAGCGCGCACCCTTCTCGATCTGCCCGACGTATCGCCCCTGCAGGACGAGATGATAAACAAGATGCGCGAGCAGATGGAGTCGGCCGCCATGAACCCGGAGGAGACGATGAAAACCATGTTTCCTGCCGGTACCGAAGGTTTGGCGGAGATGCAGACGATGTTTTGGTCGGCCCTCTCTGGGGGGCAGTCAGCGGGCCGCCTGCTAAGAAATAGGAAACACCTGGCCTCACCACATGTCCTCTGAAGACACCATATTTGCTCCGGCCACAGCGCCCGGCCGTGCCGGCGTGGCGGTGATCCGCATATCCGGCCCTAAGACGGCCAAAGCCCTGGACCGCATGGCGGTGTCTCTGCCAGTGCCGCGCAAGCTGACCCGGGCGGCGCTGCGCGATCCCAGCTCTGACGAGGCGCTTGATGACGCCCTTGTGGCGTGGTTCCCGGCGCCTCACAGCTTTACGGGCGAGGATGTGGCGGAGCTGTATATTCATGGTGGCCGCGCGGTGCTCGAAGGCGTGCTCTCGGCTCTCAACGACATCGGCGGTTTGCGCCCGGCCGAACCCGGCGAGTTTACCCGCCGTGCGTTTGATGCCGGCAAGCTCGACCTCACCCAGGCGGAGGCGTTGGCCGATCTGGTGGATGCGGAGACCCGTGCCCAGGCCCGCCAGGCCCTGAGGCAAATGGGTGGGGCGCTGAAGACCCAAACCGAAGAATGGCGTGGCCGGCTGATTAAAGCGCTGGCCCATTTAGAAGCGGTGATTGATTTTCCCGATGAAGACCTGCCAGAGGAAACGGCTAAAGCGTTGTGGCAATCGGTCGGTGATCTGGAAAAAGATATTGCCGCGCACTTAGCCGACGACGGCCGCGGCGAGCGGGTGCGCGCAGGCGTGCATGTGGCCATCGTCGGACCGCCCAATGCGGGGAAGTCGAGTTTGTTCAACCTGCTGGCCAAACGGGATGCGGCTATTGTTGCCGAGACTGCCGGCACCACCCGCGATGTCATCGAGGCGCATCTCGACCTTGGCGGCTATCCGGTTTTGATCGCCGACACGGCAGGTTTGCGTGAGACCAAAGAAGCCATTGAACAAGAAGGCGTGCGCCGGACAAAACAACGCGCCGAAGAGGCCGACCTGGTGATCGTTTTGTTCGACGGCGCTGTGCATCCCGACCGTGATAGAGAAACAGAATCTTTGATCGGTGCAAATACAATCGCCGCCGTCAACAAAGCCGACCTACTTGACCAAGCGCGGGAAAAAGAATTGGGTGTTGAAGACGCTCCTCAAAAACCAAGGTCGGCGACCCATTTTGTCTCTGTGAAAACAGGCTTTGGTATCGAGTTGTTTTTATCGGAATTGACTCAACGGGTGAAAGATCTTTGCGAGAGCGGCATGGAAGCGCCCCTCACCCGTCCGCGTCATCGTCACGCTTTGCAAGAATGCACTGTCGCCCTTGCGCGCGCTCAAAACGCAAACCTGCCTGAACTAGCTGCGGAAGACTTGCGTTTGGCCGTGCGCGCCCTTGGTCGCATCACCGGTGCCGTCGATGTGGAAGAGCTCCTCGACGTGGTCTTCCGTGATTTCTGTATTGGAAAATAGAACAGGTCAGTATCACATTTATCCGATTCATGTCGCCGAGGTGTGTTAAGCAAGACACGTAAAACTGTACAGGGCACGGCAAAGGCTGTGCAGGACAAGCTTCTAAAATGAACCGCGCAATTTTTATGTTGGCCTTGCCGGTGTTTCTGGCTGCGGGGACGTCCATGGTGGCGACGGACCTGTACCTGCCGGCCATCCCGTTTTTGCCTGAAGCTCTGAACGGCGATGAAGTGGGCGCGCAGTATACATTGGCGGCCTTCTTCGCGACCTTTGCCATTGGGCAACTGGTGTTCGGCACGTTGGCCGATCTCTATGACCGGCGTGTGATTCTAACATGGGCCCTTGCCGCGTTTGCGGCGTCATCCGTCGCCTGTGCTTTGGCTGAAACCATGAATGCGTTGATTGCGTTGCGGGTTGTTCAAGGGTTTGCCGCCAGTGCGGGCACAGCCCTTGCCCCGGCGATATTGCGTGAAGCGGGTGACGATAGCTTGGTGGTCCGCTTGACTTCAGTTGTTTCCTCCATGGAGGCGGTGTTCCCCGCTCTTGCGCCGGTCATTGGTGCGTGGCTTGTGCTTGGCTTTGGCTGGGAGTCGACGTTCTGGCTGATGGCTGTGATCGCGCTATTTACCATGGCCGCGTTTCAGAGATTTAAAATGTCATCGGTGCCACCGCACGACCCCAACCGACCGCCGGCACACATCCGCTACTGGCATTTGCTCGTGTCGCGACGTTTCATGGGGTACCAAGTGAGCCACGCCATGGCCTTTGCCGGGCTCATTATTTACATCATGGCGTCTCCTTATTTGTTGGTGACGCATCTCGGTCATTCGATGACGGCGTTTGTCGTCATGCAAATCACCCTAATTGTTTTCTTTGTTGCGTTTGCAAACTTTGCGGGCGTATTGACGGATCGTTACGGCATTGATCACTTCATCGTTATCGGCGCTGTTTTTCAAATGGTCAGTGCCGTTGCGTTCATAAGTGTTGTTGTTGTGTGGCCCGAATACTTGGGCGCTACCAGCTTTACTCTAACGATGATTCCCATGGCCATTGGTTTGGGTTTGCGTGGCGGCCCCGGTTTTGCAAAAGCCATGGCCTTTGCTGGAACGCATACGGGATCTGCCGGTGGCCTGATGATGTTCACGGCCATGGGCATGTCAGCGGCGGGCACGCAAATTGTTGCGCCCTCCTTAAGTGAAGGACCCTTGATGGTCGCGCTCGCGGTCATGATTTGCTGCGCACTGTCGCTGCTGCTGCTGCCCATGGCCATGAAGCCGGAACCGGAAGACCCTGCCGCCGAAGACTGAAAGCCTTGCCGCCGAAGACTAAGGCACTATAGAAAGACGCTTCTTCCAAAGGAGCGTCTTTGTTTCATGCCATCTGATTTTCTTCAGAGTTACGACGTCATTGTTGTCGGCGGTGGCCATGCCGGCACCGAAGCGGCTGCGGCTGCCGCGCGGTTTGGCGCGCAAACACTGCTGCTGACCCATAAGCGCGAGACCATTGGCGAGATGTCATGCAATCCCGCTATTGGCGGATTGGCCAAAGGGCACTTGGTGCGCGAAATCGATGCCCTCGATGGCGTTATGGGCAAGGCCATTGACGCTGGCGGCATTCAGTTTCGCATGCTTAACCAGTCAAAGGGCCCGGCGGTGCGCGGTCCACGCGCCCAGGCCGACCGCAAACTCTATAAGCAAGCGGTTCAGGCCCTGCTGGCCTGCCAGCCTAACCTGACCATCCATGCCGCTGCTGCGGAAGACTTAGAGATCGACCACAAGACCCAGCGGGTCACGGCGGTTATTACCGGTGACGGTGAACGGGTCGCCTGCGGGGCCGTTGTGCTGACCACTGGCACCTTCCTTAGCGGTATCATTCATAGGGGCGAAGAACGCATTCCAGCCGGCCGGATTGGTGAAAATGCCGCCCAAGGGCTATCTAACACATTGAAAACAATGGCATTTTCATTGGGGCGTCTAAAAACAGGAACACCGCCGCGGCTCGACGGGCGGACCATTAACTACGGCATTTTGGTCGAGCAGCTGGGCGATGTGCCGCCGCTGCCGTTCTCCTTTATGACGGAGGCTATCACCACGCCGCAGATCAATTGCCACATCACCCAGACAACGCCAGAGACCCACGCCGTTATTTTGGCTAATAAAGACCGCGCACCCATTTACAACGGCCAGATCGAAAGTGCGGGCCCGCGCTATTGCCCATCCATTGAAGACAAGGTGGTGCGTTTTGCCGAACGGGACAATCACCAGATTTTCCTGGAACCTGAAGGCCTGGACGACCACACGGTTTATCCCAATGGGATATCCACCAGCCTGCCCGATGATGTGCAGGTGGCAATGCTCAAGACCATCCCTGGCCTTGAAAATGTGGAGATGATCCAGGCTGGCTACGCCATTGAGTATGACTATGTGGACCCGCGTGAGCTGCGGCCGACTCTGGAAACCCATAAGGTCGGCGGCCTCTATTTTGCCGGGCAGATCAACGGCACCACCGGGTACGAAGAAGCCGGGGCCCAAGGGCTTTTGGCTGGGCTAAATGCTGCCCGAACCGTGGGTGGCTCGGACCCCGTGACGGTAGACAGGGCGGAAGGATATTTGGGGGTTATGGTCGATGACTTGACCACCCGCGGTACCACCGAGCCCTACCGCATGTTTACCTCCCGTGCGGAGTACCGCCTCAAGCTGAGGGCGGACAACGCAGACTTGCGGCTGACCGACAAAGGCATCGCGACGGGCTGTGTTGGCTCTGAACGGGCCACAGCTTTCACCGCCAAGAAGGACGCCCTAGCTCAGGCGCGGGCGCATCTGGATAGCTTAGTGGCCACGCCTACGGCTCTCGCTGCCAGAGGTTACAAGATTAATCAGGATGGTGTGCGCCGCAGCGGTTTCGACCTCCTCTCCTACCAGGAGATTGGCTGGTGGCAGCTCCAGGATCTCTGGCCAGAGCTGGAAGGCGTGCGCTCTGACGTACGCGAACAGCTGGAAATCGAGGGCCGTTATGCTGGCTATATGGCGCGCCAAGAGGCTGACATCCGGGCCTTTCGAAAGGATGAGGCGCTGCCGCTGCCGGAGTCGTTGGATTATGCTGAGATTGGCGGGCTGTCTAATGAAGCGCGCCAAAAACTGGCCACGTCCAGGCCTCAAACCCTGGGTGCGGCGGCTCGAATCCCTGGGGTGACCCCAGCTGCTGTGACCGCCCTTCTCCGTCACGTTCAGAGACCCCCTTCATTGGCCAAAAGCGCCTGATGTTTCACGTGAAACAATGGACCCAGTTCTAGCCACCCCTATTGCAGCATACGGCGCGTTTATTCTAGGCCTGATAAGTCCTGGCCCAGACTTTGTCTTGGTGACGGCGCTGGCGCTGGGCAAGGGGCGCCGGCCCGCTTTGTATGCTGCGGCCGGGATTGCCACGGGCGTGGCCCTCTGGGTTATGGCCGCTGCGGCTGGGTTGGGCACGCTGATCGAAACAGCCCCAGAAATCTGGGAAGGGGTGCGGCTGGCTGGAGGGGGCCTCCTTATATATATGGGGGCCCGCACCCTGTCGGCTGCGATCCGCAATGCTGTTTCTGGGTCACTGGACGGATCTGAAGACAAAGATGTTTCACCATTCGTACTGGGCCTGCTGACTAACATGGCAAATCCCAAGGCTGCTGTTGTTTTGGTTGGCCTCACCGCCGTCTTGGCGGAGACCAACTCTGAGCCGGTTGCGCTAATGGGAATAGTTCTGGGCATGCCGGTTCTGACGCTGATGTGGTTCTCGCTGGTAGCGACGGCCCTTGCCCTTCCTACCATTCGTGACCGTTTGCTGAGTTGTCGCCGCGCTTTGAATTTGGCCATGGGTGCGGCTCTGGCGGCTATTGGTGTGCTTCTCATCCAGTCCGCCGCCGCTGGTTAGGAACGTTTCACGTGAAACAGTCTGATCAAAAGCCGGCCCCCTTCACCCCAGAAGATTTTCAGAAAGCAACGGGTGTTTCACGTGAAACATTGGGCCGCTGCCAGGACTACGTAGACCTCCTCCTTCGTTGGAACACGCGGATGAACCTCATCGCCAAGTCCACGGTGGAGAATGTCTGGCACCGTCACATGCTGGATTCCGCCCAGCTCTGGGACACTCTGCCCGCCCATACAAAAACCCTCGTTGACCTTGGGTCAGGCGCGGGATTCCCGGGGCTGGTTTTGGCTATTATGGGCGTCCCAGAGGTGCATCTAATCGACTCGACGAGCAAAAAAACCACTTTTCTGCGTGCCGCGGCCGATGCGGCGGGTGTTTCGGTAACAATCCACAACGATCGGATTGAAGCGCTGGAACCGTTCGAAGCGGACGTTGTAACTGCGCGAGCCCTTGGTACGCTTGAAAAACTGATCGGTTATGGTCAGCGGTTTGCCGGCCCGGACACCCAGCATATTTATCTAAAAGGACTACATGTTGAGGGTGAATTGACGAAAGCACACAAAATATGGAAAATGAAGGTGGATCGGCAGCCGAGCGCCACCGATCCACGAGGTAGTGTGTTGTGCGTGAGTGAGGTGTCCCGTGTCCAGTCCGACCCAACCCAGTCCCCCTCAAGCCAACCGGCCTGATGCGGGCGCCTCGCCACGCGTCCTCGCCATATCCAATCAGAAGGGCGGCGTGGGCAAGACCACCACCGCAGTCAATTTGGCAACGGCGCTCGCCGCGGTAGAGAAGTCTGTCCTCATTGTAGACCTGGACCCGCAAGGGAACGCCTCCACCAGTCTTGGCATCCCCGCCAAGGATCGCACGATCAATACCTATCATGTGCTCATGGGCGAAGCTTCCTTGGGCTCTGCAGCTGTAGCCACCTCGGTGCCTGGTTTGTCGGCTGTCCCGTCCGGTGTGGATCTGGCCGGAGCAGAGCTTGAGCTGGTTCAGGTGGGAGACCGGCAGGACCGCTTGAATGTAGCGCTATCCGATGCGGCAGATATTTATGATTACGTGCTGATTGATTGCCCACCGTCTCTCGGTCTTCTGACGCTCAACGCCTTGGTCGCGGCCGATGCTGTACTTGTGCCCTTGCAAGTGGAGTTCCTGGCGCTCGAGGGTGTCAGTCAACTGGTCCGAACCATCGAACGGGTGCGCCAGTCGTTCAATCCAGATTTGGAAATTCAAGGCATAGTCCTAACCATGGTGGACAAACGCAACAATCTCTCAGACATGGTCGAATCAGATGTGCGCGGCTATTTCGGCGACAAGGTTTACACCACCGTCATTCCTCGAAATGTGCGGGTGTCCGAGGCACCGTCCCATGGAAAGCCCGTCCTGCTTTACGATTTTCACTCCAAAGGCGCGCAAGCTTATCTTAGTCTAGCCGGTGAAGTCTTGAAACGCGAACTCGCCACCGCTGTCTAGCTTCCTTGCGCCTAACACCACAAGCCCAACTCCATAAGGGTGACGACGCCAAAATGACTACTCCCAAATCTCGCCAAAGCTTAGGCCGTGGTCTCGATGCATTGTTCGGAGACGCGGACAAAGAAGAGCTCGTAGCGGACACCCTGCCCTCAGACCCCCCAATTCCGTCGCCCAGCAAAGATCTTGTCTATTTACCCATTGGCCAGCTATTTCCGTCTCCGCTGCAGCCGCGCCGGGTGTTCGACCAAAACCAAATCGATGAACTGGCAGCCTCTATTAAAGACAAGGGCGTGCTCCAGCCGCTGCTGGTGCGTATGGTCGGCACCGGCTATGAAATCATCGCCGGGGAACGGCGCTGGCGCGCGTCCCAATTGGCGCAGGCCCACCAAGTACCTGTTATTATTAGAGATTTAGACGATACCGAAGTGCTGGAAGTGGCCCTGGTGGAGAACCTCCAGAGGGCTGATCTGACATCTTTGGAAGAGGCAGAGGGCTACCAACGCCTGCTCGAGGAATTCGGCCACACCCAGGAAATGCTAGCCGCGCTCATCGGCAAAAGCCGCGCCCATATCGCCAACATGATCCGCTTGCTTGCTTTGCCGGACACGGTAAAGGCCCTGTTAGACGATGGCAGCCTATCGGTCGGTCATGCTCGGGCTTTGCTCGGAATCAAAGACGCGGCCTCCTTGGCGCGTCAGATTGTTTCCCAAGGCCTGTCGGTGCGACAGGTTGAAGCGCTGGTGAGGGCCCACGGCAAAGCCAGCCGTCCCCGCAAAGCCCAGAGCGGCAAGGCAGCGGTGACAAAAGACGCGGATACCCGGGCCCTGGAAGCCCGGCTGGAATCGGCATTGGGCTTGAAAGCAAATATAGCGTTCGACGGCAAAGGCGGTGTGTTGAGCCTGGCCTACTCGGATCTGGAACAATTGGACGATCTTGTTGAGCGACTGACCATGAACAAAACAAGTAAACCCAAGTTAGCGTCAAGCCGGGACGACAAAGACCCCAACGTGCTCGACATTGAAGAGGTCCTGGCGGCCAAGCGCGAGGGCCGCGCGCCCATTCTGCGTGAAGACCATGGCGGCGATGAGCCATCACTGAAGTCTCTTCCCGACCCGGATGCCACTGATCCCAAAATCAATGATGTGGGCAGTGACGGTGCCTTGGACCGCGCGCCACATGCTGGCTCTGCGACAGCCAGCCCCGTGGATCACGGCTTAGCCGATGCCACGGAAGACACGGATGAAAAAACCGGACATTGGGGCGAAGGCCATTCCGAAGACCCAGCCAAAAAGGCGGCCCAGCCTGACCACAAAGCGGACGATGTGGGTGCCTCAGGTGCCCGCGATCTCGATTAGTGAGATACTAACTCACTATAATAATTCAATTTAATACATTGATATACACATAAATGGACGTTCTGACGGCTCTGCAGGCGCTCCCCAAGGCGCCATTCTTTTTCCTTCGCCACGGCGAAACTGATTGGAACAGAGACCGTCTCGCCCAGGGCCAGACCGGCATTCCCCTCAATCAAGCCGGTCAGGATCAGGCCGACCAGGCCCGCCCTGTGCTCGACGGTCATGGCGCAGTGCGGATCATCACCAGCCCGCTCAAGCGGGCCAGTGAGACGGCGGAGATCGTCAACCGAACCCTGAATTTGACCATCAATCGCCATTCTGGGCTCATGGAACGGTCTTTTGGGCCCTTCGAAGGGAAACCCTGGGTCTCCGGTTTTGTCGATAGTGAACTGGAAGGCGCTGAGCCCCACCCTCAGTTTATGGAACGCATACTCACCACGCTTGTTGAGGCGCTTGAAAGGCCGGGGCCGCCGCTGCTGGTCAGTCACGGCGGGGTGTTCAAGATTATAGTGGAGTTGCTTTGCACTCTGCCTGACGCCCGCGCGGCCAATGCGGTGCCGTTCCGTTTTGATCCGCCGGCAGGACCAATAGGAGATGGCGCCCGCTGGAGGGTCAGCCCGGTGGATCCTGTTCGGTCGCCGGACACGAATTCGTGTTGGACCACCCCTTGACCTTCTAGTTTCTGGAAGCCCTATATGAGCCCCATGCATGATACGTCTTACCCAGCAACTGCGACCCAGTCTGTGCGCTTGCCAATAGATGGCATGACCTGTTCCGCCTGCGCCACGCGTTTGGAAAAAGCCCTAAACCGCGTTCCGGGCATTAAATCAGTGTCGGTGAACTTTGCGTTGGAACAGGCCGACGTGCAGGTCGACTCCGCGCAGATCTCTCCAACCGACGTAGCCGCCGCCGTTGGCCGCGCCGGATTTGCCGTTCCCGATGAAGAGTTTGTTTTTGCCCTCGACGGTATGACCTGCGCCGCCTGTGCGGCGCTCTCTGAAAAAGTGTTGTCGCGTGTACCGGGCGTTTCCATAGCCGAAGTGAACTTCGCCATCGAGTGCGCAACAGTTCTCGCGCCACAAGGCACTGTCTCTTTCGCCGCTTTGTCTGACGCCGTTGCCAACGCGGGGTTCACGGCGCGCGCGTTGACGCCGGGAAAAAATGCGACGGTGGAAAACGCGCAAGAAGAGAGGCGTCAAAAGAGTCTGCTCAAAGATTATCTGATTTTAGCGTTTTCGATCCTGTTGACCGCGCCGCTTATTGCGCAAATGGGCGCGCACTTTACCGGCGCTGGTTTTCATTTTTCACCGTGGACCGAATTCTCTTTGGCGTTACCGGTACAACTCATCGCCGGATCGCGCTTTTATGTGGGCGCTTACAAAGTATTGCGCGCCGGTTCGGGCAACATGGATGTGCTGGTCGTGATGGGCACAAGCGCGGCGTTTGGCTACAGCTTTTACCTCCTGATGGCGCTGGGTGATGCGTCTGCCGGGCAACTGTATTTTGAAGCCTCGGCCGTGATCATCACCTTGGTATTGTTCGGCAAAGTTTTGGAAGCGCGGGCCAAGCGCGGCACCACTGCTGCCATCCGTGCGCTGATGGATTTGCGCCCTGACGTGGCGGGCATCAAACGTGAGGGTGACATTGTTGAGGTGCCGGTCGATCAGGTGCGTGAAGGCGACATGATTGTTGTCCGCCCCGGTGAAAAAGTGCCGGTGGACGGTGAAGTGGAAGATGGTTCGTCAGATTTGGATGAGACATTACTCACCGGTGAAAGTTTGCCGGTTTCTAAAGCCATCGGGGATTCGGTGACCGGCGGGGCCATCAACGGCACGGGCCTTTTAACACTTCGGGCGACTCAAATTGGTGAAGACTCCACCCTCGCCCGCATCATCCGGTTGGTTGAAAACGCGCAAAGCGGTAAAGCGCCGGCGCAACGTTTGGTCGATCGGGTTGGGGCCGTGTTCGTGCCTATTGTTATCGCCATCGCAACGGTTACGTTTTTGGGCTGGCTTGTTTCAGGTGGCACCTTCGAACAAGGTCTCATCGCGGCGGTGTCTGTTTTGGTCATCGCCTGTCCCTGTGCGCTGGGACTGGCGACACCAACGGCCATTGTCACCGGCACGGGTGCGGCAGCCAAAGCCGGAATTCTCATTAAAGATGTGGAAGCGCTAGAGTGGGCCCATCGTGTCGACACGGTGATCTTCGACAAGACCGGAACCTTGACCGAAGGTCACCCGGCAGTGGTCGATCACCTTATGATCAGTGGTGATGAGCGCGAAGCGATTGGCCTTGCCGCTGCTGTGCAGCATGGCAGTGAACATCCCTTGGCTAAAGCGATGATCACGCTGGCAGATGTACGCGGCGTGGCTGTAGGAACTGTCTCTGACTTTCAAAGCACAACCGGGCGCGGCGTGGCCGGCAGGGTTGATGGACGTTCTGTTCTGCTAGGCAACCGCGCTTTCATGGAAGAAAGCCACGTGGCTTTGATCGATGGCATCGCGAAAGCTGAAGCCTGGGAACGGGAATCTCGCACGGCCGTATGGATGGCGGTGGACGGCTTCCTCGTTGCAGTGTTTGCTTTGGACGACCCGGTTCGCGACGAAGCCAAAGCAGCCGTCGATGCGCTGCGTCGCCTCGGTATCGACTCTCATTTGTTGTCGGGCGATGCACCGGCCGTTGCAGCCGCCGTTGCTAAAATTGTTGGCATTGACCATGCTCGCGGTGGTGTGCGTCCCGAAGACAAAGCAGGTGCCGTGACGCAGTTGCATGAAAGTGATCACGTGGTTGCCATGATTGGCGACGGTATCAACGATGCCCCGGCTCTGGCCGCAGCGGATGTGGGCATTGCCATGGGCACCGGTACGGATGTGGCTATGGAAACCGCGGCCGTCACCCTCATGCGACCTGACCCGCGTTTGGTCGCCGCTGCCTTCGGTATTTCCCGGGCGACCTGGCGCAAGATCCAGCAAAATCTGTTTTGGGCGTTCTTCTATAACGTCATTGGCATTCCGTTGGCAGCGTTGGGCTACCTGAGCCCAGAGGCGGCCGGAGCGGCCATGGCGCTGTCGAGTGTCAGTGTTGTTGCCAACGCCTTGCTCTTGCGCCGCTGGCGTCCACAACTAAACTAAACACATATTCTCTATCGCGTATTTTTAAGGAGATAGATACATGAACAAAGTTCTTATCCCTGTTGAAGGTATGACCTGCGGCGGTTGCACCTCCAGTGTTGAAAAAGCCTTGAACGTCCGCGACGGCGTTTCATCCGTTGCGGCTTCTCTCGAAGGTGCCAATGTTGAAGTGGAATTTGATTCCGCAGTCATCATCCAGGGCCAGATCGAAGAGGCCATCCGCGACGCCGGCTTTAATGTGCCCGGCTAATTCGTTCAAGCCAAGTTCTTAGGTAGCACCCAACATGATCCGCCGTGGCTTCGTCGATATCGACCAGGGCCAAATCCATTATCGCTATACCGGTTTGGAGCACACGGACAAGCGTCCGTTGATTATGTTTCACGGTGAGCCGGCGTCGTCTTACGTGCTGGAGCCGATGATTGCCGCCCTTGGAAAATCACGCCCTGTTTATGCGCCCGATACCCTCGGCACAGGTGATTCATCTGTGCTCCCGTTTGAAACATTGGAAGTGCCGGAGCTGGCTGAGATTTCGTTTTCGGCTATCACGGCTCTTGGAGATGTTAGGGATTTTGATAACTTCGATCTCTATGGCACGTATACGGGCGGGCATATCGCGGCACAGGTGGCACTCGCCCACGGTGATGTCATCAATGCTTTGGTGCTGGATGAAGCGGGGCTGATTCCTGAAGACATGATCCCGGATCTAGTGGCCAACTACGTACCTGATCTTTCCATCGATACCCACGGCCATCAGTTCTACAGACTGTTTCAGTGGGTGCGTGATCAGTACATCTATTTTCCCTGGTACGCGCGGGACAAGGAACACTGGCGCGACATGGACTTGCCGCCGCCAGACGTACTCTTCCGTAAGACCATGGAAGTGCTCAAAGGCAAAGACAGTATGCCAGTAATTTTTGCAGCGGTGTTCCGCCACGATTTGCGCATGGCCCTCAGTCAGATTGAACTACCAACACTGGCAACCGCAGAGGAAGTGGAGATTGTTCCTGGCGCAGCGCCTCTCGACATGCCGTTTCATGAAGCGGTCAGCGCACCTGTTTCCTATGTGGAAGAGAAAGCAAAACGCATTACGGCGTTTCTCGAGAGCCACGCTTGATAATGCGCGCCGCCTGTTTCGCCGCATCTGTTTTTGTTCTTATACAACAGCCCGCTTTTGTTTACGCGCAAGACACTCAACTGGGCGCGCAGGGCACGACTCTGATCGTCGCATCGTCGGCTGCACCGGGCAGCACCATCAAAGATCATTTCCTTGCGTTTGAAAAAACGCTGAACCAAACCTTTGACGGCCATATAAACATTACACTCCTTGTCGACGGTGAAGCCGGTTCGGAAGAAACTTCATTGTCCGGGTTGCGCCGGGGCCGCGTGCATTTCAGTGCGGTGTCGGTTGCAGCGGCGGCAATCGCGGTGCCTGAGCTGTCGGTCTTGATGATGCCGTATCTGTTCGACAGTGACGAAGAAGCGGATTTTGTCCTGGACAATTTTGTCTTCGCGCCGTTCCAGAGTCTGTTTGAGGAAAAAGGACTCACTCTCCTACGTTGGCTGGATTCCGGTTGGGCGGTGATTTACGGGCGTAAACCCATTGTCTTGCCCGAAGACGCTTCAGGGTACCGCATGCGTGCGGCCTCGGCTCTAACGGCCCAAGCGTTTCTGGAAGCGGTGGATGCAGACGTGATACCGCTGACCTTTGCCGATGTTATTCCGGCGTTGCAAACGGGACTGGTCGACGGTGGCGCGACAAGTCCATTCATGTTTTTAACAGGCGGTGTGTACGAGCACGCCCCAGAACTTACGTTGACCCGTCATTCCTTGAACCCGGGCGCAATTGTTATCAACAAACGTTGGTTTGAATCCCTGTCGTCAAAAAACCAGCAAGCTGTCAAAAACGCCTATGCGCCGTCGTCGGTATTGCGGGCAGATACGCGACGGCAGACCTGCGAGTCCTATAGTATCTTGCGGGATCGTGGCATCACTATTCGCGCCCTTACCCCTGAGCAAGATCAAGCATGGAAAGCGGCCGTATTACCCACCCACGATGCAATGATGGCGGATATCGGCGGGCAGGCAGGTGAGATTTACCAAGCGATCCTTACCGGCAAGGTAGCCTTCGTTGCAACCGGACAAAAGGCGCCGCCTCCTTGCCAGTAAGCGGCTCCGAAGAACTCCTGCTCACCAGAGTTAGTCGCAGTCGGTAAAGCGCGCAGCCCGGCAGGCGTCTGCCCAAGCGCGCGCTGCATGAATGTCATCAGATGTGAGAGATGCTTCAAGCTCTAAAAGTTTACTATCCGCTCGTGTGGAGCCGTCTTCTGCGGCAACCATCGCCCAAGCAAACGCGCGCACGGAATCGGTGGTCACACCGCGTCCCACGGCATAGCGCTGGCTCAGCATGTATTGGGCTAAGGGGTTCCCTTGGAGGGCCATGGAGCGATACCAAGTAACGGCAGTCCTGTCGTCTTCCGGTAGCCCTGCGCCGGTTTCTTCCAGACTCAGCAAGTTGATTTCAGCGGCGACGTTGCCTTGATCCGCTGCCCTCAGCCACCACGCTTGCGCTTGTTCTTTGTCTAATGGGACGCCGCGTCCTTGGTCATAAAGTGCACCTAGATTTGTTTGTGCGTCGGCGTTGTTGTGTGCTGCGGCCTTTTGCCACCAGGCCAACGCCTCGGCGTCGTTTTGGTGCACGCCCTGACCGCTAAAGTACAACCGGCCTAAGGCGTTCTGTGCCGCCGCCTCCCCGGCATAGGCCTTAAGGGTTAGGCCGGGGTCGGCTTGCAACGACTCCCAGAGTCCAGCATGAGCAGGCACCTGCCAAAAACAGAAGAGCGTCATGACAAGCAACCACAGTTTTCGCCGGAGGAAAAAGTGCGGTATTGAAAGGTCCATGGCAATCACCCTAGGCTAACGACCAACCAATTAACACAGAACGCTTTAGGGGGCCGTTCAAAATGGGCAAAAGCAAAACCACGACTTCACGTCCGGCTGGGCGCCCCTCTGCCGGCGACTTCTGGTGCGAAGGCGACGACGGGCTCTTTTCTCAGACTTGGTACCCTGTGTGTGTGTCGGCGGATGTTGGCGCAGACAATGTTATTGGCCGGACGTTTCTTGACGGTGAAGTGATCGTGTATCGCGGTGCCGACGGATCTCCCCACGTGTTCGGCGCTTACTGTGTACACATGGGCGCGAACCTTAAAGAAGGCACCATGGTCGATCATTGCGTGCGTTGCCCGTATCACCACTGGCAATTCGACGACGCCGGACAATGCGTCAAAACCGGCTCCGGCGATCCGCCACCACCGTCCGCTAACCTATTTGAATACCCGACTGTGGAGCGCTGGGGATTGATTTTTGCTTTCAACGGAACGGAACCGCTGTGGCAATTACCCGACTTCGCCGACGTGTTGGGAGAGCGCCGCTTTGACGATGTAGAATTGTGTACGTCGACTGGGCAGCTGGATTATTTTCCAGACGACCCAACGACGAAATCTATCCCGCTAGATCCCTGGATGATCATCACCAATCCGCTGGACTTTCAGCACTTCGTATCGGTTCATGAAATGACTTTTCGCGCTGCCCGTCCTGAAGATGAAATCGTCTGGTCAGACCACAAATGTGAATTCCGCATACTCTCTACCAATCGGTTCGGCACACCTTACGACAATCACCAAGCCATCTACGGAAACAACTGCCTTTACTTAAGCGGCAACCTCAACGGCAAGTGGTTTGGTTTTTTCGCGGCCCAGTCCATTCCAGAACCTGGCAAGTCTGATATTTACTTTGTCGGCGCATCCGAGAAAGCGAGCGATTTGGAGGAAGATGTTGCGGCAGCGCAAGCGGCAGCCGACGGTGTGGTCGCCATGGAAACCGAATTTTTCATGCAGGATATTTCCATACTGCGCTCGCTGCATTTTCGTCCCGGGCTATTGACCAAAACCGACACAGCTCTAAAGCGCCACATCGATTATTTACAAGGCCAGCCGCGGGCGCATCCCGGCGCCGATTTTATTCGGTAGCGCGCGCAATGAACACGTTCGACCACGACGACGACATCACTCTTGTTGAGCAGAATTATTTTGGCAGCGTGATGAAGGAAAACATCGCAGGCGTGGTCTCTTGCTTCACGGACGATTGCGAAGTGGTGATCTATAAGGGCAATGAAACGCCGCGCCGGTGTTGCGGCTCTCCCACCGTGGGCCAAAACCCTTTGGCGGCCTTCTATGAACAGCCGTTCATAGACTATGAAACCGTGGTGGAAGACTTTGAGCACACCATCGATGTTTCCGCCCACCGCTGCGCCTCCAATTTCAATGTCACCTTTACACCGAAACCGGGCGCTGCCCATGAAGATGTAGGGCCATTACGTTACACCAACTCAAATTTCTTCCGCTGCCGCGACGGCTAGATTCACCCCATGATCGTCTATTTTGCGAATCCCAAGCGGGTCGACTAGAGGCGGCCCTAAGCGCCACCACATCCGCCGGCTTTCATTCCTTCATGGGGTTGTTGCAAACCGGACTAACATTCTAAAAACGTTCGCTATTCCGGCGGAATAACTCTCCTCCATGGGGCCGTTCTGAGAAAACAGCCCCTCGGCTTCTTTAGAGCGTTGAAATCACTGCTTTTCTCCGCCGTCTAAAAACGTCTGGACCAGTGTGGCTTTGGCTACGATTTTGTCCCCGGATTCACGGATCAAGAGCGCCTCTATGAAAGCCTGGCGCTTGCCGGTGCCGGTCACCATCGCCTTGCCGATCAACACCTCGTCCTGCTTGGCGCCGCGCAGAAACGAGGTAGACATTTGCGCCGTGGCGAACGAGCGTTCGCCGCAGCCGTACCAGGTGACTAGGCCGGCCACATCATCGAGCATGGCGGAGAGATAGCCGCCGAGAACCGTGCCCGCCGGGTTCAAGAGCGATTCTGTCGGTACGTAGCGGATGCGCCCGATGCCGGTGTCTGTGTCAAAACTCGGATCTGTGCCGCCGAGCCATTCACGGGCTTTTATGGGCGGCGGTCTGATTGTTTTCATGACGTTTTCTTCACGGTGCTGCTTTCGCCTTGTCATACCCAGCTTTCAAATCAGCAACGAGATCAGAAACGGACTGCACCTGTTCGATAGCGCGCAATCCTTGCCCCGCAGAGAAAATGTCTCTCCATGCTTTGGCCGCTTCGTTTTTCTTGTCACCCCGGCTGTCGAATTTCTTTTCTTTGCGGACACTCAACTTGTCCGGGTCGATGCCGGCGCTCTCGATGGACGGACGCAAGTAGTTGGCGGGCACGCCGGTAAAGTGCGCCGTGAGAATGACGTCTTCTTCGGTGGAGTCCACCAGCATCTGTTTATATTTATCGTTGGCCATGCTTTCGGTGGTCGGGATGAAGCGTGTGCCCAGGTAGGCGAAGTCCGCACCTAACACTTCTGCGGCGCGGATGCCGGGGCCGTCGACAATGCCGCCGCCGAGAATGATTGGCCCATCAAAAAAAGAACGCACGGCCGGCACAAAAGAAAAGCCGGTGGTAAAACCGGTATGACCGCCAGCACCTGCAGAGACCAGCACCAATCCATCTGCTCCAGCTTCTGCCGCCTTCTTGGCGTAGACCACGGAATTTACATCGGCGAAAACAAGACCGCCGTAGTCATGCACTCGTTCGGTGACCCGCTTGGGCGACCCCAAGGCGGTGATGACGATGTCCGGTTTGTATTTTTGCACCAAGGCCAGGTCTTCGTCGAAGCGCTCGAAGGTGCGGTGAACGATGAGGTTGGCCGCCCACGGCGCAACTTTTCCCGGCGATTCTTTTTCAGCCTCAGCCAGTTCGGCGGTGATGCGTTCAAACCACTCTTCCAACACCTCAATAGGCCGCGCGTTCATGGTTGGGAACGAGCCAATGACACCGGCCTTGCAGGCGGCGATCACCAGCTCCGGCCCGGAGACTAAAAACATAGGCGCTTGAAAGGCCGGTAGGGTAAGGCGTGCCTTAATAGCGGCGACGCGCTCTGCAATGGTTGCTCTTGAGCTATCCGGCATAGGTTTTTCTCAATTCTATTTTAAGTACTTTACCCTGACCACTGCGGGGCAATTCATCTGTGAAGGACACGTGCTTCGGTACTTTGAACCTGGCCAGTTGTTCCCTGCAACGCTGGGTGACGATGTCTCCATCAAGGTGGTGCCCTGCTTTCAGTACGATCACTGCGTGCCCTGTTTCACCCCATTTGGAATCGGGCACACCAACCACGGCGGATTGCGCAATCTCGGGAAAAGTGGCGAGTACATTTTCCACTTCCGCCGGATATACGTTCTCTCCACCGGAGATGTACATATCTTTCTTTCGGTCGACCACATAGAGCGCGCCTTCCTCATCAAGGCGGCCAACGTCGCCCGTTTTATACCAGCCGTCTTTGGAATGGGCAGCAGCCGTGAGGTCCGGTGCCTGCCAATAGCCCGGTGTAACGCCACGGCTTTTGATTTGAATTTCACCCGTGACGTTCGAGTCGACAGGGCTGTCGTTTTCATCGGCGATGCGAATTTCTGTGCCGCGCACGGGAAATCCAACGGAGCCGATTTTAGTCCGCGCCAGGTCTGGCGCCAGAGTGGCGACCCCGAATACTTCCGTCATGCCGTAGGAATTGCACAAGGTCATGCCCTTGCTTTGGAACTGTGACAGCAACTCTTCCGTTACCGGCGCGCCGCCGACGCCGGCACGCTCGACGGTGGAAAACCGGGCATTTGCAAAACCGGTACATTGAGTCATCATTTGAAACTGCACCGGTACACCCAACGTATGCGTAATGCCGAGGTCCGGGTCGGATAAATATTTCAGGGCCGCGTCCGGATCCCAATGCCGCATGATGTGAACGGTGCCGCCGTATGAAAACAAAGGCAGGGCGAATGAATTGAGACCGGCCGTGTGAAACAGCGGTGCGGCGGTCAATGTCCGCGTGTCACGACCCAGGTTGGTGTGCAGGGCTTGGTTGACGGCCATGCATTGCATCCGCCACGTGCTGATGACCCCCTTGGGCTGGCCGGTGGTGCCCGAGGTGTAAAGCAACGTGGTCATGGCATCGAGGTCGGGCGTTACAAAACCGTCCCACGGCTGTGTTGCCGCGATGGCTTGTTCAAAGGGATCGACGTCTTCGTTGCCGTCACGCCACCACACTGGAATATCGATGTCCGATACCAGGGACTCAAACGCGAGGTCGGCAATAATTACGGAAGGCGTGGCGTCATCTGCAATGAGGTGGACTTCTGGCGGGGCTAAACGCCAATTGATAGGCATGTAGGCTGCGCCTAGACGCCAGCAAGCAAACAGAATTTCGTAAAGGTTAGCGGCGTTGTATGCGGCGACCATAACCCGGTCGCCTTTGCCGATACCGTAGGTTTCGGCCAGCACGGATGAGATACGCCTTGAGCGGTCATACATCTCGCCGTAGGTGGTTTGGCGCTCGGTGTCGAATCCTTTGACTGCCAGATCAACAGTGGCAACATCATCGGGATGGTCCTGGGCGCGCGTTCTCAGCCAGTCCCCCATGAGCGGCTTCAGAGCATCATCACTTAATGTCCTGTTAGAGTTCATCAATGGTGTACGTCAATCGCGGCGTTCGTTCGGGCGCGCACCATATCAGATCAGAGCACCGTGGAAATATTCGTGAAAGTGTTTGGCAAAATGTGTGCCGAATATTGTGTCCTAGGCAACCATGTCCATCTAGCGGCCAAGAAATGCCGGGGCGGTTGGCTGGCCCAGTGGACGCAGCCCCGGCGTAGAGGCCCAACGTTTGCAGGCCGGTGTCAGGCAGGTAACCGCCATCAACTAGGCTCAAGCCGCCATGTTCGTTGGCTACGTCGGCATTGCGCACAAGGTGCTTGGTTTGGTTGGCATTCAGCACCACACCGGTGGTGGGTGGCGCGGCAGGCGGTTTCATGTAACTGGTCCCTAAACGTTCTGTTTATTGCGGTGTTGCTTCTGCAAATCACCTGTTCTTGTTATTGAAAACACTAAAGGAATTTGAAGTTACAAGAAATTATCTACATGGAATGACTCAGAGGGTAAGACGTATAATAAACCTTGCACGCCTATCCCTTTGGGCCTTAGAAGCACGTTTTTTTGAGAACGCTGGGATAGACACTCAACTTTGTGTCAAAAGGCGCGGTTTAAGTCTTCCAAATGATCAGAAGCGAAGAATGGCGGAACTGATCAGCCCGATGTCGTTAAAATCGGGCCCACCGGCGGGTTCCTGCCCCGCCCAAAACCCTGTCACACCCAATTTGATGCCGCGCACTAGGACATAAGAGGCCTCAATCTTACCCTGATCGAGTCTGTCTTGGGCCAGCGCATTGGGCGTGGCATTGGCGCGGATACGAAAATACGAAGCCCCTAAACCGAGAGGGCCAATCTCGTAGGTCGCGCCTAAACTGAAGGCTGTGGAATCTAAGTCGTCCTCTGGCGTGGAGTGGATGTAGGCGCCGCCTAATGTAAAGCCGCCCGCCTCGACCTCAGCGCTGATGTTCCAGGCTTGCTCACCGTCGTTGCCGGCAACGCGGGACTGGCTGTTGAAATAGCCCGCCGCTATGCCAAGGGTGCGGCCACCCACATCACCTTCCCACGCGCCGGAAACTTCCCAGGCATTGTTGTCGATGGTGGCTTTATCGAAAAAGCCATCCTCGCCTTGGGTGGTGGTTGGAAAATAGTTGGCGCCTATGGTGAAGCCGGCCACTGTCGGGGTTTCATAGCCGACGTGAAACGCCGTGCCGGTGAACCGCTCGAAGGTCAAAACTTCCTTGGCACCAATGGCAATGCGGCGTGGTACCGCACGGCCGATGATCTCATCGTCTTCATAGGCCACGTATGGCCCCTCGTAGGTGTAGTTGTGATTGAAGCCTTCGGTTTCGCCAATACGCAGCTTACCAAAGGCACTCTTGATCTCAAGCCACTGCTCGTCGGCATCGCGTCCGGTTTTGTGCTCAGCCTCAAGCTCCATTTTGACGGAGATTTCAACACCATTATCGAGCACGGCCTTGCCGGAGAAATAGACCTCGACATCAGATAAAGCGCCGGTGGAGTTTAGGTTTTCGCCAGGCAGCTGATCCGCATCCATGATGAAAAAGTATTGCTCCATCTTGCCGCCGACGGAGAGCTTGATTTGCTCAGCAGCCAAAGCGGTCGCTGCGGGCTCTATAATGAGCCCTATAATGAGAATGACCGCACCTGCGAGAAACTCGCCAATTTGAAACCGTATGGTCACCGTGTCATCGTCCCATTGTGAAATGCTTAAGCCTCGTAACATACGGATCATTCATTACAGTAAAAGGTGTTTTTTGGTGACGCACCATCTTACCCAATTCTTCCCGGTGGATGGTGGAACGGGTGCTCCTTAACCCTGGATTACATTGGATTGGTGTTTCGGCCATCAAAATGACCGATTTGCCACTACCATTGTCGTGTGGTGCCCTGTCCGGGTATAAAGCGGCCCTTATGGTGTGTTTCACGCGAGCCGCCTAAACTCAGGAGAAGCTTGGCATGGCCAAACTGACGAAAATGACCAGCCAATTCCAATTGAGCCTGGCCGCCATACTCATTTTGGCGCTGGCCGCCTGCTCTGGGGACGACAATACCGGCTCTACCTACCGCACCTCTCCTGAATTTCGCTCCGATGCAGCCCCGCCGGAAAGCGGCCTCGGCATTACCCTATTCGGGGATTCTGAGTCCGATGGCACCGAAGGCGCGGTGGCGGTTAATGCGTTTCTGTGGCGGGCCTCGCTGGACACCATTTCATTCATGCCCCTGGCCTCGGCCGATCCTTTTGGCGGGGTGATCATCACCGATTGGTTTGCACCGCCGGAAACGCCGGGCGAGCGCTTTAAGGTGAACATGTATATTCTAGGCCGCTCGCTTCGGGCGGATGGCCTTAAAGTCTCAGTCTTCCGCCAGACCGAAGGCGTTGGTGGGCGCTGGACCGATGCGCCTGTGGGCGCCGATGTGCCTGGTGAATTCGAAGAAGCGGTGTTGACGCGGGCACGCCAGCTGCGCATGCAGGCGGTTGCCGAAGAAAGCTAGACTTCATTATGGGGTCTTTTTCTCTGGATTCCGTTTCTTTCCTTTAGCCTCTCCACCTATTGTTTTCTCATGTCTGAACCCACTACCGACGCCGGCGTCCCCCAACGCTATAATTTCAAAGCGGTTGAACCCCGTTGGCAAAAGGCCTGGGCCGAGGCTGCATGCTTTGTTGCGGCTGGAGACGGTGTCAAACCAAAGTATTACGTGCTCGAGATGTTTCCCTATCCGTCGGGCCGTCTGCACATGGGCCATGTGCGCAACTACACCTTAGGTGATGTCGTCGCTCGCTTCCGCAAAGCCCAGGGCTTTGACGTGCTCCACCCCATGGGCTGGGATTCCTTCGGTCTACCAGCGGAAAATGCAGCATTGGAACGGGGCGTGCATCCGGGGACCTGGACACGGCAGAACATCGCTGACATGCGCGAACAGTTTACGCCGCTCGGCTTGTCGCTGGATTGGAGTAGGGAGGTCTCCACCTGCGAGCCGGAGTACTACCGCCACGAACAAAAGATGTTCCTAGATTTTGTTAAAGCGGGTCTGGCCTACCGCAAGGAGTCCTGGGTTAACTGGGACCCGGAAGAGAACACTGTCCTGGCCAACGAGCAGGTGGTCGACGGTAAGGGCTGGCGCTCGGGCATTTCCGTTGAGCGGCGCAAGCTCAATCAATGGTTCCTCAAAATCACAGACTATGCCGAAGACCTGTTAGCGGCGATTAAAACCCTAGAACGCTGGCCCGACAAAGTACGGACCATGCAACACAACTGGATCGGCCGCTCCGAAGGGGCGCACGTGCAGTGGACCGTGCTGCAGCCCGACGGCACCGCGCTGGAAACGCCGCTGGAAGTATTCACCACACGCCCCGACACTTTGTATGGCGCGTCGTTCTGCGCGTTGTCGCCCAACCACCCGATGGTGGCCGACCTAGCGGAGAGCAACGCCGACCTTGCTGCGTTTATTGCCGAGTGTAACCGCCTCGGCACCTCGGAAGAGGCGATCGAGAAAGCCGAAAAGAAAGGCTTCGATACCGGGCTCACCGCACAGCATCCGTTCGACTCCGGGTGGGAAGTTCCATTGTACGTCGCCAACTTCGTGCTGATGGACTACGGCACCGGCGCTATCTTCGGCTGCCCCGGGCACGACCAGCGCGACATGGACTTCGCCCGTAAGTACGATCTACCGGTGCTCTGTGTCATCGCGCCCAAAGAGGTCGACGCCAGAGCTTTTGCCGATGAGCTTGAAGCAAGCAAGGAAGCCTTCTCTGGCGACGGGGTGGCGATCAAGTCTGAGTTCATGGACGGCATGATGGCGGATGATGCCAAGCGCGCGGCTATAGCCAAGATAAAACAGAACAATCTGGGTGAAGACGTGGTCCAATACCGCCTGCGCGATTGGGGTGTGTCGCGGCAACGCTATTGGGGTTGCCCGGTACCAATGATTCACTGTGTCGATTGCGGTGTTGTGCCGGTTCCCGATGCTGACCTGCCCGTTACACTGCCAGACGACGTGACCTTTGATCAGCCCGGCAACCCGCTGGCCCGTCATCCCACATGGAAAAACGTAAAGTGCCCAGGTTGCGGGAAGGACGCCGAGCGTGAGACCGATACCTTAGATACCTTCTTTGAAAGTTCCTGGTACTTCGCCCGTTTCTGTGACGCCAATAACGACAGCGTAGGCTTCGGTAAGGCGGCCGCCAATCAATGGCTGCCGGTGGATCAATACATCGGCGGCGTTGAACACGCGGTGCTGCACTTGTTGTATTCACGCTTCTTTACCCGCGCCCTGAAAGACTGCGGTTACCTGGATGTATCCGAGCCCTTCGACGGCTTGTTCACTCAGGGCATGGTCGGTCACGAGACGTACAAGAATGACGACGGTGCGTGGCTGTCACCCGATCAAGTGGCGCGCAATGACGCGGGTGAGCCCGTTCATGTGGATTACGGCACGGCAGTGACCATCGGCCGTTCTGAAAAGATGTCCAAGTCGAAAAAGAACACGGTGGACCCGGCGTACATTATTGAAACCTACGGCGCCGATGCAGCGCGTCTGTTTATGCTGTCTGACTCCCCACCGGAGCGCGATATGGAATGGACAGACTCCGGCATCGAAGGCGCCTGGCGGTATTTGAACCGCCTGTGGAGACTGACGTCGGAGACGCGGGACAACAAGACGTCGGAGACGGAAGCAGACGGTGGCGATCTACCGCCGCTGGCTGATTTGGATGACGCCGCCGCGTCTTTGGTCAAAGCGTCCCATAAAGCCATGGCTGATGTGACAGCGGCGTTGGAAGAGTTCCGCTACAACGCATCGGTGGCGTATATCCGCGAATTCTCAAATACCCTTGCCGATTCCAAAACGGCAGGCCCTGCACGCCATTTTGCACTCGTTACCCTCGCACGGCTGGCTAATCCGTTGATGCCGCATATCACCGAAGAGATGTGGCATGCGCTAGGCGGCAAAGGGTTGCTGGCTGATCAGCCGTGGCCAGAGCACGACCCGGCGCTACTGGTGCAAGATACCGTCACGCTCGCGGTGCAGGTCAACGGCAAGATGCGCGGCACCATCGAGGTGGCTGCCGACGCTGACAAAGAGGCGTGTGAACAAGCCGCGTTGGAACTGCCCACCGTTCAGGCGCAGATGGAGGGCAAGCAGGTGCGCAAGGTCATCGTCATCCCCGGCAAGATCGTCAACGTGGTAGTGGGGTAGAGAGTGTGTTGTGTTCCAAGGTCATGTTAGGCATTGGATATTTTACGCCGTGATCTTGCCGCCAATAACGTTTTCAGCGAAGACGCAATCTTCATAGTGCTTCTGCGCTTGCAAAAGGCATAACCTAGACGATGGATGCAAAGTTAGAAAAGAAGTTAGCCAAGGCGAAAAAAGAAGTTGTTTGCGGACAGCATAAAGTGGCGGAAGAGGGTTTTCGTGAAGTTGTCGCCGCAGATCCACAAAATGCGGACGCTCACTTGGGCCTTGGTTTTTCTCTAATCGAGAAGGGCGCGTTAGACGAAGCGTGTGGGCATCTGAGGACGGCCTACGCATTAAGGCTGGATGAAAATACAGCCTATGCGCTCGGGCATGTTTGCACCCATTTGGGTAAGCTGGACGACGCAGAAAAGTTTCTAACGCAAGCCATGGAGATCGCGCCTTACCGGAGCGATATTCTTTTGGCTGCGATTTTTGCCTATGAACAGGGCCATAAGCTAGACGAAGCGGAGGCAACGGCTCAGCGCTTACTCGATCACAATCCCAATAACTTTAGCGCGCGCCATTTGATGGCGCGCATACTGCGGCGCCAAGGCAAATACGAAGAGTCTCTGTCCTATACCGAGTTGGATGGCGAAAACAAGCCGCTAGATCTCGTGGAATTGAGCTGGTTGTATTCTGAGCGTGCCCGGTGTCTGGAGGCTGTTCACAGATACGATGAGGCGTATCAGACTTACCAGGCCTTTGCCGCTTCGCAGCGTGCCCATTATCCGGACCTAGAAGCTGAGAAGCACACGGCTCGCAAATCTATATCGACTCAAAAATCTAAACTCGACGCCCTATCTAAAAGCGGCCCGGCTCCTTATTTTCCTTATATAGGAAAGAGCCCGGCCTTCATTGTTGGTTTCCCACGCTCTGGTACAACCCTGGTCGAATCAATCCTCGATTCTCTGGAGTTGGTTACTGTGTCTAACGAACACAGTCCGGTTCCGTTTCTTCAGTCCCGATTGAACATAAAAGAAGGCCCTCACGGTCTTATCGGACAGGACGATTATCAGTTCGTCGAAGAGCTGAGGGGTGAATACTGGACGCTTTTGCGCTCCAAAGTCGAAGTGTCACCTGGACATTTACTGGTCGATAAGCTGCCGTTCAATTTTGTCAATATTCGCCTTATTCATTTGCTTTTTCCCAACGCTAAAATTCTCTTTATACGTCGGCACCCTTTGGATTCTGTCCTGAGTTGTTTCACACAGAATTTTGAAATCAATTCTTATATGTCACACTTTACCAGCCTAGAAGACGGCGCTTATATGTATGCGCACTCCATGTCGGTGTGGCGGGATGCCCTGACTGTTTTGAATTTGGATGTCCATGTAACCCGGTATGAAGATCTCGTCGAAGATTTTAAGACGCAGGTTCGCGCCCTGTTGGCTTTTCTGAACTTGGAGTGGTCGGATTCATTGTTGACCTTTCACAGACACGCAGCAACGAGGAAAATCAACACGCCCAGCTACGAGCAGGTTACCCAAGGTCTTTATACTACGTCCCGTTACCGCTGGAAAAACTATGAGCGACAGCTCAGGCCCATAGAAAAAATTCTGGAACCTTTTATCGATGCCTTCGATTACGGCGAAGGTGACGCATCCCAACGCTAGCCAGGCTCAAACACCTCAATCATAAATCCGTTTGGCGCGATGAAGGTCACGGCGCGGTGCGTGCCGAAGCTGGGTGAGGTGTAGGTTTCCGGCCCGGCGTGCACAGGCATATTTTCTGCTTTTGCGCGGGCGAGAATGGCGTCTAGGTCTTTCACGCTATAACTCCATATGGCCATGCCCCGGTTGGGCGGGCGCGGTGCGGCCAGTCCGGCGACCTCATGCTCGTCGGCGTATTCCACCAGCGGCGTGTGGCCTGTCTGTGATCCTTTGGAGTGAATCAAGGTAAAACGAAACGGCACTTCGTATTCCGCCCAGGTGCGGTCGGAGCGCACTTCCATGTCGAGAACCTTGGTGAAGAAGTCCACCATGGCGTCGGCATCTGGCACGATCTGGGTGGCGTAGACGGGCCCGCCGCGTCCGGTGCGTTTGTCATAGGCGCCTACTTGGGGCCGCCCGCCGCCCCGGCCAATTGCGATGATGCGCAAATATTCCGGTCCGAAGAACGGCGCCTCGGTCACCGGGTAGCTGTCACCATTGGGCGCGGAGACTTGAAACACCTCCACCTCCGGCACGGCCCGTTCATAGCCGAGCGTCAGCAAGGCTTGATCCCAGGCGTAAACATTCAGGGTGGGAAATCCCATGCCGTAGGGGCCGAGCTGTTTGCGGTTCCAGCTGTCGCGCATGGGCGGGGTCGGCTGTTCTGTCACCAGCACGCGCATCTGGATGGTGCCGTCGATCCCGGGGCGGCGGAACAGGTAAACCGCATAGCCCAAATTGTCAGGCACGCCCCATAGCCGCCGTTGCGCCGCGCGCCCTTCTGAATCGACGGGATGCGGCCCGGATACCGTTAGCCCCATGCCCGTTTCGTAGAGTTTACGCAGGCCGGCAAGGTCGGGGGTGATGAAGGTTACGGTGTGCAGGGGGCCGGCGTTGGCATTTTGGGCGTTGGCGGTGGAGGCCATCACATCGTCGTTGTTTTGTGCCCACACCGGAAGGGACGCCACAACGATAATTGCCATCAAAACGCTGAGAAACCGTTTCATATCCTCCCCCTTATGGAATTTATGTTCATAAGCTAAACACACCCCTGTCTAGTTCACCACGCCCTGATCTTGACACTGCAGCGCAGGTGCGGTCCAAACGGAGCATGCGGTTTTTTATTACCATTGCCTTTGCCTTCGCTCTTACTTTATCCCTGGCGTCTTGCGGCTTTACGCCCATGTACGGCTCCAGTGGTGTGACCACGTCGGAGACGGTGGTCGCTCAGTTGTCGCAGATCGACGTGCGCCCCATAGCTGCGCGGCGCGGCATGGTTCTGCGTCAGCAGCTCAATGAAAAACTGCACCCTGCCGGTATGCGCAACACTCGCTATGATTTGCAGGTGCGGGTGTCTCAGCGCACACAGGAGTTAGGGGTACGCAAAGACTCTACCACATCGCGCGCTAATCTTATTTTGACCGCCAATTATATTTTGTGGGATGGCACCAAACGGCTGACCCGTGACCGGGTGCGCGCGTCAGTGTCTTACAACATCCTCGACGATCAATATGCCACCATTGCCTCGGAGCGCGATGCGGAAGCGCGGGCCTTGAAACAAGTCAGCGATGAAATTCGCATCCGCCTAGCTGTCTACTTCGACCGTAACGGCGCTCCGCAACAGGCGGCGCGTTAACCCTATGAAAATTCAGGCTGGAAGGGCCGACGCGTTCGCCCGGTCCCCCGACATCAAAGCGCAAGCGGTATTGGTCTATGGCCCCGATAGTGGTCTGGTGCGCGAGCGGGTCGACGCATTGATGAATTCGGTGCTTAAGGGTGTTGCGGACCCCTTCTGTATGACAGATATCGATGCTGGCACCATTAAGTCTGATCCGGCCCGTCTTGCCGACGAGGCGGCCGCCATGGCGCTCACCGGCGCGCGGCGCGTGGTCAAAATACGGGATGCCACCGACACCATCGCGAAAACGGTCGAAGGTTTCCTCGACGACGCTATTGGCGATGCGCTGCTGGTGTTTGCCGCCGGCGACCTTGGTCCTCGCTCGACCCTGCGTAAAATATTTGAGAAGGCAGACAATGCCGCAGCCCTGCCCTGCTATGCGGACGACAGCCGCGCCCTTGATCAAGTGGTGCGTGAAACGCTGAAAGAGTCCGGCCTGTCGGCCGAACCTGATGCTTTGGCTTACCTGGTGGACCACCTTGGCGGCGACCGGGCCCTCAGCCGCAGGGAAATGGAAAAGCTGGCGCTCTACAAAGGTAAAAATGACGGCACGGCGATCACGCTGGATGATGCCATGGCCTGTGTCGGCGATACCGCCGCGTTTGATCTGGATGACCTGGCCTATGCCATGGGCGACGGCGATCAACCGACGGTTCAGCGGGTCTATGGTCGCATGACGGCCGAGGGCACCAGTCCCATTTCCATCCTCACTGCCGCCTCCCGCCATGTCATGCGTCTGCACCAAGTTCTGGGCCTGCGTAATGACGGCGGTAACATGGACCAGGCGATGATGAAGCTGCGCCCGCCAGTGTTTTTCAAACGCAAAAGCCAATTCAAAGCCCAGGCCGGACGGTGGAATGGCAAGCTGCTGGCGCGGGCGCTGGATTTGTTGACCACGGCGGAACTGCAGGCTAAGTCCACTGACATGCCGATGCAGGCTCTGACCGAGCGAGCCTTGATGCAGGTCACCGCCGCCGCCAAAAGCGCCAGAAGGTAAGGGAAATTAATTTTGGTGTTTAGGTTCTGAATAAATCAGATAGACGCCACCCGCGACAATCACCATTGTCCCCACATCCGTCCAGATCTACGGAACAACACCCCAAATCAACCAGCCCAGAAGGTTTACCCAAATCAGCGCTGTGTGATCAAACGGGGCGACCACTGTAGCCGGGGCTAGTCTGAATGTATGGTTGATCAGCCTTAATCCGAGTATTCCTGTTACCGCAGTTCCAAGAAACAAAAGTGCATCCTCGGTGCCGGCTAAGACGTAAACACCGTTAAAGTTGTGAGCACATCAGAAAACAACTTCATGTAAGGCGCCATGGTCCAAATGCTGTCACGCTTACGGATTCAGCGTGCATTTACCATGACAAACACCTTTGAACGTATCAATTTCCTTCAAGAAACCTAATGTTTTATCTAACTCATCACTTCTCGCAACGAACTCTTTGTTTATCAGCCCATTGAGAAAAGGCTCTTTCTATTTTCTTACTCCGCCGCTTGCCGCATGGGCTTGCCCTTGGCTGAGAGGCGCGGCACCTCCGGTAGCACCCAGCCTTTGGGATCTTCGCGCCGGGCCGGACTGGGAATCACCGCTGCTTTGTGCTCGCCGTATTCGTCTTCGTAAGTTTGCAAGTCAATGCCCCAGCCGCGAGCATAGAGCTCTTGGCGTTTCTTGCGGAAGGCGACCATCAGAGCATCGGACGCAACGGAAAACTCTTCGTGCAGGCCGGGCGGCAGCTCAACGGGATTAAGGTTGTTGAGCACTACATGGTCTTCATTAAAAATCTGCAACGCGCGTTTGGTGGTGTCGCCGTCGAAAAACTTTTGGGTAAAGAAATTCCGTGACAACTGCCAATAGGTCATCGTGGTGTTTTCATCCACTGGCGTGTTGCAATCGAACAAAGCGTTATTCCAACCGCGATTCATAAGGAGACGCAGCACAACAGTCATACCGCCGATGTGCCACTCCGGTTCGGCCATGACATCGACTTTTTCCCGGCGTCCGCGGACGAAACCCCAGAAGCCCGTGTCTGGTGGTGTTGGCATGGTCAGGCGGGCGCCATAGGACCACTCGCCGGGGAACGTTTCATACTTTTTAATCTCGGGCCAGTCGCGGCTGCCGAAGGACGGATGGACAAAGGCCGCGTGGGCGAAGTCGCAACCGTTCTCCAATACGCGGCCGTAATTGGCGCTCCACTTAAAGGTGCCGCGGACGTTGCGGCGGCCGGGCGCGTCGTATTCGGGAAATTCGGGAATGGGCGGGCGTTCTTCTTCAGGTATATTGCCGAGGAACACCCAGATAAAGCCGTAGCGTTCTTGCACCGGGTAACTGTCGACGCGCACACGCTTGGGAATGCGTACATTTGGATGAGCCGGGATTTCGGCGCCGGAACCGTCGCCGCGATAACGCCAGCCGTGATAGGGGCACTCGATACAGCCGTTGTGCACTAGGCCGTGGGAGAGAGACGCGCCGCGATGAATGCAGATGTCTGATAAACAATTCAGCGTGCCGTTCTCGTCGCGGAACAGAACATAGTCCTGGGCCAGCATGCGCACATGTTTAGGCTTGTCGGTCACCTCGTCCGCAAACCCCGCCACGTACCAGTTGTTCATCAGCATGGCTGCACCCCCTTTTCACTTCTCATCATTGTGTACGGAAAAGAGACGGAAAGGGACTTAGATTCCCGGTAAACGACCACGCCTCGGATGGAGTTCCAAGATATGGTGCTTAAGGGGTATAGCGCTCAAAGCATGCTGCAGTTTTAAACGATGCGCCTAGACAGTTAAGCCGAGCCGGCCGCCGCAAATTTTCATGTCTTCGGTATGGGGGAAGGTGTAGTCAGCTTCGTAGGTGCCCGTGACGGAGAGATGTTGGCGGGTTTCGTTGATGGCTGGGGCGGGGGCGATGATTTTGGCGACACGGCCCCGCTCCTCCTGGACACCCTGGGTGTAGCAAATGGGCGCGAAGGTGGCTTTCGTGGCGGTGAGGAGGGAGGCGTGCTGGCTAAGTCTACCGATTCCAGTGTTTGATGTAATAAAAACACTATAAGCACTGCGTCATGTAATAAAAACACGTCAAGGGTGGAATAAATTCCAGTCTTTTTATGGGGCTATTCCGGCTTATACTTATGCAAAGGAAATAAGGGGGATATGGCGATGAATATGCTGCGCGGGTCCTGTATGGCCATTTCTATGGTTGCGCTCGCCATTCACTCTGAACCAGTCCAGGCCGACGCTCAGGCTTGCCAAGATCTTGCTGATATAAGCCTCTCCGCGCTGCTGGATGCCCCATCGCAAATTACTGGCACGCACTTTGTCCCCGCTGATGGAAAACTTCCCGGCTTTTGCGATGTCATGGGCTACACCGCACCGCAGGTGGGTTGGCGCGCGCGTCTGCCGGAAGACTGGAACGGCCGTTTCCACATGGAAGGCTGCGGCACTCTGTGTGGTGTGCGCATGATCGAGAACGCCGACGATCCGTTGTCACGCAATACGGCTGTGGCGACAACGGATATGGGACGCTCCGCCCCGGTGGCTCCGGCGGAATGGACCAGCACCGGACGGCCTGATTACAACACCATCATGCGCTCCGGTGAGTGGGCCTATAACAACGTAGAACAGGAATTAGATTACGCCTACCGCGGCACCCATAAAGCGGTGCTGGCGTCCAAAGCCATCGTTACCGCTTACTACAGCAACGACATTGATCATGCCTACTGGCGCGGTTGCTCCACTGGCGGCCGCCAAGGCCTGATGCTGGCGCAAAGATTCCCGTGGCATTTCGACGGCATCATTGCCGGTGCCCCTGCGGAGATTGAGCCCGCTTACATCAACATTTTTTGGCGCACACTGACCAACTTGACCAAAGATCGCCGCGTCATTCTTGGTCAGAGTCAAATTCCGGCAATGCATGCGGAAGTGATGAAACAATGCGATGGCGCCGACGGTTTGAAAGACGGTGTCATCGATGACCCATGGGCGTGCAAACCAAACTTGTCGGTCATGAAATGCAATTCAGGACGGCCATCGGACTCATGCCTGACGGATGATCAAATCTCAGCCGCAGAACGTTTATACGAAGGTGCGTTTCTGTCTGATGGTCTGCGCGTAAGTTGGGGGTTACCAAAAGGCGGTGAGCTTGGCGTTATGCGTTACATTCTTAACGACGCTGGAGAAGAAGGAACGTTCGAACCCATGGCGCAGGACCGCTTGCGCTACACGTGGTTCGATTACGACCCTGGCCCTGCTTACGACGCCGGTACGTTTGATCTCGACCGCGATTTCCCCCGTCTGTTCACTAAAGGGTTTTTACAGGCGCCGAGCAATCCTGACCTGACCGACTTCAAACGCCGCGGCGGTAAGCTCATCACTTATCAAGGCCTCAACGATTTACTGAATGCGGAGCCGCTAATCGACTACGCCAAAAAAGTGGAGCGCGTTGTCGGCGGTGAAGAGGCTGCGGATGAATTCATGCGTTTGTATCTTATCCCCGGCATGAACCACTGCCGCGGCGGCACAGGTGTGGATACAGTGGATTGGGTGACGGAAATACAGGCCTGGGTCGAAGACGATGACGCACCGGGCACGGTCATGGGCTATCGCCGTGACCGTGATATTTCTCTGCCGGGTGCAGGCGCTTGGCCGCTGGATCCGGATACGGTGATTAAAACCCGGCCTCTCTATGACTATCCCAACAGCGCGCGCTACACCGGGCAGGGTGATGAAACCGATGCGGCAAACTTTGAACCTCAACCACTATCGCACTGATTTGAGCCGTACGAAGGGTTTGTCATGAAACGCATACTTGCGGTTTTTATTTTTTTCTTTTTCGATTTCACATTCGGCTAAGACTCAAGAACCGGATTTTCCTGACGGCTTTATTCTTTCGCCCTTGATGCGCTCTACACACTTTGTCCGGGACATCGATGAGTCTGTGAAACTCTACGGCGCCATCTTGGGCCTTAAACCGCGCGTGGAGCGCACTGCCAGCGGGAAAGAGTGGGATCAAATTCTTGGCGTGGAGAACAAGACGGTCCGCGTGATGATTCTTCAGTCGGGCGAATACGTGTTCGCCAACGTTGGTCTATTTCAGTTTGTTGGAGAAAAGCAGCCGCCCCACCCCGTGCCCCGCACTTCTGTGGAAACTGGCGATGCAGCTTTGGTGTTTCTCACCAGTGATATTTTCGGGATCAATGAAAAAGTGAAGGCCGCGGGTTACGCGATTGTCTCTGAGCCGATCGTACTGTCTCCGAAAGAAGGGTCAGACACCCAGTCCTATGAAATGCTGTTTTTTGATCTTGACGGAATTCTAGTAAATCTCATTCAGCGCAACGTTCCTAATTCTCAAGTGCCTTCTTCAGACTAAAATGACCCCAGTGACACCCAATGCGCGGTTTTTGATGCCGATTCTTTATTGCGCGCCTCAGGCTGTCCTACACCGAGTCGCAAAACGGCAGATTACAGGTCTTTCAACCATCGGTGACCAGGCCTGTCCTTAGCCCGACCTATGGTTTTTCGGCCACACTAATGGACCCAAAATAGGGCCATTGTGCGCGAAATGTCACAAAGCTGAACACATGACGAAACTTTCATACGCTATACCTTGACCGTCGTCCGCCCGGCGCGCATTTTTCAGAAATGTTAATATTTGAGCGTGTATATTAAACCCATGGCAACCCGTTTTTCATATAGCAGCGGATTAGCGGCACTGGCTGCTATTGCCCTCTTTGCGGCACCCGTATGGGCTACCGATTGGAGTGTGGGCGGGGCCTGGAGCGCGCTTGACGAAAACGGCGTTCCTATTGTTGCTGAGCCGCTGGCTGAAGAGAAAAACGTTTCTTCTGCTGTATCTCTGGCTTTCGACTTACCGTCGACCACGATAACAGAGTCCGCTCTTACGATCGGTTATGCGTTGTCCGCTTTCGGTACGCTGCCCGTTGATACAGACCCGGCAGAGCTGGATTGGGATGAGACGTCTATCTCCGTCTCTGAGCGAAGTCAGCCCGTTGATATTTATGGAACTTATTCGGCGTCAGTTTTCGGCGGTGAAGTAGGGGTCTTTGGTGGTGTTGCAGATTTCCGCAGCGCCTTCTCCATGGAGCCAATCATCTCGCGCACGGTCGGTGCATCTGTTGGTTATGCCGGGTTCTACTTGCGCGGCGCTTACCAAGATGCGGGACCTGATGGATTACTCGACGGCCGCCGCGCCTGGCAGGCTGGACTTGGCTATGGCTCTGGCGACTTTGACCTGCGCGTAACCTATGTGCAGTCGGCTTTTCTTCAAGGCAGTCCGGCAGAGCTTGAGGGCAAACAATGGATGATCGGCGGGTTGGTGCAGCTAACCCCGTCTATCTTGCTCAACGCCAACGCTTTCTACATCGACCGTGAAACGATTATGCCTACGGTTGAGCCCCTTGGTACCGGTGCCAGGGTCGGCATGCAACTGCGTTTCTAGAGCTCTTTCAAGAAACCAATTCCTGCGGTTCCTTTTGCGCCGAGCACCTTTAGGCGTTTGTGCTGCGCAAGGGTGACGCCGCCCAACGCATACACGGGTGACGGTATAACACGGGCTAAGGCGGCGAACCTGAGGGCGCCAAGCGGTTTCACGCCGGGATGGCTGATTGTCGCTTCCACCGGCGACAGCACCACCGCATCTGCTGCCATATGCTGCGCCTTTTGCATGCGGATTACGCCATGAGCAGACATGGTGACCAATTTGCCGCGTTGCCTCCAAAGCTGAACCGGCGCCAAAGGCTGTCGCGTCGTCATGTGCTCGGGCAGGTGAACACCATTGGCATTAACGCGGTCGGCCAACCGCCAATCACCGGCGATGAGAAAAACTATGCCACGCTGGTGACACACCGCAGCGGTTTGTTTCGCAAGGTTATCCCGATCATTTGCCCCATAGTGGCGAAAGATGAGCCCCCAACTACAGGGAATCGACGCGGCGACTGCAACGGGGTCTGGAAGGCGTTTCTCATCGGTCATCACCAGGACCGGCGGCAAGAGACTTTTGTATTGCCGCTTCCGCTTTGCTAGCGTCAATAATCTTGAATTGAACGTCATGCCGGCATTCTAGGAGAGCATAGCGCCAATGTCTGTTGTCTCTGACGACGAAAAAAATATGTCTGCTGCTGGAAAGAGTATTGCGGGCAATCTTCATGACCTACAGGCGCGTGTGTACAAAACAGCCCAGCGCGTTGGCCGCGACCCAATGGATGTTGCTTTGGTAGCAATTTCCAAGGTCCATGGTGTTGATGCTATTCGAGCGGCGCTGGCGACCGGGCATCGGATTTTCGGGGAAAACCGTGTGCAGGAAGCACAGCAAAAATGGCCGGCCTTAAAGGCCGAGTACGCCGACGTTGCGCTTCACCTTGTGGGGCCGCTGCAAACCAACAAAGTGCGCGATGCTGTAGCCCTCTTCGACGTGATAGAGGCCCTTGACCGCCCTAAGCTTGCTGCCAAGTTGGCGGAAGAGATGGCTGAGCAATCCCGTTCTCTTCCGTGTTTTGTCCAGGTCAACACAGGAGAGGAACCGCAAAAGGCCGGTGTGCTTCCGAAAGAGGCGGGTGCGTTCATTAAATTATGCCGGTTAGACTACGGGCTTACCATTCAAGGGCTGATGTGCATTCCGACCCAAGATGAGGAACCGGCGATGCATTTTGCATTCTTGCGTGAGATTGCGCGCCGCAATGATGTGCCCTGTCTTAGTATGGGGATGTCGGCTGATTTCGAGACGGCGATTGAACTAGGCGCAACGCATGTGCGTTTGGGAACGGCTGTATTCGGACCCCGCCCCCCTAAGCCGTAGGCGGCTCTATATAGATGTTAGTTTCGGGCGTGCAGTGAGCAAGTACGGTAAGGAGGTCTGCTTGCCTTAAAGCAACACACCCTTCCGTCGGGCGCAAATCATCTGCGGCGATATGCAAAAAAATCGCGCTGCCTGCACCCGGCACTACCGGGTCGTCATTGTGTCCCAACACAACAATAATATTGTAGCGATTGTCGTCCCTCCATAGCCGCTCCGCTCTTGCCGGGCAAGGATGTTTGACCTGGCAATTGTAGGCAGGGTCCTCTGGCGCATCGCACCATCCGTCGGATTCTTGCAGAGGGCTGGCAGGCAAACTGGTGCGTGGTAAGTCCACGCGGTCAGCACGATAGAAAACACGCCTTAAGAGGAAACGGCCACTTGGCGTTTTTCCGTCTCCTTCACGTTTGTCGATAGAAACACCTGAAGTGCCAAGCACGCATTCAAAAGCTGCGCCATTACAGGTGAGACGACCGCGCGTGGGAGCCTTTGCATCGACGGTAACCACTAAATCCATTTGATAAGTCTAGCGGTAAATAAGGCGGCGGTCAGCGGTATCGGCGCTTAAATATCGTGCCTTTATCCGGACGTGCGGCTCGCGCTCACGTTTTGCGTGGCCGGCTCTCTACCGTTGAGTGGCCGGTCTGTACAGCGGGTCAGTCCGGCACATTTGCCGGGTCACTATGACCGGGTTAGTGGACCCTATTGGGGCTGCTCAGGCGGCTTTCTAGAACATGTGGCCTGAACGTTTGGCTTTGGTATCCAGGTACGACCAATTGTGTTGATTAGACGGAAATACGTGAGGTACACGCTCTATCACCGCGATTCCGTGACGGGCCAACGCACCCATTTTGGCAGGATTGTTGGTCAGCAAATTTACTTGACTGATACCAAGTCGTGACAGTATTTGCATGGCAGGCAAATAAATGCGTTCGTCATCGTCGAAGCCCAGTTGTTCATTGGCATCAACGGTATCAAAACCTTTTTCCTGCAGCTCGTAGGCGCGCAGTTTATTGACTAGGCCAATGCCGCGGCCTTCCTGAGCGAGATACAACAGAACACCGGCGCCAGTTTCAGAAATGGCTTCGATGGCGCCGCGTAATTGATCACCGCAATCGCATTTCAATGATCCGAGTAAATCGCCAGTAAAACATTCCGAATGCAAACGCGTTAGAACCGGCGCAGAGGTGTCAGGTTCGCCGATGACGATGGCGAGATGTTCGACGCCGCCATCGCGTGGCCGAAAGGCAATAATGCGTGTATTTTCACAGCCCGCCAACGGAACCCGTGCTTCCGAGACCGGTTCAAGATTATCGGCTTGGACTTTGTCATATGCGGTAATGGCGTTGGCCGAGATGACTACGCGACCGTTGGCCCGGGCCCAGGCGACAGGGTCTTCAGAATCGATGGTCGCTATCGCAACGGCAGGTAAAAGGCGGGCAATTTTCGTTAGCCGAACGGCCATGCTTTCAGCGGAGTTTGGGTCAACGACCGATCCCGAAACACCCACCGGTGGCACAGGACCCTGATCAGCATTTGGGTCGATCAGAGACAAAATCTCAGTTGCAGAGAAACCGGCCTCTTTGTTTAAAACGACAGCCGCAGCACCAGGCTCAGATACACCAAGAATGGCGGCCCGCCGTCCTGTAACCGCAACGTCGATCGGGCCAACTCCTGGGCGCAAGAAGAACGGCAGCGGCCCATTATTCAGCGTCTCGGCAGGGCGCGCTAAAATTGAACCGGTTTCAGCCGTCACGATAACTGCTGCGCCACGCCGAATTTCAGCAATCGCACGGTCTACGGTTTCGAGGACCGTGGTGACCGCAACATCCGACTCTGTCTGAAGGTCTTCGCTCATGTCCCTGTTATAGCTGGTTTTTCTGTTTCGTACAGGACGTGGATGTGAGCTTTTTAGGGTCTGCCGCAAGCGCCGAACCATCACAGTGCCCACAGCTTGGCCGAATAAAGTGGCACCCAAGCGGGTTTTCCCTAATATCCGTCAATATCTGTTCCCACCCAATTAATGGTTCCAAATTAGAATTCTCATGGCGTCTGGAAAAGCACTCCTCCTGATTGACGATGACGACATGTTGCGCTGTTCCCTGGTGGAGCAGCTCAGTGCTCAGGACGATTTCGAGAGCGTCGTCGAGGCGGCTGATGGTGCCAATGGGATTGATCTCGCCAAGGGTCAGGCCTTTGACATCATTTTGCTCGACGTGGGCCTGCCAGATATGGATGGCCGCGACGTATGCCGCACGATGCGTGATGCAGGTGTGCGGTCGCCCATCATTATGCTTACGGCAGCCGATTCGGAAGATGATACAGTCACCGGACTTGATGCCGGCGCTAACGATTATGTGACAAAACCATTCCGAATGGCTGTGCTCTTAGCAAGAGTGCGTGCACATCTTCGCCAACATACTCAGGCCGGCGCCGCCATCTTCAGCCTCGGTCCGTACAGGTTTCAGCCGGCAGCAAAAATGTTGGTTAACGAAGAGGCGGATAAGAAAATCCGCCTCACGGAAAAAGAAACGGCGATCCTGAAGTATCTTTTCCGTGTCGGGAATAAAACAGTTCCGCGTGAAACGTTATTGGATGAAGTTTGGGGTTATAACGCGGGCGTCACCACACATACGCTTGAAACGCACGTCTACCGGTTGCGCCAGAAAATCGAACCCGACCCATCCAATGCACAAATCTTGATGACAGAGCCTGGTGGTTACCGCCTCAATCCATAAAATTATATTTTTGAGAAAAAAGCTAAGCGGTGGCCTGTTTTAGAAAACCGCTTAAAATGTTTTCGTCACACACAGTCGAACGTTGAGTTAGTCCCGTTTCGACATATTGGCCAAGAGGTCAAGCACGTTGTGGCGTAGCTCTGTGCCACGAAGCCGCCAGTAGGCCCGAACAAGTTCAAGCGTTTCGGTGCGCCGCATTGGGTCATCGTCAAGCCCGGTTTGAGATTCTGACAATTCCTCATCTGTCCGTGGCTGAGGTGTTGACCGGCCAGATGTTACCTCTTCGCCGACGTCCTCAAAGAAATAAGAAATTGGACAATCGAGCACGCGGGAAATGTCATAAAGACGAGAGGCGCTGACGCGGTTGTGGCCACTCTCATATTTCTGAACTTGCTGGAAGGTTACGCCGATGCCGCCAGCCAATTGTTCCTGACTGATACGGAGCAATGTGCGGCGGAGTTTTACGCGCCGCCCCACATGGGTGTCGATGGGATCCGGAGACCCGGCTCGGGCACCCGGCGGTCTGCCTCGTTGGTTTGCTGCGATGGTGTTCACTGCTGCTAGTTCCATTGATAATTATTGTTATTGAATTTTTATGTGTCAGAGGCCTCCGGCGTATACGTTTAACCATTTTAACTTCTCCACTCCCCCGTGTCCTCCTCTAAAACGCATTTGCTGATAGAGTCGTTTCGGGACGCATCGGTTGAGCGGCTTTTTTCTAGTTCTCGCCAGGGGAGCGCACACCATGTGGCCTTGCTGGAATTGACCTGCTAAAAGGGCGCAAAATTAAGACGTAAGGGGCATCGCCATGCGCGAGGCATCAGTTAGTCGCAGCACCAAAGAGACAAGCATTGACGTTACGGTCAACCTCGACGGCACCGGCCAATATACGGTTAACACCGGGATCGGGTTCCTTGATCACATGCTGGAACAGTTATCGCGTCACAGTCTCGTAGATTTGACGGTGGAAGCTAAAGGCGATTTGCACATCGATTTTCACCACACCACAGAAGACGTGGGTATTTGTGTTGGCGAGGCCGTTGCCGAAGCGCTTGGCGACCGGACCGGCATCACGCGCTATGGATCGGCGGTTATTCCCATGGATGAGACACTGACTGAAGTGGCAATAGATTTATCCAATCGTCCTTACTTGATTTGGAAAGTCGACTTTTCCAAACCCAAACTGGGCGACATGGATACGGAATTGTTCAAAGAATGGTTCCAGGCTTTTGCCCAGGCGGCGGGTGCTACCCTGCATGTGCAGAACAAGTATGGTGAAAACAACCATCATATTGTTGAGTCATGTTTTAAGGGGTTGGCCCGATCCTTACGGGTGGCGGTAGAGATCGATCCACGCAAAGCAGACGCCATTCCGTCTACCAAGGGCAAACTGTAATACGGTAAGTCAGCCAAGGTGGCGCAGAGTAAAGCGCTGCTGTGAGAACAGAGCTCATGAACATCGTTATCATTGATTACGGGTCGGGCAATCTACGATCCGCTGCCAATGCGTTTGAGCGGGCGGCGTTAGAGTTAGGATTGACGTCAAAGATTTCTGTGACCTCATCGCCAGAAGATGTCGCTTCTGCGGACCGCATCGTGTTGCCAGGCGTGGGTGCTTTTGCTGATTGCAAAGCAGGGCTCGAAGCTGTGCCGGATCTCGTTGATGCGCTGACCGATGTTGTGATCACTAAGGCTAGGCCCTTTCTAGGAATATGCGTTGGCATGCAACTCATGGCAGACAAAGGCCATGAGCATGTCGAGACCAGCGGCTTCGGATGGATCTCTGGCGCCGTGACAGCCTTGTCACCATCGCAAGACGCCGGGCCGGGAGGCGCTGGCCCGCGCATTCCGCACATGGGATGGAACCGTTTGAACATGAACCATGCCCACCCCGTGCTTGACGGGTTGGGTGAGGACCCCTTTTTCTATTTTGTGCATAGTTATCACCTGGCCTGTGAGAATGAGCAGCAGCTCCACGCCACGGTCAACTATGGCCAGGCGGTGACGGCGGCTGTCGGGCGGGATAATATGTTTGGTACGCAATTCCATCCGGAAAAAAGCCAATCCCTTGGCCTTAAATTGATCACCAACTTTTTGCAGTGGTCACCGTAATCATGGATCCAGTCATTTTTTATCCCGCTATCGACCTTAAAGACGGGCAATGTGTCCGGTTGGCGCAGGGCGACATGGATCGCGCGACGGTATTCAACGATGATCCTGCGGCGCAGGCAAAAACCTTTGCGGCTGCGGGAGCATCTTGGGTGCATGTGGTCGACCTCAACGGGGCGTTTGCAGGAAAGCCCATCAATGCCGCTGCGGTTGAAGCAATCGCCTCTGCTGTTTCGTGTCCGGTGCAGCTCGGCGGCGGAATCCGTGATATGGCCATGGCCGAGCGCTGGGTGATGACGGGCGTGACTCGCATTGTGCTTGGAACGGCTGCCGTCAAAGACCCTGATTTTGTCCGACAGGCCTGCAAAGCTTTTCCTGATCGTGTTGCCGTCGGTATTGATGCACGCGACGGTAGGGTGGCCGTCGAAGGGTGGGCCGAAACATCCGACATCACAGCGGAAGATTTGGCTAAACGGTTTGAAGATGCCGGGGTGGCTGCGATCATTCACACCGACATTGAGCGAGACGGGGTTCTGAGTGGACCAAACGTCGATGCTTCTGCGGCGTTGGCTGAAGCAGCGAACATTCCAATTATCGTGTCAGGAGGGGTGTCCTCTCTAGATGATCTTCAAACGATTAAGAATAGAGCGGTGACAACACCTGGTTTGGCTGGTGTGATTTCTGGGCGGGCTCTTTATGATGGGCGGATCGACCTCGGCGACGCGCTCGCTTTGCTGGGCGCCTGAAAGAGTAACCATGCTCACTGTTCGCATCATCCCCTGTCTTGACGTAAAAGGTGGCCGTGTTGTCAAAGGCGTGAACTTTGTCGACTTGCGTGATGCGGGTGATCCCGTCGAGCAGGCAAAAATTTATGATTCTGCTGGCGCCGATGAGCTTTGTTTTCTCGATATCACGGCGAGCCACGAGAACCGCGATACCTTTTATGACGTTGTTGCGCGGACAGCGGAGCAATGCTTTATGCCGGTGACGGTCGGCGGCGGCGTCCGCACCGTTGAAGACATTCGCAAGCTGTTGCTGGCTGGCGCCGATAAAGTGTCGATCAACACCGCTGCAGTAACCCGGCCAGAGTTTGTCCGTGAAGCGGCAGAAAAATTCGGCAGCCAATGCATCGTTGTGGCCGTTGACCCAAAGAGCGTTAGCGCGGGTAAATATGAAATTTTTACCCACGGTGGCCGCACGGCGACGGGAATTGACGCCCTTGAATGGGTTGAGCTAATGGGAGCCTACGGTGCCGGCGAGATTTTACTCACCTCTATGGATCGTGACGGCACACGGGACGGCTACGATATATCACTCACCAGGGCGGTGGCTGACCGGGTAAATATCCCCGTCATCGCGTCAGGGGGTGTCGGCACATTGGATCATATGGTCGACGGCGTGCGTGAAGGCCATGCCACGGCCGTTTTAGCGGCTTCCATCTTTCATTTTGGTGGTTACTCTGTTGGTGAGGCTAAGGCCTATTTAGCGGCGGCGGGTCTTCCGGTGCGACCGGTCGAGCCTGCATCATCGGAGGCGGCATGAGTAAAAAGAAAGACACATTAGACGCAGCTATTCTTGACCGGCTCTACGATGTGTTGTGCAGTCGAAAAGATGCTGATCCATCGCGGTCTTATACGGCCAAAATGTTTGGCAAGGGTATTACAAAAATTGCCCAGAAGGTTGGTGAAGAGGGTGTTGAAACAGCTCTTGCGGCCGTTGCCGAGAGCCGCGAAAGCCTGCTCGAAGAAAGCGCGGACCTGCTCTACATGCTGCTCCTGTTATGGGCGGCAAAAGATGTAAAACCAAAAGAGGTGTACGCAATTCTCGATGAGCGGTTTGGCAAGTCTGGAATACGGGAAGCTGACAATGGCAATGGTAAGCACAAGAGCAAGAGCAAAGGCATCGGAGGTGATAAGTGAGCGCTTACGATGACAATAATATTTTTGCCAAAATACTACGCGGTGAGATTCCTTGCACAAAAGTCTTCGAAGATGATCACACCCTCGCTTTCGAAGATATAGAACCTCAGGCGCGGGTGCACGTGCTGGTGATTCCTAAAGGCTCGTACGTTTCGATGACGGACTTTGTCGAGCAAGCGTCAGACGCGGAGATGGCCGCGCTCAATCGGGCAGTGCTCAAAGTCGTCGAAGCGAAAGACTTAAAGGAACGTGGCTACCGTGTTCTTTCCAACGTAGGAGAAGAAGGTGGGCAGCTTGTGCCGCATCTGCACATACATGTGTTTGGCGGCCAACCCCTTGGGCCCATGTTGGGCTGAACTGGCCCTGACTTTTTTAGCAATGAACGGTCTTGTTAAGCTTTCAGGCGGACAATACACATATAGCCCGCTGATCGGACACCTGGGGCAAGACCGCGAGGCACCGGTCGACTCTCGTGAGCAGCCCCCCTAAAACTGGCCCAACCAACGGCCTAATGGCCGCATTTTGTCACCTCTGGAGGGGCGCACCCATGGATACCAAAGCATCCGATCTCGCCAACGTTGCATCCACAGGCCCTTACGATTCCTTAAGGGAGTTCATCGCGGCTTTGGAATCACACGGTTATCTCCTGCGTATTCCTAAAATTAACCAAGATAAATATGAGGCCACAGCGCTGGCGTATAGTCTGGTCGACCGCAAGGGCTACAACACGGCACCAGCGATGTTGTTTGAACGGGTCAAGGTTGACGGCGAGTGGATGGATGGCCCCGTGCTTGGCAATCCTTACGGACCATGGCAAGCCGAAGCACTTGGCTTCGGCGTGGAAACCATTACCGATGACTACATCGCCATGTACCGGGCTGCCATGGAGAAAATCGATTCCATGTGCACGCGAGGAATTCCAAAAATAGACCCGAACCCAATCGAGAGAGCGGTGTCGCCGTGCAAAGAGAACGTTCAACTGGGCGACGATGTAGATATTCTCAAGTTTCCCTGGTTGAAGACGAACCCCGCGGACGGTGGCCGGTACATCAACTGTGGCTCGGTCATCATTGAGGACGCTGAGCTCGGCCGGAATGTCGGCACCTACCGCTGCCAGGTTAAGGGGCCCAACAAGATCGGTATTAATCCAGAGCCGTTTCAGCATGGCTGGACCATGCTGATGAACGCTAAGAAGCGCGGCGAGGAATCTGTCAAAGCGGCTGTTGTGATTGGTGCGGACCCTATCGTTTTCGCCATGAGCAGCTCCAAAGTGGCAGGCGCAGGGCAAGATGAGTTGGCCATCGCTGGCGGCTTTCGCGGCAAAGCGGTGGACGTAGTCAAATGCGAGACCAGCGATATTCTTGTCCCGGCCCATGCTGAGATAATCATTGAGGGAGAAATTCCCCTCGACGGTGACTTTGAAGAGGAGGGTCCTTTTGGTGAAATGTATGGCTATCTCGGCCTCAAGAAGGACGAAAACTTCTTCATGAACATTACGGCGGTGACCCATCGGACCAATCCGTGGGTGATCAATAATTACACCGGTGTGATGCGCGGTTTTCTGACGTCGCCCATGTCTGCCACGGCGCAGAAGCGCTTTAAAATGATGGTGCCGGGTTTGCAGGCCATGCACATTCCTACCGATGCGACCGGCTACACCATTATCAGCATCGATAAAAAACAGGCTGGCGCCGGCATTGCCGCGGGGCAGATCGTTGCGGGCAGTCTTAGCATTGCAAAAGTGGTGATCGTCGTCGACAAGGATGTCGACGTCCTCAATTGGACTGATGTTATGTCTGCTGTCGGCTCCCGCTGGCAGCCTCATCCTGGTACATTGATTGTTCCTCAAGTCACCGGCATGCGGCTTGACCCTAGTGCACCCGTGCGCGGCATGACGAGCAAGGTCATCATCGACGCCACCCGGCAATTTCCCGAGGAAGGTGGGCCGGACTCCTTTCCTCCAGCCAACCGCACTCTGCTGGAAGATATGTGCCCCGAGGCGTTCGAACTTGTGGACGGCAAGTGGGATGAGTACGGCATTTAAATCAGCGCTAGCATGCTACAAGTAAGGACGCATAAGCAGGGTCTTATTCGCAATGAGGATGGTATGCGCGATACACATGTCTTGATGATCGGCGCTGGAATGGGCGGCCTAACCGCAGCGCTGGCGCTGCAGAAACTCGGTATTAAGGTCACGATTTACGAGCAGGCGCCGGCGCTGGGTGAGGTCGGTGCGGGGCTGACCATAAGCCCTAACGCCACCCGGGCGCTGGAATACTGCGGTCTTGGCTCCTTCATGGAAGTTAATGGAGATACACCGACCAATGGTGCTCTCATCCATTACAAAACGGGCGAGGCGCTAACCCTGACCCAGAGCCAGGGCGGCTTCAAAGACCGCTTCGGCGCCGAGTACTATCAGATCCACCGCGCTGATCTGCACGATGCACTGGTCGCGGCGGTTTATGCGCATGATTCGGATGCGATTGTTCTTGATCACAAATTTGTATCGCTTAAACAGGATGATCAAAGCGTCACCGCCACGTTTAAGAATGGCAATTCAGTCAACGGAGACATCTTGGTTGGTGCTGACGGTGCACGCTCTTCTGTCCGTGAGTCCATCATCGATAAAGTGAAGGTTACGTTTACCGGTCAAGCCGCGTTTCGTGGCGCCGCGCCCGCCAAAGACGTAGAACCCTTTATGACTATCGCCAACTCCGCCGTGACCATGGGGCCGGGGCATATATTCACGCGCTACTACATGCGCCATGGTGAATTGGTCAACGTTGTGGGCATTGCCAGGACGGACGCCTGGAAACGGGAAGGCTGGTCTATCCCGGCTACACACGATGAATTCTTGGCTGAGTACCAAGGGTGGAACGAAAACGTCACCGGCATCATCAAAGCCATCCCTGAGCATACTTTGTTTAAGTGGGCCTTGTTTGACCGCGACCCCATTGAGCAATGGAGCAAAGGCCGCGTCACATTACTTGGCGATGCCGCCCATCCCATGCTACCATTTTTGGGCATGGGCGCTGCCATGGCGCTGGAAGACGGTGTGGTGATAGCGCGCTGTATCGAAAAATATGACACGCCTGTAGACGTGTTTAAGGCCTATGAAGACGCGCGCAAAGAACGCACCAAAGGAGTCCTTTTAGACTCCCGCATACAAGGCGAGTGGTACCAAAATACGGATCCTGACGACTACGCAGGTTTTACCCGCACCGGCGAAATGCGCGTGCCCTTGATGGGCTACGATCCGGGCACAGTAGAGATTTAGATCGAGTGCTTATGGAAGACCTGTCCGTAATCATTATTGGTGCCGGTATAGGTGGCTTGACAACTGCGCTAGCACTGCAGCGTGTCGGCATCGCTGCCACCGTCTATGAGGCCGCTCCGGAACTCAATGAAGTTGGTGCCGGCCTCACGATTAGTTCCAATGCCACACATGCACTAGAGTTTTGCGGTCTTGGTCCGTTCTTAGAGGAACACGGTTTTACGCCCGACCAAGGCGGCTTGATTCATTACCGTACCGGCAAAGCGCTGGTGCAGCCGCAAATTGGCCGTGACTATAAAGCCAAGTTTGGAGCCGAGTACTATCTCATTCATCGCGCTGACTTACACAACGGCATGGTGGGCCACCTACAATCCCAAAACTCTGACGCAATCGTTCTGGGCCACACCTTTGTCGGCTTGGAGCAAACGGACGATGCGGTGACTGTACGCTTCAGCAACGGCGCCATGGACACGGCTGACTTGGTCATCGGTGCCGATGGTTTGCGTTCCGCAGTGCGCGACTGCTTGTTCGATACACCGGAACCCAAGTTCACCGGCCAAGTTGCGTTCCGGGGATTGGCGTCAGCCGCGGATGTCGAACCATTCATGAGTGTGGCTCCTGCGGCGGTGGCTATGGGACCCGGGCATACGATTACTCGCTACTACATCCGCAATCGCACCATGGTGAACGTGGTCTGTCTCGCCAAGACAGACGTTTGGCAGGAGGAAGGTTGGAGCACACCCGCTACCACAGACGAAGTGCTCAAGGAACATGAGGGGTGGCACGCTGATCTTATCGGCCTCCTCAAAGCTATTCCTGAAGACACGCTTTATAAGTGGGCTCTGTTCGACCGCGATGCGCTGCCGGTATGGAGCCAGGGCCAGGTGACGTTGTTGGGCGATGCCGCCCACCCTATGTTGCCGTTCCAAGGTATGGGCGCAGCTATGGCCATGGAAGATGGAGTTGTCCTGGCCCGTTGTGTTGAAGCTGCCGCATCGGTGCCGGAAGTCTTTGAGCGTTACGAAAAAGCCCGGGTCGAGCATGCCAATGGTGTTCTTCTTGGCTCGCGCGCCATGGGTGTGTGGTACCAGACTACTGATCCTGATAACTTCACAGGGTTTCCGCAACCCAGTTCTGCGGGCGGGCCGGAAGGAAACCTGATGGCGTACAACCCAGCGACAGTTACTGTATAAACGATTGACCATGAGATCGAACGCCTTGATCGCCCTAGGCGCGGATTGATGCCGGATCAATCTGACTTATCAGATCGTCCTAAACCGAGGAGTGATCGAATCAACCACGCACGTGTTCTTGTCAACAGAAACGACGCAGATGCGCTTGAGTCAGCCCAGGCGCAGGCAGCTAAGTTCCCAAAAGATCCAGAGGTAATGGCCCTTTTTGGAGAGTGTTTACTTAAGGTTGGGGCTTACACTGTCGCTATAGAAAAATTTCTTGCTGCTCTGAGTCTTGGTAAAGACAGCTTTGATATTCGAATGCGACTGGGCGGTGCGTATTTAAAATTGAATCAATTTCAGAGCGCCATAGAACACTACAAAGAAGCGGTGGTGCACGGGCCTGGCAACTTAGTCGCTAAAGTAAACCTTGCCATTGCTTTGGAACGCGCAAACCAAATTGGCGAACTCCAAGACCTTATCGTTGAAATATTGGAAATTGACTCAGAAAATATCGAAGGCCGCCTCATCGCGGCGACGGTGCAGAGGCGCAAGGGAGACTACGAACAAGGCATACATTTTCTCGAAGACCTCAGATTAGACAAAGCAACGCCCTTACAAGCGACTAGATGTCTGTTTGAGCTTGCCCAGCTATACGACAGGGCCGAACGCTCCGAAGAGGCGTTCAAGACATTTACGGCGGCGAACCGGCTGCAAAGCAACGGCTCAGGGTTTGACCAAAGCATAGCGAATAATTTCAAGGAACACGTTGCTTACGAGCGCAAGAAACTTCATCGGCAAGAATCTTTATCAGCTGCGGCGGTCTCTGATACTCAAGACCGCCCAGATCCGACATTCCTTATTGGATTTACGCGTTCAGGGACAACATTGCTTGAACAAATTTTGGGCGCCCACCCCGACCTTGATGTGCTCGGAGAGAAGCCCATTTTTACACGGGTGTATCAGGACTTTGTCGCTATGGAAGAAGCTCAAGAAAAACTGGGCGCCACTGTCTCGTTAGACCAACTGAGTTATCTCAAGGAAACCTATACCGATTCAGTCTCCGCGTATTTGGGAGCGGCACCGAAGCATCATTTTGTTGATAAACTGGCACTCAATCTAACCAAGACAAGGCTTATTCAAGCGATGTTCCCAAAGTCAAAGTATATTTTCGCTTTGCGTCACCCTTGTGATGTTTGCCTCAGTAATTTCATGCAGAGTTTCTTTTTAAACGACGCAACAGCCAACTTTTTGAACTTTGAAGATGCGATACGTGTTTACGATCAGGTCATGAAGCTGTGGGCACAGGCCAGCGCTTTATTCAATTTGAACACACACATTGTCCGCTACGAAAGTTTGGTTGGAGATTTTGAATCCACCACCCGGCAAATTTTTGAATTCCTAGAATTGGACTGGAATGACCAGGTTCTCAACTACACGGATCACGCCAAACAGAGCGAGGGTATCACTACACCTAGTTATCAAGATGTGGTTCAGCCTATCTTTACCCGTTCTCAATATCGCTGGGTCCGGTACGCAGACAAGTTTGAGCCGTTCCGCCCAATACTAGAGCCGCATGTCCACCGCTTTGGTTATGACTGGTAGAGCGACATTACTGCGCGGTTTAGGCCTCTCGTGAGAATTGTGTTTCACGACCGTTGAATTGCACGCGTCGAAGAATTGACCGCCTCTTTTATTAATAATGCACACAACGTTGCCCAGCCAACCTTAGCCGTTGCAGCCGGATATTTCTTTTCAAAGTTCGCACCGATGTCGGCGAAGGGCGCTTGATTGTAATCGGTTTGATCAAACGTTACCCATTGGCGTTCGCCGTCTATCACGACGGGCGATCCTTGCTCGATAATGGGGAGCACGTCGACGCCGGGAAAAGCGACCGTGCGGATAGCGGCGACCAAGGGGCCTCTAGTTGAAGGCCAACAGAATTACCACATCCTAACGGGCAATTTCCCCGGCGGCATCTTTTATAAACAGCGCATGCGATTGGTCAGAGGTTTTCGTAGCCCCAGCCGGTGAGCTTGGTGCGCGGCGTAATGTTATGATCCAGGCCTTCTCGAAAACTTTTCCTAAAGAGCCTGCCGTTTGCCTGATCGGACTAGCAAAATTTTCATACTTAACGCTGCGTCCCTTGCTTCCGGGGTCTACTCCTGCGCGTTGGCGTGGTGAACCACAGTTTGTGGGAAGGGGATGTCGATACCTGCCTTATCAAACGCTTCTTTAAACTGTTTGGTCAGATCACATTTGACACCCCAATGGTCGGGGGCGTTCACCCATACGCGGACAAGGATGTTAACTGAGCTATCAGCTAATTCGCCCACTGCAAAAAAAGGTGCAGGATCGCCGTGGATACGGTCGTCTGCCCCAATGATATCGCCCATAGTTTTAATAGCATGGTCGATGCTGGAGCCATAGCCAATGCCCATTACCAAATCGACGCGGCGGGTGGCGTTTCCAGAAAAGTTCTTAATCATGCTTCCCCACACAGCCCCGTTGGGTACTATCACCTGAATGTTGTCACCTGTGGCGAGTTCGGTGGTAAACAAACTAATGGATTTGACGGTACCCGCGACACCGGCTGTGTCGACAAAGTCACCAATCTTGAAGGGCCGGAAAATAATTAACATCACGCCAGACGCGATATGGCCCAATGTGCCTTGTAAGGCGAGACCTAAGGCCAAACCTAATGCGCCGAGTAACGCGACAAAACTGGTGGTCTCCACACCAAAACGAGAGAGCACAGCGATCAATGTAAAGGTGAGGACGCTGTACCGGGCAATAGAGGCAAAGAAACTACCAAGCGTCGTGTCGATGCGTTCTGATTTCTGTGCCGCACGGCGGATTGAACCAGACACCCATTCAGCGATGACCCAGCCAATGATAAATATAAGAATGGCGCCGACAACCGACAGGCCGTAGGAGGTTAAGACGGTAATCCCAGCGTCTATCGCGTCTGCCATCTGCTGCTCAAGTTCCATGACGTCCCCGTTGGATGGTCTGGGTATATTGGAGGAAGCCTAGACTGCGGCTTCTAATCAGGTCAATTTTCTTTCGATGGCATCCCAAATCGTTGCCTCGAGGCAGGCTTCATCGAAGTGGTTTATTTCCTGGAGCCCCGTTGGTGATGTCACATTGATCTCGGTCAGGTAACCTCCGATCACATCAATGCCGACGAAAATCAACCCGCGCTCTTCGAGAACCGGACCAATGGTCTCGCAGATTTCTTCTTCCCGCATTGTTAGACTCGATTTTTCTGGGCGCCCGCCAACATGCATATTTGATCGTGCTTCGCCGGCAGCCGGGACCCGGTTAATGGCGCCAACGACTTTTCCATCGACCAATATAATCCGTTTGTCGCCTTGCCGGACTTCGGGCACATAGCGCTGTACGATCATCGGCTCACGAAAAATTTCTGAAAACATCTCTACCAGCGAGCCCATGTTTTCATCTCCGGGCGACAGATGAAAAACACCGGCACCACCGTTGCCGTATAAAGGCTTGATGATGATATCCTTGTACTCTTCCCTGAACGCCTTAATTTCCACAGGATCAGACGAGATCAGCGTCGGCGGCATTACCCCTTCAAAATGAGTCACAAAAAGTTTTTCAGGCGCGTTTCGAACACTCACGGGATTATTCACAACCAATGTCGTGTCCATGACGTGTTCAAGAATGTGCGTCGCAGTGATGTAAGCCATGTCAAAGGGCGGATCCTGCCGCATCAACACCACATCCATTAATGACAAGTCGATTTCCTGCGTTTCATCGAAATTAAAATGATTGTTCTGTTCCCGGCGCACCTCCATTGGGTTTGCTTTAGCGATCACCCGACCGTCACGAAAGGACAAGTGGCTTGGCAAATAATGAAAAAGTGCAAAACCTCGTTTTTGAGCCTCAAGTGCTAGAACGAAAGTTGAATCGCCTTCAATATCGATTCCGTCCATGGGGTCCATTTGTATTGCTACGGCTAATGTCATAACGGCTGCCCTTCTAAACCCAGTGAGCGATCAATGTATGCGCTGTTTAATATCTTGGACCACGGTATCGATGCGTGAACGTTCGGCACCAACAGGCGCGCGCGCCAGATACGTTTCCAGCGTCGCTACGGCATCGGAAAGGTGGCCCAAACGAAGATTGAGGAGGCCCGCTTCCCGATAGAGCGCAGCGCTGTCGGGCATCAGTATTTGCATGGTCTTAAGTGCATCGAGGGCTTCCTGCATTTGCCCCAAATCGAGCCGGCGAGTCTTCACGTTGTTCTGTAGGCGGAGCAGAATGTCCCGATAACTAACGGTTCTATAATAACGGAAATCTAATTCTTCGGTGGGACCGACAACAACTTTTAGAAGGTCCCGCAACGCCGGCGTGTCGAGAATATGGCCATCATGAAACGGGTCAATGATGGCCCTGCTACCGTCTAGACTTTCCAGTCTAATGAGAAAATGCCCAGGAAAATTTAAACCGGCGGCGTTCCACCCTTGTGCTCTGGCCGCCGCTATATACAGAATACCTAAGGAAACCGGTAATCCTTTGCGCCTGTCTATTACACGCATCAAATTTGCGTTGTCCAAATCATCGTATGTATCTTCGTCTCCGCGGTAGCGGTACTTGTCACCAATCACTTTCGACAAAACGCTAGCCATTTGACGCGGTGTGGGCGCCGGCTCGTCAAAACCTTCGCTTTCAACCCGCTCTTCAACGGATAGGTAGAGGGATTTGAGGTGATTCAGATAGGGCTTAACGTGGGCGGCCGGTGTGTCGCGTGAGGCAAGCATCAATGCCACCTCAGCGAGGTCAAAGCCATCTTCTCCTTTTTCTAGGAGTGCGCTCAATTCGTCTGCCATTAAGTCGTCTGGGGTCATGCGCCGGTATTCCCAATAGCAACCAACGTAACGACTCGGCGCACATTACCTCCCTGCAGGGTCGCTTCGTTATCTTGTGCGGCAAAACCCACGCCTGTTCCGGGCGCCATATTATAAGCAGTCGGTGTACTCCCACTGACAATGCGTGTGGTGCAGAAATCAGTGAGGGCGAGTTGAGCTAAACCCGTTTTGTGTATCACATACATAGCCTTACACTAGCCAAACCCCGACCAGGGTCAATCGGCCTTCGTCGTTCTGATAAATTGTCTAATCGTCGTCTCTAGGGGCGCCAGGCGTCAGCAATGCGTCGGGCCATCGCCAAGGTCGCACGATCATGACATCAAACCCCGGGTCATGGTTTGCGAGATCTGGATGACTACCAATGTAAACTTCTGCGCCACGCTTGATGCGATGTTGCTGTTTGGGCGTGGCCGCGTTCAAATCAATTTCCATGCTATGCCACGCCCTTACTTCTATGAAGGCGAGAATATTGCCAGGCATTGCGATGAGGCCGATCTCGTCGGCACCTGTATCACGTTTAGAGCGACAGCCGTATTCAAGAACACGCCAGCCAGACAACAGTAAGGCAAAGCGGCAGGCCAGCTAGGCCCATCGGCCATAGCGCGCAGCTCTTTAGCCTATCGCTTTGAGCCACTAGAGGTCTCTTGGGAAAGATCAACCGCCCGGGCATAGAGTTTGCGGCGTGGCTGGCCAGTCAATTCAGCAACCATGGCGGCGGCATCGCGTACGCTGCTTGTTTGAAGGGCTTCGCGTAGAGCGTCATCGATATCTATATGGTCGTCACTTGAATTAGTATCCGGCGGCCCAACGACAACAACCAGTTCACCTTTTGGCGCTGGAGGGTTTCCATAAGACCGGGCGAGCTGATCGAGAGGCCCTCTTTTGACTTCTTCAAAGTGTTTTGTCAGTTCCCGCCCAACAGCAGCGGGCCGCGCCCCGAGTCGGTCGGCCATGTCCGCAAGGCTTTTTCTTATCCTTGGCCCCGTTTCGTAGAACACCAGAGTCGCGGGGATCGTCTTTAGGATGCCTAGCGCAGATCGACGCCCATTCTGTTTTGGCGGTAGGAATCCCACAAACATCACGCGGTCAGTGGGTAAGCCAGCGACGACTAACCCTGCCAACAGTGCTGAGGCGCCGGGAATAGGAAAGACGCGTATATTGTTGTCTGAACAGGATTGTACGAGTTTGAGTCCGGGATCGGAAATCAGTGGTGTGCCGGCATCTGACACCAGGGCCACGCTTTTTCCGCTTGCAAGCTCCTTCAATAAGCGGGGGCGGACCCGTGCGCCATTGTGATCGTTATAGCTCACCATTGGTGTCTCAATACCAAAGTGCTTGAGCAACTTTCCGGTGACACGTGTGTCTTCACAGGCAATGCGGTCGGTGCCTTGGAGGGTTTTGATTGCCCTGAGTGTTATGTCTTCCAAATTACCAATCGGTGTTGACACCACATAAAGGCCACACTCCAAAGATTGACTGGCGTTTTCAAGCTGCACGGCGTTCGGTTGCCTTCCTTTGGAGCGAACGGTACCGTCGCTCTTTACCGGGGCCGGTGCTTTCCGGCCCTCAGGCGTGCTTTTTCTGGTCGCAGCGTTGCGAGGACCTTTTGATGATTTTACGGCGGATTTCGCAGCTGATTTTACCATGGCTTTTTGTGACTGGTGCTCTGCTGTCCGGGTGTGAGAGCACGGATGTACCACGCCCGGCAAGCGAGGCAAACCAAAGGCGTGCGCCCATAGCGGCATCTCAGGCTCAAACTATTTCTCCTCCCGCGCTCCCAGCTCTCAGTCGAACACAGCTTATCCCAGGTTTTGAAGTCGATGAGGCTGCTGCAGTTCCCTCTCCGCCACGTAACCCCTATGGCCTGGTTCGCGTCGGACTTCTGCTGCCTTTGACAGGAGCTTCAGCTGATATTGGTCACGCACTTTTGAATGCCGCACAAATGGCCCTTTTCGATGTGGCTGACGGCCGGTTCGTCCTGCAGCCTTATGATACACAAGGAACACCCGATGGCGCTGCCGCCGCTGCCGCACAGGCCGCGGCCCATGGCGCGCAGGTTCTCCTTGGGCCAGTATATTCCGCGTCAGCCAAAGCGGTCGTTCCTCAGGCCCGTGCCGCAGGCATTAACATGATACCGTTCACAACCGACCCCACGGTGGCGTCGCCCGGTGTGTTTGTTATGGGTTTCTTGGTCCACGAACAAGTGCGCAGAATCATCACTTTTAGCCGTGCACAAGGAATTGAACGTTTCGCTGTGTTGGCGCCGGCGACGCCTTACGGCGAAACCGTTGTCGATGCGCTCAACCAAATTCTGTTGCAGACGGGCGGCTTGCTGACGCGGGCGGCCTATTATGATCCGTCGGGATCAAACCTCGATGACGTGGTCCGCCAGTTTGCCGATTATGATCGGCGTCACAATGCGCTTCTCGCCCAAAGGTCGGCATTAGCGTCTCGCAGTGACGCTGTTTCTCGTTCAGCACTACAGCGTCTCGAACGACTAGACACCATTGGGGACGTTTCGTTTGATGCGATCCTTCTGCCCGAACAAGGCGGCCGACTTACGGAAGTAGCCGCATTATTGCCGTTTTACGATGTCGATCCGGCACGTGTTCAATTGCTCGGCACATTGTTCTGGCACGCGCCTGGTCTGGGCAAAGAACCCTCGCTGGTTGGCGGCTGGTATCCGGCCCCCTCTCCGCAATCAAACGCAACGTTCTACAATCGATATCAAAGTTTGCATGGTGAAGCGCCTCCGGCTATTGCGACCCACGGCTATGATGCCGTCGCCTTAACAGCTGTCCTTGGCCGGTCTCACCTGGCGACACAATCTGAGTCGCGTCCGACCCGTGTCTTCGGGTCTCAAGCTCTGGCGTCACCCAGTGGGTTTTCAGGAATTGATGGCGTTTTTAGATTGTTGCCGACCGGACTATCGGAGCGTGGCTTCGCAGTACAGGAAATAACCCGTAACGGTGCCGAGACGATTGACCCGGCTCCAACAACGTTTCAAGAGGCTCAGTTTTAGATTTCTATTCTATACGTTTGGTAAAACACGGAAAATACAGACCACAAGAATACTGATTAGCTAAAAATTCTGTATTCAATCGATTTTCTGGGTTGCGGGAAGAGTTTGCGCGACAAGAGATCTTTTCAGATCATCGGCGTAAATCAGCTGGTTGCGTTCCACGATGAATGGTGGTTTGTCCTGACCAACACCGTAGACAGCTGCATTCCAATCCCTACGAGGTTTTATGATGCTGCCTTCAAAACTACCGCCGGCAAACAATCCGGCGTTTAAAGAATAAGCGACTATATCGTTACCCACATTGGTCGTGGTTGCGGCCTCCGCGCCAGCGCCCACGGCGCCGATGCTAATGCCAACATTAGCACCAATTTTAAATTCGTCTTCAAGAACAGCTTGCATGCCGTTCTCTGTGAGAATCATGAACATGATCGCGGCAGATTGCATTCCAGCCTGCAAACCGATCGAACCAGAGGTCATTCTGTAAAATGCGGGATCACCGAACGCTCCATCACGTTGCCGTTTCAGTAAAACGCCATCTCCATAACTTCCACCAATGATGAACCCAGCTTTGTAATATGCGGGCACGACAAGAACACCGCGCGCCCTGCCGAGAAGGTCACTGAGCTGTTCAGCTGGCTTGTGTTCTGTCCGAACGCGTTCAACAGTAATCGTTGCCGCGTCAATTACATGACGGGCATCCATAGCTTCATCAGCACGCGCAGATCCAGCATCCGAAATGAATACCATTCCTAAACAAAGCGCAAAGAGAGGGAGTTTGGTCGGCATATAAGTCCTCGATATTTTCTGTTGTTGATCGGGCGGCACGAATTAACTTGGTTTCCCGAGCGCCGCTCGAGTCAAAGTGTCTATCTCATATGAGCCGATTTTGTGGCCGCGGGGAATGGGTCTCTGCCATCGTATGCGGTATTTTGTTGCATAAACGTGCACCTGACGGTTAATCCGTCACCTTTCCTTATTAAATCTCCAACGACTGGTCCGATGGGCCCGCGCGGCAACCTCTCTCATAGGCAATGGTAGTGCTATGGTAACCATTTGGAAAAGGTTAAGGAATACAGTCAGGTAAAGAACTAGTGGTATCAACCGCGGTTTGGGCGAGGGAAATGTTGATGAAGCGTATTTTGATAACCGGTGGGGCCGGTTTCATTGGTTCTCACCTGTGTGAGCGATTGATGGCAGAGAATCAGGAAATTCTTTGTATCGATAACTATTTCACCGGACGGAGGCACAATGTCGCGCATCTCATGAACGACTCCGGATTTGAGCTGATGCGGCACGACGTGACCTTTCCGCTCTATGTGGAAACCGATGAAATCTACAATCTGGCCTGCCCGGCATCCCCCGTTCACTATCAATTTGATCCGGTGCAGACCACCAAGACCAGCGTTCATGGTGCGATCAACATGTTGGGGCTGGCAAAACGGACCAAAGCTAAAATTCTGCAGGCATCGACCAGCGAGGTTTACGGCGACCCAGACTGCCATCCCCAGGTCGAGGGCTACAACGGAAACGTTAATCCAATTGGTCCGCGGGCGTGCTATGACGAAGGTAAGCGCTGCGCCGAAACACTTTTCTTCGACTACCACCGCCAGCATAATCTTGGCATCAAAGTGGCGCGCATCTTCAATACCTATGGCCCTCGCATGCTGCCTAACGATGGCCGTGTGGTTTCCAACTTTATTGTTCAAGCCCTAAAGGGCGAAAACATCACGATCTATGGCGAGGGCAGTCAAACCCGCTCTTTTTGCTACGTGGATGATCTTGTAAACGGACTTATAAAGCTGATGGGGTCACCTGAGTCTTTCACCGGGCCTGTAAATCTTGGCAACCCCGTTGAGACGACAATTCTCGAACTCGCTGAATCAATAATCAAGTTGACAAAATCATCAAGCAAGATTGTAAACCAACCCATGCCGCAAGACGATCCTGTTCGCCGTCGGCCGGATATTTCAATGGCCAAAAAAAACCTTGCGTGGCAACCCACCGTACAGCTTGATGAAGGACTGGATAAAACCATCCACTTTTTTAAGTTACTTCTTAGTCAGTGAAATCATGGACACGAGCATGAGTCATAGTTCCTCTGACTTATCCCGCTATATCGGTCAATTCAAAGGCCGTCGTTTGGTCTGTGTAGGTGACGTTATGGTGGACCGGTTCATCTTTGGTGATGTTCAACGTATTTCACCGGAAGCACCGGTTCCTGTTGTCCGGATCACCAAGGAATTTTCTCAGTTGGGTGGTTCAGGGAATGTTGCGCGCAACGCGTCGTCCCTTGGCGCGTCCGTCGCGTTCTTTTCTGTCATAGGGTCAGATAGGGCCGGGAAGGAGGTTTCTGATTTGCTCGCCAAAATCGAGGCCATTGAGCCGTTTATCCGGGTTACGGCGGATCGGGAGACAACAATTAAGAATCGCTTCTTTTCGTCTGACGGTCATCATTTGTTACGCGCTGATCGAGAAACAGCAAAGCCTTTGACTCAGTCAGGTGAAGATGACCTCTGCTTGTCTCTAGCACGTGAGATTGAAAAAGCAGATGCGCTTATTCTTTCGGACTACGGAAAAGGTGTCGTCACACGTTCTTTTGCGCAACGCGCAATCGCATTGGCCAGAGAGGCGCGTGTGCCCATTATAGTTGACCCAAAGGGGAGCGATTACGCGCACTATGCAGGGGCTACGGTCATTACACCAAATCAATCCGAACTGGCCTTAGCCACCGGCCGAACGGTTGAAAGTGACGATGATCTCGTTGCTGCTGCAATAGCCCTGTTAGAAAGCACCTCGGTTGATGCTGTCCTGGTTACACGGTCCGCCGACGGCATGACTTTGGTCGAAGAATCACACACGGTTTCGCATCTCCGCGCAGAGAGCCAGGAAATATCGGATGTAACAGGGGCTGGAGATACTGTGGCCGCTGTACTTGGCATAGCTCTTGCTGCATCTGTTCCTCTGATCGACAGTGCTAGATTGGCCAATGCTGCAGCAGGCTTGGTCGTAACCCGCCGTGGAACCGCTGTTGTGTCGGCACGTGAACTTGGTGCGGGGCTTTTACGCCGGGATCTGTCAGCTGCTGAATTAAAGGTAGTCGATGCTGCGACAGCGGCGACCCGTTCAGCCATGTGGCGCGCTGACGGTCTGACTGTCGGGTTCACGAATGGCTGTTTTGATCTCCTTCACCCGGGCCATGTATCCTTGTTGGCGCAGGCAAAGGGCGCCTGTGACCGGTTGGTCGTAGGTCTGAACTCTGACGCCTCCGTTGCCCGCTTAAAGGGGCCCGGCAGACCCGTACAAGCTGAAGCGGCCCGTGCGGCAGTAATGGCGTCCATGGAGCATGTCGATTTGGTTGTGATATTTGGCGAAGACACGCCGCTGACACTCATCAAAGAGGCCCGGCCGAACGTATTGGTCAAGGGAGCAGATTACGACAAAGATGGAGTCGTCGGTGCCGATATCGTGGAAGCTGATGGTGGACGTGTTATTTTAGCCGACTTAGTAGACTCCTTTTCGACAAGCGCTACCATCGACGCCTTAAGGAAGGGATAGACCCATGCAAAGGGTGTTTAGCCTTCTGTCACTTACGGTGGTTTTATCTGCCTGCGGTGCTATGGAGGAACTCTTCCCCGACTTTAATGCGTCAACTGGCGGGCGTACCAACGCGCAGCCTAAGACCTTCGAGACCCAGATGGCCCCATCTGGAGAAAGAACCGCTAAATCAGCCGACCGACCGGTGCCTAGTTTGAATTCAGTCAGTGAGGCACAGCCGAGGTCGGCAATATAACGGCAATCACCCCCGAGTAACACCCGCGGTGATCGCGGCCGAGTCTGTGTGCGGAAGCGCACGGTTTCTCGTCCGGACCAGAGGCGTGTTCATTTTATGTTCTCCTTAGCGTGACTGTGCGGATGAACCGCCGGCATGAAAAGTTTAGGGTTCTACCCCATATGCCGAGCCCGAAGTTTGTTCTCAGAGTTAAAAGGTTTATGGTGCGCCCGTTTTCGGCCCTGCAAAAGGAAGCTGCAGTGATTAGAGTTCTACGTGCAAAACTGCATGGCTTGCGGGTGACCGGGGCTGACCTGCACTATCATGGATCCATAACGCTGGACCCGGAACATTGTGCCGCGGCCGGTTTGCATCCCACTGAATTTGTCGATGTTTGGAACAAAAATTCCGGTGAGCGCCTGACCACCTACGTTATCTACGGCGACCCCGGTTCCCGTTGTTGTGTCTTAAACGGGGCGGCTGCACGGACCTGTCAGGAAGGCGATGAGCTTATTCTTGCGGCAAGTTGTGAAATAAAACCGGCTAATTTGTATTCTCATCGGCCGCGCATTCTGACTTTCGCTCCAGGTAACGAGATTGATCAGAAGCTGCAATACGACGTGTTTAAGAGTGATCGTTTCGAATATGATTTTCGCATTACAGACCTTGGCGAGCCCGAACAGCCGGTCAGCGTACACAATTATGCCAACGTCGACCTCAAGGCCATACGAAGTGCGCTTGAGGAGAAGGGACTTGAACGAGACGCCATTGACGCTTTTGTCGCGCGCTACTTAACCCGCTGACTGCTGCGTTCTCACAAGGATCGTTGCTCTTGCGGCCAATCGCACCGTAAGCTTGATTTATAAATGAAACACCGCACGCCACTCCAACGCTCTCGCTTCCCATAAAAAATCGGTGTCTTATCATCCGGGAACACACGGATGAAGATTGGTCCTCAGTATATAGTTATATCAAAGACCCATCATTCTGGAATCTCCAGGCGGGGGAGCCCCCAACGGAAGAGCCCGCGGCCTGTTGCACGCCAGGTTTAAAAACCTTGGCCTCAATCGTATTGTCGCTTAATGCGCCCTGAAAAAAGGCGTCTATACAGGTGATGCAGAAACTCGGGGTGGCCCGGGAAGGGTTGTTACGCGAGCACTATTACGCGGGCGGTCGGTATTGGTCGAGTGTGATCTACGCGCTGTTGTCGCGGGGGTATGAAAAATAAGATCGAACATCAAATAGACTTTTCTTCCACCCTTATCGTTGTTCAGAGCGAAGATTTAGTAAGTCATGCCAAGGGGGTTATTTAGCGCCAGTGCTCTAAAACCCGGTCTTAATGCGCTCGACGAGTTGTTTCACAGACGGAATGAACCCATCTTTGTACCATGGGTCTTGTGCGAACCGGTAAGCGTTGTGACCGGCGAACATCAGTTCCTCGTCGACTTCACCGTCATGAACGATATTCTGCAATGTCTTCTGAATACAAAAGGATCGCGGGTCCGCTTTCCGTCCCGTCGAGCCCTTTTCATTCTCTGCCCAGTTTGAGAAACCGCAGGCCGATAGACAGCCCATGCAGGAAATTTGGTCTGTTCGGATTTCTTCTGCTCGTTCTGGCGTCACATAAATAAGGGTTGAGTCCGGAGTTTTCAGAGTATCTGTTCGGCCTGAAGCCACCCATGCCTCTGCTCGGGCTTTGTCTTCCGCCGTAACGAACACCTCCCGTTTGCGCGCGCCAACACCGATTATTGTGTCGTGAGCCCCAACAAGTTCCGGTGAGAATGCAATCTGGTGATCAGACCTCTCTACCAATTCGTCTATGAACTCATTTTTGACCGCAGATGAGTAGAATCCAGTTGGACTGAACTTGTGGAGCAGGATGTCACCCGGCCCCAATTCAAGCAGGCGTGCTTTCCATTGATCAGAAATTGGACTCTCGTGTGTCAGCAACGGGCGAGTTCCAAATTGAAAACACACCGGACCCACTTCTGGATTATCGAGCCAGTCTTCCCATTCGTTGAGCCACCATACGCCGCCAGCCATAACAATCGGGACTTGATCCAGGCCTGCTTCGTTCATGACCTTACGGAGGGCAACCACGCGTGGGTAGGGATCTTCCGGAGATTTGGGATTTTCAGAATTTGATAATCCATTATGCCCGCCTGCGAGCCAAGGATCTTCGTAAACAACGCCGCCGAGTAGTTCAGAGCACTTGTGATAGGCCCGTTTCCACAATGCACGAAAGGCGCGGGCTGATGATATGATAGGATAGTAGTGTATGCCGTAACCGGTTGCGATTTCCGCTAACCGGTAAGGCATACCCGCACCGCACGTAACGCCGTGCACCATGCCTCGGCATTTTTCCATGATGCCATGAAGGACGCGCTCTGCGCCGCCCATTTCCCAAAGAATATTAACGTGAAGCCGTCCTTCGCCGCTGCGGGTTTCGTGAGCAATTTGCGCCTGGGCTATCCCGCCATCGATGGCATATCTCACGAGCTCTTCATGACGGTCTTTACGTGTCCGGCCATGATAGGTCTGTGGTAGGATTGTACCGTCGCTGCGAAAGGAATCAGCGTTAACGCCAGAAAACGTCCCAATACCACCGGCGCCAGCCCATGACCCGGAACTCAGGCCAGTGGACACAGCGACACCTTTACCGCCCTCGATAAGCGGCAAGACCTCTCCACCCGAAACCATGACAGGGTTTATTGCCTTCACGCCACGTCCTCTCGTTCCACCTGATCGAGCGTCGTTCGTAAGTACGTCCGAAGCTGAAGAAAAATATAGTGATTTCTCTGCATTAAACCAAATAGCCCTGGGCGACAGCCGGCCTTAGATCCTGCGGGACATCTGTACACAGGCTGCTGACGCCCCATTGTAAAAGTTTCTGCGCCTCACTCTCGTCATTGACGGTCCAGGCCATAACTTCGAAACCGGCAGCCACCATTGATGCGCAGTGATCCGCCTTGAGACGTTCAGCGTTAGGGCAAAGCATGGTTGCACCCAAGCTTTCAACGGCTTCTAGCCAATCCTCTGGAAGGAGTTCAAAACATAGACCGCGCGGCCACTCTGGTGCTTCCTCCCTAGCGGCGGCCAGCGTGACCCTAGAAAAGCTCGTGATGACAGGAGGTGGCACATCGTTGGGCCAACAGGACTTGGTGGTCTGCAGGGCAACTTTGGCGGTTTCCACTTCACGGCCCGGGTCTGGTTTAAGTTCGATATCAGCTTGTAGACCAAGGGTTATGAGCAGATCGATCGCTTCCTCCAGCGTAGGTATTACTTCGCCCGAGAAAGCGGGATCAAACCATGTTCCCGCATCTAAGCCACTAACGGATTCCAAAGTGCTTTCTGCCAATAGGCCATGACCATTGGTGGTGCGTTCCAGACCGGAGTCGTGAATGACTACTGGCCTGGAATCGAATGTCAGGGCTACGTCAAATTCTACCGCTTTTACGGCGACTGCTGCAGCGGCCCGGAATGAGGCCAGAGTATTTTCTGGCGCTAGTCTGGGCGCACCGCGATGGCCGACGACCCGAGGAAGAAGACCCATTACCTAAACTTCACTCGAAAAAGATTAAGCCTCTGCCTCTGCAGGCTTACTCTCTTCCTTTTGGTCACTTTCCTTCCCGTCGATGTCTTCACCTGTGTCTTGATCGACGCGTTTCATTGACAGTTTGACCTTGCCGCGGTCGTCCACGGCCAGGCATTTCACTTTGACTATGTCGCCTTCTTTAACAATGTCGGACACTTGATTAACGCGATACGGCGCAAGCTCCGAAATGTGAACTAAACCGTCGCGTTTCCCGAGGAAGTTAACGAAGGCGCCGAAGTCCATCAACTTGACCACTTTACCCGTGTAAATCGTTCCGACTTCCGCCTCAGCGATGATGTCTCGGATGCGGCCCACAGCGTCGTCAGTAGCGGTTTGGTCCGATGAAGCAACTTTCACTGTACCGTCATCTTCGATATCGATCTTACAGCCCGTCTCTTCTTGAATCTCACGGATGACTTTGCCGCCGGTGCCGATGATGTCGCGGATTTTGTCCTTGGGTACGGCCAGTGTGGTGATGCGTGGTGCATGCCCAGCAACTTGATCACGTGATGACGACAAGGCGCTGGTCATTTCACCTAGGATATGCAGGCGTCCGTCTTTAGCCTGTTTCAGCGCAATATCCATGATGTCGCTGGTGATGGACGTAATTTTGATGTCCATCTGTAAGGATGTGATTCCCTGATCCGTTCCAGCGACCTTGAAATCCATATCGCCAAGATGGTCTTCGTCACCAAGGATATCTGAAAGAATGGCGAAGTCGTCACCTTCTTTGATCAACCCCATGGCGATGCCAGCCACTGGCCGTAGTAAGGGCACACCACCGTCCATCAGAGCCAAAGACGTTCCGCAGACTGTCGCCATGGATGACGACCCATTGGATTCTGTGATTTCGGAGACTACGCGTAAAGTGTAGGGAAAATCCTCTTTTGCTGGCAGCAAGGGCCGTATGGCACGCCATGCTAATTTGCCATGGCCGATTTCACGCCGTCCGGCACCGCCCATGCGACCTGTCTCACCGACGGAATAAGGCGGGAAGTTGTAATGCAGCATGAAGTGTTCGCGGTGTTCACCCTCAAGGGCATCAATAATCTGTTCGTCCCGCCCGGTGCCAAGTGTCGCGGTCACGAGGGCTTGAGTTTCGCCACGGGTGAACAAGGCAGAACCGTGAGCGCGCGGTAACACACCAACTTCGGCTTCGATTTGACGCACATCGACAGTCGTGCGTTCGTCAATCCGCTGACCAGTTTTCAAGATTTGGCCACGGACAATATTTTTCTCCATGGCCTTGAGAACTTTATCAGCAACAGCCAGCTCGGCATCATTCTCGCCCAGGCTTTCTATGGCCCTGGCCTTGGCACCTGAGATCGCATTTTGGCGATCCTGTTTGACTTTAATTTGATAGGCTGCGTCTATGTCACTGGCAAACGCTTTGAATTTCTCTTTGACGACTGAGATTTCAGCGGGAGGTTCAGCCAAATCAAATGGTTCTTTGGCACACATTTCAGCCAAGTCGATGATACCGGAAATGACCGTCTGCATTTGTTCATGACCATAGGTCACGGCGCCAAGCATGACCTCTTCTGACAGTTCATTGGCCTGGCTTTCGACCATTAGCACGCCTTCACGCGTGCCGGCGAGAACCAAATCCAATTCTGAATTAGCTACGCTATCCATAGCTGGATTGAGAATATATTGGTTGTCCTTGTAACCAATCCGGGCAGCGCCTATGGGGCCGAGAAACGGAATACCTGAAATTGTCAGCGCCGCAGAGGCTCCCACTAAAGCGATGATATCGGGATCGTTTTCGAGGTCGTGGGACAGCACCGTACAGACTACTTGGGTCTCGTTGCGGTAACTCTCGTGAAACAGAGGCCGGAGTGGCCGGTCAATCAACCGCGAGGTGAGTGTTTCCTTTTCGGTCGGACGGCCTTCACGCTTAAAAAAGCCGCCCGGAATTTTGCCGGCGGCGAACGTCTTTTCTTGATAGTTGACTGTGAGGGGAAAGAAGTCGATTCCCTTTTTGGGCTTGCGTTGGCCAACAGCCGTGCACAGCACCGAGGTTTCACCATAAGTCGCGATGACAGACCCGTTGGCCTGGCGCGCCATCTTGCCGGTTTCCAAAACCAGCGTCCGTCCGCCCCATTCGATTTCCTTGCGGCATACTTTAAACATAGACATACAAAATTTCCTTTTCGTACTGGCCGGCACCAAAATGTGCATACCGATCCGTTGAAAGAACGGTTTTCGGTCGGCCTCCTACAGGCAGCGGTAAAATAATAAATCCACGTGGCCCACCGACCGCTGCATGTCGGCACATAGCGTCAACCAGCTCCGGCTCATCCGGAAGTGGCCGCTGGTGAATCCGACTTCGGCAGGCCGGGCCATTGGTGTTTTAGGTTTAGAGAGAACCAAGCTATTAGCGCCTGAGGCCCAAGCTTTTAATCAAAGACTTGTAGCGGCCTTGAGATTTACCCTTGAGGTAATCCAGCATCCGCCGACGCTGGCCAACCATCATCAAAAGCCCGCGGCGCGAATGGTTATCTTTCGCATGGGTTTTGAGATGGTCTGTAAGATTTTTAATGCGTTCACTGAGAATGGCCACCTGTACTTCTGGTGAACCGGTATCTCCGTCCTTGGTGGCGTACTCTTTAACCACCTCTTGTTTGCGATCTGCAGTAATCGACATCGTGTACTCCTGTAGTCAGGTGTTTAAAACGCGCACAGGTTTCACCAACCCATTCGCAACCGTGGCCAACGCAACCAATCGATCCCCGCACACCGCCTGAACGGCGGCGCCTGGGGTTAACCCGCTTATGGGGGAGCGGCGGGCCACGGCGAACAACGAAACTGATTGACCGTGGCGCATGCGATTGGCCTCTTCTTCCGTTAAGGCCAATGCCGGGATGTCGTCCAGCACGGTCGAAACAGGGAGAAGGACCTCCGAGTCGGCGGCTTTATGCCCTAAAGCCTCCAGTTTATCCAGTGAAATTGCCGATTTCTCGTTAAAGACCCCACAGCGGGTGCGCCGCAATTCGGCAATATGCCCATAGGTTCTTAGAGCGTGCGCTAGATCCCGGACCAGAGCACGAATATAGGTGCCCTTGCCGCAATCGACCTCGAATTCTGTCCGGTCCGGTCCAATTGTACGGGTCAACTCGAACCGGTCTACCTGAACCGTTCTAGGCTCAAGGACCACGTCCTTGTCAGCGCGGGCCAGATCGTAAGCCCGCTGGCCCCCAACCTTAATCGCCGAATATTTAGGTGGGACTTGCGCGATACGACCGATGAACAAGGGGGCCTTGGCTTCAATCGCTTCAACACTTGGAAGAGTGTCGGAGGTTGCTACAATTTTGCCTTCCCGGTCATCTGTATCTGTTGCTGTGCCCCAGATCACGTCAAAGCGGTAGGTTTTAGGCATATTCATTGCAAACGAAACCGTCTTCGTCGCTTCACCAAAGGCAAGAGGCAAAATTCCCGTCGCCAGGGGGTCAAGAGTTCCGCCGTGTCCAGCTTTGGCTGCGTCCAAGATGCGCCGTGCTTTGCCTAGAGCCTGAGTGGAGGTCAGGCCGCTGGGTTTATCCAACGCAAGCCAGCCACTGATCGCGCGGCCGCGCCGCTTACGTCCCATGTCCGTTGCTTTCCTGCTTATCGTTCGATTCAAGAGGGGTGTGGTTATCGACACCTTCTAAATCGCGAGCAACGTCAGGGCGGTGCAAGAGAGATTCTATGTGACCCGCTTCATCAAAGGTGGTGTCGGCCGCAAAACGAAATTCCGGCAAGAATCTTAACTGCACGCGACGCGAAACTTCACGGCGAAGAAAAGACTTCACGCGCTCGAGGCCCGCCAATATTTCTGCCATATCGCCGCCACCTAAGGGCGTGACATACACCGTTGCATGTTTGAGGTTAGGGCTGGATTCAACCTCGGTTACTGTCAAATTCACATCCCTTAGCGACGGGTTTTGAAAGGTTTCCCGTTCAAGAATTTCTGCTAACGCGTGGCGTAAAATTTCGCCCACGCGTAACTGCCGCTGGCTTGGCGGTTTGGCTCGGCCTTTTGCCATGGGATCATCCTGTCACGCGGTGCCAAATCACTGGCGCCGGTTACACTCTAAAGTTCGGTTGCGACTTCCTCGAGTTCAAAGCACTCGATGCGGTCTTTAACTTGAATATCCTGATAATTTGCAAATGCTGCACCGCACTCAGTACCTTCGCGGACATCCTTTACGTCGTCCTTGAAACGCTTGAGTTGCGATAAATCACCTTCGTGAATTACAACGTCGTCGCGTAAAAGCCGGACTTTGGATCCGCGTTTGATTTGGCCTTCCGTGACCATGCAACCCGCAATCTTGCCTACTTTTGATACCATGAAGACTTCCCTAATCTCAGCATAGCCAAGGAAGTTTTCGCGGTATCTGGGAGCTAAACGTCCAGAGAGCACAGCCTTAATATCATCGGCGACGTTATAGATAATTGAATAGTAGCGAACATCCACGCTGTCGCGTTTGGCCAATTCCCGCGCTTGCGAATTCGCCCGTACGTTAAATCCTATTATGACGGCTTTTGAGGCTATCGCTAAAGTAATGTCTGATTCATTGATCGGCCCGACAGCGCCGTGGATAACTTTAACGTGCGCATTTTCTGTGCCGATCTTTTCTAATGTGCCGGTCAATGCCTCAACCGACCCTTGCACATCAGCTTTGATCACCACAGGCATGTCTTCGTTTTGACCAGCCTGAATCTTGGCAAACATTTGTTCCATCGTTGATGCGCCGCTGGCTGCCACCGAGTCACGGCTCTTGCGAATCCGGAAATCCGCAACCTCACGAGCCCGTGCTTCATCGTCGACGACAATAAAGTCATCACCAGCATGTGGCGTGCCGCTAAACCCAAGCACTTCAACAGGTGCGGACGGCAATGCAGACTTGATTTGCTTGTTTTGATCATTGACCAAAGCCCGCACCCTGCCCCACTCGCTGCCAGATACGAATATGTCGCCCACTTGCAATGTACCGCGCTGGACAAGGACAGTTGCAACTGAACCTTTGCCCTTTTCCATCTTGGCTTCCACTACGACAGCTTCTGCGGCGCGGTCTGGGTTGGCCTTAAGGTCGAGAAGTTCTGACTGAAGGTGAATGGCTTCGAGTAATTTGTCGAGGTTGGTCCCTTCCGTAGCAGACACTTCAACCGTCAGGGTTTCTCCACCCATTTCTTCTACAACAACCTCATGACTCAGAAGTTCCTGCCGGACGCGATCTGGACTTGCTTCGGGTTTGTCCATTTTATTGATGGCAACAATCATCGGCACTTCAGCCGCCTTTGCATGCTTAATGGCTTCGATTGTCTGCGGCATTATGCCGTCATCGGCTGCGACCACCAATACGACGATATCCGTCACCTTGGCGCCGCGCGCGCGCATTGACGTAAACGCTTCATGGCCGGGCGTGTCGAGGAAAGTAATCTGTCTGTTGCCGTCCAAACGCACTTGGTACGCACCTATGTGCTGGGTAATTCCTCCCGCTTCTCCGGACGCCACATCACTGGCACGCAGTGCATCGAGTAACGAGGTTTTGCCATGATCAACATGACCCATAACGGTTACAACGGGGGGGCGCTCGGCCGTAGCATTTTCATCGTCTGGCCCCGCACTCAATCCTTCGAGCACATCGTCTTCAGCAACGCGTTTAATTTTGTGACCAAATTCCTGAGCCACTAATTCTGCGGTATCTGCATCAATGACTTCGTTAATCGTGGCCATTATACCAAGCTTCATCAATGTTTTAACGACGTTGCCTGAACGCTCGGCCATGCGGTTTGAGAACTCTTGAACCGTTATGTTTTCCGGAACAATGACCTCGCGAATGATTTTTTCAGAAGACATAGAAGCCTTCTGTTGTTGCGTCTGTTTGCGCCGCTCTTTCTCTTGAGCGCGTTTCAGGGCTGCAACGCTCCGACCACGATCGACACGGTCGTCGCCTTCTAAAGCTGCGCTGATGGTTAGCTTACCGGAGCGGCGCCGTTGGTCACCTTTCTTCGCTGCCGGCTGTTTATGGCCCGTTTTGGACTTCTTGGCTGTTTTTAAACTTTCACTTTCCTCATCTTCAGTCACGCGCCGACTGGCGGGAACACGTGCTGCGGGACGTTCGGCATCGGGAATGACTGTTACGACCGGGGCAACTTCTTCCTTAGGTGGTTCAGCACTTGATTTGCCGGCGTCAGATTCACCTTGCCCTTGCTCAATAGCCGCACCGGACCGTGTTTCTTCAGCCACACCTGCTTGTCTGACCTCTTCTATTACACGTCGCTCTTCTTCTTCAAGGCGCTCCGCCTCTTCACCACGCTTGGCGTCTTGAAGAACCTTAAGCCTGTGCGCCTTTTCCTCTTCGCTTAACTTTCTTTGGACCGTATCAGCTGCTTCTTCGGCAATCGGTTTTTTCGCTGCGGCCGTCGGTTTAACTTTAACCTCTTGGACTTTGCCGTCGGCGCCAATTTCAAATTGCCGCTTCCGCTTCCGCTCAACTTGAACGACTTTGCTACGGCCATGCGAAAAGCTTTGCCGGACTTGCCCAGTCTCGACTGTCATTTTTAACTCTAGCTTGCCGCGACCCAAGGTCAGTGGCTTTTTCGCTTCATTCGACATACAGTTCCATACCAATCCGCTCGCGAAGGGTTACGCCCCCGGTTACACGTTCCTATCCTGCAGTCCAGCAGTGTTAACGCCGCGCAAACGGTTCACATCGCTGTGCAAGACATTCGTCAATTTATCAGCGCTCAAAGCCACGTGGACCAAATGATCCCGGCCAAGCGCCTGGCCTAATTCAAATCCGGTAAAGCCATCAACTACCGGAACGCCCGGAGCGATCTCCGTAATTTTTCGCCGCCCGTCCGCCGATCCATCCGACGCTTCCAAAAGTAGCGCAGCTTGCCCAGACTTAATATGAGCGCGCACCTGCTCAAAACCCATTACCACCAGCCCGGCTCTCCGGGCCAGTCCAAGACGATCAAGGCAACGGCGTTTGAGGCCTGCCGCGACCAAGTTCGTAAGACCCTCTGGCACCTCTACAGAATGCCGGGTGGCCTTGGAAAATAATCGTTTGGACGCAGCTGCGTCTATCATATCCCGCTCAGCCTTTAACCACAAACCCCGGCCCGGCAATCGTTCCGTGGCGTCAAACACCACCTGATTCGCCGGATTGATGACGAATCTCAGCAAATCAGTCTTTGGCAGCCGCTCGCCACTGACCAGACAGCAGCGCACTGAACCACCATCTTCCTCCTGAGTATCGATGGTATCGGCAGGCATCGCAGGCTCTTGTTCTGTGAGGATGGGATAGGCGTAGGTCACGCGGTTTCCGGCTCCTCCGCAGATTTTTCTGCTTCATCGCCCTGAGCAGCCTCTTCGGTCACCTCTTCACCTTCGAACCAATGCGCCCGTGCCGCCATAATCATGGCGTCGGCCTGTTCCATGCTTAGAACGCCGACCCCGAGAATGTCGATCAGTTCATCCGAAGCCAGATCTGCCAAGTCGTCGCGGGTTTTAATGTCGTTCTCACCGAGTGTGAGAATTGTCTCAATCTCGAGTCCTTCGATATCGGCATTGAGCAGGTCTTTAGCTACACCGATTTCGCTCAGCTTCTGCATGAGCTTTTGGTTCTGCTCCTCAATATAAGCCTGAGCCCGGACTTTGAGCTCAACGGATATGCCTTCAGCAAACCCTTCGATGGAATCCAGCTCGTTGTCGGGTACAAAAGCGACTTCCTCGACGGACGTGAATCCTTCCGTCACCAGGAGATGGGCGATAACGTCGTCGACGTCCAGGGCGTCGATGAACGCCTTCGAGCGGGAGTGAAATTCTTCCTGACGCCGAGCGCTTTCTTCGTCTTCCGTAAGAATGTCGATTGTCCAGCCCGTTAAATGTGATGCTAGGCGAACATTTTGACCACGGCGGCCAATGGCAAGAGACAATTGATCGTCGGGCACGACAACCTCAATGCGGCCTGAGTCCTCATCCAGTACAACCTTACTGACTTCAGCCGGGGCGAGGCCGTTAACGACAAAGGTTGCCGGGTCCTCATTCCACTGAATGATATCGATTTTCTCACCTTGAAGTTCCGCAACGACAGCTTGAACTCGGCTGCCACGCATACCGACACAGGCACCAACTGGGTCAATGGAATTGTCTTTTGAAATGACGGCAATTTTAGCCCGGCTGCCTGGATCTCTCGCAACAGCCTTAATTTCAATGATGCTGTCATAAATTTCTGGCACTTCTTGGGCAAATAACATGGCCATGAATTCCGGACATGTGCGCGACAGAAAAATTTGCGGCCCCCGCGCTTCTTCACGCACATCAATAATGTAGGCCCGCACGCGTTCGCCATTCTTGAAATGTTCTCGTGGTATTAAATCATCACGGCGTAACAAACCTTCGGCGCGGCCTAAGTCGACAACGACATTGCCGAATTCAACGCGCTTAACCAGGCCGTTGACGATTTCGCCCACGCGCCCCTTGTATTCTTCATATTGCCGTGCGCGCTCTGCTTCCCGCACACGCTGGACAATTACTTGTTTCGCCATTTGTGAAGAAATACGGCCAAAATCAATGGGTGGGAGCGCATCTATGAGGAATTCACCGATTTCCGTATCGTCTTTTTTGCGCTTCGCCTGCTCCAGAGTCACCTGGGTGTTCTCGTCTTCAACAGCCTCCTCATTTTCCATCACTTCCAAATATTGCGACAACCGGATCTCTCCGGTCTTGCGGTCAATGGCTGCGCGTATGTCTTTTTCCTGTCCGTACTTGGAGCGGCCAGCCTTTTGGATCGCCTGCTCCATAATGACGAAGACTTCTTCACGCTCGATAGACTTGTCGCGGGCAACCGTATCTGCCACCTGAATGAGTTCGGGCCGGGGCATGGCGATGCTTTGGGACATGGTTCTTAGCTCACTGTGGTTTGAAGTGCGTTTAACTGTTGTTGTTAGCTTTTGTAGCGATTAAGTCGTTGTTTAAGACAAGCTGGGCTTTGCTGATCTCGGACAAAGGCAGAGAGACTTTCTCTTCGTCTATCGTCATCATCACAAATTCGTCCGGTGACAGTCCATCAAGTGTGCCGAGGAATTTTTTTTGTCCTTCAATCGGCCGGCTGGTTTGAATCTTTACTTCGTATCCGACAAACGTTGTAAAGTCTTTTGCTCGCGTTAGGGGCCTGTCGATTCCGGCTGAACTGACCTCAAGGTTGTACTGACCTTCAATGGGGTCTTCAGCTTCGAAAACATCAGACAGAGTAGTGCTGATGGATGTGCAGTCGTCGATGTTTATCTGATCGCCGTCGAGTCGATCCGCCATCACCTGCAGGCAGCGTCGGCCACCTTCTCCTGTAATGGCGACCCTCACCACTTCAAAGCCCATAGACTCCAAAGTGGGAGAGATCTTCTCTTCCAGCCACGTCAATCGTTCCATCGCGATCGCTAACCTTCAGGCGTTGCTATCAGTCCGGTTAAAAACCAGGTTCCAGAAACAAAAAAAGTGGGCCATTGGCCCACTCCTCAAGTCATCTGACATGTGAAGTTCGATGACACCATATAATCGGATTCCTGGCCCTAAGCAAGGCTTTTGCCAATTAGAAGACGGTCTTGGCAAAGGTGAAATATGATGGTTTTCGCCCTGCTCGTATGGCTTTCTCCTCGTAACGTGTTGCTACGGCATCGGCCGGTCCGGTGCGCCAATCGGCCGAACCCGTGACCAGCCACTCAAAACAAGGGTGGACCGGCCCGTGTTGCAGGCACCAACGGGCGTATGCGGGATGGTCCGTGGCTATGCGGAGTTCCGCACCGGGAGACATAACCTGTGCCAGCGCCGTTAGGGTCTCAGGGCAGATAAAGCGTCTTTTAGCGTGCTTCGATTTGGGCCATGGGTCGGGGTAGAGCAGAAAAACACGTGCCAGGCTGCCTTTTGCTAGAGCCGGAAGGAGCGCACGAACGTCGTCATCAAAAATGCGGACATTCGTTAGCTGTTTCTCTTCGCAATGCCTCAGTAATGAGGCAATGCCGTTCTCGAAGACCTCAGCGCCAATAAAGCCGACGTTCTGATGTGTATTGGCCTGCGCTGCTAAATGCTCACCGCCCCCGTATCCGATTTCCAGCCACATTGCGTCAACCATGTCTGTGAAAAGGGCTTTAGGCGTAATCGGCACCCCTTCTTTATCAATATCGATCCGTATAGATGAAAGCGCGCGGTCGAGTAACGCTTGACGACTGGGTCGGAGACGTTTGCCTTTACGTCGGCCATAAAGGCGTAACGATTGCCGGGCAGACGTGAGCGCGTTGTTAGACACCGAACGCGGATTCAAGGTCTGACACTAAGTCCAGGCGCTCCCATGAAAAACCGCCATCGCCATCTGATTCACGACCAAAATGTCCATAGGCTGCGGTGCGCGCATAGATCGGTTTGTTAAGGCTAAGGTGCTCGCGAATACCCCGTGGGCTCAGGTCCATCAGTTCCTGCAAAACTTCAGCCAGCTTAGCTTCTTCAACCTCGCTGGTGCCTTGCGTATCGACGTAAACTGATAGGGGCTTTGAGACACCAATGGCATAGGCCAGCTGAATGAGACAGCGTTCTGCTAACCCTGCAGCAACGACGTTCTTGGCGAGGTAACGGGCTGCGTAAGCTGCAGAACGGTCCACTTTGGTGGGGTCTTTGCCAGAAAAGGCGCCGCCACCATGAGGTGCCGCACCACCATAGGTGTCCACAATAATCTTACGGCCGGTCAGCCCACAGTCACCATCGGGGCCACCAATTACAAAGCGTCCTGTCGGGTTGACGTAAAAAGCGTCGTCTGGGCACATCCAGCCCTCAGGCAAGACGTCTTTTACGTGCTTACGCACGGCGTTGCGGATCGTGTCCTGGTCCACATCTTCACTGTGCTGGGTAGAGACAACGACGGACGTAGCACCTGCGGGCTTTCTATCTTTGTATTGGAGACTGATCTGACTCTTGGAATCAGGGCCCAGGAATGGTGTGTCACCAGCATGCCGGGCGTCGGCTAAAGATTTCAAAACCTGATGAGAATAATGAACTGGAGCCGGCATTAATTCCGGCGTCTCGGTAACGGCATAACCAAACATAATGCCTTGGTCGCCTGCGCCCTCGTCTTTGTTTCCTGCGGAGTCAACGCCAACAGCAATATCGGCAGACTGCGAATGAACATGACATTCTACGTTCATAGATTCCCAGTGGAATCCATCTTGCTCATATCCGATATCTTTCACAGCAGCGCGCGCGGCGTCGACCATCGCCTCTCTCGTAACAGTGCCTGGCCCCCTTACTTCTCCGGCAAGAACGACACGGTTGGTCGTGCACATTGTTTCGACGGCGACCCGCGCTTCGGGTTCTGCCTTTAAGAAAAGATCAACAACTTCATCGGAAATGCGATCACTGACCTTATCCGGATGTCCCTCGGACACGGACTCGCTTGTGAATATAAAGTCGGACAAAGACACGAGTGAATTCCCCCATTGTGTACTGAGCGTGAAAATAATTGTGGGTCGGGAGGTACCGGAACACCCTCGTGTTTGCAAGTCTTGCCGCCTCTGCTGGGGGCGCAAAGCAAAGCCCCGCCAAAAAGGACGGGGCTAAACTGAATAATAAACTTAAGCCGAACTAGTCGTCGTCAAGGATGGCCCCCTCAGAGGTGGCTAATGATTTTGCCAATTCATAAATGCGCCGACGTACTTGTGGATCTGTAATATTGTAATACGCCCTAACCAGTTCAAGAGTTTCCCTCTTAATCACGGGGTCTGCATCTCTTTGTTCGGGCTCATGAGTGCGTTCGGTCAAGTTGCGTGGGCTGGCAGCCTTAACGTCTTCTTCCATCTCCTCGAAGAAGTAGGAGATAGGGCAATCCAAGACACGGCTTAGATCCCAAAGTCGGCTAGCGCCAATGCGATTCGCGCCGCGCTCATACTTTTGGACTTGCTGAAAGGTTAACCCAATGGCCTCACCGAGTTTTTCTTGGCTGAGGCCTAGCAACGTCCGGCGCAGGCGTACACGGCTGCCCACATGTACATCCACGGGGTTGGGTTTGCCAGATGGCATGCGGCCACGGGTGGAATGGGCCATTGCCCCTTCGGGATCTTGTTTTTCTGCAAAACCCATTGTTTTCATTCCCTTAGGCGCCTCCATGAGGAGCACTGCAACACGTTAACATATCATGATGGCCGGGGTTTACCAACCAATCGTTGTAGCGACCTACTACGAAAATACTTTAGACTCAAAACCTCTTCTCTAGGATATGGCCGCCATCTGTACCCATATCTGACTATAAACGTTTAGTTGATCCATTAGGCTCAAAGTTAATCTTGAGTTCTCCTGACGACGACTGTTGCTGCACCAGCGAGGAAGACGGCAATAAACAAAAACAGTCCGTGACCTATGCGCGCGAACGGGGTTGGGCTGAGGGATTGCGGTATGCCGCTATCAACATAACCACGTTGCCCGAGGGGTATGCTGGCAATGATGCGGCCAAACGGGTCCACGACTGCGCTGATTCCTGTGTTGGCAACACGTACGACCGGCAACCCCTCTTCGGCGGCACGTAATTGGGTTGCCGCGAGATGCTGGTGGGGCCCGCTGGACAAGCCGAACCAAGCGTCGTTCGTTAAATTAAACAGCCACTGTGGCCGTTCCGCGGGTGTCGTCACTGCGCCCGGAAAAATGACCTCATAGCAAATTAGAGGATTGAACGCTGGCAGTCCGGGAAGATGAATAGTTTGTATACCCGGGCCGGCATTAAACCCTGATCCCCCGGTCAGCTGTGGCAACGGAATGACATCCCGGAGCGGCATATACTCACCAAAGGGTACAAGATGTGTTTTATCGTATGTTGCCTCGATGGTCGCCTGTGGCGTAATGACGTAAAGGCTGTTGAAGGCACGTCTGTCTTTGCCGTCACCTTCGATGCGGGGCGCGCCTGTTAAAAGATACCCACCCTGCGGTGCAGCGCCTGATGCCAATGCCACCGCTTGTGGTGATCGGTTAAGAGCGAACGGCGCCGCTGTTTCTGCCCACAATACGTGAGTTACAGCGGCAGAATTTACTGTGCTCAAAGAAACTTGATCAGACAAATGACTTTCTCGAAGTGCAGGACGCCATTTGTCCTGTTGCGCGATGTTCGGTTGCACCAATCTCAGCACTACCTCTGGAACGATAGGTGTCACCGTGGAGGGCAGTCTTACCCCGCCCCAGACAGCTATCAATACCAGCGGCAGGTGGCAGACGAAGACCGCGATGATGGCAAATCGCAGATCTAAACGGTGAGTCAGGAGAATACAGCTGGTTGCTGCTAAAATGGTGACGAGACTCAACCCAAATACACCAATTACACTGGCACCTTGCAAAACGGGCAGTGCTGAAACCCACACGCTTCCGATGGGATTCCAAGGCAGGCCTGTAAGAAACCATCCCCGCCACCATTCAACCAGAGACCAAATCGCGGCAAAAAAGATAACGCGAACCAGTACGTGTATAGCGCGCGTCCGGGGCATGGCATCCACTGGCGGAGAAGCAAGCGCTTGTAGTGCGAGTGCTGCAACGCCGACGTAAAGGCCAAAGCCTGCCGCCAAGGCGCCGATCGCCGGAACGGCGAGCACGGCATAGGCCTCGCGGTCGACAAAGAACGCATTCCCCATCCAAGCGAAACCAGTAGAGAAATGCCCAAATCCAAAGGCCCAACCCAAAACTAAAGATTGTTTCCATCCGTTCGCGGTTGACAGGATGGCGATGAAAAGCGGCAGCAGGATCCATAAGACAGGCCACCATGTCCATGGCGGCATTGCCATCGTTCCACTCGCGCCAAGACAATACATCGATAATATTCGTACACTCAGAGGCGCACGCATCACCCAGTCCAAAGCAACACCAGCCTTTGCTATGAACACAGGTTAAGTCCTTGTTTGATGGCGGACCAGCACGTCAGCTTTTAGCAGCCTCTTTGGGGAGGTTGCGGATCCGCATCCGTTTTATCCGGCGGGGGTCTGCATCGACGACTTCAAATTCCATACCTGTCGGATGACTCACTAGTTCACCTCTATTGGGAACCCGCCCTGCCAGCCTAACCACTAACCCGCCGAGTGTGTCCAATTCGCTAGATTCTTCGTCGCTGAGCATTTGGCCATATCGTTCAACGAAATCAGTCAAGGTGACGCGCGCATCCGCTACGATGGTTCCGTCAGCCCGATCGGTGAGTTCTGGTTCTTCGTTCTCGTCATGTTCATCTTCAATTTCGCCGACGATCTGTTCGACAAGATCTTCAATCGTAACTAGTCCATCAATGCCACCATACTCATCAACCACCATGGCCATGTGAGTTCGTTTAATGCGCATATCCAGAAGTAGATCCAAAACGCGCGCGCTAGGTGCCACAAAGACAACCTGTCGCATCACTTCAGCGAGGTTGGTTTCAGCGTTGGTTGCAGACTGTTCTAACATGGCCGATGCTAAGTCTTTGATGTGGACCATGCCGATGACTTCATCGAGGCTTTCGCGGTAAACAGGCACACGCGAATGTCCCTCTTCGACCAACAATTTTACAACATTAGGAATCGGCGTGGTGACTTGCACAGACACAATGTCGGCGCGCGGCACCATAATTTGTTCGACTGTTGCATTGCGCTGCTTAAGCACGTTGGTAAGAAGAATGCGCTCATGTTCATCAATGGCGTCGCCAGTTTCGGGATGCTCTTCAATGAGTCCTTCGATGGTTTCTCGGACAGAATTGCCATCATTTGCTGAGGGAGAGAACCAAAAGGCCAATCGCTCAAAAAGCCGGGGAGGTGAGTCGCCCACATTGCGATCACTGTCCGTGCGGGGTGTTTCGGTCATGCGGGTTCAGCTGCCGGTCTCATAGGGGTCCTGCAGGCCCAAGCTGGCCATGCTGTCCACTTCCACACGTTCCATTTCTTTGGCGTCGTTTTCACTTGCGTGATCATACCCCAAAAGATGCAAAACGCCATGGATCACAAGATGGCACATATGATCCGTTAGGGTCTTATTGGACTCCGCCGCTTCGTGCTCGATAGTTTCCAACCCTAGTATGACATCCCCAATGAGAATCTCAGCACCAGGTGCCGGTCCATTTAAATCGCCAGGAAAAGACAACACATTTGTTGGGCGGTCTTTACCGCGATGATCAAGGTTCAGCCGGTGAACTACCGAATCGGAACTCAATACTACACTAACTTCAACCGGCCCATCGGGCACGCCAAACAAAGGATGATCCCCGCGCAAGGCTTTGCGGCCAGAAATCCAGGCGCTGCTAGCGGCTTTCTGGCATGTGCTGACGACATCCCTGTTCTTCGCGCGCCAACCGTCATGCTCAATGTGCACAGCCGCTTTTAAGATCGGTGTGGTCATTATTGAATCTTACCAGCCTTACTGTTCTTACTTTTCAGTGCGCGATCTAGCCTAGCATCGCGAGCATCATAGGCGGTCACAATCCGTGTAACGAGATCGTGACGTACAACGTCGCGGTGGGTGAACTCAATCTGCGCAATTTCTTTAATGGCCTTCAATGTATCAATTGAGTCTCGGAGGCCAGACTTAACACCGAGCGGCAAATCAATTTGACTAAGATCTCCAGTCACGACCATGCGTGAGTTCTCACCCATGCGGGTCAGAAACATTTTCATTTGAACCGGCGTTGTATTTTGCGCTTCGTCAAGAATGACAAAAGCGTTGGACAACGTCCTGCCGCGCATAAATGCGAGGGGTGCTACTTCAATTTCACCCGAAGCAAGCAGTTTGACCACCAAATCGCCGGGCATCATGTCGTTAAGTGCGTCATAAAGAGGGCGTAAGTACGGATCAATTTTATCGCGCATGTCACCGGGCAGGAAACCAAGGCGTTCGCCTGCTTCCACGGCCGGGCGAGACAAAATGATGCGGTCAACTTGTCCTGTAAGCTTCATTTCCACAGCTTTGGCGACTGCAATGTAAGTTTTGCCGGTTCCCGCTGGCCCTAACGCAAATACCATCGCTTTTTTGTCGAGTGCCTCAAGGTATAGCGCTTGGACGGCAGAGCGTGGCCGCACATGCCGTTTACGTGTGCGAATGGTAAGGTCGTCGCGATTGGAGGTGGTATGCTCCTTATCCTTCGCAAGCCTCGCTTCGCCATCGACATCCCCATCGTCAATTTCTTGCCCCTTTTCCAAACGGCCATATAAACTGACGAGTGCTTCACGGGCTGTCTCGATTGGTCCGCGTAGTCCTTCAATCGTAACTGTATTCCCAAGCGTGTGCAGAGTAACGCCCAAACGGTGTTCGATCCGGTCAAGGTGAGAATTGTTGGGGCCATACAGCTGTTGAATCAGGCCGTTGTCGTCAAATTCGCAGGTAAGGCGTTCGGTTGTATCGGTCAATGCTGTACTGCTCTAGAAAGCGGTGATGTAGTCAGGTGTGTTGCGCGCGCGCGATCTACAATTTCTCCGGCGAGACTATTGGTTCCTAGGCCTATTATTTCTGCATTTACGATCGTCCCAATCACATCGGACGACGCATTTACATGAACGGGCTGCAAATATGGGCTGCGCCCAGTCATCTGCCCTGCATGCCGTCCTGTACCAGTTAAAAGAACGGGAAATTGTTGCCCTAGGCATGCCGCATTGAAAGCGGTTTGCTGCTGCGTCAAAAGGGACTGCAGCGCCGAAAGTCGGGCTGATTTAACTTCTTCTGGTAATTGGTTTGGGTGATCCGCCGCAGGCGTCCCGGGCCGGGCGCTGTACTTAAAGGAATATGCTTGCGCAAACCCCACTTCAGCTATCAAGTCCATGGTTGCATAGAAATCGCCATCCGTTTCTCCGGGAAAACCGACTATGAAATCTGAAGACAAGGCGAGGTCTGGCCTGCCGCTGCGCAGCCGGTCGACAATTTTACGATAAGTGTCTCGGCTATGGCCGCGGTTCATCGCCTCTAGTATGCGGTCCGACCCAGATTGCACGGGCAGGTGCAAATAGGGCATCAAGGACGGTACTGTCGCATGAGCATCAATAAGGTCGTCGGCCATATCGCGCGGATGAGATGTGGTGTAGCGGATGCGGTCCAGACCATCGATCTCCGCTAATGCATTAATCAGACGGGCCAAGCTCCACGGACTCGATCCGCTCTTGGGTTCCCCATGGTAGGCGTTGACGTTCTGCCCAAGCAGCGTGATTTCCCGAACTCCGTTGGTGACCAAAACCTTTGCTTCAGCGATGACGGCATTTGCGGGCCGGGAGTACTCAACACCTCGTGTGTAGGGTACAACGCAAAATGTGCAGAATTTATCGCACCCTTCTTGAATGGATAAAAAAGCGGTCGGACCCGCTGCGCGCGGCGGCGGCAAATGATCAAACTTTGTGTCTGCCGGAAAGTCTGTATTGAGAACGGCGCCTGCGCCACGGTTGGCCCGCGCGATGAGTTCAGGTAGGCGGTGTGTGGTTTGCGGCCCGACAACGATGTCGACGAATGGTGCGCGTGCAAGCAAGGCGTCACCTTCCGCTTGAGCAACGCAGCCGGCAACTGCGATCAACATTGGTGTGTCAGTACCGGCCCGTTGTTCTTTGAAGCGCCGAAGCCGGCCCAGTTCCGAGTACACCTTTTCCGCTGCTTTTTCACGTATGTGACAGGTGTTGAGTACAACTAGGTCCGAAGCCTGTGGATCGTCGTTCATCTCATAGCCAAGCGGCGCCAAGACATCCGCCATCCGGGCGGAGTCATAGACATTCATCTGGCAGCCGTATGTCTTGATGAACAGCTTTTTGCTGCGAATGGGAAGGCCCATACGTTTCCCGAGCTTTTCCCGAGTAGTGGCGCGTTGTCTCGCTCTATACAGCCTTGCGCAGGGGAAGGCAAAGTGTCAAAGCGCTATCCGGCCCGATAAAAGGCTATTAAATCCGGCCCGGGATGCCTTTTCGACTTGGACGGACAAGGCTTTTCGGTCAGCTTGACCTGGATTCGGCCCATTCTCTCGAATTGGGTCCTGAAAAATAATCTCAACGGTTGTTTGGCCCAATTGCAGGAATCGCCAAAGATGCGAGGCTAAGGTCATATCCCCATACCAGGCGAAGAATGAGCGCCAGCCGAAGCCCAGCGGCATGCCATTGAGGCGGGTATAAGCGATGGCTGCTGGCTGCACGGTCACAGCTGGGTCCCCGCTTAAAGGTTCAGCCACGGTAAACAATGCGCTTTTAAAGGGTAGCAATCGGTTTCCATCACCACATGTGGCTTCTGGAAACAACATCAGTCGCCGCTTTGCTGCTAGTCGTTCTGCAATACCGTTGCGAGCATGGGCCGTGCGAGTGCGTAGTCGCTCAATAAACACTGTGTCACCAATTCTGGCCATAGCTCCGATAACAGGCCAATCAGCCACGTCGGCTTTGGACACAAATTCAAGCTCTGTAACAGCGCCAAAAGCGAGAATATCGAGATAGGAGACATGATTGCTGGCTATCAACAAAGGACGGTCTTTGGAGACCTGACCATGCACAACGATATCCATACCAAACAACCAGCATATGCCGCGGCAGTACTGAACACGCATAGACGACGTATTGGCGCCGGCAAATTTAAATATGGCGATGGTTGAGACGACACCTGCCGTCCAAATAACAGATAAAAGTATACGCAGGGCGGCCATCACCACACCTGACATCGCAACGGGCATGGTCACTGCGGCTATTGTCAAGACGCTCTTCTCAATCTAGATGGCCGGTCAGTCTTGGGTGAGTGAGGCCGGTCGAGGGCATAATGTTTGGCATAACGCCCGGTCATCAAATCTGCCTTAACGACAATGCTGATGTCAGTTGTATTAAACTGATGGTCGACGACAGCACCATCGCCGACAAAGGCGCCCAACCTCAAATATCCTTTTATGAGAGGCGGCAAAGATGACAAGACCTGCTTGCGGTCAATTTCTTCTGGTGGGATGAGGGCCATGTTGCAATATCGGTCCTTGAGCGCGCGTGGTTGCAATGGTTTCGGGGCTAGGTGGTTTTGATACAGGTAGGACAGCGGTTGAGCCAGGGCCTTCGGATCGATGCCATTGAAACTGGCGCAGCCAAACATCAAATCGATATTGTGAACGGCAACATATTCGGCGATGCCGCGCCATAACAACTGCATTGTATGCCGGTTGCGGAACGCAGCATCTACGCAGCTGCGGCCAAGTTCCATAATGGCGCCGCCATGGGTTTTTAAAACGCTAATATCATATTGATTGGCGGAATAAAATTCTCCCGTCTTGCCAAGCTGGTCATCTCGGAGAATACGATAGGTGCCAACAACGACGGACTTGTTTTTGTCACTTTGGTCTATGACGACAAGATGATCACAGGCCTCATCGAATGCATCGAAATCCCGTCCCGAAGCTGTCATCGCCGGCAACGGATGTGCCCCCATTTCTTCATAAAACACTCGGTAGCGGAGTGCTTGGGCGGCCTCAATTTCTTGCTCACACGCGGCCAGCCGAATAGTCTGGTTTCCAGCGATGACGGATTCGAATGCGCCCACGATGCTCACGTTACTTTGGTGGTTGAACGGCGTTCCGGATTGTTTGGTGAAGAATAGTAGCAGATGTGATTAAACGATGTCCTGTTAGCGTTATGTGTCACCTAAATGTGACCATAATATTGTGATACGGACCGCTCTTAAACTGCGCTCCGTCAATCCCCGTCCTGGGCGTCTATTGGGACGGCAAAAAGTTCTAAACGGTGATCAACAAGTCGGTATCCATGGGCCTCTGCTATGTTTTTCTGAAGCTGCTCTATTTCTTCATTGCTAAACTCAATAACCCGGCCTGTCTTAATGTCGATGAGGTGGTCATGATGAGTCGTCGGGGCTTCCTCATAACGTGACCGCCCGTCTCCGAAGTCATGGCGCTCTACAATACTGGCTTCTTCAAACAGACGCATTGTTCTGTATACGGTCGCAATACTGATACGTGAATCCACCTCAGCTGCTCGACGATGAACCTCTTCAACATCAGGATGGTCGTCGGCATCTGACAAGACGCCTGCAATAACCCGGCGTTGCCCGGTCATCTTCATGCCTTGTTCAATGCATCTTTGTTCAATAGGAGAGATTGTGCCTGTCATGGAGTCGACGTCTTTTTCATACAGAATGATATTTCGTACTAAGTCTAGCAATCTGTACGAAGCGAGAAAAGCGATCGTGCACTTTTCTGTTATTAATTGGCTTTGTCAGGGGTCAAACGGCCACCTATTTTAGCCCATTCTTTAACGAGTCTCACATACCGTCTTGGACATAACCAACGCATCCACCGCAACATCGGAGCGGCGGTAGTATCCCCTACGGCGCCCTGTTTCAGTGAATCCCGCGCCCGCATAAAGGGAATGAGCAGTGTGGTTGTCCGCCGCAACCTCTAAATGGCACGTTTTCGCTCCGGTCTGTTTCATGTGATGTATGGCATTGTCGAGCAAGCGGCGCCCCAACCCCATGCAACGATGCGGACCAGCAACCGCCATGGTCAGTATTTCAGCCTCGTCTGCGACGGTTCGCGATAGAATAAATCCGCAAGGCTCTGGCGATACCGCGATCCATCCATGCACATTAGGCTGTTCAAGAAGGCCACTAAAGGACTCTGCTGACCAGGGGGCCGGGAATCCATCCCCATGTATGGCTTCGAGGACGCTGGAATGCGTTGCACTGGCCTTGATCAGATCAATAGTATTGTCGGTCATGGCCGCAATCGGCCGCCCGACTTTGGCAACGCTGCATCTGGCGGGCGTATGTAGACGGGCCCCGGAGGTGCGGAGGGCAGGGGCTGCTGCGCTGCCATTGCCGCTAAAACTGTTGCGTTGGGATAGACCGGACCTGAAATTTTGACCTCGTTACTGACGAGCCCAGAAAGCTTCTCAGCACTATCCCCAACCAGGCGCCAAGCATCCTGTTCAAGTAGTTTCGCCGCATCCGCGGGTAAAAGACATAGTGGGTCACGACCCGCCTCACCATCTTGGTCGAAACATTGCACGTAGAGTTCAGCCCGGCGGGCATCGATGGCGACGGCAATTTTCGTGTCAGTGCCATTAAGTCGGGCTTCTTCAGCTAGAACAACTGTCGTTAGAACACCGATCACGGGGCATTCCGTGGCCACGCCCAGGCCCCGCGCTGTTGCCAAGCCGACCCGTACACCCGTGAAAGACCCCGGCCCAACCGTTACTGCAATACGGTCGAGTGCGTCGTAAGAACAAGCGGCTTTTTTGAGCACGCTTTCAACGGCAGGCACCAAGGCTTCGGCTTGCCCGTGTACCATAGGGTCGCACAGTGATGCTTCGACCGACCCATCGCACCACAGTGCGACGGAACAGGTAGCCATGGTTGCATCAAAAGCCAATACACGCACGCCTTGTCCCTTTCAATTGAAACAGAGATGCTTCAATACGCTAGTATCGTTGAAGATGGGAAATAAACATGACGATTGCGCGCGGGGCTTTAATGCTTGTTGAGATTGCACCACCGATTTTCGATGTTGACCTCGACATCGCGTATGCCTCGGATCGGAATTTTACCGGTAAACCTGTATATGCCCGGCCAGGATGTTATCTTCACCCCGACGCTGCTGCGTATTTTAAAACTGCGATTGCTTTGGCCCAGGCCGTTAACTTGCGCTTCAAGGTGTTTGATGCGTTTCGTCCGGCGGAGGCGCAAGGGATTCTTTGGGAACACACCCCAGACCCAGATTTTTTGGCTGATCCCAAGCGGGGGTCGCCCCACTCCATGGGCGCTGCTATTGATCTGACGTTGGTTGATGCCAATGGAGTTGAGCTTGACATGGGAACCGGCTTTGACGATTTCACGCCGCGCGCCCATCACGGGAGTCTCGACATCTCAAGTGTCGCACAACGCAATCGTGCGGTTCTGCTTGGTCTAATGACAGCTGCTGGGTGGGATTTCTTTCGCAACGAGTGGTGGCACTACCAATTATTTCATGCGCGGACGCGTTACCCCGTACTCGCAGACGACGCTTTATCTCAATCAATGATGGGGCCCTAAAAATGCATCTTACAGCGACCGGGCAAGGAGTTCTGAGACGGACGTCGGGGCTGGTGCTTCACGTCGATCACTGCGCGCTTTTAGGGCGGTTATGAGTGATTGCGTGGCTGACTTTGTATTTTCCCCGTCACCCAAATCCACGCACGCCATAAGTGCCGCAGCCTGGACACGCACATGTGGCGCAGTGCCTGTATCTAGTAACGGTTCAAGTCTACTGCGGGCCTGACCCCAGAGCTCTGCCGCCAGCGCAACGTCGGCCAGGGCCAAGCGGCTTTCCGGATGATCGGGATTTCCTGAAACCAGTTTTTCGACCCGTCCAGCGCGGGCAAGCGGCGCTTCTGCCGGCACGATCTGCAGATAAGCAGAAAGAACAAGCGGATGCGGAATAACTGCCCATGCACGTTCCAACTCAGAGGCGGCCTTTTTAGCTTTACCTTCTGCCGTCAAAGCCCGTCCTAAGGCGGCACTGGCATCTACCCGTTCCGGATCGGCACTCAACGCTTTACGGGCCCACTTGATCGCGCTGCTGAAATCCTGTTTCGCCAAGGTTGCGCTGGCAGCGCGGCTAAACAAGACTGATTTTATAATCCTTTCATCAGCCGTGTCGAACGCTCCCTGTAGATCTTTTCGTTCTATTGTAGCTGCTGCAGCTTCCCAATGTTCAAGAGCGACTTGAAGGTCCAACACCGTAGTGCAGGCCCAGCGCGGCGGCGGTTTCCATTCAAGCGCCCGCAGCGCGTGAGCCAGAGCCCCTTCACGGTCGCCTGCTTGCTGAGCAATTTCCGCTAAATCTCTCAGCGCTGCGAGTTCCATTGTTGGCTCGTCAAGGAGTGCGCGTGCATTGGCACTAGCGCCGCTCCGGTTGCCGCTGACCCTTTCTGTTTGCTGGTCAAGAAAACGCACACCTGCTAGATTTCCCAACGAAGATCGCGCTTCTCGTCCTGCTTTTACAGCTGCTGCAGGGTCACCACCGCGTACGGCGGCGAACCCTTTGGCCAAGGCGTCGAGACCGCGGCTCATTCGTTTGTCTTTACGGGCATCGCGAAACGCCCGGCCAGCACCTACGAGTGTGCTCCACGCACGAACCAGAAAAGTGCCGATTGCAAGGAGTGCGGCGACAATGGCAAGAAGCATGGCAACAGATGTATCAATCCGCCAGCCGTGCCACTCAAGCGAAACTGCGCCCGGCGTTTCAGCAAACCAAACTGCGATGGCGACCAGAATCGCCAAGACAACCACATAGAGAATGATTTTTGCCATGGCTCAGTCGCCTATTACCGGTGCTTCTTTAAGAGGTCGCCCCGCTGCCATTTGGGCGATGGCTAAGGTATTCAGCCGATCAACGGCATTTTCTACGGTAGCCCGGTCTTGAATACTCTTCAGCCATGGCGCAAGCGTGCCTGCGGCTAAGCCGCTTAGACTCTTTGCCGCAGTAATAGCGCTGGCTAAATCATCATCACTGATGGCGTTTTCGATTCGTGTGACCACAGCGCCGACGGCTGCGCTGCCATCATCGTCAAGCCGGCGGATATTTGCGACCGAAAGCAACCGGTCAAGCGTCCGTTGCAGCCAAGACGCCGAATCGCCGGGTATAAGACCAGCACGCACGACGGCAGGAGCAATGCGGCTAAATTCCCTCTGAAGCACTGCTCGCGCCGCAATTCCGGTAGCCGCACGAGCCGCGAGGGCATTCGTATCAATGTCCGGCCCGTCCATGCGCGTTGCCAGAGCTATAACCGTTTCAAGTTCAAGTTCAAACGAACGTCCGGCTTGAACGGCGTCTTGCAACTGAGAAACTGCAAGGAGGAAACCAATCGCACTCGTTTGTTCATTAACCAAAGTCTCGGCTGCCGCCTCTACTTGCGTTATGCGCGCCGTCAAGGCCAACACGGCAGATGCATCAGCACTTCTTTCTTCCAAGGATTCTATGCGCCCAGACAGGTCGGTTAACTGCACAGCATTGCCAAGTGCGGCTTCTACGGTGTCGCTGCTTGGCCGCACTTCTAGTGCCGCAACACGCTGCTGGAGTCTTAGCACCATGGCCTGTGTGGCACTCGAATCACCAACCGTTGTCGGTTCGATTGTGGTGATATCCCGGCGGAGTGCTGTGATTTCATTTTCTGCGGTGGCCAGGCGCGACTGCAGCGCAGATATATCGGCCAACACTGAATCGGACGAAAACCCTGCGAGTGGTTTTAAAACGTCCGGTACCCACCCTTGCACTAAAACAGACATACGCGGATACCACCACGGCAGCGATTCAAACGCTGCTGCAGCGGCAAGGACAAGTAAGACAAAATAGATCACGAATCGACTTAAGCCGCTATGCTTACGTTGAGTGACTTTAGATTGAGCGGTTGCGCCGTCCGCAGCAGCGGACGGAACGGGGGCGTTTGGGATCGGGTCTGGCTCCGGCTCTGTTTCAGGCTCTGGGGGGGGCAACACATCTTGATCAAATTCCGACAGCAGGGTTTCTAGATTAGGGTCTGGGGCAACGACAGTCCGGCCAACTTTAACGGCGCGCATGCGCTCAGAGGCCAGCGTTGTCGTGGCGTAGACCACCCAGTCTTTCACCAAGTGCTCGATTTCTGCTTGTTGGATGAGCGCCGTAAACGCGCGCGCTTCATCGACGCTTAATACGATAGCCGCATCGATGCGTTTGGCAGTCAATGCTTGTTCTAGCGCAGAAGGCATTTGATTTGCCCAGTTGAGACGGTAGAGCTTCAAAGGCCGTATGGCATAGCCCATGTTAATGAGCATGCCGGTGACGGCATTGGTTTCATTAAGGTGACAGGAGTGAACCAGCGGGCCCGCTTCAGCCCTCACTGTTCGCTTAATGAGTTGTGCAAAGGCAGCGGCATCGCCGGCGGCGACTGTGACTTTAGTGAAACCGGCTGCACGAGCCGCTGCTCCGGCCTCCTCACTCTCCGCGTAAACAGGAAAAAACCGAACCGAGACAGCGTCTGCTAACGCGCGGACCCCTTCTGCCGATGTAACTAAAAACCCTTGGGCCCCTTCCAGTTTGATTTCCGGAGCATCCAATCGTTCAGCTGTGATCAACGGAACGGCAATCACATCGTGCCCGCGGACCTCGAGAGCGGCAATCAGGCCTGCTGTTTCCGTCGCTGGGCTTGTGATTAGAATCCGCATGGTATCGGGTTTACCGACCTCCAAATCCGACCTTAACTCTAGGCAAATGTGCTCGCGTGTTGTAGAGGCTGCCTATCCTCAAAACAAGGATTGCCGCCTCTTATCCCCTTGCAGATAAGTGCGGGTCTTGGCAAAAAGGAACGATTATCAGGCCATGCGGGTTCTTGGAATCGAAACGAGTTGCGATGAAACAGCGGTCGCCATCGTCGATGATGGCCGTACCGTGCTGGCGCATGCTCTAGCCTCGCAGGTGGAGGACCACAGGCCTTACGGTGGAGTTGTTCCGGAAATTGCCGCTCGGTCCCATCTTGATCGGCTGGATGGCCTTGTTGTCAAAGCGCTCAGCAGTGCCAATCTCAAGCTTTCTGATCTCGATGGTATTGCTGCCACAGCGGGGCCGGGTCTTATCGGCGGCGTCATCGTCGGTGTGATGACGGCAAAAGCTCTTGCATCCGTTCATCAAAAACCGTTCCTGGCCGTCAATCACCTTGAAGGGCATGCTCTGACCGTTCGCCTTACAAACGATGTGCCATTTCCCTATCTGCTGCTTCTGGCTTCTGGCGGGCACTGTCAATTTCTTTTGGCGAACGGCGTTGGCAATTATACGCGGCTGGGAACTACCTTGGACGATGCTGCCGGAGAGTGCTTTGACAAAGTGGCAAAAATGCTCGGTCTGGGCTTTCCAGGTGGGCCGGCAGTTGAGGCGGCAGCACGCGGCGGAGACTCTAAAAAATTTCCTTTGCCGCGCCCTCTTAGAGGACGCCAAGGGTGTGACCTCTCTTTCTCTGGATTGAAGACGGCCGTCCGGCACTGCATTGAAGCGCTTCCGCCAGGCCCTTTGACCAAACAAGATGCAGGTGACATCTCTGCAGCTCTGCAAATGGCCATCGTAGAGAGCATCGTCGAACGGGCGGAAAACGCGCTGGTGATGGCAGCCGCCGCCAAACCCAACGCCTTTGTCGCAGCAGGCGGTGTGGCCGCCAACTCGTCGCTTAGGAACGCATTGGCTGCTCTGTCAGAACATAACGGCCTTCCCTTCGTCGTGCCGCCCTTAGAGCTTTGCACTGACAATGCCGTCATGATCGCTTGGGCTGGCGTCGAAAGGCTGCAACTCGGCTTGACGGATTCTCTCGGCTTTAAGCCAAGGCCGCGTTGGCCACTTGATCAAGCAGTGGGGGTAGCGGCTTAATTCACGATATTCGACTCGCTAAACCTTATAAAACTCCCGATACCAAGACACGAAAGCCGAAATGCCGTCCTCGATCGTAACGGAAGGGCGATACCCTACGGCGCGGTCTAATTCTGAAACATCACAATAGGTCTGTTCCACATCTCCGGGCTGCATGGGCTGGAAATCAATTTTCGCTTTTTGTCCCAGCGCTCCTTCAAGCACGGCGATGAAATCCATTAGTTTCACTGGCGCGCCGCGGCCTATATTGAATAACCGGTAAGGCGCTACTCCGCTGGTCGCTGGGTCGGCCTGTCTGACGTCCCATTCTGAATCCGGCTCGGGCGGATGAGCAAGCGCTCTAACAATCCCCTCAACAACGTCACCTACATACGTGAAATCCCGCGCCAGATTGCCGCGATTGAAAACGGGAATCGGGTCGCCGGCGAGAATGGCTTTGGTGAACTTGAACGAGGCCATGTCCGGCCGGCCCCAGGGGCCATACACGGTGAAGAATCGCAGCCCCGTTGCCGGGAATTGATAAAGATGTGAATAGGCATGGGCCATAGCCTCGTTGGCGCGCTTCGTCGCCGCGTAAAGAGATACGGGATGCGCAGTACCGTCATGTTCGGAGAATGGCATCGTTCCGTTGGCGCCGTAGACTGAGCTTGATGAAGCAAAAACCAGATGCTCGGTTTTAACAGTGCGGCACCCTTCGAGAATATTAAGCATCCCTACCAAGTTAGCATCGGCGTAATCGTGCGGATGATCGAGGCTGTGGCGGACGCCAGCCTGAGCAGCGAGATGAATGACCTTCTTCGGTTGTTTGGACCTGAACATGGCGTCAACGCCGTCTCGGTCGGCGATATCCAAACGGATTCCATCAAAAGCGCGGGAGGACTCTAACAGGGCCCAGCGAGACTCCTTCAGGGCAGGGTCGTAGTAGTTGTTGAAATTATCCACACCGATGACGATCTCCCCATCGGCGAGAAGCCTTTTGGCCGTGTGGAAGCCGACAAAGCCTGCGGCGCCTGTCACGAGTACGGTCATACCTCATTTGTGGACGACACACTGGTGCTTTGCAAGTCTGTAGGGTTGGCGCTGGGATAGACTTTTCCCTCTGCCCCGTGTCACACACATACCAGATTGATCAGTGAAGGGGCGTGGTTATGCAACGCATTGGTGTCATCGGAGCTGGGGCCTGGGGTACGGCTCTCGCGGCAACGGCCCGCCGTGCGGGACGCGACGTCGTGTTGTGGGCCCTTGAAGAGGGCGTGGTTGAAAACATCAATTCGCGACACGTGAATGAGGTCTTCCTTCCAGACGTGCCTCTTGATGACTCCATCCGGGCGACGAGCGATGTTGCTGAAACCGTTGACGCTGATATGGTCCTGCTGGTTGCCCCCGCACAGCATCTAAGATCGGTTTGCAGCACACTCGCACCCCATTGGAAAGAAGGTGTGCCCGCCGTCATTTGTTCAAAAGGCATTGAGCGCGGAACCCACGTTTTAATGACAGACGTCATCGCTGAAGCGCTACCAATGGCGACTCCGATGGTGCTGTCCGGACCGACTTTTGCCAAAGAAGTTGCATCCGGCCTGCCTACGGCCGTTACACTTGCCAGCGGCGACGCGGATTTGGGTGAACGCGCAGCAAAGGCTATTGGGACGGCCACGTTCCGTACTTATACATCAACCGATCTTGTTGGGTCTGCGATTGGCGGCGCGGTCAAAAATGTGCTCGCCATCGCTTGTGGAATTGTTCAGGGCAAAGCATTGGGCGACAATGCCAGGGCCGCCCTGATCACCCGGGGTTTGACCGAGGTGGTCCGGCTGGCGGTTACTCTTGGCGGTAGACCTGAAACGCTGATGGGGCTGTGTGGATTGGGTGACCTTCTCCTCACGGCGACTTCAATGCAGTCACGCAATTATTCACTTGGTGCGGCCTTAGGCCAAGGCCGAACCTTGGATGAGATCCTGGGCGAGCGCCGGGCAGTGACGGAAGGGGTCTACACAGCGGAGGCCGTTGTGGCTCTGGCCCAGGAAAAAGGGGTCGACATGCCCATTTGCCGCGCTATGGACGAAATTCTCAACCATGGGGTATCCGTTGACGCTGCCATTACCGAAGTGCTTGATCGGCCGATTAAGGAAGAGTTGGACTTTTCAGCAGGCCGATAATGTATTGATTGACCGGTACGGGTGGTGTCGTCCCCACTTTTCTGACTCCTTCACTTTGCGCTAAGACCTCATCAGGTAAACTTAAGCCACATTAGAGTTCTGCATTACCTTCTGTGACGATATAATAATTTTAGGGATAGAACTGTGACGGCTGGACCAAAGATTTACCCTGTCATCTTGTCCGGCGGATCGGGCTCCAGATTGTGGCCATTGTCGCGGGAACAACATCCTAAACAGCTCCAAGCCCTCACGGGTGAGCACACTTTGATTCAGGACACAGCTCTACGCTTGGGAACGGAGACGACACCCGTGGTGGCAGCGCCCATCGTTGTTTGTAATGACGCACACCGTTTTATCGTCGCTGAACAGCTGCGCGCCGTCGGGGTTGAGCCCAAAGCCATTATTATTGAGCCCGAAGGACGTAACACGGCGCCGGCTGTGGCGGTCGCCGCCCATGTGGTTGCTGATGAACCGGATGCGATGCTGTTAGTGATGCCGTCTGATCATCTGGTGCGTAAGCCTGAGGCTTTTCGGGCCGCCGTAACAACGGCCATTCCGCTTGCGCAAGACGGCAAACTCGTCACTCTCGGTGTAACACCCACTGAGCCGTCCACAGCCTATGGATACATCAAGCGCGGCGAGGTCTTAAAAGATGGCGTGCATAGCATATCAGCCTTCGTCGAAAAACCCGACGCCGAAACAGCAAAGTCCTTTGTTGAGGCCGGAGACTACGCATGGAACGCTGGGATTTTTGTATTCCCGGTGAAGGTCTTTCTCGAAGAGTTAACCCGGTTTGAGCCGGTCATAGCGCCCCTGTGCAAGGCGGCCCTGGACAAGGGGTCCAACGATCTCTTTTTCTTTCGTCTTGATGCCGAGACATTTGCATCCGTGCCCAACCAATCTATCGACTATGGCGTCATGGAACGCACCGACAAGGCCGCTGTGGTACCAGTTGATATGGGCTGGTCCGATGTGGGGTCGTGGTCGGCCCTGCATACGGAGAGCAGGCAGGACGCTTATGGCAACACCCTTCTTGGCGAGGTGGTGGCGATCGATACCAAAGACACATACGTGCGTACCGGCAGCCAGTCGACGGCGGTCGTCGGCCTTGATGGTATAGTTGTGGTCGTTACCGACGACGCTGTGCTGGTGGCCGACAAAGCGCATGACCAGAAAGTTAAGGATGTCGTGTTTCAGCTCAAGGCTGACGGCAAAGAGGTGGCAACGGCCCACGCCAAAACCTACCGCCCATGGGGCTGGTTTCAGACCGTCGATGAAGGGGAGCGCTTTAAAGTCAAACGCATAGGCGTAAAGCCCGGCGCTAAACTGTCACTACAGAAACACCGGCACAGATCAGAGCATTGGGTCGTAGTCAAAGGCGCTGCAGTGGTGACCAATGGCGAAAAAGAATTTTTGTTGGGCGAAAACGAATCCACTTTTATTCCCTCCGGTACAATTCACCGATTACAAAACCCGGGCAAAGTTGATCTGGAAATGATTGAGGTGCAGTCCGGCGAATATGTGGGCGAAGACGACATCGTTCGTATCGAAGATGATTATGGTCGTGAAAAATAGAGCCACGAGAAAGAGTGGGTGCGCTCAATGAAATTCAGTTGGACACAGTTTCTATGAAGTTTTCTTATTATGATTCCGTTCATGAGTGAGGGCAGAAACCCAGCTAGTTTCGATCCGAATACTTCCACACTCAGGCCCTTTGCTGCCGGAGATGTTTTTATCGGCGCAACGTTGCTAAACAATACTGAAGACGATCATGCTGGCCGTGGGCGTATTCTTCAGTTTGACGCAGACTTAAATCTCAAAGGCGTATTGTGGACGGAAGGGACGTCTCATCTGGTCGGCGGCTTATCGTTTGGTCCTGATGATACTCTTTGGGCTTTCGATAGCTTTGCTTGGGTGGTTGTGCGTGTGAAACCGAATGGCTCACCGCTGCCGACCAAAAAGTTTGCTGACCGCCCTTTCGGCTCTGTGCAATTTCTTGAGAATGGAAACTTCGTTCTAGTCGAGTACCTCAAGGGCAGTTCTCAGCCAGAAGGATTAACCACCCGCTACCCGTACCTGCCCGACGACCCTGAAAGTGTGGGGCGTGGCGAGATTTGGGAATACGGTGCCGACGAAAACTTCGTCCGCTCTTACATTCCAGAGGTCCATGGCGGAGTGAGTGGCAGCATGGGTGCTACCCACACCACCTTGGCATCGGACGGACACACGCTTATTTACACGTCCGAAACAGGCCCTCGTGTAATGCGGTTTGATCTTCAGGCGGGCACTCAATTGGCGGATCTCATGACTTTGCCAGATGCCGCGCCAGGTCGCCCGCCAGCCATGGTATTTGATGTGGAACACCTGACGGGCGACAAAGTCGTCTTGCCGCTCGGCACTAAAGTGACGGTGATAACCGAAGGAGGCGAAGAAGTTTCCAGTTTTCCCTTGGATGGTTTTGGCTGGGCGTTGATCGCACCTGGTGCGAATGGTGCAACGGTATACGCTGCCAACTGGTTCACCGGTGAAGTGGCCAAAGTCTCGTTGGATAACGGTAATATTCTCGCCCGTGTTACCATCGCGCCGAAATGCCTGTCCGGCATTGTTCAGTTTCAGGGATAGTTGTTCCACTAATTGCCTATAAGGACTTTGAGTATGCTCGTCGCCATCATGTGTCTCGATAAACCTAATCATCTTGACTTGCGCATGGCCACACGGCCCGCTCATCTTGAGTGGCTCAAGGCCAACATGCCCACCGGCGAATATGTGGGCCCGCTGTTGGGTGATGATGGCGAAGGATTCCAGGGCAGCCTATACATTCTAGAGTTTGAATCCGTAGCGGCGGCGCGTGGCTGGATCAAAGACGAGCCCTATTACAAGGCCGATTTATTTGAGTCCGTCATTATGCGGCCAAGCCGCAATATCTTACCGATGGGCTGACGCCTCCAAACACTGAAGTAACGATGTATCCTGATCCCGATGAACTGGCTGGACGCGTGCTTTGCCGCGTAGATGACCTAGCATCCATCCGTGCCAAAGACGTGGTCATTGTCAACGGAGAGGAGCAATATTCGATCATGGTGGTGGAGTGGAAAGGCGATGTGCACGCTTTTATAAATTCCTGCCCCCACGCCCGGGTCCCACTCAATATGGTCGGCGATACATTCTTTGATCGCACTGGAAATTATTTGCTGTGCACGATGCATGGCGCGCATTTCCGCCCCACGGACGGCTACTGTACCCGAGGCCCCTGCCGGGGTAAAAGCCTCAAGCCATTCCCTATCAAAGTAGAGGCGGGTGAGGTGATCGCCGTTCCTGAAGAGCGTTAAGCCACTTCACCAAAAGGGTGACTCAGGTCAATGGCTTCGGGCATCATCCGTGATAATGAAACGTACATAAACCGGGTCATTTGGTCCGGACAGAGGAGGCGCTCCCATGACCGACCACACCGTCATTGATGTTCCAGAGGCTTGGACCAAAACCGCGCTAGTGACGGACGCTCAGTATCATGAGATGTACAAGAAATCTGTCGATGACCCTGAAGAGTTCTGGCGTGAGCATGGCCAAATTGTCGATTGGATGACGCCTTACTCCAAAGTGAGGTCCGTGCGATATGGCGCAGATGACGTTTCCATCAAGTGGTTTGAGGATGGCACGCTGAATGCCTGTTACAACTGCCTTGATCGCCATCTCGATAAGTTAGGTCCGGACACGGCCATAATTTGGGAAGGAGACGACCCGACCCAGCACGAGAACGTCACCTATGCAGACTTGTACGAACAGGTGTGCCGTTTTTCCAATGTGCTGAAGACGCTTGGCGTCAACAAGGGTGACAGGGTTTGTATTTATATGCCGATGATCGTCGAAGCGGCTGTGGCCATGCTCGCCTGCGCGCGCATAGGTGCGGTGCATTCGGTGGTGTTTGGTGGATTTGCACCCCAGTCTTTAGCGGACCGTATTAATGACTGTGACGCCGAACTGGTCGTGACCGCAGATGAAGGCATGCGCGGCGGCAAGGCCATTCCTCTTAAAGCTAATGTCGACAAAGCCTTGCAGCAGTGTCCTGGCGTCCGGCATGTTGTTGTGGTCGAGCGCACTAAAGTGGGCGTGCCGATGCTGTCACCGCGTGATGTTTGGTATCACGTCATGACGGAGGCCGCAGGTACGTGGTGTGAGCCGGAAGAAATGAGCGCCGAAGATCCGCTGTTCATTCTTTACACGTCAGGATCTACTGGAAAACCGAAAGGTGTCTTGCACACCACGGGCGGCTACATGGTTTACGCTGCCATGACCCACAAATACGTGTTCGATTACGATGCCCGGCAGGTTTATTGGTGTACCGCCGATGTAGGCTGGGTGACAGGGCATACCTACATAATCTATGGGCCCCTGGCCAATGGCGCGATCACACTGATGTTCGAAGGTGTACCCAATTATCCCAACTCCAGCCGCGTCTGGGACGTTGTTGATAAACATGGTGTAAACACGTTCTACACAGCGCCCACTGCGTTGCGTGCGCTGATGCGTGAAGGTGACGAGCCAGTCAAGAAGACCTCCCGCGCCACGTTGCGTTTGCTGGGAACGGTGGGCGAACCGATCAATCCAGAAGCCTGGCTGTGGTACCACCGCGTTGTCGGTGACGGCCGTTGCCCCATTGTCGATACCTGGTGGCAAACGGAAACGGGCGGCATTCTAATTGCGCCGTTACCAGGTGCGACAAAATTGAAACCCGGTTCGGCCACGCGGCCATTTTTCGGAGTTCAGCCGTGCTTGGTTGATGCGGAAGGCCAAGAACTTGAAGGCGTTGCCGAAGGGTACCTTTGTTTGAAGAGCTCCTGGCCCGGTCAAATGCGTACTCTCTACGGAGATCACAAGCGTTTCATTGATACCTATTTCATTCAGTATCCGGGCAAGTACTTTAGTGGTGATGGCTGCCGGCGTGATGAAGACGGCTACTACTGGATCACCGGTCGCGTCGATGACGTGCTCAACGTCTCTGGGCACCGCATGGGAACGGCGGAAGTGGAAAGCTCACTGGTCGCGCACACGGCCGTCGCGGAAGCCGCCGTCGTTGGCTTTCCGCATGACATTAAGGGCCAAGGGATCTACGCCTATGTAACGCTGATGGACGGGACGGAGCCTAGCCAGACGCTGCACGATGAGCTGGTCGCCTGGGTCCGCAACGACATCGGTGCCATCGCCAAGCCTGACCATCTGCAATGGGCTCCGGGCTTACCCAAAACCCGGTCCGGAAAAATCATGCGCCGCATTCTCCGTAAGATCGCCGAAGATGATGTTGGTTCGCTTGGTGACATCTCAACATTGGCTGACCCGAGTGTGGTCGAAGATTTGGTCAAAAACCGGGCGGGGGCATGACACTACCCCTGCACAAACTTCGTAACGAATTCTGGTCAGACATCTCCGCTATTCATATGGTTCATTCTGCAGCGTTTAAAACCACAGCTGAAGCGCACCTCGTAGACGGCTTGTGTGATCACAGCGCGCTCGCCCCTTCCCTTGTGGCGGAACAGAAAGGCTCCATTTTAGGGCACGCCGTGGTCAGCCCCGTATAGATCAATGAGTCATTAGAGGCGAGGGGGTTCGGGCTACGCCCCATCGGCGTTCTGCTGGAATATCAAGGAGAGGGTATTGGCGCGGCCCTTGTTCTAGATGCTTTAACAGCGCCCGCCGCGATTGGTATGTCGCCACGACTTGCAATTTTTGCTTTTTGCTAATTCAACGTTTGACCAGCAGCATACCGAAATGGCTGCGATGTATCGTCAGGAATGCCATCTGCCTTTAGGCCTGCTGCGAACTTTGCCACCGCCGCCGGCTCGAAGAAAGCGGACACGAATTCTTTTATAATGTTAATGACATACCATCTTGATACATGCCGGGTGTTGTCGTCTTCCATGCTAAACGCCATGAATGACAGGCTACAACCAAGCCACTTAACGATCTCAAAAGACGGATAATAGTAAACGTGTTCAGCGCCGTCATTTATGGCCTGATCGAGGGCGACACGCAAAGTAGATTTCGAAACGCAATCAGATGTTATGCATGACTGCGGCCGGTATGTTGCCTTCAGCGGGACAGGCGATAGCGTAAACACAATAGGGGCAATATGATTAACGGTTCTAATCAACTTTATCATTTCACGAATATTGGACACGTTTTCTTCAACGGTCGAAAGACGGAACCTATGACGTTGATCATCGAAAATACTTTCAGGGACGCCGCGCCAGAAGACCTGTCCGGTTTGAGTGTCTTCCCAAACCTCTGCTAAACCGAGTGTAAAGGCGAAAGCGCCGGCATCCGATAGGTGTTGGGCATAGACTCGTTGTTCGTCGTCCGGCTTCCACTCGACGATTTGGCCAGAATCTGTTCGGTCATACCTGTAGCCGCGATCTGTCTCTTTACCGGTTACACACCAAGACACGAAGTCCGCAAGCGCAAATGTGTTGTTCAGACCAGATGGAATCCAAAAGTTTGCTGACGACAAACCATAGCGGCTTAAGAAGAACCGGAGTTCTCTCGCAAAGCAGGATCCTAAAGTAATAATCGTATCATTCTCTGTTAAAAACGGGGATGGAGGAATATGCCCAGGCAAAACAAATTCCCGAATGAGTCTGGACATGTCGGTCCAATCCGCGATGTTGTCCGGGTATGTGGTTACATTATCTGCATGCCAACTACGTTCTCCCCAACTTGCAGGTCCAGACCCTTTAACTGAGGGGGCAAGGCTGCCGGCCATATGAGGGTTTTGATTCTTTTTTTCTTGTTTCATTTACAGTCTTTCAAAAACGCGGCTCGCGCATACTAAATGTGGGCTGGAAAAATTCAGCCTTCAAACGTAGTGGCGTTAAGGCTGAGACTACAACCTTTCAGACGCTATGCGTAGTTAAGGGCATGGTTTAAGTATTCCTGCTAACCTTTGATCTGGCGGCAACCTGGGATAGAAAAGTGCACGCTATCGTGACGTCATCCTTCAGAGTCATAGGCTTGGAGCAAGGTTTATAAAAAACCGTTTAAGATCCGAGCTAGCTTATGAGCTGTATCTCAAAAATCTGAGCAGCGGCCCTTTTGCTCCCAGTCACCAAACCTTGTCGGCTCCGGTCCTTTCGGGCCGCCGGTTTCAGCATCCTTTTCCAATGTCACTGTTTCATCGGTTTTGCTCTTGTCAGAGGGCTCCGATTCGAATGCCGGCTGTTTCTTCGTGTCAGGTTTTGGCGGTGCCATATCACTATTCCGCTGCGGCTCTGGCTGCATCTCCAATGGGCAAGAGCCGCTGTCCTAACAGGCGTCCGAACGTCAGTGCCGGCGTGACCAACATGCCGCCGCAGAAAGAGCTGCCCATCATGGCCCCCTGCCCGAGGGACTCGCCGGCCCCATAGAGACCGGTGATGGTTGATTCATCATCGCGAATAACTTCCAGACTTTCGTTAACCTTAAGCCCGACGGTACTTGAGACCGACATGGCTTGAGAGCGAATGGTATAAAACGGCGCTTCGGAAATTCCGCGCGGCATATTCTGACGGCCGAAGGAATCCGATCCCCTGGATTGTGCGGCGTTGTAGTCCGCGACCGTCTGCACCACGACATCCACCGGCAATCCGGCTTTGTCTGCAAGGTCTTCAACGGTGTCTGCCACATAGAACATGGGCTCGCCGTTTTCGGCGGCGGTTTTAATATCGTCTGCACCGAAATCAGCAAACAGGGGGGGCGCCTCTTGTAACGTGACTGAATCAAACATGATCCAGTGACGCAAGTCAGGTTGTTCCTGAATGGTGTGTTCGCGCACATCCACGCTAGGTTCATCTTCGCGAATGAATCGCTTGCCATGGGCATTGACGTAAATTTCCCAAGGCATGCGCCGTTCAGGCCAGTGGATCTGTCGACAGCGCACCTTACTGGGCACGTCATAGCTCTGCATCACCACGCCAAAACTGGTGAGATAGTTTTCGTGGCCTTGCGCGGTGCCGCCAGCGGACAGCCCCAAGTTCAAGCCGTCACCAACACAATAGGGGTAAGAGTGGTCGCCATAGGCCGGGTGGCCGCTGAGCTCCTTATACATGGCGCCATTGGCCACATAACCGCCGGCGGCAATCAGCACGGCGCTGGTGCTATAAGTTTCCTCAGCGCCACCGCCGGTTCTGGCGGCTAAACCGGTGACGGCGCCGTCCTCGTCCAGCACCAGTTTTGTCACGCGGGTGTTGAGTTTCAATGTGACGCGGCCACTGCCTATGGCCTTTTCAAATACTGGCTTTAGTACGGCAAGTATCGACTTGCCCAAGTTTTCTCCCCAGACGTAGCGCTTGAGGCTATAGGGCTCGTGAGCTTGGCCTTTGACTGGATGGTCGGGCAGCGGCTGGAAGCCGATGGTCTCCAGCCAATCCAGAGTTTCAGCCGCATTGTTGACGGCCAGGCCGGCTACCGTTCTATCCGCAGTGTTCTTAGAAATGCGCATGATGTCTTCAATGTGCAGCTCGGGAGAATCTTCAATTCCCTGCTCTTTCTGTAAGCGTGTACCAGCAGCGCTCATTTGTCCCGAACTCAAATGCAGCGTGCCGCCAATTTCCGGCGCGACATCGAGAACAAGAATTTTATCGCTGCGCTCAGCGGCAAAAATAGCGGCAGGCAGTCCTGCCGTGCCGGCGCCTATAATGATGGCATCCCAGTGTTCATTCATTATGTGTCCCTCAAACTGTGTGTTGTGACGATCATACCGCCTTTGGCGCTGGCGTCATCGTCTGGATTGGCCCAGGTCTCTGACCGGATAATGGCAGGGGGCGCTGGCGGGGGCTTTCTTTAGTCTTGACGTTGCGAGCGCTGCAGACGACGGTCCCGGTATGACAACATCCAGTAGTCCTTCGGTCCCGGTCAGGCGCGCCTACGTAGAGGGCCGTTTTGGCCAAATCCATCTGCGGATGGCAAGACCGGACCAAGAGAGTGCACGCACGCCGCTGGTATGTTTTCATATGAGCCCCAACTCCGGGCGCATCTATGAGACTTTCCTGGGCCACATGGGCACAGACCGCCTGGCTGTGGCACCTGACACCCCTGGTTTCGGCGACTCCGATCCGCCATCAAAGCAGCCGTCGATCTCAGATTATGCCGCAGCTATGACCGACGTGCTAGATGCCCTGGGTCTCGCTACGGTTGATGTCATGGGCTATCACACGGGTTCAGAAACTTGTGTGGAGTTGGCCTTGCAGCAGCCCGACCGGGTCCGCAAATTGATCCTGACGTCAGCTCCAATTTTCAGTGACGAAGAGCTTCAGGACTTTCGCGATCACTATGCCAAGCCAGAACTCTCTGAGGACGGCAGCCACGTGGCCAAAGCATGGAAAGGCCATCTTTTCTGGGCTGGGCCCGGCTACACTATGGATTATGTTGGCGTACAGTTTGCTGACGCCTTGCGCCGGCCTGACATTTCCTGGTGGGGCCACAACGCGGCGTTTGATTTTCCTATGGGCGAAAAGTTGAAGCAGGTGACCCAACCGGTCTTGTTACTCAACCCCAATGACGATCTGGTAGAACATTCGCGCCGCGCCGATGACATCATGCAAAACGGCCGTATTCACGAACTTCCTGATTGGGGTCATGGCTATCTCGACATTTACACCGAAGATGCGGGCGGCCTCATTCGAGGTTACCTCGACGGAGAGCCCTCATGACTGGAGTACCGGTACACAGGGGGTATGCGGACGGCCGCTTTGGTCAGATCCACTACCGCATCGCTCAACCGGATCACGAAACCGGTAAGCGGCCTTTGGTCTGTTTTCACATGAGTCCCTATTCCGGCGTCATCTATGAAACGTTTATGGCTGAGATGGGGCGCGATCGTGTCGTCATCGCCATGGACACACCTGGCTTCGGCAATTCCGACCCGTCACCGCAACAGCCCACGATCGCCGATTATGCCGACGTCGCTCTTGATCTTCTCAATGCCAAACTAATCACCGATGTTGACCTGATGGGTTACCACACCGGCTCTAAGGTCGCGGTGGAAACAGCGATCAACAATCCCAACTTGGTCCATCGCGTTGTCATGGTGTCTGCACCCATCTACACGCCGGAAGAACTTGCGGAGGTCAAACGGATCTATGGGCCTGAGCCGCTGAAAGAAGACGGGTCGCATGTGCAAGGCTGGTGGCAATCTGCCGTGCATTGGAGTATGGAGGGCCGCACTCTCGAACATATTGGCAGGACATTCTGGGCTCGGGTGTTGAACCCGGCGATTTCATGGTGGGGCCATGCGGCGGCGTTTGCCTATGACAGCGGCGCTGCGATTCCCAAAGTGACCCAACCCATGCTCGTGCTCAATCCGGAAGACGATGTTTGGGAGCGCACTCCCAGGGCGAAAGATTTACTGGCCCACGCCGACAGCTACATTCATGATTTACCGCGCTGGAGTCACGGCTTTCTCGACATAAAAACAGAAGAGGCAACACACATTGTTAGAACGTTTCTCGATGCTGGTTAATGCAGCACGGTTATTTTCATTCGTCTCGCTCGTTCTTTTTCATACCACCGTAGCAGCAGCACCCACCTCTGTCGGTGATGAGACTCTCGCTGCCTTGCAAGGCAAAACTATTTTGCTTGGCGGTGCAACCGGCGCGAACGGCAATCACGTGTTGAGGCAGTTGCATGACCTTGGTCTTGATGTGCGCGGTATGACCCGCAACGTCGATCGCGCCATAAAGAAGTTCGGCAGCCAATACACTTGGATCAAAGCTGATGTCACTGATCCAGACTCGTTAACGGCGGCCGTCGAAGGAGTCGACATCGTCATTTCTGCTGTCGCATCAATGATGCCTTTCGGAAGCAACACATCGGAGAAGGTTGATCACGAAGGTACACTCAACCTTGCCACTGCAGCGAAGGCGGCTGGCGCAACCCGATTCGTCATCATCACGTCGTCGTCTTCCGGTGTGAAAGACCACTTTCTCAACACCATCGGTGGAAATGTATTGATATGGAAAGGCAAGGCTGAACAGGTGCTGGTGGATTCGGGTCTGGAATACGTCGTGGTTGGGCCGGCAGCCATCGACGACAGCCCAGGTGCGCAGCAAATGATTTCATTGATTCCACGCAGTGAGTATCGCGCCGGCATGGTCATCGGCTGGGAAGACTTGGCCTCTGTGGTCATTGCCGCCGCCGGCCGGCCTGATGCGGCCAACCGGGTGTTTACGGCGACCAATGCGGAAGGCATTGCATCTGACGCTTGGCTGTCCCGGTTTGCAGAGCTGCCGACCGATCTGAATCTTCCACCCGAATGAGTGCGTCATCGGACTCTAAGAAAAAAACGGAACCGGTCTCTTCCCGCGCAGCAGCCCTGGCGTTGCTTGCGGGGGCCGTGCGTGACGGCAAAGCCGTCGATACGCGTTTCCAGAAAGTCGCCGGCACTTTAGAGCCGCGGGATCGCGCTTTTGTTCGCCTCCTTGTCGCGACAACGTTACGCCGTCTCGGCCAAATTGATGCTGTGCTCGGTCATTTCGTAACCCGCACGCCGCTGCCGCCGGTGGAGGATACGTTGCGTCTTGGGGTAGCACAGATTCTATTCCTTGATACGGCTCCTCATGCTGCCGTTGATACGTCCGTTGAACTGGTTAAACGGGTGCGTCAGTCAAAGATGACCGGTCTGGTCAACGCCGTTTTGCGCAAAGTCGTGAGCCAGGGCAAAGATCTTTTGGCGGAGCAGGATACGCTGCGTCTCTCCACGCCAGGCTGGCTGTGGGACGGGTGGGTCAAGGCATATGGAAACAAGACTGCGCAGCAAATTGCCGCCGCTCATCTTGTGGAAGCGCCGCTCGATCTGTCTCTTAAGGACGTGGCAGCGATTGATACTTGGGCGGCGCCGTTGAAGGCGACCGTTCTGTCTACGGGGTCCCTTCGCTGTCAGGCTTCAGGTCTTATTCAGGAATTACCTGGTTTTAAAGACGGTGCGTGGTGGGTCCAGGATGCCGCTGCCGCGCTTCCGGCCAAGGTGTTGCTTAATGAGCTCGATAACCCTAAAGGCAAATCGGTCGTTGATCTGTGCGCAGCACCCGGGGGGAAAACACTGCAGTTGGCTTCCGCTGGATGCGCGGTCACTGCCGTTGACCGGTCCGACATGCGTCTCGACCGTCTAAGGGAAAACCTCACTCGTATTGGTGTGCAGGCCGGAATCGTAAAGGCAGATGCAACCGATTGGACACCCAAGCAAAAGTTCGACGCCGTATTGCTTGATGCACCTTGCTCAGCGACAGGCACACTCAGACGTCATCCTGATCTAGGCTACGTGAAAACGCGCAAAGAAATCCGTGGGTATCCGGATAACCAAAAAGTTTTGTTGAGAAAATCGTCAGAGATGCTCATGCCCGGCGGTGTGTTGGTTTATGCCGTTTGTTCTCTTGAACCTGGTGAAGGGGCTGATGTCGTTGAGGCTGTTATCAAGGACGGCAATTTCAGCCAATTGAAAATTGATCCCAAACCCTTGGGGGCCAATGCAAAGTGGATCGACGAGGCGGGCGCACTGCGCATCCTGCCGAGTTTCTGGTCTGATAAGGGCGGCCTTGATGGCTTCTATATTGCGCTGCTTAGAAAGACTTAGAGCAATTCCACGTAACGCTTTTTAAGTTCCGTCCGCGCGTCGTCTGTTATGCCGAGTACATCGCGGATGTAACCGTCCACTGATCCACCGACCTGTTCCATTTCATCAAAGGCCGCGCGTATTTTGCTGGGATGAACAGAAAACAGGGTAACGATATCATCCTTCGTGCAAGCAGGTTCGGGTCCCTCATGTGCGGCCCAGTCCTTTTCAACATAGAACATGGTCTGTGCGTGTGCGCCTTGCCCATCAAGTGATTGCATATAGTCTGCAACAACATCGCTGCGCGAAACCCCAAGGGTTGAAAGCAGTAACGCAGAACCAATTCCGGTGCGGTCTTTTCCGGCGGAGCAATGAAGCAACAAGGCAGTGTGTTCGCCGGCCAGAATAGCAGAGAACATTTTGGCAAACCGGTCTGATTGATCGCGTACGAACTCCCGATAGCCTAAGCCCAGATAACCGGCCGCCTCATCTGCACTGATTTCACCTGTCATCATTTTACGGGCCGCTACATCTGCTCCTGGCGCTTTCCACGGCCAAATTGGCAGCGTCTCGATTTCGGATGAGTGGTCGTCATGATAGCGGTTGGGGTGTTCTTCCCGTTCGTCGTCGATGCGAAAGTCGCACACCAGGGTAATGTTTAGATCGGCAATCTCCTGCAACGCAGAGTCTTCTGCGTGCGCTAAGTGTCCAGAGCGAAACAACCGCCCCCGCGCCACCTGTTCGCCGTCAGACGTCCTATAGCCGCCCATGTCACGGAAGTTGATGGTGCCGGGAAAGCGGAGATGCCGGTCAAAGTCTGTCATGGTCTTAAAGTCATGGTTCAGCGGTCTAGCTTTTCCCAATCGGCGCGGGTGATGGCGTACACACCATAGTTAACATCTTCAACTTTCCAATTTTCCTTAAAAGTTTCGCCCAGACGTTTCGCCACTGCGAGGGAACGCCCGTTGTCTGGGTGAATGATGGAAACCACTTCATCCCATCCTAGATTTTCAAAGGCGTAGTCGCGCGCCGCGGCCGCGCCCTCCGTCGCATAACCCTTGCCCCAATGCTCCCTGGCTACAGCGTAGGCCACTTCCCGGCCCGGCCAGGTTTCGGGATAATTGAGCCCAATGCGTCCGACGAACTTACTTGTGCACTTCTCTTCCGCAGCCCAGAAACCATGCCCTCGCAACAACCATTGACCAACACCAGCGGCCATGTGTCGCCAAGCCCCAAGCCGGCCCATGGATTGCCCAGATGTTGAAATGAAGGGGCTGACATCTGGATGATAAACCATATTTGCATAAGCATCGATATCGTCGGCGCGGAAGCATCGTAGGATTAGCCGGTCTGTTTCAAGGGTGGGAATGTCCATGCGCTGATCCGGATATCAAATGTTGTAGAGATGAGCCTTGTAGAGTGGTGCGTGTGCGGGGTCTGAGAACCAAGCTATGGTTTTTTCCAGCCCGCGCTTGAAACCGTCCCGGCCTCCAAAGGCGGGAGACCAATTCATGATTTCTTTGGCCTTTGCATTGGACGCCCACAGTCGCTCCACTTCCGACGCTTCGGGGCGGATGCGTTCGTCATCCGTCATGATCTTTACGTTTGAGCTCATGATTTCTTTGATCATGTCTACTGTCTCTCCGATGGCGACTTCGAAGTTGGAGCCAATGTTAATCGTTTCACCAACACTTGCTTCGCTCGATGCCATGGCCAAGAACCCAGACACCGTATCCTCTACATAGTTAAAGTCCCGGGTCGGATGCAGTGACCCCAGTTTAATTTCTTTCTTCCCGGCGAGAATTTGCGTGATGATGGTGGGAATCACCGCGCGCGCCGATTGACGTGGTCCGTAGGTGTTGAAGGGGCGGACAACACTCACCGGTGTGCCAAAGGCACGGTGAAAAGACAGAGCGATGTGGTCGGCGCCAATTTTGGATGCTGAGTAAGGTGACTGCCCCTGCAGTGGGTGCTCTTCGGTTATTGGCACGAATTGCGCGGTGCCATACACCTCAGACGTGGAGGTCACGATCACCCGCGATACTTCTAAATCCTTTGCTGTCTGCACGACATTCAGGGTGCCTTTAACGTTGGTATCTATATAGGCCGCTGGTGAGTGGTAGCTGTAGGGAATGGATATAAGTGCGGCAAGGTGCAGTACCGTGTTGCAGCCTTGCATGGCGGTTCGCATGCCATGGGGGTCACGCACATCACCGGCAAAGATATCAAGCGCATCACGTACGTCGTCTGTGGTGTGGTCCAGCCAGCCCCAGGAATTGAAACTGTTATAGAGGACAAAGGCACGCACATCGTGTCCGGCGCGTACCAGCGCTTCGGTCAGGTGAGAGCCGATGAATCCGTCTGCGCCGGTGACCAAAACTTTCCCAAGAGACATCATTTCGTCTGACCCTTTACCGCGCGCACGAAGATGTAGTCGCCCTTGGTTGACCGGTTTAGCATAAACAGACCATACAAAAGATTGCAGATGAGTTTTCTCAATGGTCCGAAGCGCCCCATTGTGCCTTTGTTATCCATCACATCTAAAAGAGTGCGATACAGCGGTGAATAGAACGGCCAACCCCAAGCCACAACGCGCTCTATGGTTAAATCGGCGGCACGCATTTTGTCTTCCAGATCGCCGGGCGCGTAATTGCGTACATGCCCGACCTGGCGTTCAAATTTGCGCATGCGGCCCTGCAGTGTTGAGATAATTAATCGCCCACCAGGCGCTGTCATGGCGGCCATATTGCCGATGGCAGCTGCATCGTCCCCGATGTGTTCAACCACGTCGGCGGAGACCACCAGATCAAACGTTTCATCCAACGCATCGGTCGCGACATCACATGATTGGAAGGTGGCATCTGGAACAACCCGTTGTGCCAATGCAATCGCTTGCGCAGACACTTCTAATCCTGTTCCGCTTGAGCCAAGATGTGCATCCATCAACGCCTTGAGCAAGGATCCCTCACCACAACCCACATCGAGGATGGACGCCGGTGATAGGTCGGTGCTCATGTCTTTCATAATTCGCCGACAATGCCGGGCCATTGGCCCATACAAACGCGTGTCATCCCATCCGGCTGCCCAGAGGTCATCATAAGCTGGTGCATCCAGCGGAGCCGCGGTCATGGCGTTTCCAACCCCGCTGCATCGGAAAGCAACTCTACATAAGCCGATGCTGCTAAGTCCCAGCTATAGTGATCTTCTACGCGCTTGCGCGCGGCTTGGCCAAGGGCAAAGGTCTTGTTGCGGTCAGCAATTACGGTCTTGAGGGCGATGGTTAGAGCGTCCGCGTCATCCACCGGTAACAAAAGTCCGGTCTCATTGTCGATCACCACTTCATCAATCCCTGCAACGCGGCTGCCTATCACCGGCAGTCCAGCAGCCATGGCTTCGAGCATGGCATTGGGCATACCTTCGTCGCGGGACGGCAGCACAAACACGTCAGCATCCCTATAGACGGCGGGTAAATGATCGCGCTCCAGCCAACCGCGAAAGTTGATGTGCTCGGTGAGGCGCAACCCTTGTGCAGCACGGGCAAGTTCGTCCTTGAGAGGGCCTTCACCCGCGATGGTGAGTAACCAGTTTTTTTCATCTTTTAAAGATGAGAGTGCCCGCAACAGAACATCCAGACCTTTTTGGCTGACAAGGCGGCCGACGAATAGCAGGTGTAGGGGCCCTTCCAGGGTCGGTACCGTCGGTGGTTTCACGCTGTCCAGATCCGCTCCAGCGGGGATTATACCTATGCCCACATCCGGCGAATGAGCACGGGCAAGATCGGCCAGTCCCTTCGAATTCGCGATGACGGCATATGCGTTCTGCCATACGCGGGTGATCACCGGGCCGCTTAGGCGATGATAGAAAGCCAGCTCCTCTCTCATGAAACCAGGAACATCACCGCCCTGCAGGGACAACACGTAGGGCAATCCCAAGCGGCGTTTGAGCCACCAGCCCACTGGCCCTGTCGGCAGTGAGAAAAACACCAGCGCCGCGTCTGCTTTGACCTGCCGGGCGAGCCTCGGTGCCGCAATGAGTGCGTGGGTTAGGAAAATAAGCATTTCGAATACGGAGCAGCGATCTGGCCGGCGGCGCGCCGCCCAGATGCGATAAAGCTGAACGCCCCGGTCGTTCTCGCGGCGTGGCAAGCCGCCCTGTGCGGCCGTTAGTACGGTAACTTTCGCGCCCCGCGCTGCCAGGATCCTGCCAATCTGCTGGGTGGCATTGCCACCACCCCCGCCCACGGGTGGGTATTCGTAATTAATCAACAGAAAGCGCGGTGGTTTTGGCAAGGTCATTCCCGTTTGGTCTATTTAAAGTGAACGACGAAGCGTTGTCGCCGCCGGGGTAGCAGACTATACCCGAGACGCTCAAGTACGAAGGGTGACCAAAGCCGTATGCCACAGAATTCTAACCGCCCTGCCGTTTTAGCCACGAAAATTATCGTCAGTGGTGCTTTGCTGTTTGTGGTGGCCCGCCGTCTGGACTTTGGTCTGGTGTTTGAGGCTATTGGCCGCCTGACACTTGGCACCGTCATCACGGCAGCGGTGCTGTACATCCTGGCTCATGCTTTAAACGGCGTAAAACTGCAGATGGTCATGCCGGGCCGGCCGCTGTCCGATCTCATCCGCTATACCTTTGTCGCATTGTTTTATGGCACGGTTCTCCCCGGCCAATTGCTGGGCGATGCCATGAAAGCCTACCGCTTGGTCCGTCCAGGTGATGATGGGGCATCTGTGGTTGCCGCCGTGATGGTGGACAAGATTACCGGTTTGGCGGCGTTGCTTCTGATTACCGGGTTGGCATTGCTGACTGATTCCCGTGGTTTTCCTGCAGCGTTTCCGGCGCTGTCTTTTGCATTGCTCGCCGGATTGATCCTTGCACTCCTCTTACCCCTGATTTTGCCGCGTCTTCCTGACGCCCTGGATAACGCCCTCGGCCGCTTCTTGAGGGCGTGGCATGCCTCCGTCGGCGATTGGTGGCCCTTGGTTGCGTCCTTTCTCACTGGTGTTGCATTTCAGATTCTGGCCGTGATCGTGGTCGCCTATCTCGGGGCAGGAATGGGCATCAGCCTATCGTTTGCGGCTTGGGTGGCGGTGGTAGGCCTCGTGTCTTTGGTGCTACTACTTCCCATCACCGTGGCGGGTGTAGGATTACGTGAAGGTGGGCTCGTGGTTCTCCTTGGGTTTGTCGGCGTTGCACCGGCAGATGCGGTCGCGCTCTCGTTTGTGCTGTTGGGATACACCCTTCTCGGCGCGGTCATTGGCGCCGTGGCTGATTTCAAAGACCGGAATGGGAAGCCTTAGACGCGCTTACGCACGGTGACGATCAGTGGGGTCCAGCCCTGCAAAAGGACAGCGATTTCCGCTGCGATGCGGTTGAGTTTGAGCGCGGCAGCCCAGCGCACAATCCGGCCGACTTTTCCCAGGGCCATCCAACGACCAACAGCCACGTCGCCCATGCGCTCCCGAAAGACATCTTGACCGAGGCCCAGCAATTCAAGCGGCGTGGTTTCAGAAATTTCAATGATTTCACGCCGTGCCCATACCGGGTTCAATTCTGTGCGAATGGTGGCAGCAAAAGCAGGATTTTTGCCGTAAATGGTTTTCATCCACCAGCAAAAGAAGCGGTTGGAAAATATGGGCGGGTGAAAGGCGGCGTAATGGCCGTCGAAATAGGACAGGTAATTGGGGCAGACCAGTTGAACAATGCCTCCTGGTCTCACCACCCTCACCGCTTCGCGGAGCACCTGCATGGGGTCGGCTGTGTGTTCAAGCACATTTGACGAATAGACGATGTCGAAATGATTGTCCTCGAATGGTAGAGATTCTCCTGTTGCCCCAATAATGCGCTCAGGATCAAGACCATTGGCGGCTATAAGGTCACGGGCAATTGCAGCGGACTCGCCGAATCCTTCTTGTTCCGGCTCGATGGCATAGCCATCAATCCCAAATTTCTTTGACCAGACGATATGCATCACACCGCAACCTGCACCAATCTCCAGTACCCGCTTGCCTTGAAGCGAAACAATGCGCTGCAAAACGGTTGCCGCTTCATCTGCTCTGGTTGGATCAAGCGTATCAGCGGCAAACTGATTTGGATCCAAGTCTTGCAACGGCTCAAAATATAAACCTTGGCTGTCGCGTACGCGGGCAAACGCATCCTCTGTAACAATGCAGTCTAGCGTCGAAAGATCGGTGGCTGTAGTCATGGCTTAAGCCCGTGACTTAGCGCCATCCAACACCACAAGGCCAAACGGTCATCTCCATTTCCAATTTTGTGCCCCGCCTTGTGGCTGGCCCAGCGTCCCCTGAGCCATGTGTTGTCGACGGCAGGGATAGGACTAGAAGGCGGGTCCATGGTTTTGAGCCAGCGCGCGAGGGGGATACCGAACCCTTTTTTCTGACGGGAAAGAATGCCAGCGGGTATGCGGTCCCGCAGCGCTTGCTTCAAGATCCATTTACCGGTCCGGCCACGCAGTTTGGTGTGCCACGGCAAACGCTGGGCAAAGTCCGCCACGCCGTTTGCCAAGAAAGGGCTGCGCGCTTCCAGACCCACAGCCATGCTGGCTCTATCGGTTTTAGTAAGGATCCCATCGGGCAAATAAAACCGCGTATAGAAGTCGAGGGTCTTATCGACGATGTGAGTGCTCGGGCAGGCTTCCCAGGCGGAAATAGCTTCGCTGTAAAGAGACTCTGCATCAACGGGTTCATTGAATAACGCAGCGATATCATCAGGCTCCAGAGCACCAAGCCAGCGGGCATTCCATTCCGATTCGGGGTGCTTGAGTCCGCGTAAACCGCGGTTCAAAACGAAATCGAAGCTCATATTGGAATCTGATCGTGGCAGAGCCGCAGCTATAACTCTTACAGCGCTGTGCACGGGCCGTGGAACATACCTTTCATAGATTTGTGCGCGTCGCAGAATACGGAAAGGGTCATAGCCAGCGAACAGTTCATCGCCACCGTCGCCGGACAAGGCGACGGTTACATTCTTGCGGGCAAAGACGCACAGCAGTGATGTGGGCAGGATAGACGGATCTCCCAGTGGCTCATCCAGCCGTGTCAGGACGGATGGCAAAGCGCCTTGTGCCGCATCTAAGTCACAAATTTCAACTTGGTGCGTGCTGCCCACATGCAGCGCCATCTCTTCCGCCCAAGGAGATTCATCAAAGCTGGTTTCGCTAAACCCTATGGCGAAGGTGCGAATGCTGGAGGGTTCCAGCGTGTCGGCTGCGCATGATAAAACAGCGCTGGAATCAATACCGCCGGAGAGAAACAGTCCGAGTGGCACGTCGGCCTCAAGCCGTGACGTCACCGCATCAGCCAAAAGGGCATTTAGTTCAGCGGCCCAGTCCTCTTCCGTCCCAGAAGGAGGTTCCGGATCACCGAGAGTGAAGCGCCAATAGGCGTTGCTCTTGGTCTCTAAAGTCTTTGCATCAATAGAAAGAATATGGCCCGGTAAAAGTTTATGAACGCCGTCGTAGGGCGTGCGCGGCGCCGGAAAAAACCCATGGGCAAAAAACTTTTGCAGCGCGGTTTTTGAAACGGAGACGCCTTTGAGCACAGGATGTTCGAGTAAAGCAGTCAGTTCTGATCCGAAGATCACGGCGTCTGGCCGCGCGGCATAATACAATGGTTTCTCGCCAAAGCGATCTCGCGCCAAAGTTAGGACGCCAGCGTTTCTGTCGAATATGGCCAATGCGAACATGCCGTCTAACCGAATGAAGAGGTCGTTTCCCCACACTTTCCAGCCATGCACCAGAACCTCGGTGTCTGCATGATCCGACGCAAAGTGATGGCCCAACGCTTCGAGCTCTTTGCGTAGCGACCGGTGATTATAGATTTCGCCGTTGAAGACAATGCCTACCGTGCCATCCGCGTCCCACATCGGTTGATGGCCGCCCACCGGATCGAGAATGGCGAGTCGTCGGTGGCCGAGAAAAACGGGTGCATGATGATCGCGGTAATAGCCCTCTCCGTCAGGGCCGCGGTGCACCAGTGTTGCTATCATGGTGCGCAGGTCGTTTTCGTCCCCCGCGCCGACGAAGCCCGCTAGGCCGCACATAAATCAGATACAGTTGCTATCATACGTTTTCATCCACGTTGATGAGCTCGCGCACAGTGTATTGGCGCTTGCCCTGACTTTCGTAATAAACCCGCATCAGCACTTCCGCTAGCAACCCCATTAGGATGCACATCACGCCGGTGATGAATCCCAACGTGAACAACAGTGGCAAAGGCGTTTCAATGAATGAAGTGTTCTCAAACCACTTGAGATACAGCGCCCACACACCGGCAATGAATGAAATACCAAAGAATCCGAACCCGACCATGCCGAATATATAAATGGGCTTGGCGTCGTATTGAGTCAGGAATTTTACCACAAGCAAATCCAGCAGCACTTTGAACACACGGGTCATGCCATATTTGGACTCGCCGCATTCTCTGGGCCGGTGACGAACCGGAAGCTCAGTAATCTTGGCGCCTTGCCAATGTGCATACAGTGGGACAAAGCGATGCATTTCACCGTAGAGGCGAAAGCCTTCTAAGACCTCACGGCGATAAGCCTTCAATGTGCAGCCATAATCTTTCAACGGGACGCCTGAGACCCAGGAAATCAATGCGTTGGCGATCTGCGATGGCACGACACGCGACCAATAGGAATCCTGACGGTCTTTGCGCCAGCCAGACACCACACCATATCCCTCATCAAGCTTGTCCAGCAGCACCCCAATATCCGCCGGATCATTCTGCAAGTCGCCGTCCATGGGAACTATAACCGAACCCTTGGCATGGTCGATCCCAGCCATCATTGCCGGGGTCTGACCGACGTTACGTTTGAAGCTGATGACTTTGAATGTATCGTGGTCTTTAGCGGCTTCGGCTAGCAACGCGGCTGTGTTGTCCGTCGAGCCATCGTCGACGAAAATCACTTCACCCGGGCGGTCCAAACCCTCTAATGCTGTGGTCAGGGCCGCGCATAGAGGCGCTACGTTATCCGCCTCATTGAAAAGCGGAATAATGACGGAGACGAGGTCCGTATCTGCCTGAGTCTGATCTTTCACCGGAGTATCCTGCACAAGGTGGTTGAAGTATGCGAGGTTCTAGCCGCCTTGTCCAAGACTGCGGAAGGTGAACCGTTTGAGACTCTTACATATTTTTCATGCAAAGCGCCAAGCAGCCCGTCTCGACCCCTGCTCTGGCGGCGTGCTACAACCCCGCTCAACCTCTATCGTTAGCCCTTTGTCCGTTCAGCCGAGTTATTCATGAAATCCTGTGCCAAGTGCCTCATTCCCGAAACCGCCGAAGCCACCACCTTTGATGACACAGGCACTTGCTCGGTCTGTAATCAGATTGAATTCAAGGAAGAGAAGGTGGATTGGGCCGACCGTGGGCGTCAGCTTGACGACCTGGTGGCCCAGTTCAAAGACAAGGGCCTTTACGACTGTATTGTGCCGTTCTCTGGCGGCAAGGATTCCACCTACCAGCTTTGGTACATCGTTACGCAGCTGAAGATGAAGCCACTAGTGGTGCGCTTTGATCACGGCTTCTACCGACAGACTTTGGAAGAAAATAATAAACGCACGTTCAAAATTCTTGGCGTTGACGTGGTGCAGTTCACACCGTCCTGGCACGTGGTGCGTGAGTTGATGCTGGAAAGTCTTAAGCGGCGCGGCGACTTCTGATGGCACTGCCACACTGGCATTTATGCGCACACCATGCAGATGGCACTGCGTTACGAAACGCCGTTGTTGTTTTGGGGAGAGAGCCTGGCTGAGTACCAGAGTTTCTATACCTACGAAGAAATGGAAGAGGTGGATGAAAAGCGGTTTAACAGGGCTATGAATCTCGGCATGACCTCAGATGATATGTACGAGTTCTTGGGCGGCCGCGTGACCAAACGCGATCTTTATCCCTTTGCCTATCCGCCGCGCAAAGACTTACGCAAACTCGGCTGCCGCTCAGTCTGCCTCGGCAACTACATCAAATGGGACACCAAAAGGCAGGTAGAGATTATCAAGCAGGAGCTGGATTGGCAGGGCGACCGGGTGGAAGGTATTCCGCCTGAATTCGATTATGAAAAAATCGAATGCCACATGCAGGGCATCCGCGACTATCTGAAATACATCAAGCGGGGGTTTGGGCGCACCAACCATTTGGCCAATATCGAAATTCGCAATGGCCGCATGAACCGGGAACGCGGCGCCGAACTGGAAAAAGAATACGACGGCAAACGACCGCCCTCGCTGGATATTTTCCTTGAGTACCTACACATGAACGAAGATGAATTTTTGGAAGCAGCCATGTCTCACCAGGTCGACCCGCATCGCTTCCAACCTAATCAGGTCGAAGACGGCGAGCGCATGCCAGACATGGATCAATGGGACCGTACTAACGTACCCTGGCCTGACCGACCGCCCATGAAAATTGGTGGTTAGGACTGCCCAGCTGTTTGATTCCCTTTAAATCTCCTAAGGTGAGGCTGCATGGCCGACCAAGAGACATCGCAAACGGACTCGACAAAAAACATTTGGCGTGCGCTGGCGACCAAACATGAAACACGCTGGTCCTCTAAAGGTAAGTCCGACCGAGACGCCCAAACCCGATTGAGCCGAGGATTTGTTATTCCGGAGGTCGAGCCGTCATTTTTGATTCCACTGGACCAACCCATTTTTACCATTGGCTCTTGTTTTGCCCGCAATATTGAAGACGCGCTAGCCAATGAAGGAGCCCAGCTCCCTACGAAATCGATCATGTCGGACTTCGCTGCCGAACGCGGCTTACGTCCCAACTCCATCCTCAACAAGTACAGCATCCCATCAATCGTCCAGGAATTGTCGTGGGCCCTAAATAAGGACGACGGCTTCAAAGGCGACTACCTCATCCCTGGGGGGGAGTCTTTTGTCGACCCGCATCTGGATGATCAAACGCCAGACGCACCGATAGAGGATCTGCTTGAAAGGCACGCACAAGTCACAGAAGTGTTTGCACAGATTAATAGCGCCAAAACCATTGTGATAACCCTAGGGATGACCGAAGCCTGGCACGACACGCGATACGGCATCACGCTCAATACGGCGCCGTCCATGGGCGCGATCAATGCAGACCCAGACCGTTTTGTGTTTCGCGCGATGTCCTACGAAGAGAACAAGGCCTACATGGAAACCTGCGCCGATTTGATTTTTTCTCACGCCAAACCAGACGCGCGAATGATCCTCACTGTGTCGCCGGTCGCCCTAAATCTCACATTCAGCGGACGCGACGTGATTGTCGCCAACAGTCAGTCCAAGGCGACCCTCGTGACGCTGGCCCAAGCCACGGCTTCTGAACACCCTCATATCGACTATTTTCCCAGTTATGAAGCGGTGACAGGCTCAGATCCGCTCTATGCATGGGAGGCAGATCGCCGACACACCAGTCCGCGTATTGTCGAAGTTATTGTCGCTGAGTTTCTCCACCGATACGCCGGGCAGCCGAAGCCTGACTGGCCCGAATTCAAAGATGATCGCCTTAGCCAGATTATTCATGACTTGCACCGTAATACCAAACGGCTGGAACGCATGGTGATCTGGGCACAAGCGCAGAAGAAGAAATGATAAAGTGACCTCCGTTGCTATCATTGATTACGGACGCGGCAATGTGCGTTCTGTCTACAATGCACTGGATTACGTTGGTGTGGACGCCGTCATTACCGACGACCCAGATGAAATCGATAATGCCAGCCACATCCTCTTGCCCGGCGTTGGCGCTTTCGGTGACGCGATTGCAGAGCTTCGAGGGCGTGGTCTGCCTGAGGTGTTGCACCGCCAGGTGTTTGAGAAGGGCAAACCCTTCCTGGGCATTTGTGTCGGCATGCAAATGCTAGCGGCGACGGGTTTCGAGCACGGCGAACATAAGGGCCTAGGGTGGATCAACGCCGATGTGCGGCGGTTGGATTCTGGTCCCGACTGCCTCAAGATTCCGCACATGGGATGGAGCAGCGTGGCGCTGAGCCGTGCTCATCCTTTGTTCGAGGGATTTAAGGACGATACCCTTGTTTTCTATTTCGTTCACAGTTACGCAGTGGCGACAGGCGATTCTGACAAAGTACTGGGCACATGCAGTTACGGCACGCCGTTCGTATGCGCCCTAGCCTGGGACAACATCGTTACTACTCAGTTCCATCCAGAGAAGAGCCAGGACTCTGGCATCGAGATACTGGAGAATTTTGTCGGGTGGAACCCTTAGTCCACATGCTCAAGAACCGCATCATTCCCAAATTTCTTTTACGCGACGGTCGGCTGGTCAAGTACCGCCAGTTTTTTGATGATGAACGCATGGCTGGCAATCCGGTGTCCACCGCCAAGGTCTATAACGACTACGGCGCAGATGAATTCATCGTCCTCGACATCGTTCCCAGTGACGAGTCCAAAGCCCAAGTGCGCGACATGGTTAAGACCATGAGTAAAGAAATCTTCATGCCGTTTACCGTCGGTGGTGGTGTGACGACGTTGGATGATGTGTATGAGCTATTGCGCGCCGGGGCGGACAAGGTCTCAGTCAATTCTCACGCCGTCCGTGAACCGTTCTTCGTCGGCGATGCGGCGCGCCGGTTCGGTGATCAATGCATTACTGTATCTATCGACTTTAAGGATATTTCTCCGGGGGTGCCGCGCGTGTTCATCAACGGCGGGCGGGAAAAAACCCAGCACAACCCTATCGACTGGGCACTGAAAATGCAGGATGCGTTGTGTGGCGAAATTCTCATCACGTCTATCGACCGCGATGGCATGATGACCGGCTACGATACGGACATGATCGCCAAATTGAACGAACAGCTCGATGTGCCTCTGGTGGTGTCCGGCGGTTGTGGCGGCTTGCAGCATTGTATCGATGCCTTCGCCAATGGCGCGTCCGCGGTGGCGATTTCCTCGCTTTTTTTGTTTACGGACCATAGCCCCATCAAGCTGCGCTCGCATCTGGTCTCAAACGGCATTAACGTGCGGGCCAGCAAGACCAGTCGAAACTAGGATACCTTCTTTATGGGCCGACCCCCTGCCAGTGATGCACCGAAGCCGTTTACGCCGTCCCTCTCGCTGGATGATCTGACGGAATACATCGCCCGACAGATGGACGCACTGTTTGCGGACGGCTTTCCCGTCCGCCCGCAGCTCAACCGTTATGTGGCAGCGGCGCTGGAGCGCATGGAACATTGCATCATGCGCGTCGCCCTTAAAGGATTCCATACCAAAGACGGCCCGCGTTATCACCACCTGCACACCGACCAGCACGCTATCTTTCTCTATTACCTTTCCAATACCGTGCATCGCATGAGCGGACCGCCGCCCATCGCTGAGAAGGCCTATGCGCTGAACAAGACGTTGCATGGCTTGGATGCTTATTTTGAAGTCGAATTGCCGGACGTTTTTGCGCTGGCCCACCCCGTCGGCACTGTGCTCGGTCGTGCCGCCTATGCGGACTATTTTCTCGCCTATCAGAATGTCACTGTCGGCGGCGATTTGGCGGTCAATCATGCGACGTTCGGAGAGGGTGTTGTCATGTACGGAGGCAGCCGGGTGATAGGTAAAACAACCGTCGGTGACAATTGCCTCATCTCCGCTGGCACATCCATTCTGGGCGGAATTATTCCCTCAGGCCAGGTGGCCTTTGGCCAGCATCCGAACGTCGAAACTAAACCCACCCGTCACAACGTGATCCAGGATATTTTTAAGCCTGTGGTATAACCCCGGCAAAGGAGATGCCATGAAATACCTTTGTACCTTTGTAATTTTTTTGGGCACGAGCGCCCATGCCGCCTGCACGGTCGATGATCTCTCTTCCGCCGGTGTCACCGGTTTTCAGGAAGCCGTGATTTCTGTCGGCGATCTCGATGCTGCCAAAGAAACCTGGCAGACCGTCGGTGGCTATGACGCTATCTGTGACGGCCCGGTGGAAGACGGCCTCGCTGCATTCTGGGGATTGCCTGACGGTACGCCTATGCATCAGGTGGTGTTGCGCAAAGGCAGTGGCAACCGCGGTCTGGTGCGTCTCGTAAAAATCAACGGTGTCCCGCAGGTGCAGATTCGTTCGTCAGGCTTGCCCTGGGATCATGGTGGGTTTTTTGATCTCTATGTTTATGTAGACGACGTTGACACAGTGTTTAACCAACTGCGCGATCGGGGATGGCAAGGTTACAACGACCCGGTGCACTATACCTTGCAAGCGTTTGATATTGATGAGTCCATCATGCGCGGCCCCAATGGCGAGTCCTTGTGCCTCATGCAGCGCAACGCACCGCCCTATGACCAAGAAGCTGCCGGATCGGAAAGCGGCATGGGCTGGCCCTTTAACACGGCACTTATCGTTGCGGATTACGACGCCAACGCACATTTCTTCGGCGAAGTGCTGGGTTGGAACGTCCATCTCAATGGCCGGTCAATGACGCCGGCCCCCGGATTTAACCCAACGGGCATTCCCGCCAATCTAGCCAGCTCTTCGGCACGGAAATTTGCCGCTTACGCCCCCCATGAAACCGACCGCAACGGCTCGCTTCAAATTCTCATGTCCGAAGGTCTAACGGGGCGAGACTTCCGCGACCGCGCCGAGCCACCTAACCTTGGTATCGTCACCATGCGGGTGCCGGTGGATGATGTGGAGACTCTGGCCCGTGATGTGGAAGCCAAAGGGTACCCAATACATGCGCGGGTAAGTTCGTTGACCTTGCCGCCTTACGGGCCGGTCAGGATGATGGCGTTGAAAGCGCCCAACGGCGCGCGCATCGAGTTTTTTGAGCAGCAATAAGACTCACCACGCCATGATCTACGGTCTCTTTTGGCTGTTCGCCGGCGTTCTGTTCAGCACAGCCGTCAATGCTCAAATGGGCGATCAGCTGCCTGCGTCGCGCATACTCGATGTTACGGTCGTTGCTAACGCCCCGCCTGGGGGCCCGGGTGACAAACTCTGGAAGATGTTTGACGACGCGGTGACAGAAAAATCGGATGGGCGAATCGCGCTCAGCATGCTGGTGCATGGCCAAATCGGTGGCGATGATCTGGTTATCCAAGCCATCCGCCGTGGCCGGGCGCAAGTAGGGGTCGTCGGCGAGAGTGGTTATGCGCAAGTGGTGCCTGAAGTCGCTGTACTCAATATGCCGTATCTGTTCGACGGGCCAGAAGAGTTGGATTTTGTCGTCGATCAGTATGTCACCCCGGCTATCAAGGAACTCACTGCAGCCCGCAACCTTGAATTCTTGCAATGGGTCGAAATTGGCTGGATGAACCTATACGCAAAGGCGCCACTGCTTTCGCCGGACGACACTACTAATTACCGGCTCAGGGCCCTGCCCTATGAAACCTCACAGGCCTTTCTCACCGCCATCGGCGCGGACGTCATCAATCTTTCCTTCCCTGACGTTATTTCTGGCCTGCAAACCGGACTAATTGATGGCGGTGAATCATCGACGCTGATGTACGCCCGCGCCGGCTTGTACCAGGAAGCGCCGCACCTTTCTCTTACCCGGCACGCCTATTCCTTTGCTGGCGTGCTCGCCAACAAAGCCTGGCTCGACAATCTTGAGCCCGCCTACTACGCGGTCATGACCACCAGTTTCCCGGATCAGGCTTTCGTCCGGCGCGATACCCGGGAGTCGCTCACGGTTGAGTTGGAAACGGCTGAACAAGAAGGAGTGATTGTACATCGCTTTGAGGTCGCCGCAATCGATCCTTGGGCGGCTCGTGCCCGCGCCACCCATCAAGATTTACTCAGCCGTATCGGCGGCGACGCCCAGCGTATCTATGATCTGGTGCAAGATGGGAAGGCCGCTTTTGAGAACCGCGCTGAAGAGTCAGTCAAGGGTGGTGAATAGTTCCCCGCTTTGACTCATTGCCAGATTCCGGCCAACACCATGACCCAGCTTCAGCTCGAATTGGACACGCCATGCGTCGCTTTGCTGCCCTTATTCTCTTAGCGTCGGCCGCCATGCCGGCTCAGGCCGAGAACGTCATCCGCTGGTCGTCGCAGGGCGACGCCATGACGTTGGATTCTCATGCGCAAAACGAAGGCATGACCTTGGCCATGGCGCAGCAAATCTATGAACCGTTGGTTAATCGAACAAAAAATATGATTTTGGAACCGGCACTGGCGGTGTCTTGGGGCCTAACCCAGGACTCCACCGTATGGGAGTTCAAGTTGCGTGAGGGTGTTGCCTTTCACGACGGCCGACCATTTTCCGCCGACGATGTGGTGTTCTCGTTTGAGCGCGCCTTAAAGCCTACGTCGGATATGAAAGACATCATCGGGACTGTGAAAAGTGTCGCCGCCATTGATGATGTTACGGTGCACATCCGAACTGACGGGCCGAACCCCATCCTGCCACAACAGATCAACGACATCTTCATCATGTCGCGCGACTGGGCAGAGGAAAATGGGGTCACCGAACCCCAGGACACCGCGTCGGGTCAAGAGACCTATGCCGTTCGGCATACCAATGGCACCGGCCCGTTCGTATTGGAAATACGTGAGCCTGACGTGCGCACTGTTGTGGTGAAAAACACAAAATGGTGGGGTCTCGAGGATGCGTCGCCGCATAACGTGGACCGTATCGTTTTCACACCGGTTTCCAACGCGGCCACCCGCGTTGCCGCGTTGCTGTCCGGTGAGTTGGATTTTGTTCTCGATACACCTGTACAGGACCTCGCCCGCGTGCGCCGTACGCCTGGCCTCAAGGTGCAAACTACGGCAGAAGTGCGCGCCATTTTCATGGGCCTCGACACTGGCCGTTCAGAGCTTCGCTCGTCCGATATTAAAGGTAAAAACCCGCTTGCTGATATTCGCGTGCGCCAAGCTATGAACATGGCGGTCAACCGCGAAGCCATTGTCAGTCGCATCATGCGGGGCCTGGCCGAACCTGCGGGAATGCTGTTGTCGCCAGGCATTGGTGGATATAGCGAAGAGATCGATGCTCTCCCGCCGTTCGACCCGGCCCGTGCCCGCGCGTTACTGGCAGACGCAGGATACGCTGATGGATTTTCCGTGCAACTGGATTGCACCAACGACCGGTACATGAATGACGAAGCTATTTGTCAGGCCGTGGTCGGCATGTTGGCGCGTATCGGCGTGCGCGTGCGTCTCGATGCCAAATCGAAGACCCTACACTTCCCGAAAATTCAAAATGAAAAAACTGATTTCTATTTGTTGGGCTGGGGCTCAGGCACAATGGACAGTCACTACCACCTTGATTTTCTCGCCATGCCCAACCGGGCTTGGAACCGCACCGGGCTGAGCGACCCAGGGCTGTTCGCGCTGATTGATGGCATTGCCGTGGAAACCGACTTGCCAAAGCGCGATCAAATGATCAACGAAGCTTGGCTAAAGCTGAAAGAGTCCTCGGTTTATATTCCGCTGCATCATCAGGGGTTGGCGTGGACTATGAAAGAGACCCTGGACTTGCCTATTCAGCCCGATAATCAACCCCAGTTTAGGCTAGCGAAAGTGCGACCGTCCCCCTAAAGCGAGGCCGCTTTACGCCTAGAGTGATGCAATCATATTCAGAGAAATGCGTTCATCATCGAATTTGATTTCACTTGCATCATTAAACAACCCCAAAGACTCGACTCTCTCAAACCGCTGGAAATTAGCCGCTGAGAGGGACTCATGTAGCAGATGGAAATTGAAGCCAGTCTTGTGAAAATCATAGGCATCCACCTGGCCCCCATACATCATATGCATGACGAGTCGGCGCGCGTCTGGGGTCAGGTCTGAACGCAAAAATGATCTACATAAGACATCCAGATCCGGAACGCTGACCATGAGTTTGCCGTTGGCATGAAGTATCCGATGGAACCCTTTCAAGGTCTTTTGTAGTTCGCCGTCGTGGGATAGGTGTTCTAGAACATGTGAGCAGTAAATTACGCCGCAGCTCGCCGCAGGAAACATGGACAAATTTGAGCAGTTGGCTACCAAATCAACAACGTCTGTGTCGAGGCTATCGACAATAAACCAATCCGGATGCTTTTCGCGTCCACCGATGTGCAGGTTCAAAGGTTTATCTAAAGAGACAAGTTTGCCTCGTTTGTCGATGAGGCCGTCATTAGCTTTTGCGAACGGCATTAGTCTGCCCGGAAATCATTCTTGGGAATTGTAGCAGCCCATTCTAGTAAAACCCTGACCCAAGCGCCACCGGCTAGTCTGTATGCTCAAGTTAATGGTCTATTTGCCAAACACAGTCGCGATATGCCGAGTGATCAATCGTAGAAATGAGAGGGTGAACACTCGGGTGCTCATAAGACGTAAAAGGCGCCTTTACGGGAAAGTCAGGCTCACTTGTAACAGTGAATAAGAGGGTGTCAGGCGAGGTTTCTTGATCGCCGCTGTTTTGTGGCTCGATCTTTAGGCCGCTGACGTTGCGGCATTCAAATAGTAAATCTAGCCCGTCAGCAACAAATGCAGCTGTAGAGAGGGCGTCTGCTGTCGTCGCGTTAGGAGCGTGAACCGTCATCGCGTAAACGCCTTGGACCGGCTGCCCTGATCGTGGATCGATGATGTGGCTATAGCGTTGTCCATCGGCTTCAAAATAACGATCGTAGTCGCCAGAAGTAGAGATGGCGCCACGCTCCAACCGCACCTCGCCGATCAAGCGGTTCTCGCGGGGGTGCCGAATTCCAATGATCCACGGTCGGTGTCCCGGCGCCTTCCCTAGCACACGAACCGTTCCGCCCAAGTTAACAAGCGCTGCCGGTACGCTGCGTTCACGCAACACCGCGATAACGCGGTCGATTGCGTATCCTTTGGCGATGGCGCCAAGGTCGATTTTTGTGCCGGCATCCAAAGCGGCTGTGCGGGCAGATTTATCGAGACTGAGGTGATCCATCCCCACAGTTTCTAGCGTTTTCTTGATCTCGCCCTCTGGCGGTATCGCGGCGTTGGCCACGCGGTAGAATCCCCAGAGATCAACAAGAGGCTGGACGGTAACGTCGAATGCTCCGTCAGATAGGCGGGTATAAAAAACCGAAGCTTGTAATATGTCTGCTAGGAGTGCGCTGATCTTGATATCACCTCCGCCGGCCCCTTTGTTAAGGGCGGTAAGTTCACTGTCCTCTCGATATAGACTCATTAGCTGATCAATTTTGCGCACCACGTCAAACGCCGATTCTAGGTCTACGTCGGCTAACGCGGACTCCGTACTTGGCCGATAAACTGTGATGTCAAGGGTTGTTCCCATGACAGTCCAATCGCGATGCGCGGCAACAAGCTCTTCTTCAGATGGCGAGCATCCGCAAAGAACGATGAATAGAGTGGAAATAAGCCGAAGCCGCACGGTTGATCTTTCTGGGTCTATTCAGGGGTGTCGTGCCTAGCCTCGTTCTTTGCCAGCATTAACCAATGCACGCATTTTGCTTTGTCGTTGTAAAGAATTTCACAATCGTCGCAGCGCACACATTCACTCATTGAAATTTTAGGCCCTTGAATGGCGCCCCACTCACAAACTTTGTCGCACAGCTTGCAGGTATCACACTGTTTCCAGCGTTTTATACCAAAGACCGTCACGTTAGAGATTACGCCTAACGCGGCTCCAACTGAACAGAGGTAGCGGCAATAAAAATTACGAATAAACACCGTCACCAGCAATAATGCTGCCAACAAAACCCACATGACAGCAGTGCCGCTCAAGGTAAACATCCAAAACGGCTCAATATATTTGTAAATAAAACGGTTGTCTGTGATGAGGAAGTAAGTCAGTGCAAACAACAATATCCCGTACTTCACATAAATTGCGTACCGGTCCACTCGTGGCGGCAGTTCAAATCTAAACCGGGATGGAATGATGCGGTCCATCAGTTGGGTAAGTGCGCCGAACGCGCAAATACGGCCGCAATAAAGCCGTCCCCAAAAAACAGTCGAGACGACCGTGAAGATCATCAAAACATACCAGGACACATTGTATTGGAAGATCGGAAAAGACCACTCTGCCAAATTAAAAATGTGCACAAGTGATACCAAATTTCCTTTTACAAAACCCATGTACGCGATCGCAGCAACCATGGTGGCATACTTGAGCCGGGTGCTCTTCTTGATGAAACTGGTCACTGCCAGCGCCAAAAAAGCAACGAGTGTCGCGAGGTCTGTTATTTGGCTTTGGTCCAGCGACGGCAGAGAGCTTTCGTCCTCTTCCATTACGGCGTCAAGGTCGGCCAGCGATAAAGTTTGTGGAGTGTTTTGTTGTGCCTGCGCCGGTGTGAATTGGATAGGGACGAGTAGTATTGCCAACAGGCAAAACAGAATAATTTTTGCAAGGGCCGCAGTCATACGGTCATGGGTTGGTTTTTTGTTCGGCAAGGTACTGCCTGGCAATTTGACGCGCGCTCTTTCTTATGACGCGGGCCGCCCCTTCAATCGTGATTGTGGCGCGTGTAACCGTATCAATATCACGCCCTTCTTCGAAGGGGTCGAGTATGCTCTTGCCCTCAAACTGATCTACAAACTCCGTTGGATCGATGGAGAAATATCCAAACGGCTCATAGTGATCGACCATCTTTATTTTTGTGATCACACCCTCTGTGGTCATACCTACGAGTGCTTCAATCTCACTTGAGTAGGCCCATTCTTCGGGCTCGACCTCATGAGTCATAAAAACGAAACCTAGGAGTGTGTTGGCGCTAGTTTTTGGGTCGGTGGCATAGGCTCTGTAGTGGGGTTTTCTGCCGCCCTTCGCTGAAAACACGTCGGCGCCGGGAAACACTTCTTTTAGCCGCTGCTCTTCCTCGGCTGACGCCTTGTCAATCGCTTCAACCTTAGCAACAGTAAAACTGCTTTGACCCGCGACCACCAAAACAAGGGTCAACGCCACAAGGCCAATCAAGAGATTAAGTTTTTTCTGAGCTGGCATAGCAGACCTCGAACTGTAGGCATTAGAGGGCGTCTAAAAACAGACAAGAAAGACGGCATTAAGACGAAGACCTTATTTATATTCGAGGCTGGTGAATAGGGCGCGAAATGAATTTGTGACTATAGGCTATAACGTGCCTAGCTACCTCAGGACAAGAATGACCTGTTTTGGTAAGGACGGCGCCCTGACCTTTGTTCATAAGGCGAAAGCGGTTGACAGGCCGCTATGTGATGGCTGAACTCAGACCAAGGATTCTTTCCGGAGCAGCTCCGTGCGCATTTCACCAACATATCGCGACCTTAACCGTGACCTTCATCGTAACAATCCGGACTATGGCAAGGCCGCTCATGCCCTTGCGCCATGGGTGGTTTCGTTTGCGAAAGAAACCGGGGTCCAGTCTCTGCTAGACTATGGCTGCGGCAAAGGCACGCTGCGCCCAGCGATCTTGGCCCTTGAGCCCGGTCTTTTAGTGTCTGAATACGATCCAGCAATCCCCGGCAAAGACTTGGATCCCGAACCCTGTGAGCTGGTTATCTGCATTGACGTCCTTGAACATATCGAGCCTGACTGTTTGCCTGATGTTCTGGCCCATGTTCGGAATGTCGGCCAAGGTGGCGCAATGTTCATCATCGATACAGTGCTGGCTGAGAAAACACTCGCCGATGGACGTAACGCTCACTTAATCGTCGAAGACCAAGCATGGTGGGAAAACACTTTGAACACCTACTTTGACGTGAAATTTGCCAGCCCACTTGCTCCACCACCTGAACGTAGGCTGATTATGCTTTGCGCACACAAGTCTACATGACGCGGGAGGCTTTCGACGTGAGTTGTGCTGACAGCGCCACAAACATCCAATGACCGCGTTTGTCCTTCGTCGTTTCGGCCAGGCTGTGTTGGTTATGGTTCTCGTTGCGGCCGCAGCGTTCGCTTTGTTTAATTACGTCGGCGATCCGGTCAATAATCTGGTCGGCCAAGAGGCCACGTTCGAAGATCGCCAGGCCTTACGTGACCGTCTTGGGCTCAACGACCCGGCACCTGTTCAGTTTGCACGTTTCATGAGCAACGCTTTGACCGGCGAATTCGGCATTTCCTATCGCATGCAGAGGCCGGTGTCCGATCTGCTCCGCGAGCGTTCGCCTGCGACTGTCGAACTGGTATTGGCGTCGGCTCTATTCGCGTTAATACTTGGGATTCCGCTGGGGGTATATACGGCCATTCACCGCGAAGGTGTCGCGAGCCGGGCAATCCTCACACTTTCTTTGGTTGGTGTGTCCCTGCCGACATTCGTCATCGGCATTGGACTAATCTACCTGTTCTCCGTCACCCTTGGCTGGCTTCCTTCATTCGGCCGTGGTGAAACGTTTGCGGTGGGTGGCTGGAGCACAGGGCTTCTCACTGTCAGCGGCCTCAAGGCCATGATTCTCCCAGCAGTGACGCTTGGTCTTTTTCAAATGACTTTTATTCAACGTTTGGTCCGGGCGGAGATGATAGAGGTTCTTGGAACTGACTATATACGCACAGCGCTAGCCATGGGTGTGCCCCGCGCTCGTATTCATTACGTTTACGCGCTCAAAAACACGCTACTGCCGGTGATGACGGTCATTGGGCTTAAGCTTGGGGAGCTCGTTGCGTTTTCAATCGTGACGGAAACGGTTTTTCAATGGCCTGGTCTCGGACTGCTATTCATTCAGGCCGTTGCCTTTGCAGATATTCCAGTCATGGCGGCTTATCTGATGATGGTGGCGCTCGTTTTTGTCATCATCAATCTTGCTGTTGATGTGCTCTACGCTTTCGTTGACCCACGACTGCGGTCCTCGGAAGAAGAAGCCCTATGACTGCCGCGACGAATGTTATTGCTCCCAAGGCGCGACTGTGGCGGTCTTATCGCCGTAGTCCTTTAGCTCTAGGCGCGAGCCTAGTGGCAGCTGTATTTTTCTTTGGCGCCCTGTTTGCGCCATGGCTTGCGCCGCAAAACCCTTTCGATCCCGTTAGCTTGCAATTGATTAACTCATTCTTTCCTCCCGCTTGGGCAAGCGGCGGTAATGCAATATTCTTGCTTGGAACAGACGATCAGGGCCGCGATATGCTCTCCGCTATTTTGTATGGCAGCCGTATTTCCCTGATTGTGGGTGTCGCTGCCGTTGCTTTCGCCGTTACACTCGGCGTGTCTCTTGGCGTGCTCGCAGGCTATGCTGGCGGATGGACCGAAGTCGTACTTATGCGTATTGCCGATGTGCAGTTGACCATTCCAGCTCTGCTTATCGCATTGATGGTCGATGGTCTTGCGCGTGCTACACTATCACCTGAAATTCATGATGAAATCGCGCTTTACATGCTCATATTTGCAATCGGTATTGCCGACTGGCCTCAGTATGCGCGCGTGGTGCGGGCTGCAACTTTGGTGCAAAGGCAATCGGGTTATGTTGTTCAAGCCAAGCTGATCGGCTCGTCAGCACCGTCTATTGTCTTTGGCCATGTATTGCCAAACGTCATGACGTCTGTGTTGGTTCTGGCTACGCTCGGTCTTGCTTTGGCGATCATCGCGGAGGCGACGCTCAGTTTTCTTGGCGTTGGCATGCCGCCGACCACGCCATCCCTTGGCACGCTTATCCGCGTAGGCAATGATTTCCTGTTCTCAGGTGAGTGGTGGATTACTCTGTTCCCGTCTCTGGTGCTTGTTTTGCTTGCTCTATCTGTGAACTTGCTCGGTGACTGGTTGCGTGACGCCCTAAATCCCAGGTTAAGATAAGCTATGGACATCAAGCCACTTTCTAATGTGTGCGGAGCCGAAGTCATTGGCTTCGACTGCGGCTGCACCATAGACGACGCCACCCTTACCCAACTGCAGCAAGCGCTGGTCGATCATTGTGTTCTTGTTTTTCGCGATCAATCATTAACGCCTGACCAGCACAAAGCCTTCTCCGTTAGGTGGGGACCGCTCAAAGGCCACTTGTTGCGGCAATATCTGATGCCCGGCCACGATCATGTTCTAGTGATATCTAACAAGAAGGATGAAAGTGGAAAGCCGGTCGGCATAGAAGATGCGGGACGGTATTGGCATACGGACGTGAGTTATGAAGATGTTCCGCCGATGGGCTCCCTGTTGTACGGACTAGAAGTGCCGGAGACTGGTGGCGACACCATGTTTGCTAATCAATACAGAGCTTACGAGAGCCTGCCGCCCGATCTAAAAGACCGCGTTGCAACGCTCCGTGCGCGCCACCGGTTCAACTATGTCCAAATCCAGGAGTCTGCAACGTCTAGCCGAGTACCGCTTACAGACGAACAAAAAGCTGAGCTTGTCGGATCTGTGCATCCTGTCGTCCGTACCCACCCTGAATCGGGCCGCAAAGCGCTATACGTCAATCCAGGTTTCACAGAAGCGCTTGTTGATGTTGACGAGACCGAGGGCCAAATCCTGCTGGATAAGCTCTTCGACCATGCGACAGACCCGGCAGTGATTTATCGTCATTCTTGGCAACCCCATGATCTGGTGTTTTGGGACAACCGTTGTTTGATGCATCACGCCACGCCTTATCCTGAAACGGCCGTACGTCATATGCATCGCACGACTGTTGAAGGCACCATTCCGGTTTGATCGAAGTGTTATTAAATTCCGGGCCGAAACCTATAGCGCACCGTGGCGTCAGCGGGCTCCAATGCTTTGGCCAAGCGCTCGCGGCGTGGCAACACCAAGATAGCGGTGAAGAAGACAATCAGTGCGCCGACAAAGAGCGGCGCACCAAATCCAGTGATCTCCGCTAAACTGCCCATGACCAAGGCACCTAAGGCTGGTCCGCCCCGGCCGATAACAAGCCACACGCTCATCACCCGGCCGCGCAGTCGGTCTTCGACCGAAGATTGCAGTAAAGTCTGCGTGCCAGTTCCCGTGCACGCCTGGGTGAAACCCGACACAGCCAGCAGTATGGCACCGGTCCACAAGCTTGTAGATAAAGCGAACAGCGCAACGGCGGCCCCGTTCAGCATCACGCCGAAGCAAACTATTCCAGTAAGTCCCGACAATCGCCCGCGTTGCGCCAGCCAGATTGAAGCGCAGATCGCGCCAACACCCATAGAAGATGTTAGGATCGCTAGGCCTTCCGGCCCTGAATTGAACACCTCGCCGGTAAATCCAGGCAAAAGATCGATCAGCGGACGGGCGAACAGTGAGTTGACTGCTGTCAAAGCGATGATGGCGGCCACACCCGTGTGGGAAAACGTAAAAAGCGCCCCTTCAATAAGGTCACGGATGTAGGGGCCCGTTGGCGGAATAGCATCTTTTACCCGTGGCATGCGTATGCAGTACAGAGCAGCAATCAACGCTGCGTAGGAAACGGCATTGACAAGAAACGCCCAGGCGATGTCGGTGAAATAGATCAAGGCCCCTGCGACTGCCGGCCCGATAATCCGCGCGACATTAAAAATAATCGAATTAATGGCGATTGCGGTCGACATAATTTCGCGCGGCACCATATTTACCACGAGCGTGACGCGGGCCGCTTGGTTCATGGCATTGGTCACGCCACCAATCATCATGAGGGCGACAAGAATTTCTGGCGTTATGCCGTTTGCAAGGGTTAGCAACCATAAAGCGGACGCCTGCGCGCAGGCAAAATTTTGCGCGATTATCGATATGCGTAATCGGTCAAAACGGTCTGCCACGACGCCGCCCAATGGCGTGAGGATGACGATAGGGAGGAACTCGGCCATGGCGATTGCCCCAAGCCAAGCGCCTGATTCTGTAAGCTCCCACATCAGCCAGCCTACGGCCAAGCGTTGCACCCACATGCCAATCAGAGACAGCGTGTTGCCAGCTGTATAGAGTGCGAAATTTTTTATTTTGAAAGCCCGGCGGAGGGCTGAAAAGTCGAAGAACATCCGTTTCATGTACTGCGGGTTCTATCGGCTTAGATCGCGCAGGTCCATCTTCATGATTGGGGCCAGAGGCCAGAGGGTGATGGCTGCAAGGTGCCTACGGACTTACTAAAGAATTGGAAAGAACAAATGGAACTAGATATACCCAAGTTTCTACTGCGAGAGAATTAGGAGGGTCGATTCTGATGAGTGGCACTAGTGTTGCATTCGGCTATCTTCCAATAAATCTGTCCTTTGAGACTGCGGTTTAATCGATGGGGGTGATTTTCTAGCACATCATCGCGCAATGTGTATTTCCGAGCCGTCGTGTTGGAATGGCGCGCTGAGTCTATTCGACAGAGATTCTAGCGGTCATCTTTTCAATCTTTTCAACAACAACCCCCTTAGATGATCCGCAAATTCATATTCAACCTCATCACCTGTAGATGCTCCAACCTTGGAGCGCAGCAACAAAAGATCTTATGAGTAGGGGTTATCTTTTTTCTGCTTCCGCGGTGCTTCCGCAATCAAAATGCTTAGAATCACAAAAAGCGTCTAAGCTATTAGTTTGTTGGTTTTATTGGGAAATTTGGTGGAGCCGAGCGGGATCGAACCGCTGACCTCGACGTTGCGAACGTCGCGCTCTCCCAACTGAGCTACGGCCCCCCGGAACGGCGCGGATACTGGTCTTAGCGCCCATATCTGTCAAGCATCTGTCGGGTAGGGTTCGCCATACTGCAAAATCTAACGTGGAACGACCTTGTAGATCGCCGTTGCCGTATCGGAATTGAGGTGGATGGTGCCGTCTGTGCCCACAACCACATCATTTTGCAGCCAGGTCGGTTGCCGGGGTGGCCGCCCGACAACAACCTCGGTCGCACGGGTTGCAACATAAATTTTGTGAACCGACATGCCCATAATATCGCCGGCGTAGAGCGTTCCCTGTGCATCGAAGTCCATCTCATGCATACCATGAAACGCAGATGGTGGAACCAGTGTCTGTAGCTCGTATTCTGCCGCGAGAGTCGCGACGGGAAACAATGTTGTGATGATCACGCCTATTTTAATCATGGCTGACGTGCGGGCGCTGATTAACAGGCTTAGTGATCCCGCCGTGATAGTAAGTATTGTTCTATTCACAGGCTCGCACTCCCTTGTCTGCCTTGGCGGCCCTCTTTAGGGTAGCGAAACGTTTAAGCCACCGTAGCGAAAGCTACCCTGACAGCAAGTCGACATCGTATGAACACAGTTCTTATCCCGCTCATTGAAGTCTTGTACTACGCCCTTAATCTGTATAAGTGGGCGGTTATCATTTCAGTGGTTTTGAGCTGGCTGGTGTCCTTTAACATTATCAACACTCATAACCGGTTTGTTCAGATGGTGGGGTCCGCGCTTCACAACATTACCGAGCCGGCCTTGCGCCGCATACGCGGCGTACTGCCCGTCATGAGCGGCATGGACTTCTCGCCCATCGTGCTAATTCTGATTATCTGGTTCTTCCAAAGGCTTTTAGAGCTGCAGGCTATTAGGCTGAGTTGATCTCTAATATTGGGTTTTACTATCGTGCTGAGCTTGAGGGCCTGGTTCTGGCGCTACGCGTATCCCCAAAATCCTCCCGCAACGTCATCCTTGAACCGATACAAACTGAAAACGGCTTGGCGTTGAAAGTGGCCGTCACGGCGCCGCCCGACAAAGGCAGGGCCAACGATGCGGTCATTGCACTTTTCGCTAAGACGTTCGGCATTGCCAAACGGGACGTAACCCTGATATCCGGTGCGGCAGATCGCCGGAAAGTGTTGCGTGTTCACGGCGATCCCAGAGCCCTTGCCGCCATCGCCGATCAGTGGAGCCAGCCATGAACGATTCAACTACAGCCTCTATCATCGACGGCAAGGCCACAGCACTTGGTTTGCGGGCCTGGATTGGGGATCAGGTCATATCGCTGAACAGCAATCACGGCATTAAGCCCGGTTTGGCGGTTGTCCTTGTCGGCGAAGACCCTGCCAGCGAGGTTTACGTCCGCAACAAACGCAAGACAGCGGTGAAGCTGGGTATGGAGTCTTACGAGCACACACTGCCCGCGGATTCGGATCAAGAAACTGTAATGCGATTGGTTCAGGGCCTCAATGCTGACCCCAAAGTACACGGCATTCTCGTGCAGCTGCCCCTACCCAAGCATCTCGATGAAAAACCGGTGGTGTTAGCCATCAACCCTTTGAAGGATGTCGATGGTCTGCACCCCGAAAACGCCGGACGCCTGATGGCGGGTAACGTGGGCATGGTGCCGTGCACACCACTGGGCTGTCAGCTTCTGCTACGCCGTCGAATGCGCGACATGACCGGTAAGGACGCCGTTGTCATCGGGCGCTCAATGCTCTTCGGTAAGCCCATGGCGCAATTGCTGCTATCGGAAAACTGCACCGTCACCACAGCCCATTCCCGCACTGCTGATCTCGCTGCCCATTGCCGCCGTGCCGACATTCTGGTCGCAGCTGTTGGCCGGGCCGAGATGGTCAAAGCGGATTGGGTTAAGCCCGGAGCGGTGGTTGTCGATGTGGGTATTAATCGTATTCCCGGCGAAGGTAAAAAAGCCAAACTCGTTGGCGATGTGGACTTTGCCCTTGTGTCCAAGGTGGCTTCAGCCATCACGCCGGTGCCCGGTGGCGTTGGCCCCATGACCATTGCGTGCCTGATGTTCAACACGTTGCGTGCCGCGCGCCTTCAAAACGGGCTCGCTGACGTCGACATGCCGACGGATTTTTAGGCGTCAGTCAAACGTCGAGAAATCGGGTGGCCGTTTCTCAAAGAAGGCGGCGATTGCCTCTTTGACTTCGGCGCTGTTCAACTGCTCTCCGAACACTTTGGCTTCTTGATCGATCCGCGCGCGGATGGCGTCAATGTTCATGTTCAATAGCGCCTTGGTCTTGCGCAACGCAGCTGGGGGTTTGGCGGCCAGCTTGCTGGCGGCTTCTCGTGCGGCTGCCTGAAGATCGTCAGGTCCACAAACATGATTGACCAAGCCGATCTCTGTAGCCGTGGCAGTGCTAAACATGTCGCCAAACATCAGCAGCTCGGCGGCACGCGCCCGTCCGGCCAGGGCAGGCAATACCAAACTCGACCCCAATTCCGGCACCAAGCCCAAATTCACAAATGGCAATTGAAAACGTGCCGTATCCACCGCGTATACAATGTCACAATGGAGCAGCATGGTGGTGCCGATACCGATAGCTGAACCATTCACCGCCGCGACCACCGGCTTCTCGGCGCCAGCAATGGCATGCATGAACTGAAACACCGGGCTTGCGGAACCCACAGGTGGGTTTTCCAGAAAGTCCTTGAGGTCATTGCCGGCGGTGAAACTGTCAGCACTGCCGGTGATGAGAATCACACGCGGCGTTGGGTCGTCGTTGGCTGCATTAATAGCCTCGGCCAGCGCCGCGTACATGGCCACCGTGAGGGCATTTTTCTTGTCGGGCCGGTTGATCGTAAGAGTTAGTATTCGATCCGCGAGGTCTTTCTGAATCAAATCACTCATAGCCCACCCTTTTTAATGATTATTTTTTGGCCAAAGCACCGAGGCGTAACCGTAGTGCGTTCAATTTAATGAACCCTTCCGCGTCGTATTGGTCGTAGACATCGTCTTCCTCAAACGTGACGTGTTCAGCGCTGTATAGGCTGGTTGGCGATTTGCGACCGACCACAATTGCGTTGCCTTTGTAGAGTTTTACTCGTGCCGTGCCATCCACATTTGCTTGGGTAGCATCAATGGCGGCCTGCAGCATTTCCCGCTCGGGCGCAAACCAATAGCCGTTGTAAATGAGTTTGGCGTAGCGCGGCATCAGCTCATCTTTGAGGTGAGCCGCTTCCCGATCCAGGGTAATGCTTTCGACAGCGCGACGGGCTGTCAGCCAAATGGTGCCGCCCGGCGTTTCGTATACGCCCCGCGCCTTCATTCCCACATAACGGTTTTCTACCATGTCGACCCGGCCGATGCCGTGCTTGCCGCCGATTTCATTAAGCTTGGCGAGAAACGACGCCGGCGAAAGTTTTTCGCCATTGATGGCTATTGGGTCGCCGCCCTTGAAATCGATCTCCACATACTCCGGTGTGTCCGGCGCGGCCTCTGGCGACACACTCAGGCGGAACATGCCTTCGTCCGGCTCTGTCCATGGGTCTTCCAGAACTTTACCTTCATAAGAAATGTGCAGCAGGTTGGTGTCCATGGAGTAAGGCGCCTCACCACGCTTGTCCGTCGGGATGGGAATTTGGTGTTTCTCGGCATACGCGATCAGTGCCGCCCTGGAATTAAGGTCCCATTCCCGCCACGGCGAAATAACCTTAATGCCTGGTTCCAACGCATAGGCCGTCAGTTCAAAGCGCACTTGGTCATTTCCCTTGCCGGTGGCGCCATGGGAAATGGCAACCGCGCCGGTTTCACGGGCAATCTCCACCAGCCGTTTGCCGATGAGCGGGCGGGCGATGGACGTGCCCAGCAAATAGATGCCTTCATAGAGTGCGTTGGCGCGGAACATGGGGAAGCAATAGTCGCGCACGAACTCTTCTTTGAGGTCTTCAATGTAGACGTGCTCAATGCCCATGAGCTCGGCCTTCTTCCGGGCCGGCTCGAGCTCTTCGCCCTGGCCGATATCGGCGGTGAAGGTCACCACCTCGCAGTTTTTCTCTTCCTGCAGCCAGCGCAGAATAATGGAGGTATCCAGCCCACCCGAGTAAGCGAGGACGACTTTATCGCGGCTCATGACATTGTGTTCCTATAGGCGCCCAAAACGCGTGTGCCAGGGCTATTGGCGCCGGAGTATAGGCAGGGGGCTGGTTGGAGCAAGGGGCGTGTGCTCATGTCCTGCCAGGCGATCATTTTCTATATTTTAGTGCTATAACTCAGCTTCCTTCTCCGCCCACGCTTTCTCGGCTTGCGCTTTGCGTTCTCGCACGGATAGTTTCTCCGAATTCGTTTTCAGCTGCCCGCAGGCCGCCAATATATCACGGCCCCGCGGCGTGCGGATTGGGCAAGTTATGCTGGCGCGCGCCAGAATGTCTTGAAAGCGGCCGATGGTTTTAGTGCTCGAGCATTCATAGGGTGTGCCCGGCCATGAATTAAACGGGATCAGATTAAATTTGCAGTGTACGTCTTTGACCAGTTTCACCAGATCACGCGCATCCTGTTCAGAATCATTAATGCCTTTGAGCATTACATACTCTAACGTAATGCGCCGGGCACTCGACACCCCGGGGTAGTTTCTGCACGCCTCCATCAAATCCTTCAGCGGATATTTCTTGTTGATAGGCATTAGCATATTGCGCGTTTCGTCGTTGGCAGCATGTAACGAGATCGCCAAGTTCACACGCAATTCTTCACCACAACGTTTGATTTCAGGCACCACACCGGATGTGGATAATGTTATTTTCCGCCTGCTCACTGCGATGCCGTCACCGGCCATGACAATGCGCATGGCCTTGGCCACTTCATCGAAGTTGTAGAGCGGTTCTCCCATGCCCATGAGCACGATATTGGTAAGCGCCCGGGTTCCGTCTGTGGGCGTGGGCCACTCGCCAAGCGAATCCCGCGCCGCCATCACCTGACCGATAATTTCTCCTGCCGTGAGGTTACGAACCAGCCGCTGAGTACCCGTATGGCAAAACCGGCAGGTGAGGGTGCAGCCCACTTGGGACGAGATGCAAAGCGTGCCGCGCTCATCCTCAGGAATAAAGACGGTCTCAGCTTTTTGCCGGTCCCGGTATCCAAACAGCCATTTACGCGTACCGTCTTCAGAAATTTGCTCCTGGACCGATTCTGGTCGGCTGATGGTGTAGGTGTCCGTCAGCCGGTCGCGGAAGTCGTTGGGCAGATCAGACATATCCTCGAAGGATTGGACCCCGCGGTTATAAACCCACTGGAAGATCTGAGCGCCGCGATATGCCTTTTCCCCCATATTTTCTGCGATTGCAGTGAGTTCAGCCTTATCCAGGCCGAGTATGGAAGGCCGTATATTGTTGGCCAAAGCAACCTGCCTGGCGGGGTCGTCCTGATCTATCTGTAAGGTATTGGGCATATATGTCCTCATAATCCCAATCCTCTGAATCGCAAAGGGTTCTTGTCTCTCTGGGCCAGTTAAGGCAATAAAAAAAGGGTCCGGTCCTGTTTTCCTGGGGTTTCCAGTCTTGTAGCCCCTTTAGGGGCAGCCGCCACTGGGACGGCCGGGGCGGAAAAAGGAGGTAGGGACTCCGCGAGAGGGAGGGAGATTTATGGTTTACGTGTGGTTGTTGATGGCGACCGCTGCTTTATCTTTGGCGGCGTGTGGCGCCAACTATGACGTGGAGGGAGCTCGGTCACTTCCAAACCAAGCCGCTGAGTTCCACCGCGCTCTGCAGGTGGATTACGCCGCCCTCGCGTCTACATAGAAATCTGAATCCGACTGGAGCGATACCCGTGCCTTTGTTGAGCGCGCACGCCACGCCGCCAGCGGAGAAACTTTCCTGCCCGAAGCTATTAATGCAAGAGACCTGCCCGACTACTCCGTCAATACGTTGAGCGATGCCAGGTCGCGACTTGTTTCTGTGCCGAATGAAAGCGCCTGTTGGCGCTGTTACGCCGCGGCAGTATCTGGTTGCTGCCCGACGTCTGTTAGCGTCGCTTTTTCCGAACACAGTGCGCAGCTGAGGTCAGGCCTTATTTTGACCACCCTCATGGTGAAGTCGAGGGCGTCGTAGATCAGTAACCGCCCCGCCATGCTTTCGCCGATGCCGATAATTTCTTTTAACACTTCAGTGGCCTGGAGCGTTCCCATGACGCCGGCTACAGCACCGAGGATACCCGCCTGTTCGCAGGTCCAGACATCATCCGCCGGCGGCGGTTCAGGGTAGAGGCAGCGGTAACACGGCCCACCCTCATGCGGTTTGTAGCTTGAAAGCTGGCCATCGAAGCTCAGCACTGCAGCGGAAACCAAAGTCTTATTTTCAAAGTAGCAGGCATCGTTGATGAGAAAGCGGGTTTCAAAGTTGTCGCTGCCGTCAGCCACAACATCATAGTTCTTGATGAGAGATCGGGCGTTTTCCTCAGTCAACCGCACCTTATACGGCACAATGTTGATGTCCGGATTAATGGCGCGTGCCCCTTTGACTGCGCTTTCGACTTTAGCTACGCCGACATTATCTGTGCCATGCAACACTTGACGCTGAAGATTGGATAGATCGACGGTGTCGTCATCGACCACCCCGATAGTGCCCACACCGGCAGCGGTCAGATACTGAATGAGCGGAGAGCCTAAGCCACCGGCACCGATCACTAGAACCTTAGCCGCTAGCAACTTGCCTTGACCTTCAAGGCCCACATCCGCCAATCGGATGTGGCGGGCATAGCGTTCAAGTTGATCATCCGTCAGGTGCATGTGTCAGGACTTAGTTCTGTGTCAGGCTGTGCCGGTTGAGCCAAAGCCACCTTCGCCCCGCGCGGTCTCAGGAAGGTCACCCACCTTCACCATGGCGCCTTGGGTGACAGGTGCTATGACCATTTGAGCGATGCGTTCGCCGCGTATAACGCGAAAGGGAGCGGCCCCGTGATTAATTAAAATGACTTTCACCTCACCGCGATAGTCGGCGTCAATGGTCCCTGGTGTATTGAGCACCGTCACACCATACTTGGCGGCGAGGCCTGAGCGCGGCCGCACCTGTGCTTCAAATCCGGATGGAAGCGCCATGGAAAACCCAGTCGGGACCAATGCACGATCACCCGACGTCAGCACCACGTCCTCAACGACAGCAGCATAGAGGTCCATGCCTGCGGCATCGGCGGTTTGGTACACCGGCACCGGCAAATCTCCGCCGTGAGGGAGGCGTTTGAACGATATGGAAATAGACTGGCTCATCACGGTCTCTACTTTTGTTGTCTCATATGGTCTGCGATTTGGGTGGCTAGCCGCGCCGCAACCTCGCGCTTTTGCATGGTCGGCCAACTCTCCACACCTGCAGTCGTAACAAGGTGGACCGTGTTTTTGTCACCACCGAATCCATTGGATACATCATTAGCAACTATCCAGTCACAGCCCTTGCGTTCACGTTTGGCCGTGGCCTGTGCAATGACGTCTTCCGTCTCCGCCGCAAACCCGATGACCAGCGCCGGACGGTTATCAACGCCTGCCGAAAGAGTGGCTAATATGTCTGGGTTCTCAATCAGTGCTAATGATGGTGCTCCGCCATCATCTTTTTTGAGTTTCTGGGAAGCTGCATCAGCAATCCGCCAGTCGGCTACCGCGGCAGCACAGACCGCGATGTCCACCGGTAGTGCATTCTGGCAGGCCTTCAACATTTGCTCCGCTGTTTCGATGCGGGTAACATACAATCTCTCCGGATCGGTTTCCTTGGTTGGACCTGAAATCAGTGAGACCTCCGCCCCAAGGTCGGACAGCGCCGTGGCAATGGCATGGCCCTGTTTGCCCGACGACCGGTTGGCGATGTAGCGGACCGGGTCAATCGGCTCAATGGTCGGCCCGCTGGTGACGAGTGCTCTGTATCCCGATAAAGGCCCGCTTTTCTTTCTCGTCTCGAAGAACGCTTCTAAGGCCGCGACAATATCGGCGACTTCCGCCATGCGGCCGTCACCCACTTCGCCGCAAGCCAGGTCACCAGCCCCAGGTCCGACCACATGCACATCGCGTTTTTGCAAAGTTGCGACGTTGGATCGAGTCGCTGGGTTGTTCCACATCATTACATTCATGGACGGCGCAATCATCACTGGCTTGTTGGTGGCCAGCAGCGCGGTCGTGGCCAAATCATCGGTGAGGCCATGAGCCATCTTGGCCATGATGTTGGCCGTCGCCGGTGCGACAAGAACAACGTCCGCTTCACGGCTCAACCGGATATGCCCCATCTCCCTTTCGTCTGTCAGTGAAAAGAGATTTTGAAACACTTTGTCACCCGACAAGGCTGCTAGGCTCATGGGCGTGACAAACTGCGCGCCGCTTTCAGTCAGAATACAGCGCACGTGAGCGCCGCGTTCGCTCAGGCGCCGAATCAGGTCCGGCACCTTTACGGCGGCAATGCCGCCTGAGACGATCAAAAGGATACGTTTGTTTTTTAGCACGTCTGATCTCAATTCGTAGTGCGCGGTTCATTGAATTATGGTTGCGAGGCGGCCGGACTTTATACCACACCGGTTCGCCGGGATACCAAACCGGCGCCCTTGCTCATGCTACCACCCACAGCAACAACGCTCCGGCTGCTATAGCCCAGGGCCACAGCTGGTTTGAGCGGCTGGGCGGCCCGCCCCGGATGAGCGCTGCCGTCTGCGGATCAAGGCGTAATCCGTGACTGCGGATTTGCTCAGCTGCAGCGTCAATACTGTCAATCAGCCGGGGCAACTTCTCCAAAGTGGCCGACGCGTCAGATACGGCGTCACGGATACGCCCCTCGGGGCCTAGTTCCTTGACCATCCAGTCCTCAATGAGGGGCCTGGCCAGTTCCCACATATTGACGTTGGGTGCCAGCAGGCGGCCGACCCCTTCGGCCAACAGCATGCTTTTCTGTAGAAGCAACAGTTGTGGCTGGGTCTGCATTTCAAAGGTCTCGGTAATTTGAAACAGTTGCCCCAACAGACGGGCCAGCGAGATCTCATTGAGCGGCTTACCTAGTATCGGTTCAGCAATTGAACGGCAGGCCTGCGCGAAAGCGCCCACGTCCTTGTCGCTGGGCACAAAACCCGCTTCCATATGGACCTCGGCCACACGTTTGTAATCCCGGGTCAGAAACCCAAGGAGCATTTCGCCCAGGTGCCTGCGGGTGCGGGCATCGACCCGGCCCATGATGCCGAAGTCCATGGCGATGATAGTGCAGACACCACCCATCTCTTGGGCGACGAATAGATTTCCCGGATGCATGTCCGCGTGAAAGAAGCCGTGGTGGAACACCATGCGGAAAAACACTTCAGCGGACGTACGCACCACGTCCACGGGGTCAAGGCCAAGTGATTTTACCGTATCAGGCTTGTCGATACGGGCGCCGGACACCCGTTCAAGCGTCAAGACGTGCTCAGAGGTGCGCAGCCAATCGACGGCGGGGACTTTGAATCGCGGCTCGTCGGCAAAGTTTTCTCTTAGCTCTTCGGCGGCAGCGGCCTCGAAGCGTAAATCCATTTCAATGCGTACGGATTCTTCGAAGGTCCGCACCGTTTCGATCGGCCGAAGCCGGCGGAGTTTCGGTTGGGTGCGCGCGACCGTCTCAGCCAGCCAATACAAGAGATCAACGTTGCGGGCAAAAGCCTCCCGAATGCCTGGCCTCAAGATTTTTACAGCAACTTCACCGCCGTCTTCCGTGACGGCGAAATGGACTTGTGCAATCGACGCGGCGGCCACGGGCGTGGGCTCTATCGATGTGAACAGCACATCCGTGTCCTGGTCAAAATCCGCATCTATGATCGCTTTGGCTTCAGAAAACGCGAAGGGTGGCAATTGATCCTGCAAATTGGTCAAGTCATCCGTCACGGCCTGGCCAAGAAGGTCTGGCCGCGTGGAAAGCGCCTGACCCAATTTAATGAAGGTCGGTCCAAGCGCCGTTAGCGCCAGGGCAAGGCGCTCACCGGGGCGCAGGGAGCTGATCTCCGGGTTGGGCTTGGAGGTGAGTCTAGCCAGAGCGGCAACAGTTCTGCCTATGGCATGGCCATCCAGAACAAACAGCGCGTCGTGACGGGCGAGTGTCCGTCCGATGACAAAAAGCCGGCTGAGATTGCGGGTCGCGCGGATCATGGTTTATATCGAATACGATTCAGGTTTAAAGGCGCCAGCCAGAATGCATGGCTGCAATACCGCCCGATAAGTTGCGGTGTGACACCTGCCCAAACCCGGCAGCCGTCATCAGTCCGGCCAAATGGTCCTGGGCAGGAAACTGCCGGATGCTCTCGGCCAAATACTTGTAGGCATCTCCATCTCCGGCGACGGCCTGCCCCAAAAGGGGCAAGACGGCAAAAGAGTAGGCATCGTAGAGTTTACCCAACCCGGGCACGGTCACATGGCTAAATTCAAGACAGAGAAACCGTCCACCCGGTTTGAGGACGCGATAGGCTTCGGCCAGCGCCAGTTCAATGCCGGTTACATTTCGAAGCCCGAAGGCGATGCTGTAGGCGTCGTAGCTCATGTCGGGGAACGGCAAGTGCTCGGCGTCGCCGGTGACCCACTCAAGGCCTTGCAGGTACCCCTGGTCAATGGATCTGTCACGGCCCCGCTCCAGCATCGCTTGATTGATGTCGCAGACGGTTATGTGCCCAGTATTCTGGGTGCGACTTTTGAGATCCATGCGTTTGGCTTGGCGCAGAGCGATATCACCAGTGCCACCGGCCACGTCGACAATGCGCCATCCCGGCTGCGGGGCCATCCAGTCGACCATGGCATTTTTCCACAGGCGATGAACGCCGGCGCTCATAAGATCGTTCATGATATCGTAACGCGGCGCTACGGCATCAAAGACGGCGCGCACCCGTCCCGCTTTTGCCGCAGTTGGCACGGTCTCAAAGCCAAAATGGGTCGTTGTTTCAGTGGGTTGCTCGGTGGTCCTGGTCATGGGCGGCAGTTTAGACGATGGGTCCATCCGGAACCATCCCTCTGGGAAACCCACCCTAATGTTGCGAAATGCTCTTTCGTCTCCTATTTGCGGCAGGCCGGCTCTCGACAAAGGGCGCGTCGTTGGCGCAATCTCCGCCCCATGCCCGAGCTCCCAGAAGTCGAAACCACCTGTCGCGGTCTTGCCGGTGTATTTGAAGGTCGGCGTTTTTCACAGGTGGAAGTGCGGCGCCCCGATCTCCGCATTCCGTTTCCAAAAGGGTTAGCGGAATCTCTCAAAGGCCGGCGCATAGATCGCGTCTCGCGGAAGGCAAAATACATTTGCCTGCATCTTGATGATGGCCAGGTGGCGCTGGCTCATCTCGGTATGTCAGGACGTATGTCTATTACCACACGATCCACGTCGCCCGGTCTTCATGACCACGTGGTCTTCGATACTGATGATGGTACACGCGTTTTGTTTAATGACCCGAGACGATTCGGGCTGCTGACACTCACCACAGAAGACAAACTGGACCAACACCGGCTGTTGGCCCGTATGGGTCCGGACCCTCTGGAGGAGGCCTTTTTGCCGGGCGTTTTGTCTGCGGCTCTTAAGGGCAAGGGCACGACCATAAAGGCTGCTCTCCTTGATCAGCGTGTGGTGGCCGGGCTCGGCAATATATATGTGTGCGAAGCCTTATTCCGGTCTGGCATTTCACCGCGCCGCAAAGCAGGGACCGTATCTGGTCGACGTGCCGCACGGCTGGTTCCGGTCATTAAGGAGGTGCTGACTGAAGCCATCGCTGCCGGCGGCTCAACGTTGCGGGATTATGCTCAGCCCTCCGGCGAGCTCGGCTACTTTAAGTTCAGCTGGAGAGTCTATGCTCGGGAAGGAGAGTCGTGCTCCTGTGATCCGGATGCCCGTGACGGTATTGTCGTCAAACGTATTGTTCAGTCCGGCCGGTCCACTTTCTTTTGCTCGAGGTGCCAACGATGAATCGAATAACGCCGCTTATCTTTTGCTTGGCACTAAGTATTACGACGGGTGCGTTTCAAGCCCGAGCAGCGGACGGTTTTGTATCCGGATTTGAGGATTTACCTCTCATGGACGGCCTAACGCAGGTTGCTCAGGAAAGCGTTCTATTTGACACACCCCAGGGCCGCATTGTACAGGCGTCCGCCGTTGGGACTGCGACGCAGGCGTCGGTCGTCAGTTTCTACGATTCTACGCTGCCTCAATTGGGCTGGACCTGGAGTGCAGCAGCGACCTATCAAAGGGAAGGTGAAACCTTGCGGCTAGAATTTTCTATGACCGACCAGCAGCTCCTGGTGAAGTTCTTGTCTGAACCGAGCAGTGGACGGTCTCAATAGAGTTCTCAGCGTATCGCGGTCGCGCGCATCCCAAACTCTATTCAACAGATCTCGATTTTTTGAATTCATGACTAAGGACAAAGCACTCAAATGGCTTACGAAAATATTCTAGTAGAAACCCGCGGCCATGTAGGCCTTATTACTCTCAATAGACCGCAAGCATTGAATGCGTTGTCTTCAGGCCTGGTTGACGATTTAGGGCGTGCGCTTGACGTTTTTGAAGATGACGACGGTGTGCGTGCCATTGTGATCACCGGCAGCGAAAAAGCCTTTGCCGCTGGAGCCGATATTAAAGAGATGGCGGATAAATCGTTCGTTGATTGTTACGTCGGCGAATTCATCACCAAGGGATGGGAACGAGTCACCACCTGCAGAAAACCCATCATTGCGGCAGTAGCCGGATACGCGCTCGGCGGTGGCTGCGAAGTGGCGATGATGTGCGACATCATTATTGCTGCGGACAATGCAAAATTCGGTCAGCCCGAAATCACGCTCGGCGTCATTCCAGGTGCAGGAGGGACCCAACGCCTGACCAGGGCCGTGGGCAAAGCCAAAGCGATGGACATGATTCTGACCGGCCGTCAAATGGATGCAGCTGAAGCTGAGCGAGTCGGTTTAGTCAGCCGTGTTGTCTCGGTCGACTCCCTTTTGGAGGAAACTTTGAAGGCCGCAGAGCGGATTGCCGACATGTCCCTGCCCGTGTCCATGATGGCTAAAGAGTCTGTGAACCGAGCTTTTGAATCGTCTTTGGCAGAGGGTATTCGTTTCGAACGCCGTATGTTCCACGCCACTTTTGCCCTGGAAGACCAGAAAGAGGGTATGATGGCTTTTGTAGAGAAGCGCCAGCCCTCTTTTAAAAATCGCTAGACAAAAGGCCCGTTTTATCCCGCCGGGCAGCTCAGAGGTTGACGGAAGGCGGGCCGTTAACTATAAGCCCCGGCTTGAATTTCCCGTTTACAGGATAGTGATAAATGGCTCAACACGCTTCGGCCAAAAAACGTATTCGCCGCAACGCACGACGCTCCGACATTAACGGTTCGCGCATCACGCGCATTCGTTCGACAGTGCGCAAAGTGGAGGAGGCGATAGATTCGGGAGACCATGCGGCTGCGTCGGAAGCGTTTAAGAAAGCGGTTCCTGAAATGATGCGCGGGCAGACCAAGGGTGTCCTGCACGGCAATACGGTGTCACGAAAAATTTCACGTTTGAATGCGCGTATTAAAGCACTAAGCACATAAATATTTTTTCTCGTCTAAACAGCCACCACTAAATTCAAAGGGTAGTCGAGTCTCATCCGTTATAGCGGATGGGCGCTTTTGCGTGGGTGTTGTCGCTTGACCTTTTATTTGGAACCAAATGGGGCGCCCATTCGTTCGCTGTGAGAATATTTTTGTGCCGTAATTGCGGCTTCAAGATAGTTTTCTCGATTCCATAAAACATTTATTTATGTTCTTAACTGTCAAGCCCATCTTTCGCCTTGTCTTTCCGGACCCGACCGATAAAGTCTTCAGTGTCTCAGTTGGTAGTTCCAGCACACCTCTAAGGAAGCACGGAGACACGAAACTATATTTTAGATTGATAATTACCTTTCATCATATGGACGAAGAAGATTCTACGCGGGGGATCTTAAGTCGCCAGCACGAATGATTGGGATACGACAAGGACGCTACGGTGAAACGAGGGGAAGAGGGCGCATCGGACCAGGCGGAATGGAATCGCGTTAAGGTAAAGTTGAAACATGAATTCGGAGACTCGGCATTTAAAAGCTGGGTCAATCCGATTGCGTTTAACGGTTTACGCGATGGTGCTGTCAGTCTGAAGGTTCCGACTCGCTTTATGCGAGATTGGGTGGTTGCGCATTATGCTGACCGCATTCGCACACTCTGGAGTGGCGAGAACCCCGCCGTCCGTCGCGTTCATGTGGATGTAGACGCGCCAAATTCCGATGATGCACCAAAGCCTCTTAAGAACACAGATTCATCTATTGAAACGGCTGGGGCAAAAGGCCTAGGCCGCGCCGTCCCCGCCCCAGTCCCTTCAAGTCCAACAGGCGACCCGCTCTTCGATTCTTTTTCGGCCCCCTTGGATGCCCGCTACACGTTTGACAATTTTGTTGTCGGCAAGCCCAATGAATTTGCCTATGCCGCAGCTCAACGGATCTCAGATTCAGATGACGTTAGCTTCAACCCATTGTTTCTTTATGGCGGTGTCGGACTTGGTAAGACCCACCTTATGCACGCCATCGCCTGGCAAATTCGTCTCCGGTCGCCGCAACGGCGGGTGATGTATTTGTCAGCTGAAAAATTCATGTACATTTTTGTCAGGGCGCTGAGGAATCGCGATACGGTTTCGTTCAAAGAACTGTTCCGCTCTGCCGACGTCTTGATGATCGACGATGTGCAGTTCATTTCAGGCAAGGATTCCACCCAAGAGGAATTTTTTCACACCTTCAATGCGCTGGTTGATCAAGGTCGGCAAATCGTTCTGTCGGCAGACAAATCACCGTCAGACCTGGAAGAAATCGGTGACAGACTACGGTCCCGTTTATCGTCGGGTCTGGTTGCCGACCTTCACCCAACAACCTTTGAGCTGAGGCTTGGCATTCTCGATGCCAAAGCGGAGCAGCTTGGCGTTGCCGTGCCCCAAAAGGTGAAGGAATTTCTCGCCCACCGCATCACCTCCAATGTGAGGGAGCTGGAAGGTGCGCTCACCCGGTTAAGTGCAAACGTACAACTGGTTGGCGGGGAAATATCTCTCGAACTGGCACACACGCTTTTGCATGATTTGCTGCGGGCGCATGACCGCCGAGTCACCATGGAAGAGATTCAGAAGCGGGTGGCGGAGCACTTCCAAATTCGCCTGTCCGACATGAGCTCGGCCCGCCGGTCTCGTACCGTGGCCCGACCACGTCAGATTGCCATGTATCTCTCAAAACAGCTGACATCGCGGTCTCTGCCAGAAATTGGCCGGGCGTTTGGCGGCCGGGACCATACGACGGTTATTCATGCTGTGCGGAAGGTCGAGGGGCTGATGAGTGGCGATGCAGCTTTCGCCGAAGATGTGGAGCTACTGACCCGTATGCTGGAGAGCTGAACTCCCCGGAGTTTGGTTGGTCTTGGGGGCCTAAGGCGCGTCCGTTCCCAGACTTAAAGTAAGCCGCGTCAGGGGGCTGGAATTCGCTCTTAAACGCCCATTTTCCCTACCTTAGAGTAGACCCTATGCTATAATGGCGTCCCTGCAACACGGCCGTGGATTCTTCACGAGTCGTACATCCCTCACAATAGACGGGCAGGGGCCCTGCAAAGAGCGCTCAACGGTCAATTTTTTGACCTTGAAGGCTTCGTAGGATTGTTGGGGGCTCGTGCAAACGCCGTTGTTGAATAGTTGAATTGTAAGATTGCTTATGAAACTTATAATTGAGAGGTCCGCGCTCCTTAAATCTCTCGGGCATGTCCAGAGTGTCGTTGAGCGCCGCACCACCATTCCCATTCTTTCAAATGTTCGGCTCGATGCTGCGCAAGGCACGTTGAGTTTGAATGCCACCGACATGGATTTGGAAATAGTTGAATCTGCTTTGGCAGATGTTGGTGAGGCCGGAAAAACCACGGCGCCAGCCCATACGCTGTACGACATTGTGCGCAAGCTGCCTGACGGTGCTCAGGTGGAACTCGCCTTTGGGGGCGGCAGTCAATTGACCCTGACATCCGGCCGGTCCCGTTTTCAACTAGCGTGTTTACCGGTCGATGATTTTCCGGCGCTGGCGCCAGGCGACTATCCGCATAGCTTTAGTTTTGCTGCGGCGGACTTGCGGTCTCTTATTGACCGCACCCGCTTCGCCATATCCACGGAAGAAACCCGTTATTATCTCAACGGTATTTATCTTCATGCTGCCGATAGTGAGGGTGTGAATGTCTTGCGCACTGTTGCTACCGACGGGCACCGCCTTGCTCGTGTAGAGCTTCCTCTACCCGACGGCGCCGCTGGCATGCCGGGTATCATTGTGCCGCGTAAGGCTGTGACCGAAGTCCGTAAGCTTATCGATGAAGCCGAAGGCGAAATATCCATTTCTTTATCGGAATCCAAAATTCAATTCGCCATTGGCGATACGGTGCTGACCTCTAAGCTGATAGACGGCACCTTCCCTGACTACGAACGGGTCATCCCCACCGGAAACGACAAGGTTATGGAAACCGATTGCAAAACGCTGTCCCAAGCGGTGGACAGGGTATCGGCAATCAGCTCCGAGAAGTCACGGTCGATTAAGCTCAACATGGAAAAGGGTACGGTTACCCTGTCCGCATCCAGTCCGGAGCACGGTAGCGCGGTCGAAGAGATTGGGGCGTCATATGATGCGAGCCAATTGGAAATAGGATTCAATGCCCGCTATTTACTCGACATCATGCAGCAAATCGAAGGTGATGCCGCGCGGTTTACTATGGCCGATGCCGCGTCACCGACTGTGATCCGCGATGTGTCAGACGGCTCCGCTGTTTACGTTCTGATGCCGATGCGAGTGTGACCGCCCTGACTGACACTGTCCGCCCTGAAATCACAACGTCGCCCATAGGTGCAGCTGCGTTTGGTATTGTGCGCCTGATGCTGACCGATTTTCGTAATTACGAGCATCTACGGCTTGAGCTGGACCCCCGCCCCGTCGTGCTTGCCGGTCACAATGGCGCTGGAAAAACTAATATTTTGGAAGCGCTATCCTATTTGTCGGCTGGCCGGGGTTTGCGCAGCGCAAAATTGTCAGACGTGGGTCGTCGTGGTGTTGATGAGACGGAAGGACGGCCATGGGCCGTTGCAGGGGAGCTTGAAACCGCATCAGGTTCTATACGTTTGGGCTCAGGCATTGATCCCTCCAGTCCCGATCGCCGGTCCGTCCACATCGATGGTAAGGCAGCAAAGGGTGCGGCCGCGCTTGCTCCTCATCTCTCTGCAGTCTGGGTCACACCGTCTATGGACCGGTTATTCACAGACACTCCGGGCGGGCGGCGACGCTTTCTTGACCGCCTGGTTTCTGTTCTTGATACCCAGCATCCGTCGCGGGTTGCGGCGTTTGATAATGCCAACCGCCGCCGTGCGCGTTTGTTTCGTGACGGTGTCAGTGACGGCAGTTGGTTTAACGCGCTTGAAGATACGCTTGCCCGTTACGGCGTAGCCATTGCTGCGGCGCGCCGCGATACTGTTGCCCGTCTCAATGGTGTTCTTGCCGATGAAGATGGCCCCTTCCCGTCTGCCCAGCTGGGCTTGTCAGGCATCATCGACGCATGGCTCGACACAATGGCGGCTGTCGATGCTGAGGAGGCGTTACGTCAAGCGCTTGTGGAGGACAGAAAAGCATGGTCCGGTGATCGTGAGCCGCCGGTTTCTCAAGGGCCCAACAGGTCCGACTTGGCCGTCGTGTATGCTGGCACTGGGCGAAGTGCAGCGGACTGTTCCACCGGGGAGCAAAAAGCGCTTTTGATTTCAATAATTCTTGCCCACGTTCGGCTTCAAACTGCACGCCGTGGGCAGCCCCCGCTTCTCTTGCTTGATGAAGTAGCGGCGCACCTTGATCCGGAACGCCGTCATCATCTGTTTGAGCGCATTACCAGCGCCGGCATTCAGGCATGGTTAACCGGCACGGAAATTTCCATGTTCGCTGAGTTCGGCAACAAGGTTCAAATGTTCACAGTTGCAGACGGCCAGATCTCCTCTGCCGTTTCTGCCACTGTTTTATCACACCCCAAACTCGCACCGGCGGGCAACAGAGTCCGCCCGGATGTACGTCAATGAGAGAAATGTCATGAGTGAGCAAGCAGCAAACACTCAAGCTTACGACGCGGAGTCTATCAAGGTCCTGAAAGGTCTTGAAGCCGTACGCAAGCGTCCGGGTATGTATATCGGTGACACCGACGACGGGTCGGGTTTGCACCACATGGTCTACGAAGTCGTCGATAATTCCATCGACGAAGCCTTAGCCGGTCACTGCGACCGTAACGAAGTCATCCTCAATGGCGATGGGTCTGTCACTGTAAGGGATAACGGACGGGGTATCCCTGTCGATATACACAAAGAAGAGGGTGTTTCAGCGGCGGAGGTCATTATGACGCAGCTGCATGCCGGCGGAAAATTCGACCAAAATTCTTACAAAGTGTCAGGCGGGCTCCATGGCGTCGGCGTGTCTGTCGTTAACGCTTTGTCCAAGTGGCTGGAACTTCGCATTTGGCGCGAAGGCAAAGAGCACCTTATCCGCTTCCATGATGGTGACGCAGAAGCCCCTCTTAAAGTGGTCGGAGACGCACCTGATGTAGATGGCAAACCAAAGACAGGCACAGAACTCACCTTTCTGCCGGCCACGACCACGTTCACGATGACGGAGTTTGATTTCGGTACGTTGGAGCACCGGCTACGCGAACTCGCTTTTTTGAATTCTGGCGTTTTATTATGTCTGGTTGATGCCCGCCACGCCGAAGCAAAAACGGTGGAGCTTCATTATGACGGTGGCATCCAGGCTTTCGTTCAATATCTCGACCGCTCCAAGCAGGCGCTCCACGAGCCGCCGATTACCGTGTACGGCGAGAAAGAAGGTATTTCGGTTGAGCTTTCACTGGAATGGAATGACAGCTATCACGAAAACACGTTGTGTTTTACCAACAACATTCCCCAGCGCGATGGCGGCACTCACATGGCGGGGTTCCGGGGCGCGTTAACCCGGACCATAAACGCCTACGCCAATCAATTCGGTTTTTCTAAGAAAGATAAAGTACAATTGTCCGGCGATGACATGCGCGAAGGTTTGACCTGCGTGTTATCGGTTAAAGTGCCGGATCCAAAGTTTTCATCGCAAACCAAAGATAAGCTCGTGTCGTCTGAAGTGCGCCCTGCCGTCGAAGGTATTGTTGGCGAAAAACTCTCGGAATGGTTTGAAGAACATCCGTCCGAAGCCAAAAAGGTTGTCGGTAAGGTGGTGGAAGCCGCTCTGGCCCGTGAAGCGGCGCGGAAAGCACGCGAACTCACCCGCCGCAAAGGTGCGCTCGACATCTCATCTCTGCCCGGCAAGCTTGCTGATTGTCAGAGTAAAGACCCGGCGCTGTCGGAACTTTTCCTGGTGGAGGGTGATTCCGCCGGTGGCTCGGCCAAGCAGGGACGCGACCGTGCCTGCCAGGCCATTCTGCCCTTGCGCGGTAAAATCCTAAACGTTGAGCGGGCCCGCTTTGACAAGATGCTGTCGTCCAACGAAATCGGCACGTTGATCACAGCGCTCGGAACCGGCATCGGCCGCGAAGAATTTGATCTTGAAAGGCTGCGCTATCACAAAATCATTATCATGACCGACGCCGATGTGGATGGTAGTCACATCCGCACCCTGCTGCTCACGTTCTTCTATCGACAAATGCCTCAGCTCATTGAAGCCGGGCATTTGTATATCGCCCAGCCGCCGTTGTACCGGGCCAAGAAAGGTAATTCCGAGGTCTACCTCAAAGATGATCCGGCCATGGAAACCCATCTCATCGATGGAGGTCTTTCCGGTGCCGTCTTGGTCTCCCAAGCCGGAGGGCAAATTGCCGGTGAAGACCTCAAAGCGCTTGTATTTAAGGCGCGCGATATCAAGAATACCCTTGAGCAGTTAAGCCGCGCGCTCCCCATGCATATCGTCGAGCAGGTCGCGGTCGCCGGCGCCTTTAACGCGGAAGCGCTGTCTGATCCGCAAACAGCATCCGGTGCGGCTGAATATATTGCCAAACGGCTCGATCATCTTGAAAGTGAATATGAAAAAGGATGGGCCGGTGACACGGCAGAAGAGGGTGGCCTAGCGTTTACACGCACGCTGCGCGGTGTGACCGAGAAGCATGTTCTCGATGACATTATTTTGCATTCCAGCGAGGGCCGCTATCTCGATTCACAGGCGTCAGAGCTACAAGAGGTTTACACTCACCCGTCCACGCTGAACATTAAAGACAAGGAAATCCCAGTGTCTGGTCCGGTCACCCTCATCAACGGCATTTTAGATGAGGGCAAACGCGGCACCAGCCTGCAACGCTACAAAGGATTGGGCGAAATGAATCCCGGCCAGTTGTGGGAAACCACACTGGACCCGAATGTGCGCACCCTGTTGCAAGTGAAAGTCAGTCATGCCGACGAAGCCCACGAAGTGTTCTCAACACTGATGGGTGATGTGGTAGAACACCGCCGCGCGTTTATTCAAGACAATGCGCTGAATGTGACCAACTTGGATATTTAGGGCGAGAGACGTTCTTCCGATACCTGGCCGAGTGGGTTGCGTAAATTTCCAAGGTCGCTCAATGTTTCGTTAAGTGGAATCCATATCCGTACATCTGGAACAGCGTCAGAAGACATTGCGGCTGGGGGGTATAGCTACGTCAAAACAGCCTAGAAACGTTAAGAAAAGCCAAAAGAGAAAATCGGGGCAGGCCCAAAAGGCGCTTCATACGGAGCCTAATCCGGCCCGCCGGTTCGGCACGTGGTTCTGGATCTCCAATGGCCTGTCGGCTCTAATTTGGGCGCTGCTGCTCATGGCAGGCATTGTCGTCTACTTCGCGTACGGGCTGCCCAATGTCGAAGACGTGGTGGCGAGCACACGCCGGCAACCTATCGTCACTGTCAGAGATATCAACGGCGATGACATCGCCCGTGTCGGGACACTCTACGGTGATGCGATCTCTGTAGACGCGATGCCGCCCGCGTTGCCAGCGGCCGTCATCGCCGTCGAAGACCGCCGCTTCTACACTCACTTCGGACTCGATGTGCGTGGTTTCGCCCGCGCTATGCTCGCAAACTTGCGGGCGGGTGGCGTTGTCCAAGGGGGCAGCACCATAACACAGCAGGTGGCCAAGAACCTGTTCCTCACGCCCGAGCGTACGGTGGGTCGTAAAATCCGTGAAGCGTTGCTCGCACTCTGGCTTGAACAGAAGTTCACCAAAGATCAAATACTGACCCTCTATCTCAACCGGGTGTATCTCGGTGGGGGCACCTACGGGGTTGAAGCCGCTGCCCAATCATTTTTTGATCGTTCGGCCAAAGACCTCTCTCTTTACCAAGCGGCCATGATCGCTGGTTTGATGAAGGCGCCGTCCCGCTATAACCCGGCAAGTAATATTGACGCAGCCCGCGACCGCACCCGTGTGGCTCTACAGTCCATGGTCGCTGCAGGTTTTATCTCCAGTGAGGATGCCGCCACGGCGGAGCGCGGTGGGCAGGTGCGGTTATCGCGTGGCCCGTCAGGCCGGGGACGTTACTTTACGGACTGGGTGATGGCTGGGCTTAATGACCTTGTCGGTCCGCTGGAAAACGACCTCATCGTTCAAACCACCCTTGATCCTGTGATTCAGGACGCGGCAACAGATCGTTTAACAAAAGCGCTGCAAAACAGCACCCGATTGAAGGCGGCGGGCCAAGGCGCCGTCGTTGCTCTGTCGCCTGACGGCGCCGTGCGTGCCCTTGTCGGGGGGCGCAGCTATCAGGCGAGTCAGTTTAACCGCGCGGTCCAAGCGCGCCGCCAGCCCGGCTCAGCGTTCAAGCCGCTGGTATACTTGGCTGGTTTAGAAGCCGGCTTGGTGCCGACGGACATCATGAAGGACGCGCCGATCAATATTGACGGCTGGCGGCCGAAGAATTTCTCAAACGATTACGCAGGAGATGTCACGCTGGAGGACGCGTTGGCGCAGTCCATCAACACAGTCGCCGTACGTGTCGCCAGGCGTGCGGGCCCCAAGGCCATTTCAGAGATAGCGCGGCGGGCCGGCATATTGACGCCTCTGGCCAACGATCTCGGGCTGGCGCTCGGCACATCGGAAGTCTCACTGTTAGATCTGACGGCTGCTTATGCACCTTTTGCCAACGGTGGGATTGCTGTCCTGCCCTACGGCATTATTGATGTGGTCACCACCGATGGCCGGGTTCTTTATCAGCGCCAAGGCGGCGGATTGGGCCGTGTCGCCGAACCTGAGTACATCGGCATGATGAATCGGATGCTGACTCGCACCATCCAGGCCGGCACGGGAAAATCTGCGCAGCTGGGCCGTCCTGCTGCGGGCAAAACAGGCACCAGCCAGGATTTTCGCGACGCTTGGTTTGTTGGCTATACCCCTGACCTGGTTGCCGGCGTTTGGGTAGGAAAAGACGACGGTAGTGGCATGAACGGAATCACAGGTGGTGGACTGCCGGCACAAGTCTGGCGCGATGTCATGCGCACAGCGTTGCAAGGTACGCCGCCGACGGCACTTGCCGGATGGATACCTCCACCACCAGTGGACCCCCTTACGCGTTTTTGGCGTCGCCTGACGGGCGGATGAATCCTTTTCGTAAAGCGGTGAAATAGATTCCTCCGGCGCATAGCCAACACAAAAAGATCAGACTAAACAGGGGCGCGGTTGTCCCGTTATGCAGCAGCCCGGCAATGAAGCCGATGAACGCACCGCCGCCCATCTGTACAAAGCCAATTGCCGAAGATGCTGTTCCGGCAATTTGTGGAAAAGGGGTGAGTGCAGCCGCTGTGGCATTGGGTAAAACCAGACCACAGGCAAAGAAGACGCCCATAATTGGCACGATAACAGACGGAATTGTCTCAAGGCCTAGCGCGGCCATGGCGAATCCTATGGCGCCGGCACATAAACCAATTCCTAGTCCACTGCCAATCAACCGCTCCATTCCAAAACGCCGCACCAGCCGCCCCCCGGTCATGCCGCCACCAACGAAGCCGAAGGCGACGAAAATAAAGAGGTAGCCAAACCTGTCCGGCGCAACACCGAGAACGTCTATAACAATGAAAGCGCTGACGGAGATAAAGCTGAACAGCGCCCCATAAGAAAACATCAGTGTCATCGTGTAGGCGACAAACAGTTTGTCGCTAAACATGATCCGGACATTCTTTCCAATGCGAGAGACATCTGTCGCGCGTACGTCCCGATGCGCATTGGTTTCTGCAAGCAGCACAAGCGCGGCACCGACGAGAGCAATACCGACGAGTGCCAAGGCAACGAAGTGACTGCGCCAGCCAAACATCACGTGCAGCCAGCCGCCGATCAGCGGCGCGATCGCAGGCGCTAAGGCCATAGCAGATGCCATGTAAGATAAGAGCCGCGCCGCTTCATGACGCTCATACACATCGCGGATGATAGCTCTTGCCACCACCGGCCCTGCGCACCCACCGACCGCTTGGACAAATCGCCAGCCGATCAATGCCTCTACCGACCCTGCGGCCATGCAGCCAAAGCTACCCAGGATGAAAATACTCAGCCCTGCCATGAGGCTGGACCGTCGGCCAAACCGGTCGGAGAGAGGGCCGTAAATCACTGTGGCAACTGCAAACCCGCCCATGAATACGCTCATGGTTGCTTGAACACGGGACACTGACGTTGAAAAATATTCGGTAAGGGACGGCAAGGACGGCAGGTAGAGGTCCGTCGACAAGGGGCCGATTGCAACCATAAGGGTCAGCAGGCAGGTGACCTTTAAAGATCTAGAGTTGTTTCCTTCGTTCATGGAGGCCCTAAAAGCGTCGAGAATGAACTCGAAACCGGTTAATATACATTTTGGCGCATTGAGGCCGTCGCGACCCTATTCAAATCATTGAGAACGCTAAAGAAAAAAGAATTGCCCGCAATCCGTAAGACCTCATATCAGTTCTGGCCAAATCAAAAATTAACCGAATATGACCTCTAAGTGTCACGGGACACAACTTTCCGAGCCTTTATGCGCGAACTAAGCAACTTCATATATGTTGTGGAATCAATGCTTTGACCTACATATGGGGAGGTCAAAGCAAAGCGGGCCTATGCAAGCACTGCTTTTGGCGAAATGGGTTAGGACTTCTTTAAATCCTGTTCCTATAGAATCGGTCTCGGTAGCGGACGAAACGACCGTTCGGCTTCGGCCAAAAGATCATAAGCGTAACGCAAAGAACGATAAGCGGCTTGCCCGCTAGCATGTCTGCACGACATGCCGAAAAACAGGAGTAGAGCCCGTGATCAATCAGACACTGTCATTGAGCATGCGCGTGCGAAAATTGAGTTTCATAGCCACAGCCTTGGCACTTGTGTGCATATCAGGGTTTAGCAAAGCCGCCGACATACCGAGTGATCTGATGGTCGATCTCGACAGTATGACTGTGCCCAAATCAGAGTTCGTATGCCTGGCCCTCAACGACTATTTTGAAGCCCGGGGTGAACCCCTGGCCGGCAGACTTGCTGTCGCTAAGGTCGTCCTTAATCGAGCAATGGACTCCCGTTTTCCGAAAAACATTTGTTCTGTCATTAAGCAGAACAAAACGCGCACCGCGCATCGCTGCCAGTTTTCTTGGTACTGTGATGACCGCCCGGACACACCTTACAATCGCACCGCCTGGCGCAGGTCCCTTAAGTTGGCAGCGGCCGTGCTAATAAAAGATTCAAGCATTGCTGATCCAACGGGTGG
>JAQWRV010000012.1 GCA_029243545.1 Rhodospirillaceae bacterium
ATCGCTCGACAAATAGAACTTCCAATTTTTCGTAATGGTTTTTTGTTATATTACGGAGTGCAAGCCTAATGCACCGGGATTGAATAAACTTTTGGGATCAATAAGATTCTTTAAGTCTTGCAATATTCTGATTTGGGTAGCGTCACGATCCCGTATGTAGGGATAGGCTTTACCAATCTGCAGATGAACACCACCACACTGGTACATTAGATCAACAATTTTCTGCCGGAGTTCGGCCACCAGGGTGCGCGCGGGTCCATTTGGCTCAGTCACGGTTACATTCGACAATACGGCACCACTGGTATGCCGACGGTGAAACTCTTCAACCGCATCCGGCCAGATCAAAACCGGTTCGAATAGAAACCCGTTGGTGCTGATACCACTGTAAACTGATATCTGGGTAACGCCGCAAGCATCCATTTGCTCTTCGTGATTGGCGATCAAAGCATGATATTTCGCGTTGAATTCCTCTACGCGGGAGAAAGGGAAAATGGCGTGCATGGGAAGCTGCCGACGACCATCCGGATGCAGCATGTCGTAGTCCATAAAGGGTTGTGCCCGCATAACCGTTGGCAGGGTGTTCGGAATCTCCACCCCGAGACCAGACACAGCAGCCCGGACGACATCAAGCTGGCCTTTGAGATGTGATTTGTTTAAGCCTTCAACCACGAAATTGGCTGAGGAGTGGGACCCTCCAGATATATATCTGCGACCGTGCAGTGCCATTTTTAGAGCGCGTATTATGCTTCCTAATCTGTCTGGGCCAGATCGCACAACCTGGACCAATATTTTAAGATCTTCAGAAAAACTTTGGGTCATCGTCGCACGCCGAAGCGCCGACAAGGTCATACCTGAGTTTTCAGTAGCAACATTGAGATGGGCAACCGTGGTTATCGCTTCAGCCATTGTCTCAAAATCGTCGAAACCAAAAGACAGGCCTTGGACAAGGGGTTTGCGTTTTTGTAATCGCATGGTCACCCGCGCCTTGATTCCGAGTGCGCCAGCGTCGTTACAAAACAGACCTGTGAAATCAGGCCCGTAGTGGCGAAAAAACGGGCTATGTTGAGCCTGTCCTGCTGAGCCTGTTTTAATGATTGATCCGTCCGCCATCACGACGTCGAGGCTGACAACACTTTCTGGCGATATTCCATATTTGCCAGACCCGAGGCTCGCGCTGCCTTGTGAAATACCACCGCCCAGTGTTGCATTGAGTCCCGATAATGGTCCCCAAAAAGGTGTGCGCAAACCTAGGGGTGCTAAATGTTCTTCCAGTTGCGCCCAGGTGCACCCGGCCTCAGCCGTGACATACATATCCTGTTCATCGACATGCACGATCTTGTTCAAAGAGCGAGTATCGATACATACGCCGGGACTGTGCGTAGGTAGATAAGCATCCGTGTAAGAATACCCTCCGCCGCGCGGAAACATGGCGACGCCTGCTTTTGATAACTGCGCTACTGCCGCAGCCAACGAGTCGACTGTTGGCGGCTTGATTATTGCTGCGACGGGGTCAGCTTTTTTGTAATAGTCCTGGGAAAAGTATTCTCGTTCTGTTGCATCTTGGATGACGTTTTCAGGACCGACAACACCTTTTACATCATCAAACACTTTGACCAAGTCAGGTTGTGAAAGCGTTGTCATGAACTTTTATCCTAAGTATGCGAGTAATGAAGCGCTTCTGACCATAGCTAGGTCACGACTAGATCGATTCAATAAACTTTGCAACGGCGTCAACCCATTCCTGTGGCCGCTCGTCGACGATATCCAAACTACCTCCTTCTATTTCGAAAAAAGCAAAATCTGGACGCATCTTCAAAGTCTGTTTTGCATTCTGGTAAATACTATCGCCAGTATTGGTTTGAAATTAATGGCCGCAGCCCCGATCCCAAACCACGCATAGCGGCCGAGGTTTTCAAGCTCTACTTACCAGCCCATATGGTAGTAAGCCCAAATGCGCTCGATATTCATTGGCAGCCATTGGTCGTATCCCTGCCAGTCTTTGTACTTCGGCAGTTTCACGGTCTCTCTAAGTTTGTCAGGGCCGCGCACACCCGAATCCATTGCCGCTTTCACTGCAGCCATGAGGTCTTCTAGGTAGACACGTTGTTCCATGACAATAGAAGCGGGATCGATCACCGGTTCTGAGTGAGGCCCATGAGCGGGAATAACGTAGTCGAACTCTGTTGCCTCGATTTCCTTGAGTGTCCTTATCCATTCATCGGGCCAGAAGTCTGGCATCGCTCGAAAAGCCACCCGGCGCGGTGTTACAATGTCCACGATGAACAGAATTTTCTCTTCAGGCAATCGCATCACTGCCAAGCTGTCGCCGTGGTTCGGACCATAGTACTCCAGCTCAAGAGTGCGCCCTCCCAGATTCAACGTATAGCGGTCGCTGAAAGTTATATCCGGCAGTGGAGTCATCGAGTTGGGATGATCAGCCAGCTCCTTTGCTAGGTTTTCATGACCGACGAAAGTGGCGCCTTCTTCCTTGAAAATGATGCCTCCGGAAATATGGTCATGATGGTTGTGGCTGTAGACGACATATTTAACCGGCTTGTCTGTAATTTTCTGGATTTCTGTTTGTAAAAGCTGTGCCGCTATTGGGTTCAACGGATCCGTAACAATGACACCCTCATTGGTAACGAGGAAAATGTTGCGATAGACCGTCCAGCGAAACACATACAATCCATTGCCAAGGTTCGTGACGCTGTGGCCAAACGGCTCCCCTCCCATTGGTTCTTGCAAAGGAAGACTCTGCGCAGCGACTGTCATTGTAGGTGTTAGCAATACAGCTAATATCATCGCCGTTCTGATTAGAACATTCATTCATCGGTCCTCCTTCTTTGACCAATCCAAATTGAACCCGGCTTTAAACCCACGTCGTTGGTCATCGCGCATGATGCCTATGAACAGGCTTCCACCTTAAC
>JAQWRV010000002.1 GCA_029243545.1 Rhodospirillaceae bacterium
TGGTGGGTTCTGCTCGGTCAATATGGCAGCCGGTGGTTTGTACTCCATCGGTGGATCATTCTGGGAATTTGGCGAACCTGACTGGGAACACGCGCGCTTATTTCTGATGTTTGGCGTCGCGGAAGATCATGATTCCAACCCGATCAAGATCGGCCTAGGCAAGCTCAAAGAACGTGGCGCTAAATTTATTGCCATCAACCCCGCCCGTACTGGATATGGTGCCATCGCCGACGAATGGGTCGGAATTCGCCCGGGTACCGATGGTCTTTTTGTATTGTCCCTGGTGCACACGCTGCTCAGGGCGGGCAAAATCGATATCGAATACCTTACCAGCTTCACCAACGCGTCCTGGCTAGTCCGGCAGGCACCGGGCACGGAGCAGGATGGTCTATTCGTGCGCAATGCGGCCGGAACCCCGTTGGTCTGGGATCGCGTCCGTAATGCCGCTGTACCGCACAATGATCCGTCTGCAAATCCGTCACTGAGCGGCGCATTCACAGTTGACGGCGAATCAACAGTTCCTGTCTTTCAACTCATTGCAGAACGCTATTCTGAAGACACATATGCTCCTGAAGCGGTTGCAGAGCGCTGCGGAATTCCAGCTGCAAAGATCGAACGCATCGCCGCTGAAATTGCGGATGCCGCCTTCAATCACTCTATAGCCCTCCCAATCCCTTGGACGGATAGCCGGGGTTATAAGCATGACACCATGGTTGGACGCCCCGTCGCCATGCATGCCATGCGTGGAATCTCTGCGCATTCCAATGGCTTCCAGACCTGCCGTGCGTTGCATCTTTTGCAAATGCTCATTGGCGCGGTCGATACGCCCGGCAGTTTTCGTTACAAGCCGCCATTCCCTACACCTGTGCCGCCGGGGCCGTCGCCGGCAGGCAAAAACTATGCCGCTGAAACCCCCCTAGAAGGCATGCCACTCGGTTTTCCAACCAGCCCTGAAGATCTTCTCATCGAGGATGACGGCTCAGCCGTACGCATCGATAAAGCGTTTACGTGGGAAAGCCCCATGTCAGCCCACGGCGCCATGCACCGGGTTATCGCCAACGCCGCCGCCGGCGACCCTTACACCATTGATACGCTATTCCTCTACATGGCCAACGTGGCGTGGAACTCATCCATGGATACGAAGGGCACTCTAGAAGCCCTAACCGCGACAGACCCGGAAACCGGCGCGTATCGCATTCCGCACATCATTTATTCCGATGCCTACGCGTCTGAAACTATCGCTTATGCCGATCTCATTCTACCTGACACGACATATTTAGAGCGCTGGGACTGCATTTCCCTGCTTGACCGCCCCATCAGCAACGCCGACGGCGCTGGCGACGCTATCCGCCAGCCCGTTGTTGAACCGGACCGCGACGTACGCCCGTTTCAAACCGTGTTGTTGGATCTTGGTGCGCGGCTGGGCCTGCCTGGGTTTGTTACTGAAAGCGGGTCGCCCCAATACCCCGGAGGCTACAAGGACTACATCGTTAACCATCAACGCGCACCAGGCCTTGGGCCGTTGGCCGGCTGGCGCGGCGCAGATGGACAAACGGATGGTAGAGGAGAGACCAACCCTGATCAGCTTGAGCGTTACATCGAAAACGGATGTTTCTGGTATGGAGAAATGCCGCTGGAAGCGCGCTATTTCAAAATGGGTAACCAAGCCTATTTAGATTGGGCGGTCGCCATGGGCTTCCTCGGTAAAGCTGAGCCTATTGTTATGCAGCTTTATTCCGAACCCGTGCAGAAATTCAGAAATGCAGCCCGCGGACACGGTGCCGTGCAACCACCGGACCATCTGCGTGCGCGTGTGGAAGCGGCTTTTGACCCGCTTCCCTCCTGGACTGCCACCTTTGAAGACACCTCAACGGACGATGATGCTTTTCCGCTTCATGCGCTAACGCAACGGCCTATGCATCATTACCATTCATGGGGGTCGCAAAATGCCTGGCTGCGCCAGATCACCGCGCAAAACCGCCTGTTCGTACATCGCGATACGGCTGCAAAATCAGACATCGCCGACGATGATTGGGTCTGGGTTGAATCCCGTCACGGCCGCGTCAAAGGACAAGTCAAACTCGTCGATGGCGTCAATCCCGAGACTGTTTGGACCTGGAACGCGATTGGTAAACGGGCGGGCGCTTGGGGACTAGATAAAAATACACCGGAAGTGAAGCGCGGCTTCCTGCTCAATCACATCATTCCCGACAAACTGGATGGTGCAAATGAGGCTCTATCCCTGTCGGACCCTGTCACCGGGCAGGCGGCATGGTTTGATCTGCGCGTGCGGATCACCCGTGCTGATGATTCGGAACAAGGTGAAACCGAACCTCTTTACGAGCTGGTATCCGAAATACCAGGTGCGGAGCACGCACCGCGCGTCCTCGACTTCGGTCGGTCTTTTAAAACCAGGGAAAACGTTTCATGACCAGCCTACCAAACCAAACCAAACGGAAACTCGGGCTGGTTATTGATCTGGATACCTGTGTCGGCTGTCAGGCCTGTGTCACCAATTGTAAAGAATGGAACACAGGCGGACACATGGCGCCGCTGACGGATACCAATCCATACCAGGCTGAAGTCGATGGCGTTTGGTTCAATCGCGTGCACACCTACGAAGTCTCAACTCTGGAAGGCGAGAGCCGCACGTTAAACTTCCCACGCTCTTGTCTGCATTGCGAAGATGCGGCCTGCGTCACCGTCTGCCCAACGGGTGCGTCATACAAACGCACGTCTGACGGCATCGTGCTCGTGGATGAAGACAAGTGCATTGGCTGCAAATTGTGCTCCTGGGCCTGCCCTTACGGCGCACGTGAGTACGACGTATTTGAAGGCGTGATGAAGAAATGCACGTTGTGTGTTGATCGCATTTACAACAAAAACTTAGACAAGGAAGACCGCGTACCAGCCTGTGTGCTGACCTGCCCGACCGGCGCCCGCCATTTTGGCGATTTGGGCGATCCACGCTCGAGCATTTCGAAGCTAGTGTCCGCCCGCAGCGGTCAAGACCTTATGCCGGAAATGGGCTATGTCCCTACCAACAAATACCTACCGCAACGGGAGAAAACCGCATCACTTTCACTTGCGACGCATCATGCTACAGCGCGCTTGCAACCACTCGAAGATACTGCGGGTGCGACGGGTTTGTTAAAGTGGGTCGATAACGCGCTTGAGAAATCGGGCTGAGCAGCATGCACCCGGCCATCTCCGTTATCCTCTTCACCACTGCATCGGGTGTGGGCTATGGCATATTGGTATTGGTGCCAGTCTTCGCCATCTATGGCGTGCTGCCCGTGGAGCGTTGGCTCGGCGTGACATTGCTGATACCGGCTCTCGGTCTGATCACGCTCGGTTTGCTGTCGTCCACTTTTCACTTGGGTCATCCGGAACGCGCATGGCGCGCCTTGAGTCAATGGAAGTCTTCCTGGCTGTCACGCGAGGGTGTAGCAGCAATCGTTGCCTACGTCCCCGCACTTGTATTCGCCTATGCCTGGATCGTGCTTGAAACCATCGACGGGCCTTGGGTCTGGGCCGGATTTCTCACCATCACCGCAGCACTGACGACGATGCTCACCACCGCTATGGTCTACCGCTCTCTCAAGCCCATCCCCGCCTGGGCGACAGACTGGACGGTGGCAGGGTACCTTACACTCGGACTGTTGACCGGCCTGGCTATCGTCACTGCAGTCGCTGCAGCGTTCGGTTTCCACCCGGCACGCTTCCAAACCCCTGCCCTTGTTCTCACTTTGGCAGCGGCAGTGATTAAGAACGCCTATTGGAAACGCCAGACCGAGGCCTGGTCCTCAATAGATGGGGGTTCAGCGGTCGGCGCGCCCGGCGCCAATGTGCGCTCGGTCGAGTGGCCGCATACGGAAGCAAACTACGTGCTGAAAGAAATGGGCTACCGCATAGCCCGCAAGCATGCCGAAAAACTCCGCTCGTTGACCCGCATCCTGCTCCTCGGCGCACCCTTGGTCTGTCTGGTAATCCTGCCGAGCATAATACCCATGCCCTACCTAGCCGTGCTCATTGGCGTCGGCACTCTACTGACCCTCGCCGGTGTCGTGATCGAGCGCTGGCTGTTCTTCGCTGAAGCCAGACATGTAGTGACGCTCTATTACGGACTAGAATAAGGCACTGAATTAAGACCCCGAATTAAGCGTCGGGATAAGTCCGAGAACACCTCAAAACCCATACTATTTCGGCCTGATACCATTTTGTTAACGCTTTCATAGCTAGGGCCAGGCGATTTAACAGCTTTACGGAGACCTAGCCGCACCAATTTTCAAAGGGCGCCGGCTGTAAGTGTGCCTAAACAACGCAACAGCGACCACGGCATCCCGCCGTCGTTCAGTGATCTGGAAACCTCCACGCGTTCTCGCCTTGACCTGGGCCCCGACCCAGTCTCCGTCGAAACCAAGCCCCAGCCCCTCGGCAGCTGCACCATCGAAACTTTCGGTCAACGTCCCAGCAATATGAGCCGCGCGGTATACGACGCGGCAGCGGTTTTAGCATTAACGGGCTTAACCCAATAACCGGGACCCTCTCACTCAATCCAAATAAATACAGCCTTGATTCGCCACCGCGGACTACCGCTATGTTTTCCATGCTTCCCAGGCCGCTAAATATGTTTGCTCAAGCTCTCGCGTGAACTGAATTACATCCAGCAATGGAGAAGATTCCATTCTTGTCCTCATGGAACGGCGGAGCATTGCGCGCGCGTCGGCATCGCGAGAAAGGGCAACGGCCTTATCGATATAATCCTGTTCCGATCCCGCGATTAAGTCTGGCAGGCCAACAGTTGTGAGAACGGATTTACCCACCCTGGACGCCCAAGTATCTCCAAACAACGAGACGACTGGAACGCCCATCCAGAGAGACTCCAAAGTTGTCATAGTTCCAGCGTAAGGATACGTATCGAGCGTAATATCAATTTCATCATAAGTTGCTAAGTGTTCTTGGTAACTACTTGCGCCGCGCAGGGTTATCCGTTCGGCATCAATGCCGCCATCTATCAGTAAATCAGTAACCCAACTCGCAATGTCTTTATCAGAAAGGTGAGCGTGCTTAATCATCAATCGTGATCCGGATACGGACGCAAGTACCTGTGACCACATCAGAATCAATTTTTTGTTCAGTTTCTCGACCCGGTTGAAACAGCCAAAGGTTACGCCTGAATACGTAGGGATACGGAGCGGGTTGCTTTGATTTTCGTTGGCAGACGGCTGATAGCACAAAAGACTGTTTTCAAGCCTCAGAGGTGTCTCAGAGAAATAAGGTTCGTTTTCGACCGGCAAGACATGTTGGTCGGTAATAATATAGTCGATCTCTTTAAGGCCTGTTGTCGCCACGAAACCCAACCACGTCATCTGAACGGGCGCGGGTTTGTACTGAAATACACCAAGACGATTTCCGGCCGTATGTCCGGATAGGTCGACGAGAATATCGACCTTGTCGTCGTAGATTGTCTGGGCCGCCTCAGCATCCGATTGGAAAACGATCTCACACCAGACATCGCAGACTGACCGAATGGTTCTGGTAAACTCATCTTCGAGAGCTAAATTCGAGTACAAAGTCGTGTGAATTTTCTTCTTGTCGTGCGCTTTTAATACGGGCTCCAAAAGCCGTCCAACGGGATGATTCTTGAAATCTGCTGATACGAAGCCAATCCGAAGCGGCTTGCTCTCTCCTTGGCTCTCCAAACGTACATGCCTATATGGCTCTATCGAGGCGGCACTTCTATTTTTAATGCGCCAAAACGCCATTGCTTGCTCATAAAAATAGGCACTGGAGTACTTCTCCACGTAATTGATGAGACCGATACGATTCTGCACACACTCGAAGGATTCAGGCTCCTGCTTTAGAGCAGTAGCGAGGTAGATCTCCGCCTCTTCACTTTGCCCAAGTTTTGAAAGAACGACACCGCAGTTCTGCAGAGCAAGATAATCGTTGGGATTGTTAGAAAGAATCGCACGTAGAGACTTTAGAGCTTTGCCGAGGCTATTCTGTTTGGACTGAATAACGGCGATATTAACGGCGGGTGCCGTAAGGTCGGGATGCAAAGCAAGAGTGCGTTCGAAAGCCTTCTCGGCTTCGTCAAACTGTTCCATCGCGAAAAGCGATAGGCCAAGCTGATTTTGATATGCAGCCTCTATTGGAAAAAGTTCTGCGGCTCTGGTAGCAAGCTTAAATGCCGAGGCCGGGTCCCCTGTTTGCAAATACAAGTCAAAGAGGTTCTGAGCCGCAGGGTGATGCCAGTTTTTCCCCTTCAGCAAAGATTCATACTTTGAGATTGCAGTAGGGAGATCACTGTTTTTCTGAGCTATTTCAGCCGCGCTATAAGTTTCGTTGTTGTTCATTTGATAAAATGAGTTTGCGATTAGCGAACGGTCACCAACCCAAGGTCACGCGTTCCCGGCCACGACGTCCTGGTTCGCCGGGCGGCCGGAACAGGCCCCAAGCCAGGCCGACACCTTCGGAAACGCCAAAAAATCAAACTGCACCATGTGCAATGATGCGGCGACGCATGCCACGTTCAGGTCTGCAATCGTAAAGGCCTTGCCGCACAAGTAAGACTGTTTACCCAAAACCCCTTCCAACACTGTAAAGGCACGGGGTAATTGCTCCAAATGTTTCAGGGCAGCTGCCTCGTCGCGCATAGATTCGGGCTTGAAGATGCGTTCCATCAGCGCACCAACTGTATGCGGCTCCACTTCCGTTGCCGAGAACATTGACCACTGCAGGCAATCTGCCTGGCTGACGGCACCGTCGGGCCACAGAGTCCCCTTCCCATAGGTCATCGCCAGATACAGATTAATGGCCAGGCACTCGAACATCTCGACATCGCCACCACCTGTATGATCCGTCATGGACGGCACCTTGCCGCTCGGGTTGATCGCCAGGTATGCGTCGGTCTTAATCTCGCCGGAGACGTGATCGCGGTCATCGCGCTCGTAGTCCACACCCAGTTCTTTCAAGCACCACAGATTTCTCAACGCCCGCGAGCGATTACTGCCATAGAGTTTAATCATCTTCTTATCCTTCACTTCGCGAATGTTCGACTATGCGTTTCAGCATGGCCTCAGCCACCGGCGCGCGTTCGCCCTGCACTTTCTGATTGGCAGCGCGGCCATAAGTGGTTTCATACCAGGCCACCGTCTTCGGCCACTGCGCTATATCAAAATCAGAACGATCGAGATACTCCATCACGCCCGCTACGTTGAGGTCAGCAACCGAAAACGCATCGCCGACCAAGTACGCTGACGCCGAAAGTGCACCTTCCATCAGATCAAGCAACGGCAAAGTGCGTTCAGCCAATTTAACGATGAGTGCGTCATCCCGGTCTTTTGCTTTCTTGAATACGAACTCATACACCCGGGGATAGACCGCCGGCTCCAACTCGCCTGCAGCCCACACCGACCACTGAATGCAGCGGGCCTGCCCCGCATCATCATCGGGCCAGAGAACCCCGCCACCAAACTTCTGCGCGAGATAGAGATTGATGCCGAGGGATTCCGACAGCGTTACATCACCATCAATCAACGTCGGGACCTGGCCGGCTGGGTTGATCTTCAAGTAGTCCGGCGAACGGTTCTCCTGCTTAATCCAGTCCAGGTCTATCCGCTCGTAGTCGACGCCCAACTCCTCCAGCATCCACAGATTGCGCGTCGCCCGGGAGACCAGACTGCCGTATATTTTAATCGTCATGTGTCGTCCCTCAGAAAATCTAAGCGGCCATTTCTGTTGCTTTGATGTCGAGCATCACCGCAAAAGCCGGGCGCGCTAGGCAGCGTGTAATCCAGTCGTTGACCTTGGGCCAGGACGATAGAGCAAACTTAGTGCGTACCAAATACTCGGCCACGCAGGCGACGTTCAAATCCGCCACATTGAAATAGTCTCCAGTAAGGTAGTCGCGGTCTCGCAAGGTCGCTTCGAGCGCATCAAGCGGCGCCTTGGTTTTCTCCGCTGCCGCATCCAACGCCTCCTGGCTGCGGTTCTCCTCCGTCTTGAAAATGAACTCAACCAGACGGGCAGCAGAAGGAGGCTCTAGTTCCGTTGCGGCGAATAACGTCCATTGCTGGCAGGCGGAGTTCCCCGCAGCATCATCGGGCCAGAGCGAACCTTTTCCATAGTTTTGCGCGATGTACAAATTGATGGCCAGGCTTTCGAACATTGCCACATTGCCATCCGTCAAAGCTGGAATTTTAGCGTTGGGGTTGATCGCCCTGAAAGAGTCCGTCTTGGCTTCCCCTTTGGCGTAGTCCACGGGTTTGTGTTCGTACTCAATGCCGGCTTCTTCCAGCGCCCACAGGCACCGGCCCGCGCGTGAGGCGGCTTTTCCCAATAACGTAATCATCAATGCTTCCCCTATCTCATATTTTTCTGCTTGGTTTTATTTGAGGCGAGTTTAGGGCCTGGCCGATGGCCGCGCTATACTTCAGACATGGGTTCCTTATCTAAAACATCGGCGCTCGTTCACGCGGTGGCCTTGTGTGCCTACCTCTTTGTCCCCGCTCAAGCTGCGGCAGAAAAAGTGCTCGCCATCGGCGTTCCTATGCTGCCGCCGACCCGGGGTAACCCGCATCAGAATGTCAGCCTGCCAGGCACCCTACCCCTGCAGGCGATCTTCGACTCCCTCACCCGCATCGGCACCGATGGCGCGGCCGGTCCAGCTTTAGCAACAGACTGGGAGGCGATCGATCGGAACACCTGGGTGTTATCTTTGCGACGGGATGTGATGTTCTCTAACGGCGAATCGTTCGATGCAGCAGCCGTCATCACGGCAGTCGATTATCTGCTATCTGATGCGGGCAAGAGCGAAACCCTGGGGACGCACCTGTCCCGCATTCACGTGTCTGGGGCGCGGGCGCTGGACAGTCACAGGGTAGAGATCACCACGGCGCAACCCAACGCCATCCTGCCGATCCATCTAGATTTCCTGCGCATTCCTGCGCCAGCGCATTTTGCTGCGCTGGGACAGGAGGGTTTTGCCCTTGATCCCATCGGCACCGGACCGTTTGTGGTTGATGCCTGGACGGACGGGCAGATCAAACTCATAGAAAACGAAACCGCCTGGCGCATACCAAAGCTCGACCGGGTGATTCTTATCAGCGTGCCCGACCAGGCCGCGCGCTTGCAGGGCCTCCTCTCCGGCTCCCTCGACGTCGCCATGAACCTGGCACCGGAAGAGCGGACCGTGATCGAAGCAGCGGGCGGAAGGCTCATAAGCTACGCCAACCCTAATGTCTCTTACCTACAGTTTGTGACCGCCAAGGAGTCCCCACTGACCGATGTGCGTGTGCGCCGGGCTCTCAATTACGCGGTCAACAAACAGCTTATTCTCGATGTGCTGTTCGATGGCGCCATCGCCCCGAACGGACAGATCGCCCACCCACAGGCCTTCGGCTACAACCCGGATATCGCGCCCTACCCTTATGATCCGGACCGTGCCAAAGCCTTGCTAACCGAAGCGGGATATCCCAACGGTTTTGCAATGGCGTCACTCATTGCCGGCAACGGTGCCAACGACGAAGAGGTGCAGCAGCTCATCGCCGCTAACCTCGCCCGCATCGGCGTGCACATGGAAATTCAACGCACCACCTTCTCTAAGTATCTCGAATTTATGTACCAGACCGGCTATCCCGACTCTTTTGTCGCTTTTGCCATGGTCACCAGTGGCTTCGACCCTATGCACGGTTTCCGCACCCGCTCATGCAACTGGATAACACCCTACTATTGCGATGAAGCCGCGATGCCCATGATCGCGGCGGCGGAAAGCGCCTTTGACCCTGAGGAGCGCAGGCGGCTGGTGGGTGCTCTCTTGGCCTATGAGCGAAACTACCCGCCGGGCATCTTCATGTGGCAATTGCCTGCGTTTGATGCGGTGGCGGCACGGGTAAAAACCTACGCGGTCAGTGCCGATGTGTTGGATTTCAGGGAGTTGGATTTAAACCATGAGAATTGATTTAAAGAAAACAATTGCACCCTATCACGACTAGCACACAGAAAAGCCACTTAACCCGCCCCAATCCCCCAGTCCTTCGCCCAACCTAGACCCTCGCGTGTATCACCGCGCGGCACATACTCGCAGCCGACCCAGCCGTCGTAGCCGTGCGCGTCGAGGAGATCAAAAATATACGGCCAGTTGAGTTCGCCCTGGCGGTCCGGCTCGTTGCGGCCCGGCACCCCAGCTATTTGAATGTGATCAACCATGTCTAAATGGGTATCAAGAAAGTCAGTGATGGCGCCCTGCCCCAACTGCGCTTGATAAATATCGTATAGAATTCTTAAGTTCTTGGCGCCGACTTCCGTCACTGTCTGCACCGCGTCATCAGGGCGGGTAAGAAGGTAGCCGTCCATAACAATCGGTTCGATCAGCACGGTAATTCCTTCTTCCGCTGCAAGGTCAGACGCCACAGCCAGATTGGCGAAGTAAACTTCTAGCGCATCATCCCAGGCGTCTTCACTGACGACCCCGGCCAGCACATGAATGTTCTGGCAGTCAAGCAACTCGGCGTAATTCATCGCTACTTCAAATGAATCGCGAAACTCCTGTTGCCGCCCCGGCAGCGCGGCGATGCCACGCTCACCCGCTGCAAAATCTCCGGGTGGGGCATTGAACAGCGCCATCTTCACACCCGCCATGGCCACCGCATCACCAACAACCTCCGCCGGTTCCGCGTAGGGAAACAAACATTCCACACCACGGAACCCGCAATAGGCTGCGGCTTGAAACCGTTGCAGAAACGGTACGTCGGTAAATAGGTGAGAAACATTGGCGGCAAAATTCGGCATGCTTGATGTTATCCTTGGCCCTTAACGTCGGACCTTACCCTTAGCCCTGTTCATCCGTGAACAGCGCGCGGACGGCAGCCGCGATGTCCGAGGCGGGATTGAGTGATGAATGAGTCCAATTGTCTAGCGTCGCGTCTTCTGAGTCACCCAGCGGCCTCGCGTATTCGAGTTCAAAGAGCTGCTGGTGTAGGCGTGCATGTTTATCGCTGACTGTCCCTGGAGGTGCATAGATATACACCGGCTTGTTCGTCGCGCAGGCTTCGGCGCACATGGAGACGGAGTCTCCGGTAACAATAATTGTGTCAGCCAGGCCTAGAAATCCGAAATATGGGTTTTCCATACCCGGCTCCCACCCATGAATCGCGCTTGGCGCCGGTACAACTTGCATCAGCGCTTCAGCGGCATCGTGCCCGGTGCGCGGTGACGTTGTCAGGAGAATGCTGCCGCCCACCGATTTTGCCAGTTCACCCACACGTTCACCGAGGTCGAAGGCGCGCTGTGTGGAAAACCGCCGGGCGCGGGTGGCCCCACCGACAATAACGACGATATAAGGCCGCGGCAGGGAGTCATAACGGCGGCGCCAGTGCTCTGCTTCCTTAGACAAAAGCTCCGGTGTAATCCGCGACGGCGCACCGGTAATGGAAAGAACATTGGGCCAGGCCTTAACGCTGGTACTGCCGTCGTGGTCAGGCACGGCGATGAGGTCAAAGTCTTTAGCCCCGGCTTTCCCCGGGAACATAATTTGTACCAGGCGCGTTCTTTTGTCTGACTGCTTCTTGATCCAGCGGGCGACCGGGGCGGCCCGCCGACCTGCAGAAACAACAACATCAGGCCAGAGCGCTAATAACGCCTCACGGCTCTCTTCAGTGATCCCCGTCAAGGATGCGCCCCTTATACTATTTGGCAGGCGCACCCATCCGGTATAGCGAATCGCCTTCTCCTCGACCTTCCAGCCCTCCAAACCTAGGGCGTCACAAACACCGAGAATCTGGGCATTATTGCCCGGACGGTCGTCAGTCAGCGCCCAGACGGTACGACGGGTAGGTTCCCTGGGTGGATCGGTGGAGAGATCAGCCGAGAAATCAGTCATTATGCGGCCAGCCTTGGCGGGCAGGACTGTAAGCATTGAGCAGGGGCGGACAAGCCAGTAAACAAGAGGAACTCAATCTATAAAGTTAGCTGAAAGATCTTAACTGAAATGACATCCTACGTTTCCCCAGAACGCACACCGCGCCAACAAACCGCTGCCCGGGCTATCGCCAATATTTTGCTCGAGACCAAGGCTGTCAACTTCCGCCCGGAAGAGCATTACACCCTGACCGCCGGTTGGGCCAGCCCGGTTTACATCGATTGCCGTTGGCTAATCTCATTTCCCGCCGCACGACGCACCATTACCCTCCTCGCCAGGGAAGAGATTGAGCAGACCATGGGCCTCGAAAATCTCGACACAGTGGCCGGCGGTGAGACAGCGGGTATTCCTTACGCAGCGTGGATCTCTGACACTCTGTCCGTACCCATGCAATACGTGCGCAAGAAGCCAAAAGGCTTCGGCCGCATGGCGCAGATTGAAGGCCAGTTGGAGGAAGGGTCAAAGGTTTTACTGGTTGAAGACCTGGCCACCGACGGCGGCAGCAAGTTGGCCTTCGTCAAAGCCATTCGTGACGCCGGTGCAGTGTGTAACCACACCTTCGTCGTATTCTTCTACGGCGCCTTCCCCGGCGCGCTGGACAGCCTCGCCAAAGAAGATGTGTCGTTGCTCTATCTGTGCACCTGGGCCGACGTGCTTGTGGCGGCGGAAGCCGGAGACTACTTCGACGCCGACAAAATCGCCGGTGTGCGTGACTTTCTCAAAGACCCCATCGGCTGGTCGACAGCGCATGGAGGTCGTGGGAGCGGACACGGTGCCGATTAACCAACATGACCAAAGAACCTTTCAAAGTGCAGCGCGCGAGAAAGCGCTGGCCAAAAAGGCAGGGCAAGCTGCCAAAAGATAAATCGCTTTTAACGCAACAAGGTGGAGTATCCGCATGTCCGAGTTCGTACCGCCGCAAGACCCAGAACTTGATTGGGCCAGCGATGTGGCAGCGGAGATGCTGCGCCGGACCGGCCTCAAATACATCAGCCTGGTACCTGGCGCGAGCTTTCGCGGGCTGCATGACTCCATGGTCAATTATCTCGGCAATGAAAACCCCGAGATGGTGCTGTGCCTGACCGAGCAGGCCGCCGTCGGCATCGCCCATGGCTATGCGAAAGTCACCGACAAGCCTATGGGCGTCGCACTGCATGCCAACATCGGGGTGATGCATGCGGCCATCAACATCTTCGATGCGTATGCGGACCGCATGCCCATGGTCATCATGGGAGCGACTGGGCCGATAGATGCGGCCAAGCGCCGCCCGTGGATCGATTGGATTCACACCGCCGCTGACCAAGCTGGCATGGTGCGCGACTACCTCAAGTGGGATGACCAACCGGCCTCAGCAGAAGCCATCGCAGAATCCGTTTTACGCGCGCACGTCATGGCCTCAACAGCGCCAATGGGTCCAACCTATGTGTGTTTGGATGCCGCGTTGCAGGAAACGCCGCTTGACGGTGAGATTGCGCTGCCGGATCCGGCGAAGCATCCGGTGGGGGCACCGCCGGGGCCGGATGGTGACGGCCTCGCTTGCGCGGCTGACGCACTCAAGATCGCCAAGAAAGTTGTGATTCTGGCCGGGAAAGTATCGCGCGATGAAGACGCCTGGAATCGACGTATTGCTTTGGCCGAACGTCTCAACGCCAAAGTCTACACAGCGCAGAAACTAGCGGCCTCCTTCCCTATCTCTCATCCTTTGTGCGAAGGCATGCTGCCATTGTTTCAAACCAAGGATCACTTAAAGGCTCTTACTGAAGCCGATGTGGTGCTGAGCCTGGACTGGCTGGACTTGAAGACCATTCTTGCATCTGCCGGGCGCACCGATGACGACAACCTCACCGTCATTCATGCCTCGCTGGAACGCTACGTCCATACCGGCGCGGTGATGGATTACCTCGGCCTCCCCCGTACCGATGTGATGCTGTTAGCCGACCCGGATACAACGACAGCGGCGCTGCTCTCGGCGCTGGGTGAAGACAACACTCCGCAGAATTTTGAGCCCAGACCCGGCACCCATGCCCTGCCCGATTCAAAAACAATCTCCATGGCCCACCTGGCCGAAGCCACGACCAAAGCTTTACAAGGCCGCAAGTCCTGCTACGCCTGCCTGCCCTTCGGCTGGCCCGCAGCGGCAGCACCCTTTGATCATCCGTTGGATTACCTCGGCGCTGATGCGGGCGGGGTGATCGGTGCAGGACCGCCCTTTGCCATCGGCGCAGCTCTGGCAATGCAAGACCTCGACCCGGAACGGATTGTGGTTGTGGCGACGGGCGACGGTGACTTGCTCTCCGGTATGGCGAGCTTGTGGACAGCAGGGCAACGCCAACTGCCCATGCTCGCTGTCATCAACAACAACCGTTCCTTCATGAACGATGAACGGCACCAGGACCGGGTGGCGCAAAACCGGGGCCGGCCACGCGAAAACAAATGGGTTGGACAGCGGCTGGATGATCCGCCGCCTGATCTCTGCGCTATTGCCAAAGCGCAAGGCTGGGCCAGCGTCGGACCAGTCGTACTGCCAGAGGAACTGCCGGAAGCCTTCGACCGGGCGCTTGCCTCTATCGCGCGCGGCCGGCCGACGCTGATTGACGTGTTGGTCGACCCTGAGGCTTAGCCGCCGCACCCGTCAGAAATGAACACGGGCGATTAATTACCCAAATAACGATCCGTTTACCCCCTATAAATATCTGAGCTCTAGCCGTCTGAATTGATTGGGCAGATACCGGTGCACCCGCAAACGCCAACAATCCAGAAAGGCCTAGTGCAGCCGCAATGCGTATATCCCCAGCCGTTCCTTCCCCCAAGGATTAAGTTGTCCAGACTATAAAACGGTTAACAGGCAGACAGTACCCTGGGGTAAAGCATGAAAAAACTCCACAGACCGGCTGGCCTGGGGAGTTTTATTCATATGCCCCTAGCAGGGACACCTTCCTTAGTTGATTTCGGAGGAGAACCCCGCACCCACATCAGAGGGGTGCAGTGCACTCATCCAGAGTCGTCTATTCGACGACCAAATTCTCGGCAGACGCTTTGCCATTCTGGCCGTTAACAAGTTCAAACTGAACTTTTTGGCCTTCATTTAAAGTAGATAGTCCCGCACGTTCGACAGCAGAGATGTGAACGAAGGCATCCTTTGAGCCATCAGAGGGTTCGATGAACCCATAGCCCTTGGTTGGATTGAACCACTTGACGGTTCCGGTCGGCATATTAATTTCTCCAGTATTACACACGTATTGGCCTTGTCCCCCAAAGACACAAGGCCGCTCTACGATCACACTGTCCGGGATGATTTAAGCGAGCGATAACGGAACAGCCGCGTAAAACCTTAAGACTCAATGCGAAACGCAACAAGCTTCGTAAAGCGAGTTGGTTCACAAGTCAACATGAGGGCGGAGCGACTCGTTGATTGGACGGTAGTCTGATAAGAGCTGAAGAGGCGGCAACGGCCCCAATTTTTAGCCCTTCTACTGCCCCCAGAGCAGCCAACACGAGTTGTCTCACACCGCCATAAGCCCCCGTTTTGGCGGGAACGAGCCCATGAGGGACGGGACAGATATTTTTTTAGCCCTATTTTCAAGGGCTTAGAAAACCAGAGATGTACCCATCTTGAATACGGTGTGGATGAAGCGTCTTTTATGAATTTTTATAAAAATACAAATAATCTTGTTTTACTGCGTCCTCCCTATGAGACGAGAAGCAGAATTTAATGCCGCACAGCCAGACTAGTCACATGCCCCAATCCGGGTCCCAATCCGGGTCCCAATCCGGGTCCCATCCCAAGCCCAACCCTTGGGCCCCCATTCACCATTTCTATGGAGTGGTGAGGGCTTTCAGCCGATGATGAACCATGCCTTCAAATGACACAGACCGTGCCGCCCTGCAGTATCTGATAGGCGACATCGTCGGCCGTGATCTGTCTGCGGCGCCGGCGCTGCAAGCCAAAATCCGCCTAGTGTTGCTGGATACCGCCGCCTGCGCCATCGGAAGTATGAACGACCCGGTGGTGCAGCAGGTGGCGGAGCGCTTTGGCACGCTGTCACCGGGGCCAGTACGCATTCCCGGCACAGATATCGATACGGGCATCGCCGACGCCGCATTCGTCATGACCATGGCGGCCTGCTGGTTTGAAGCCTGCGAAGGTGTGGCTTCGGCCCACGGCAGGCCCGGGCTTTCGGTGATTCCCGCTGCGGTGATGATTGGGAGCGCCAAGGGATTACCGGTCAAGACCGTGCTGACCGCCATTGCATTAGGGTATGAGATTGGCGGGCGTTTGGGAGCGGCGTACCGGGTCAAGGGCGGCATTCATGTGGACGGTACCTGGGGCCTCGCCGCCTCGACAGCAACGGCGGCTTATCTCCTGGGCGGTGATACACCCGCTATTCGCAACGCCGTCAATCTGGCGCTGTGCCAAATGCCGGGGAGCCTTTATCTACCGGTTATAACCGGCGACACCGCGCGCAATACCTATGCGGCGAACGCCTCGGCGGAGAGCATCCGCTTGGCGCAGGCCACCTTAGCCGGGGTGACCGCCCCTGACACCGTTGATGCGGAGGTGCGGCGGATCATTATGGATGACAGCCGGTCGACGGCAGTGGACTGGTCCATGTGCCAGCCCCTAAAGATCGAAGACGCTTACATCAAGATGTTCGCGGCGGTCCGGCACGTGCATTACGGCGTGTCTTGCGCATTGGACTGGGTCGAGCAACACGGCAACGCAGCGGCACAAACTATCGATGGCTTGTCACTTTCCATCTACGAGGAAGCCATTACCTATTGCGGGGTACGCCAGCCGCGCACACCGATCCAGGCGCAATTCAGTTTATCCTACGGGATCGCCCATGCGCTGACCTTCGGCAGTCTCGGGCCTGAGGCATACGCACCGGAGAGACTCACCTACCCGGAGGTGCAACGTCTGGAAGCGCTCTTGGAGATTGCCGCCGACCCTCATATGCCAACACGCGGTGCGGTTCTGTTGATTGCCGTGGCGAGACAAACTGAAACTATTTCGGTGAATGCTTTGGTGGGAGATCCGGGCAACCCCGTCAGCGAAGAAGATGTTACCGGTAAGGCAAAAACCTACATGTCGCCGGTGATTGGAGAGGCGGCTGCAGAGACTATGATTAGGACCGTGATGACGGCCGATATAGAAGAAGTGTTTAATTTACCGCACTACCGGCTAATTTGATTTGCAAACACGCTCTTTGCTTCCAGCACCGCATCGTAAAGTGCTTGCGCTTCCCCACCAATACTCTCGATCAACGTTGCGTGGCTACCTTCTGTCGCGGCCATCCATACGGCGCGCTGATCCGCTGGTTGGCTGTGGACAGTGACACCGCGCGCTTCGACCCGGGCGAGGTCGTCCAGCACCCAGGCGCGCAGGATAGAACGGATGACGTCCACGGGCGGCACGGAGTCCGACAGTATTTTGCGATGGTCTTCGGACAAGGCGTCAAACCACGGCTTGCTGGCGGCGGTGACCCCAACCGAATAAGCATGGCGGGTCAGAGTCAGCGCCGGCGCTTCGGAATCCAGTCCGGCAACAGCGTAGATCATGGTCCCTGTTTCGCCGCCAGAAATGAGCCCGGTTTGTAAACCGGTGAACACGTCGGAGAACGGCAGCTGGATCATGTCGGCGCCGATGGACCGGAGAAACGACTGGGAGGCCGGCGATTGTAAGGCCCGCATGCGCACATCGTGCGTATCCTCAGGCGTGTTAAATACGGTATCGCCGTAGAGGTTGAACCAACCTTCATCACTGAAGGCGATGAGGTGCAGACCCTTCTCTGCCAGCAGGTCTTCAAAAAGCGGCGCCATATGAACATCGAGCACGTAGTCCACTTCCGCCTGGGAGCTAAACAAATAAGGCGTACGCAGGATGTCAAACTCGGGCACGGCGGCAGTGATCCCGCTGGCGGTAAAGGCCGCCATCTGCACCCGCCCCCGGCGCACGGCCCGCATCAGCGCTTCTTCTGGGCCGGTCTCGCCACGAATAAGCATTTTGATGCCGAGGCCAGGAACGTTTCTGGCGGCAAAGTTTTCAGAAAATTTTTGCCAGTATTGATCAAACGGATCACCGGCAAAGGTCAACGCACCAATGGTGACGATTTCAGTTTCTTGCGCTGCCGGTTGCGTCAAAGGAACCATCGACAGTGCAAAGACGGCAGACAAGAACAAGTACTTCACGCTGTTCCGTCTTCAACCGATGAAATAAAGCGGTGCACCACATCGACGAACTGATCCGGTTCTTCGTCGGTGACATCAACGCCGACCCAATCCATGTGTTCCCATTTCGCATTGGGGAAATAGGGTACAGCATCGCGGCTTTCGTTGTAGATGTGATCACGCGGGCCAGCGAACATAAGCACCGGGCATGAAATGCGCGCCGCCAACTCTTTGTGATCGGCGCTGCCAATGATGTGATAGGCGTAGTACCAAGTCGGGCCAGCCTGGAGCAATGCAATCATCGTGCGCAGGCCCATAGCTTCCGTGAAACGATTCTCAGAAGGGTCTTCGAGTTCGCGGCCACTCATCTCCCAGCGGCGGGTCCAGTGGTGTTTGACGATGTCACCCTCTGGGTCGAACACCCGGGGTTTGGCGTTTACCATGTCATTAGCCCAGTCCGTACCTTTGATGTCGGTCCAGCCATAAACCATGAAGGATTTCACGTCTTGCGGATATTCAGCCGCCATAAAACCGGCAACTGTCCCGCCGAAGTGGTGTCCAAGAAGGTGATAAGAGGTGAAACCGAATGCCGTGGCCGCTTCGTGAGTCCAAGCGGCGAACTCTTCTCCTGATGGCTGATGCTGCGGCTTGGCGGAATTGCCCTGCCCCGGCACATCAATGGCGACAACGCGGTAGCCTTTGGCCGCGAAAACCGGCAACACCGGTTCGTACATGGTCGCCGCATCGGAGGTTTGATGCAGTAGAACCAAGGGAACGCCGCCCTCCGGCCCGGCCGTAAGACCGTGAACCTGGCCGATGGCCGTATCGACGTAATGTTTGCGTATGGTCATGGATACCTCAGCACTTGGCTATGAAATTAAACTACAGCGCACCTGGTCCCTTCAGGTCAAATCGGCGGGTTTTCCAGAAAACCTGGATGATTTGCATCTACCCAGGCTTTCATATCCACGGCGGCGTCAGCTGGGCCGCGCTCCAGCTTCTGACCATAGGTCTGCCATGCCAAAATGCCTTTGTAATTATCGCACCCCATCCACAGCCGAAAATTTCCAGGGTTCTGATAGTTCATGTTGCACGGGCGAAACGCTGCATTGTCATCGGCCATGCTCGCCCGGTCCGCTGTAAACACAGTCAGCGACGACCCCGTCCTGATTTCACCTGGGTTCTTGCCATGTGATTTCACCACGAAGTTTTCCTGGAGATAGACATTCTCGCCCACGACCTGGGGATCGCTGATGCCAAGGCTGTACGACGAGAGATGGCCATGGCGCTTTCCTTACTGCTCAGGTGTGGTTTCAGTGCCCAACACCTCGAGTTCCTCAGTGTTACCCCACATGGGGCCATCTTGAGCAAAGCCAATGACATTGCCGTCTGGATCGCCGATGTAAACTAACGGTATGTTGGCAGGGCTATCGTAAGGTTCAATGAAAGAGGCGCCCTTGGCTTCAGCCCGTGCAACGACTTCTGCCACATTGTCAGTGCCAAAAATAACCATGGCTGGAGCTTGATCCCGCGATGTGCGCGGCGGATTCTTTGGCGCATCAGGGTCAAGATGCCCCAATTCAATGGCAGCGCCACCGCCAGCACGCAAACCGATAATACGTTCAGAGCTGGCCCATTCCTGAAAACCGAGGGCGCGATAGAAGGCTTCCAGCCGGTCGCGGTCATGAGAGCGGATCACCACCCAGCCAATGCCTTTCATTCGCGGTGTATCGGCGGCGAAGGCTGGTGTTTCTGGAAGCGTTGATAGTGTTAATGCAACCGCGACTACTGAAGAAATTCTAATCATCGCTATGACTTTCCTCGTAATGACGGCGTAAGAGATCAGCTCCGTAATCCTGGCCGGGCTGCCGCATAACCGTGTGAATGTGAGAGGCGTCGGGCTCACGGATGCCTTCACGGACGCGGACAAGGTTAAGCGTGTGATCAAACTCGATTAGTATCGATGGACTGTGGATACGGTAGTAGAATGCGTCGCCCTGTGACGTGCCACCCATCCAGGAAAAATGCAAAGCTGCCGGACCGTCGACAGCGATACGCTTGAGCAACGGAACGGCCGCTTCCGGTTCCATGTTGTTCACGTACTCTTCGATGAGTAACTGAAGATGGGCACGTTGATTTGCGGTCATCTCAGAAGCCGGCAGGCCAATAAATTCCGTCAGTGCGTCACCCCGCTCCGGCCTGGTGAAGATTTCATCGGGCACTTTATCATCGATCACTGCGCAGGCGCGTTGTGATGCATTAAAACTGCTGACCAAAGCGATGGCTTTGTCTTCCTCTTCGCCAAGCAGACGCCACCCGGCATAAGGACCGTCGGGTATCTCATTGGGCTGGACGCCAACAAACGCAGGCGTGACCTCTATGGTGCCATTGGCGGCGGTGAAATTGAGTCCGAGATGATGGCCGTCCAACTGCCAGCCCCAGGGTGCACCGCCAGCAGGGTCACCAAAAATACCAAGCCAGTAATAGCCCGAACCAAAATCAAATCCAGGAGGGAGTGTCGAGGGATCTTCGATCTTTGACCACAAGTAGTCGTCAACACGCATGATACCAGTCACCTTTTGATACCCCTGGCTGGATAGGCCGCATTGCACCAGACGATGGCCGAGCTTGCGCTGGTCCTCGGTCATATCACCGAACGTCAGACCTTCGTCACGGAAGCGGGAGCCCGGCAGGTTAGTCCACTTTTTACGGCCCTCATGATCAAACGGACGCACGGCTTCGGTGCGCTGTTCTGCGTTGAGAGATGCTAGAAAGGCGTTCGCTGCCGCGGTGCATGTTTCAGCAACAGGCGCCGCATTGGCAGGCCCATTCATAACCATAGCCACCAACCCAATCAGCAGTGAAGTGCGCATTGCAACCTCCCAGTGATATGTTTCTTATCTTTCTTCTTGCGCCCGGAACCGGAGAAACTCGCGGCGGTTTTTCGGTCCATACGTGAGATAACTCGGGTCTTTATTCTCGGCGTATTCCTCTTTGGCTTTTTCCACCGGATCCACCTTGGTGGTTTTGCGCACCTCATCTGGAGACAGCCCATAGGCCGCCGCGCTATTGAGGCCAAAGACCTTGGCGCGAATTTCCGGGGTAATTTCCGGATAACCGTATTTTTCCTGGAACTCGTCAGAAATCTGGAACGCCCGGAAGGCCATGATCTGGTCCTGCGGGGAACCGTACCAAATGGAGTCTGTGCCCCACTGCACCCGGTCGACACCAACGTACTTAAGCAGCTTACCCATGACATGCGCGGCTTGATCGGAATCACGCATGAGATAACGCCAGGTGCTGCCTATTTCGGCGTAGATGTTGGACGGCTTATCGGGGCTGTACCCGTTGTCCATCATCGAATTGATGAGATCATCAACACCGGAGCCAGAGTCTCTTGAATAGGGTCCTTCAGGTACGCGCATATCATAACCAGCATGGTAAATCATGAACGTAATGTCGGGATTCTGACGCCCCGCCGGACCCACATCGCGCGAGCTGGAATACTTCAAGTTCTCTTTGTATTGCAGAAACGGCAAACCTTTATGAACCGCTATGCGCTTGTTACCCGTCTTGCGCACTTTATCAATAAAGAGCTGGCCGAGATCATCATCGAGGAAAAATCCCGTGTCGTTGGGGCCGTGTTGGGTATACGTCTTCCATGCCGCGACCGGCCAACTGGCCGCGGTTTCATCCATGATCTCCAGGTCTCCCGGATACGTGGGCATACAGCGGCCATGGACCATTAGACGTTGGGTGGTCCCAAGGGCTTCGACAATGCGGATCGTCTCCGCCCCTTCTGAATATTTTGGCAACATTTGATTTTTGGGCGCAGGACCGAAAGACAACACAGCGATATCCGTGTCGCTGTCCATGAACACTTCTTTGACGTAGGCCTCACCCGTCAAACAATGGATATGCCCGTTCTCTGGGTCATCGCCGCCGTACTCACAGCCCACTTGCGGGGCAAAGAACTTATAATTGTGACGCGCTGGATAAAGCGGCGCACCTTCGACCCAGGATTCGATGTTGCCAACGTGATGGCCCTGGATGTCAAAAATAAATTCGTCGCCGTCGAGGGCATCTTTTGCGGCAGCCTCGTCGAAGCGCGCTTCCCATGGCAGTACATATGAACTGCCACGCTTGCCAGTCGCCGCATTGGCTTCATTGATCGCGTGCAACGTGGTTGCGGCACCGGCAGTTGAGACAAGAAAATTCCGCCGGCTGTGACCGGTCTTGCGGGCATTGGCATCGCAATTTTCCAACGCCATGCGGTTGGCTTTGATGTTGGCTTCCGACAACGGCCGCGGCATGAATTCGCCGTTAGAGGTGGTATCGATCTTGATCGGCAAGCGCGTGCCATCGGGATCATTGGTGTAGGTTTTGCTTCTCTTGGACATGATCAGACCCTCCGTTACTGATTCTGGCTATGCTAGCGCCGGACGCCGAACCAGCGCCAGTATAAGGCCTTACTCCACAGTCATCTTATCGTAGTTCAACCCCCTGTCGGTTATGATGATGTTCTTAATCTCCTGCTTGGCCACAACCGTATTCGCGTGACTAATGAGGAATATGGACGGCGCCAAATCATGCATGTCCGCCATGATGTTTTGCAGAGCACGATCGCGAGCGACGGGGTCGAACATGCTTCCGGTGGCTTCAATGGCTGGGACCATAGACGGTTCACAAAAATAAGGATTGGGTTTGAGGCATGAATACTGCTCCAAGGCGCGGATAGTATCGCGATACGCCCCAGCGTTCCACACCACTGACAGCACTTCCGTATCGCCCCAATCACTGGAAAAGTACTTCTGCAGCCATAGTGAGGCGACCACCGCCCTGACATCGAGGGTGACGCCAACGCGGGCAAGGTCCTGTGCTGCCTTTTCGTAAATGACCTGGGCCTGGCCAATTTCGACTTCCGCATCCAACTGGAATCCGTCGGCATAGCCTGCTTCCTTGAGCAGAGCGCGAGCACGAATGGGGTCATAGGGATAGGGTTTTATGTCGGGATTGTAGCCCGCGGTGCCGGCGACAGCGCCCTGTCCGACAGGAGCCACCTCACCGTAATAGAACGCTGAAGCAATGGCTTCTTTATCGACGGCATAATTGAGGGCTTGGCGCACACGGATATCGCGCAACGGCGATTCTTCATCGCCAAGATTGGGCAAAGCGAGCGCTCTAATCTGCGGTACTTCCTGAATGATCACCTGAAAACCGGCGGCGCGCAGAAACTGAATATCATCGAACGCAACTTGGACCGTGATATCGATCTCGTCTGATTCCAAAGCCTGACGGCGGACGATGGAGTCTCGGAGTGGATAGATCATATCGAGATGATCAAAATGAACAGGCGCTCGCCAGCTCGTGGTGTTGGCATAAAGCTGACTGCGGCCATTGTCCTCGCCCCAGTTTTCAATGGTGTAGGACCCGGTGCCGATGGGGGACAAAGCAAACTGCTGGGGACCGAGATCGTTCCACGCCTTGGGCGGCACCATCATGATCAAGCTCACGCGCTTAGGCAGAATGGCATCGGGCGCGCGGGTCACGACCTCCAACGTCAGGTCGTCAATTACGTGAACACCGGATACGGCCTTAAGTTCGCTGGCCATCATGGTCGTTTTTCCATCTGGGCCGATTAACCATTGTATAACCTGCGCGGCGGCATCCGCATTAAAGGGTTCGCCGTTGGAAAATGTTACATCCGGCCGAAGACGAAAAACCCATGTTGTGTCGGATGTGGCTTCCCATGATAACGCCAATTCGGGAATCACTTGGCCGTTGGAATTAATCCGGGTCAGAGCATCAAAGATGGTGGACGGGATTTGAGTCACCGACGAAACCAGCGACATATAGGGATTGCCCATCGGGCTGGTTTTGGCCGGCACACCTACACGCAGAGTCTCGGCGGAAACTGGCCAAAATACCAACAACGTCCACAGTACGGTAACGATAAATGTGCGACTCATCTTGTCTTGTGCCCTCTCGGCTTGCCCGTCACCATGGTCAAACACATAAGTGTAGGACTTACACGAAGGAAACACCAAGTCATGGTTCCCATATTTACAGCGGCCGCAGTCCAAACAAACGTCTGGCCTGTTTACCCCTCTCGCTCTGGCGAAGCGGTGATGGAAAACAAAGAAAAAAATATCACCCGGGCTATAGATTTGATTCTTAGGCTTGCGGAATGGAATCCGGCCAAGATCTACGTCCTACCCGAATTCTTCATGACCGGGGCTGGTGGCGTCGGCCGGGCTGAGAAAGACCGCGAGAAAATATGCGTCCGCTTTCCAGGGCCGGAAATGGAACGCTTCGGAGAAGCCGCCAAACAGGCCAACGCCTATATCGCCGGTATGGTTTGGGAAGTCATGGACGACTGGCCGGGCCGATACTGGAATACGGCGTTCATTATGGCGCCCTCAGGCGAATGCGTACTGAAGTATCACAAACACTATGACCCAACCGGCAAAACGAAGCCGGGTGACGTGCTGGACGAATATGTGGATCGCTACGGCGAAGACCAACTGTTCCCAGTGGTCGACACACCATACGGCAAGCTCGCCTGCCTCACCTGCTACGATATCAACTTTCCGGAAATGTCGCGCAGTCTGGCCCTGAACGGTGCAGAAATATTGCTGCACCCCACGTCCGAAGGACGCGCGCCATTCATGCTGGAAGATGTGGGTGGCTGGGAAATCGGCAAACGCAGCCGGGCTTATGAAAACCTTTGTTATCTCATCTCCGCCAACCAAGGACAGTTCTTGGGCTCTGACTTCCCGACCGACCGCATGCGCGGACGCTCGCAGATCATCGACTTTACAGGGCGTGTCATGAACATCGCGGAGACTACAGGCGAAGTCATTGTTCAAGTCGACATTGAACTGGAGCGGCAGCGCCAGAAACGCAGTCAGATGCAGATGAACTTTCTAGCTCAAGTCCAAACCGAACTGCACGCCCGCCAATACGCGCGCAAAACCATGTGGCCGGCGCGGATGTGGGCCGACGAACCACCGCAAGGCGACCTCGGCAACATCAAGAAAGGCCGTGAGATTATCCAGCGGCTGATTAAGGATGGCACGATTACACCGCCCGGCGAACATATGGATAAGGATAGTTACGTTTAACCCTCACCGATTATTGCGGTAGGACTTATGGGGGACTCAGCCCAAGAAATAAGAAAGACTGTCCCCTCTTATTCAATCACCACCCGTTGCAGAGGCTAGCCCATGATTCCCCGTTATTACGCCCTCGCCGTTCAGACCATTGTTAACCCTATTCGTGCGGATGTGTCTGGGCCCGAAGAAGGCCGTGCCATCATCAAGGACAACTTAGATGCGGCGTTGGACCTCATGCAAAAGGGGCTGGGCAACAGCCTCGGTGCCGTAAAGCTTGTGACTTTGCCGGAGATGTTTCTGACATTAGCGCCTGCCGCATGGCGCGGACGCAAGTCCATCGACTGGCTCGATGTGGGCTGTATTGAAATACCAGGTCCCGAACTAGAACCACTGTTTCAAGCGGCGCGGGACTTCAACGTTTTCATTGGCGCCAACGCATATGAGTACGACCCCAAGTGGCCCAATCGCTATTTTAATTGCTCCTTCCTGGTAAACCCAAAAGGGGAAGTGGTTCTCAAATACCGGCGCCTCCACTCGCTCAGCACGCCCTCACCCCATGACTTTTTGGATGAATATGTTGACGTTGAAGGCTGGGACGCTTTGTGGCCCGTGGCCGACACGGAGATCGGCCGTATCGGCATGTTCCCCTGCATGGAAATCACCAAGCCGGAAGTGGCGCGCATGCTGGCCATGAAAGGCGCCGAGGTGTTGCTCAATCCCACCTCAGACTCTCCCGACTTTCCGGGCTGGAGCGCGTGCAAACAGGCCCGCGCGCTAGAGAATAACTGTTATTTGATTTCCACCAACACAGGCGGCTGGGTCAGCAAGCGCGGATTCCTGGAATCCACCAACGCCGGCGGTACCAAGATCATCGATTACTACGGCAACATTATCAACGAGTGCGTGCCGTCCGGTGAAAGCATGAAGACCCGGGCGCTCATCGACATCGAGCAACTACGCGCCCACCGCCACTCCAACAACAGCTTCAACGTCATCGCCCAACTGCGCACCGAGCTCTATACCGAATACAAAAAGACCATCACACCGCCCAACCGTTTCCAGAACGGCATGGAAGATCAATCTCAGCTGCGTGGACTCTATAAGGAAGTGATGGACCGCATGACGGCAGAGGGCCTGTTCCCGCCGCCGCTGCATGAAGGTGTGAGTGAACCATCAGTAGATAGCTAACCAATCTCCAATTTGGCGGAGACGCGCGCCTTAAGCGTGTTCAGTCCTCTGGAATAACGATCAGACTAGGTTTACGCTACCGGAAAAGAAAATCGGGGGAAAATCATGATGCGTGTCATCACCTTTTTCTTAAAGGTCCTGGCGGCCGCCTGTATTCCGTTTGCAGTGGTAGCTCAGACAGCTGGGCCGCCTGGCTATATCTACGTAACCGGCTGGTACAAAGATGCAGGCCTTCAACAGCAATATGGACGCGCGGTCGGCCCTATTCTGCGCGAACATGGATTCGAAAAAGCGGTTCTCGGCCTTGAAGGTGTGAACCTACGGGTGCTAGAGGGCGACTGGATTCCAGGCCGGATCATGCTCATTAAGTTTCCGTCCGAAGGACACGCGGAACAGTTTTGGTGGAGCGACGCCTACCAAGAAGCCAGAAAAATTCGCGCGCCTATTTCAGCTGTCGATATCGCCCAGGTAGACGGCGTACGCGGTGTTACGCCTTTGATGACCGATGAAGCGGCCTATTTGGTTTTTTTATCGAAAATTGAAGATCGCGAAACCTTGAGAGAGCAGTATTCGTCACAGGCAACCGCGCTCATTCAACAATACGACGGCCAGTTCATCGTTGCCGCCACACGGCCGAATACCGAGTTGCTGGAAGGCACTCTGCCGAATGCCACTGTAGTATTTGTCGAATTTCCTAACGTCGAATCGATGAGGGGTTTTTGGCACGATCCAGAATATCGTCGCTTGAGTGAAATACGGAAACCCACTGGTAAATGGTCAGTAGCGGAAGTGGTTCCGCGTCCACCCCAATAAAACGAAAAAATTAGGAGAGAAGCATGGCACGCGACCATATCGAGTATCACATCGTTCAGGATATGCCTCAGACACCGCTGATGGACAAAGATGCGGCAACGGGCTTTCGTATTGCAGAGCTCAGCCGGGATCATGAAACTGGTGCAGTATCTTACTTTGGCTCCCTTGCTCCGCAGTGGATACGCCGTGAAAGCGGCTACTACGAAAGCGACGCCGAATTTCTCGTGATGAGGGGTGACCTTAAAATCGGCGATACGGTTTTGTCTGCGGGTCACTATTGTTTCCTGCCAGGCGGTTGCCTGCTGGGTGAATCCTTTTCGGATACCGGCTGCGAACTGTTCATGATGTTTGATGGCCCCGCCCTGTTTACTGAGGCCAATAAAGACCGTGCCGACGCTCGCACTGATCTGCGTATAGATCACGTCGATGCCAAAGGCATGCCCTGGGGTGAGCCTCCAGCTCATCCAGGCCGTCCGGCAGAGGAAGCGCCTGCTGGTCTTGGCGTCAAATACCTGCGAGTGGACCCAGAAACGCAGGCATACACATTAATGGTCAGACAACCGGATGGCTGGTTCGACCCCAAGCTGGAACGTCATTCCATATGGGAAGAATTGATCCTGCTCGACGGTGATTACCTCATGGGCAAGATGGGGAAAGTTAATGCCGGTTGTTATATTTTCCGCGACGGCATCATTCCTCACGGCCCCCAAGTTAGTCGGCACGGCAGCGTCTGGTTCGGACGCGGCCCCGGACCGATTGATTTCGACTATATGGATGAACCCTGGGCCAGGGGCTTGGTTGAGCAGTACCTCAACGCCAAGCACATATTCAACGGCGAGCACGAAACTGGCCCATGGGGAAGCTGGCTCTAAAAGTGTGGCTCTAAGGCGTCATTCTGCTTGCGGCAGTGTCACTTTCGCGCGCAGTCCGCCTTCTTGACGATTGAGCAACTCAATATCGCCGCCCATGGAGCGCACGGCATTGCGGGCGATGGTCATGCCGAGACCAGTTCCGCCGGTGTCACGGGAGCGAGACGTTTCGACCCGGAAAAACGGCGTAAATACCTGTCCTTTAACGTCGTCAGCAATGCCCGGCCCGTCGTCGTCGATGAGAATGACCGTCTGGTAGCCCTCACTATTCAAGGCAACACGGGCGGTGTCGCCGTATTTGATCGCGTTTTTAATGAGATTGTTGAGCGCGCGCTTCAAGCCCAATGGCCGAACGATCTGCATGAAGGACTCCGGACCTTCGTAAGCGGCAAGTGAACCGGTGGCCGTTTGATCCTCAACGATGCCTTTGACGAGCCCCGCCACGTCTGTGGATTCAGGGGTTTCGTTGGCCGCATCATCACGAGCAAACGCCAGCGTGGATTTGATCATGGTTTCCATTTCGTCGAGATCGGTCAGCATTTTGTCACGCTGCTCATCATCATCGACGAATTCTGCCCGCAACCGCATACGCGTGATTGGCGTGCGCAGATCATGAGAGATAGCAGCTAGCATTTGGGTGCGGTCTTGGATAAAGCGCTTGAGACGGCTTTGCATGGTATTGAACGCACGCGCGGCGCGGCGGACTTCACCTGTGCCCGACTCAGGTAATGGTTCGGCATTGAGGCCTATGCCCAAGCGTTCAGCTGCCGTCGCAAATAGAGAGACCGGCATGGTGGCCCGGCGCACAGCCCATATTGCTAGAATAGAAATGAGCAAGGTTGTGACTGTGGTAAAGAGAAAGGGGCGGGTGCGTTGGCTTGATTCTGACAAATCGAGATCGACCCTCGCATTCAACCAATAACTGTCGCCGACCTGAACCGATGCCCGGACGAAGGGTTGAGAATCCCGAATCTCGCGCAACGTTTGGTCGATGCTAAGGGTCCGGCGCTGTTCCGCAAGTCTGGCCTGTGACCCGCGGCTGAGCAGGGACTCAGCTTCTTCTTCGGTGTCATCACGTGAATCCGCATCTCCCCGCAGCCGTCGCTCGCCATCGCGACGTTGGCTCAAGAGCTGGCGGCGGACCTCATCCGGAGTTGGGAAACGCTCGTCGCCCGTGGACTTAACGATGCGGCTGTTGGTGCGAATGTCTGTACCCTCCGGAAATTCACGTTCCAACCGACGGAAAAAAATGCGCGACGTAAAAACGTCATCCGATTCTTTCACCAACGGCCTACTCGTCATGACCATGCGCAAACCTGGTGAGTTGAGACCACGCAAAAGCGCCCTCCGTTCACGCGGCTCAGCTTGCTCAATGATGCGCTTGTATACAATGAGTTGATCTGCGGCCTGGCTGGCGGCAGCGGCGGCGGCAGATTCATCACGGAAGATAACATACGTGATCAGGGATGAGCCGTAGAGCAGGACCACCGCCGTCACCATCACGGTAAAAACCCAACCGCCGAGACTATCCGGATAGACGCGCTTCATGGTCTACTGCGCCCCCTTAGACCTGGTTCACTTCTGCAGTCAGCATATAGCCGCCACCGCGCACAGTCTTGATTAGGGTTGGCTCTTTGAAATCGGGCTCGATTTTCTTGCGCAGGCGCCCAACCTGAACATCGATGGATCGATCGAAGGGAATAGCCGCGCGCCCTTTTGCCATATCGAGCAATTGGTCCCGATTGAGAATGCGCTGAGGGTGCTCGATAAACGCTATCAGCAGATCGTATTCGCCAGCGGTTAAGTCAATTTCGTCGCCGTCTTTATAAAAGGAGCGCGTGGCGGGATCGAGTTCAAAGCTAGCGAAAGCAAACCGGGCGGCTTTTTTCCGGTCCGGATTGGTGACAATGGCGCCCTGCTCGAAACGCCGCATCACAGCCTTGATCCGCGCTAACAATTCTCTCGGAATGAACGGCTTGGCCATATAATCGTCGGCGCCGACCTCAAGTCCGATAATCCGGTCCACATCCTCTCCCATGGCCGTCAGCATGATGACCGGCATGTTAGAAGTGGCCTGGACCTTGCGGCACAGCGTCAGGCCGTCTTCGCCAGGCATCATCAAGTCGAGAACGATGAGATCGATCTCCCAGTCACCTAAAGCCTTCTTCATCTCCCGACCGTCCCGGGCGGTTGTCACCCGATACTCATGTTTGGTCAGAAACCGGGACAGTAGATCCCGGATCTCGGAGTCGTCATCGACAATCAAGATATGTGGCTTGGTATTTCTGGTCTGGCTGGTCATGTCCCGGATCATAACGATAGGACCGGCAGAAAACCAAGAAATCAGGCAACAAAACGTAACATAGTCTTCCCCTGTTACAGCTGGTTACACAGTTAGTGGGTTAGCGACATAGGGCCGTTACACAAGGGGAGCATATTGGCCTCATCAAACGTACCGGAAACAACCGCCCTCCCCCGGGGCGTCCAGACCGGGCAAACACAGAAGACTAGAAAAATGGAAACCACAATCAAAACAGAAATCACTAGCCTGGTTCTTTACACCACATGGGCAACCGTGGCCTCAGCCTGCCCCTTCTAAGTGTGAGTGAAAAGCTTAAGGAGCAAAAAGAAACCACCCCCCAAAGCCAACCCAAGACCGAAAGGATAGAACAATGAATAAGGGCTTTATCATCGAAAACGCCATAAAGACTTCCATCGCGACGTTAGTGCTTCTGGTGTGCTGGGCTGTTGTAAGCCCGACCTACGCCATGGCCAGAGACCAAGACAGAGACGATCGCCGCACCCGTATGGTCGAGCGCATGACCGAAATGCGGGGCAACGTCGATAAAAACCTTTCGGTCGAACAGGTTCGCGATATCGTGGAGGGCCGATTAGCCATGATGGGCAACGCTAATCTCAAAGTGGGTGGCGCCACCGAAGGCAACAAAGACACGGTTGCGGTTGATATCGTCACGCAGGACGACTCAATGGTGAAGACCATGGAAATCTCTGCCCGAACAGGCCGCCCCTCTGATGCAGAGCGCCATTTTAACCGCATGAACCGCGGCAAATTCGGCAAGCGTGGCAACCATATGGGCCGCCGTGGCGGTGGAAACTTCAACACGCTGGCAATGGCACTCGGTCTTCGAAACCGTGATTTGGAGCTCACCGTTGACCAAGCCCGCACGTTGGCCGAATCCCGCCTCATCCTTTCGGGCAACGACCGCCTAAAAATAGGCTCGGTCGAAGCCATCGATGAAGAGACTATTGCCGTGGAAATCGTCACTGTCGACGACTCCCTGGTGGTCCGCCGCGAAATCGACCGTGACACCGGCCGCAGGAAGCGCGGCAACACAAACAGCGAGGAATAAAGTTTCCCCAAGCAAACGCAAGAAACAAACCTACCCTAGCCCCCTAATAGCGAGCCCCTCATGGGCGGCCAACTGGCCGCCCTCTTTTTTTCTCTACGTGAATGCGCGCCATATCGCCGTGGCCAACCGCCGCGGAACAGGGCAGGATAGATGCAGAAAATGGAGAGGGGCAACATGCTGACACGACGCACCATGATGGGGGGAACAGCCGCGACTGCCGTGCCGATCTCTCTGGGTGCGTCCAGCACAGCCGCCCCTGCTGCACCAGACAAAGCCAAAGGAGACGCACCCATGGAAGTTGATCGCACGTTTGTCCGCATTGAAGAAGGACTGGTTCATTACCGTCATGCCGGTGAATCAAAGGGTGGCAGACCGTTACCGCTCTATATGATGCATGCAGGACCTGGGTCCTCACGGGGACTCGAAAGTTTGGTCGCTGTCCTTGGCAACAGCCGCCGCGCAATCGCCGCCGACACGCTCGGCTTTGGTGATTCCGCACCGCCCGTACCCGACGTTCCAGACTTGGAGTACTACGCCGACAGTGTCGTGCGCATTTGGGATGTGCTCGGCCTCGACAAAGTAGATGTCTATGGTAGCCATACCGGCGCCAACATAGGTCTGGAGATTGCTATCACTCATCCAGACCGGGTGCGCAAGCTGGTGTTCGATGGTGTGGCTTTGTTTGACCCGGTCCTCGCCGCCGACATGCTTGAGAATTATGCGCCAGAAATGGCTCCGCAGGAAAACGGCACGCATTTCATCTGGGCGTGGAATTTCTTGAAAGACATGGGTGTTTACTTCCCCCACTACAAACGGGATTCCGAGCACTACCTGGGCAAAGAACCTTGGCCGGACGAGTCGCTGCACAACAGCGTGCTCGATGTGATGAAGGCGTTAAAGCACTATCACAAGGGCTATAACGCTGTGTTCCGCCACAAGACCCATGAACGGCTACCGCTGCTGACCGTGCCAACATTCTGCATGGCTCATAAAGCCGACCCCCTGCATGTTTCCGTGCAAGAAGCCGCCGCTTTAGTGCCAAATTCAGAGCATCTGGTGTTGCCTGTTACAGCAGGCACTGATGCCAAGGCCGAGGCCGTGGTTAAGTTCTTAGACGCGTAGATACTTATGACCCGTTTTGTCGCCCATATAGCTTTAACCATTTTCCTTTTTGCGGGCGGAGGGTCTGTACTGGCTCAAAATGGCCGCTCGCTCGCCGACTTTCCGTTCTGGAAAAAAATGGAAGGGTATTGGGAAAGTGAGAACACCTATTTCGATGCAAACATGGACTATCAAGTGCGCTCTTACAGCAGTCTGGTTCACGTCGAACTGAACGGGCACAATTACCATGAGACGGAACACAGGTTTTACCCTGCTGGGCTATCGACCAGCCGATATGGCAAGGGACTAATGCAGCCCGGCGAAGGAATTGAACTGGTGGTGACGACCACTGGCAAGCTGATCGATGATGCAGGCACACTGGGGAACATCTATATAGATCATGCAGGATCTTCTGGCGGCCCAAATGTCGCGTATCACATGCTGGGTGAAAACGACGCAGTGCGCACCAACACCATCCCGGAGACGGGGGTCGATAATTATCGCATGTACTTCAACTTCACCACGCCGGACCGGCGTTTTCGTTCTAACTTCGGTCTACTTGGTAACGACAAAGAGAATCTAGGCGGCTTGCGGGCGTTTATTTTGTATCGGGACCACCGTATCGACAGCGCTAACTTTGAGAATAGGCGCGCTGCGATCCGTGAGCAGCACAAAGTCAAAGTCATCAGCAGGGCCCACACCGACGGCACACGTCAGTCAATGGTTACCCGACTGGACTAAAGCCTGGCCCTCAATACGCGCCCTTCGGGGCTATCCGTCAGTAGATAGAATCCGTCTGGTCCTACGCGCACTTCCCGGAAGCGCCCCAAATCCCCGAACAGAAACTCCTGCCCAACAACCTGACCGTCTTCCATGTCTAAACGGCGAACGGGATTTATTTTACCTCGGCACCGCCAGCGCTGACGGCCAGCCTTACATTCAGCATCGCGGCGGCAAGCCAGGTTTCTTGAAAGTATTAGACGAGAAAACATTGGCCTTCTCTGATTTCAAGGGCAACCGGCAGTAAATCAGCACCGGCAACCTAACCGACAACGACAAGGCCTATATTTTCCTGATGGACTACCCCAACCGTCGCCGCATAAAAATTTGGGGCACGGCGAAAGTTATTGATGATGATCCGGCGCCCATCGAACAACTCGCGGATACGGATTACAGAGGCAAACCTGAGCAGGTGATCGTGTTTACCATTTCTGCGTGGGATGTGAACTGGCTGCAGCACATCACCCGGCGCTATACGGAAACTGAACTGGAAGCCGTCGTTACACCGTTGAAGGAACGTATCACGGAGTTAGAAGCGCAGTTAGCGGCTTAAGATTGCAGGCCCGCGACCCACGCTTGCACTTGTTCTTCCAGCACCGTTAGCGGCAGAGCACCGTTGATGAGTACAACATCGTGGTAAGCGCGGATGTCGAACTTGTCGCCCAGTTCCACCTTTGCCCACTCGCGCAGCTCCAAGATTTTCATCATACCTATTTTGTAGGCTGTGGCCTGTCCCGGCATGACGATGTACCGCTCGATAGACTTGGTGATCTCAGCATCGGGCGCCGGCGTGTTCTGCTTGAGATAGTCGATGGCCTGTTCGCGGGTCCACTTCTTATCATGCATGCCCGTATCAACGACCAAACGGCAGGCGCGCCACAACTCCATGGATAAACGGCCGAAGTCGGCATAGGGGTCTGCGTAAAGGCCCATCTCCTTCGGCAAAAATTCAGAATAGAGGCCCCAACCTTCTACATAAGCGGTGAAACCGCCGTACTTGCGGAACCTGGGCATGTTCTCAAGTTCCTGGGTGATGGCAATTTGCATGTGATGGCCTGGAATGGCTTCGTGATAAGCCAGTGCATCCAACTCATAGGTGGGCATGGCCGTCATGTCGTAAAGGTTGACGTAATATCGCCCAGGGCGGTCTCCAGTCGGTGACGGCGATTGATAGAACGCTTTTCCAGCAGAGCGTTCGCGAAACTCTTCGACCCGCTTCACATCCAGGTCAGCTTTTGGCTTGGTGGCGAAGACGCTGTCCAGACGCATTTTCATATCGGCGATGAGGACGTTGGTGCGGGCGAGGTACTGCTCCCGGCCCTCATCAGTATTGGGCAGAAAAAACTGCTCGCCTTCCCGCATGAAGGTGAAAAATTCTTGCAGGTCTCCGTCAAACGTGACCTGCGCCATGATGCCACGCATTTCACCATGGATGCGGGCGACTTCGGATAAACCGAGATCGTGAATCTCTGTCGCGGTGAGGTCCGTCGTGGTGATGTATTTGAGCTGATGACGGTAATAATTTTCACCGTCAGGATGCTTCCAGGCGCCGTCATCGGTGTTGGCAGCGGCCTTCTGTTGTTCCGTAAGCGCGATGAGATCGTGATACGCAGGCGCTACGGAATCAAGGAGTGCCTCAGACGCACGGGCGATGAGATCAGTTTGGGTTTCCGCATCTAAGTTGAGTGCAGTGGTTTTCTTACGGAAATCTGAAAGCAGAGTTGAGTCTTCGCCACTGCCGTCAAACGGGGTGCCGGTAATCACATTAGCGGAATCCCGGAGTACGTGATCAAACACGAACTGTGGCGGCAAAATCCCGGCCTCTTGCGCTGCCTTCATACGTGCCATCACCTGGTCGAATAGGGTGCGCACACCAAACAGTCGGGAAATGTAGGCTTCTGCGTCGGACCGGTCGGCAACCTGATGAATATTGATCAGGAACGCCGGCATATCGGACTGCCAGCCGAACATCTGATTGACCGGGTAACCGTGAAACCGAAATTGGTGGCGATCGAGCTTTTCCTGCACTTCACGCTCGAACAAGCGGTAGCTGATGCGCGCTTGTTCGTCGAAAGCGTCAAAATCGAACTCCTTAAGAAGACGCATATCATCCTCAGAGACAGCTAGGTCGGCCGCGTCATCTTCCGGTGAATGATCGTCCCACTTGCCGTAGTCGTCTTTGATGCCGAGGTAAGATTGCCATTCGGGACTGCGTGCAATCCAATTGTCGAAGCGTTCATTGGCAAAAACACCGAAGCGTTCGCTTTCGGAGCGGCTATCGACAGGCATTTGCGGCTGTTCAGAATCGCAAGCGGATAGAGCCAGCAAAACGCTAGCTATGAAAAGGGGTGCAATTTTCATCATTGGGCAGCCTTAGTTTCATCTAAAGACATAAATCGGGTGCGGTGAATGTTGTTGATTGCGTCTTCAAAGCCATTTACGCGCTTCGACACAAGATTCCGATGGGTACTGAAATCGATGGTGACAACGGGATGGTCGTTGAGCATGACCTGTTCAGCCTCTGACATAAGCCGCGCGCGTTCGCCTAAGTCTAAAGTAAGTGCGGCTTTTTGAATAAGCGCATCATAGTCAGGATTGCAGTAATCGGGATAGTTCATGGGCCCCGCATCGCAAAGCAGGAGATAGAGAAAGTTATAGGGGTCATTGTAATCGGCCACCCAGCCAGCATCGCCCATGACGTAGTCGCCGGTTTGCAAACGGTTATAGGCAATGCGGGTTTCGAATCCGGCAATATCTGCGATCACACCGGCCCGTCTCAGCATGGCTGCCGTGCCGGCCATCACCCGTTGATTATCATAAGAGCTACGGAATATGAGTTCGAACCTAAGTGGGTTGTCATCATTATAGCCCGCATTCTTGAGAAGACGCTTCGCTTCGATGGTACGCTTGGACATGGACCAGTCCGCAAAATCCACCTGTGCTCCCGCTTGGTGGTTCGCGGTTTCCGGCGGTACGAACGCGTAGGCTGTTTTATTGCCGACAGGCAGAATGCGCTCATTGATGATGTCCCGGTCAATGAGCATGGATACCGCCTTTCGCACGCGCACATCGTCAAACGGAGGCCTAGATGTGTTCATGGGAAAATAACTACTTCCCAGATACGGGTAGACCCGTGCCTCTCCAGGCATCTCAGCCAACAGCTCTTTTATTTGCGGCGCAGGAAATCCACCGGTCGATATGTTCATATGAATTTCGCCTGACTTGAACATTTTTACGGCGGTGCGGCTGTCTTCAATGGGATAATAATAGACCGTATCGATAGCGACGTTGTCAGCGTCATAGAACAATGGATTTTTCGTCACCTTGACCTGAGAATTGGAAACCCATTCCTGCAGCACATAGGCACCGTTAGAGACCATCTTGCCTGGCTTGACCCAATCGTCTCCGAATTTCTCAACCACATGCTGCGGGATGGGATAGGTCGTGTAGTGGGATAGCAGTTCAGGCAAAAACGGTGCCGGAGCTTCTAAAGTAATTTCCACCGTTTGAGGATCGATGGCGCGAATACCCATTTGATCGGGATTCAGTTGCCCGGTGTTGATGGCGTATGCATTTTTGATTGGATAAAGAAGCGAACCGTATTGCGACGCAGTCATCGGATTGATGACCCGCCGGAAACCAAAGACGAAATCACTGGCAGTGACCGGCACGCCGTCGGACCACACCAGTCCATCGCGCAGCTTAAAAGTGTAGACGAGACCGTCGTCACTGACCATCCAGCTCTCAGCGGCACCGGGGATAGCTTTCCCCTTGGGGTTCTCCGTCGTCAAACCCAGGAACATGTCGCCGATAATGTTGTTTTCCCAAGTGCCAGTGCCGCGGTGCGGGTCAAGGGTATCCGGCTCTGTGCCGTTGCCACGGTGGAGCACTATCTCCGCTAACGCGGTTCCCATGCTTAGGAGAGAAAACGCAACAAGCGCACGCAGGAGAAAGGTCATGGGCGGCTCCAAAATGGACAATCTGACGAAGACCTTAGCGGTTTGAAGTGTACGTGAGTCAAGGCGAATCGGCGGCTTTTAAAGCACTGCGATCGGGCGAATTATTTGTGAACGTAGATGCCGCGTCTCCGTTGACAGGGGGCACACCCTCCCTCACCCTCCCATTCTGAACGCGCCTCAGTTCCACTGCGAAGGAAATGTGACATGCCGGATAGCCATAACACCAACAATAACCCAGAATTCGGACCGAAGCAGAGCCGGGACTACAAGGCTTATCAGGAATTTATCCGCTGCTCCTATGTCAACGTCTATAACAAAGTGACGGAACAGGCCTACCTGGAATACTTCAAAGAACGCGACACACACCACGCCGGTGAGCCCGAAACACGGGAACTGGCTGCCAAGATCATGGATACTACTCCGGCCTATCAGCTCAAGGCCTGGAGCATCCGCAATCTCCGGCGGTTAAAATACAGCCAGCCTGATCTGGGCATCGACCGGATGATGCATGATCAGAGCGGCGAACTGGACCCGGAAATAAATGCGTTGATTTCTGATGCGGGCGAAGACCTCATTTTAAATCCCGATCTCGACATGCCCGATTATTTTAGCTGGGTAGATTTCCATCAACAACCGGGTGGCGTGTGGCGCGACGATGTGGATGGGTTGGTTTACGATTACGGCCGGCGCACCACCAACCCCAATGAAGCCGACCCCAACCGCGTTTACCAAGTCATGTGGGATAACCTGCCTAAGGACAGAGAATACAAACGGGTGCTGGACTGGGGCACAGGACACGGCGGCGGAATCGTTTATTGGATGGAGAACCATCCAGAGAGCGAAGGCTATGGCGTCGATGTGGCCGCGCCCTGTTTAAAACTTGCTCATGTGCGCGCCCAAGAAGCCCGGGTGCCGGTGAAATTCTCGCAGCAAGACATTGCAGCTATGGATTACGAAAACGAATTTTTCGACATGGTGTTCCATATGTTCATGTTCCACGAACTGCCCCAGCAAGTAACGCCGGACCTCTTTAAGGAGGTGCTGAGAGTCCTTAAACCAGGTGGTGTTTTTATTGGCATGGAAATTTCACTAATTCCCGATCAACCGGCGCAACATATTATGCAGTTCACGGATGGTTGGTTGAACAACGAGCCCTATATGCCAGCAAGCATAGACGCAGATTATCCCGCTATTGCAAAAGCTGCGGGCTTTTCTAAAGCGAAAGCGATAGGGGCGAATCGGAGCCGCGAAGCCTTTGGCAATACGGCCAAGAATACTCCACCAAAGGCAACGTGGAATTACTACGTGTTTGAGAAATAGTGGTGAGCACGAAACCTACCTATAAGACTATTCAAGACGGGCCGGTAACAGACAAAGAACCGGTGCTGTTGCACGACCTGCCGCAGGACCGGATTCTCTCTGCCGTCGTTGCACTTGCCGGTGAACTCTACATGGTACGTGACCGCCTACAGGTGCTGGAAGCGGAATTGGAGAAACACGACATCTTACCGCCCGAGACTGTGGAAAACCACGAAGACACTACAGAAGAAGCCGCAGCCCGCACTGCTGACGCGCAAGCCTATGCCGACCGTTTCTGGCTGCAACTTTATATGTCTGATGAGCCGGTTTCACATATCGATCCGGCGATTAAAAAGTATCTCGACGAATAAACGATAAAACAAACTGAGGAGAGACATCCCATGGGCCATCGCCAATTCTTGTTGAGCGTGATCGCAACGATTACTTCTATTTTTGTAGTTGCTAACGCAGCCGCCCAATCAACCAATATCTCGCGCAATCCGACCGGTGGCTATACCCAGCGGAGCGTTGAAATTCCTCCTGGCTCGCGCATTCTGTATATCAGCGGACAGACCGCGACCGATGCAGACGGCAATACTCCAGCAGACGCGGACACTCAGGCAGATATCGTCTACGGCAAAGTCGGTCAGACGCTAAAAGATGCCGGGATGGATTGGAGCGATCTGGTGAAGACCAACCTCTATATGGTCAATCCGTCCGATATCATGTCCATCGTCAAAGCTGGTGCTAAGCATAATCCAAATGGCATACAGGCGGGCACATTGGTCTATGTCAAAGCCCTGGCAGTTCCTGAAGTACTGCTTGAGTTGGAAGCGGTCGCCGCAAAGAAAGACTGAGGCCTCAGTCTTCTTTCGTTGTGATGACAATTTTACCGCAGGCACGGAGCGTTTCACTACGCGCGTGAGTGCCACGGATACGCTCGAGCGGAAATGTGCCATCGATAATGGTACGCAGCTTTCCAGCCCCTATGGCTGGATTATCTACCGGGAAATCATCTATCCCTTTCACGGGCCTTCTTAATAGTCGCCAGAATTCAGGCAGTTCAGGTATTCACCTGCCGGAGGCAAGTGGAATTTGGTCTTTGCGGCCCGGGGAACCTGCCCGAAAGTAGGCCCAACAAAACCCCGGCTTATAGATAAGCGCCGGGACCCCGGCGGGGTAAATACCGGGATCAATTGATATGTTTATCAGAGGGGACCACACACTATGCTTTTCACCACGATTTATGTAGACGATCACGGCCATTCATATTTTGGCGAGGTCGATATGCCACAAACCGGGAATGAGCGCCGGGCATCTGCTAAAGCCCAGGATGTAGAGTATTGGCGCGTCTCAAAAACGTTGCCGGGCCATTACGTCGATTTCAAGACAGTGGAAAGCGCGCAAATGGTTTCGGTCATGTCGGGTCATATGGAATTGACCGTCAGCAATGGTGAAAAGCGCTACCTCGCAACCGGTGACATGATTGTTTTGAAAGACACAAAGGGCCAGGGCCACTGCACGCGAGTCATTGGTTTTGACCCCTGTGAATCCTTAATTATCGGCATGCCGAACAGCGGGGAGTTCAAATCATGAGAATGATGAACGCAACCAAGGCCGCCGCTTTGTCCGCCGCCCTATTGTCAGCACTTGCTTGGACGCCAACATGGGCACAAGAAACCAGCCTGATTCATATTCCCGGCAGTTCGGTCCCTGATATTCCAATGGCCGAGTGGGAAACCCCTGTTCAGGACAACGGCAAACCGCAACGGGCGCGCATTGGGTCCATTGAAGGTACCGCAGCGATGGCCAGGGCCCCTGAAAACGCAACCCGCTACACCGCCAAGGAATACAATTTCCCAATGGGGACATTGAGGGTGTTGAACTACAAGAAAGACGCTGGCCCGGTGGTTCACCAAATCACCTTTGAAACTCAGCTGATGATGCTGGAAGGCTCAGCGACCGTTGGCTCAGGAGGAAAAACCGTCAGCCTTCAGAAAGGCGACGCGGTTTTCTTGCCAAGTGGCGTGTTGCGCAATCCAAACCCCGACGGTGACACCGTCGTCGCTACATGGATTGTGTCCAACAAAGCTGAGAGACCGAAAAGCGTGGTGGTCCGTGGCGATGATCTACCGGTGACGTCTATCGCCCAATGGATGGACGGCGACGAGCCCAAAGGCGCGTTCACACCGGAAGATATCGCCAAGGCCCCAGCCCATGCCGGCAAGTTTGATCTCAAGCGCTACGCCTTTGACGGCAACTCCATCCGCCACGCCATGCTCCACAAGGGCGGCAGCACGACGCCGGCAACCAACGGCCGTCACGACATTCTCATATACATAACCAAGGGCAAAATGCTGCGCACGGAAGATGGCGTTGAATATGAAGTTGTCGCCGGAGACGCTATCCGTGAGGAATACCAAAAGACCGGCCTGTGGGATTTTATAGAAGAGTCCGAATTTCTGGCAACTGATATGCCCTTTGATCCGTCACAGCCCCGCTTCAACGTGCAGCGCACGTCGAACGGTAAAGCTGGCGGCGGCTATCCCCAATAGACTCTGAAGAGGAAAAAATTATGAAACTTTGTGCAATGGGGATGGACGAGAACGACCGGTCGATTACGACCGAGCTTGAAATCCCAATGAAACAAGTAAGCGAAACGGAATGGATCTCTGAAAAACAAGATGCCCTCTATTGGGGAATCGCTGAGAGCCAGCCGCAGGAGCCTTTTCCAGGCGGGCCACATGAACAGCACCTCACCAACGGCGCCCGCATTGTGTGGTCCATGCAAGGCCATGCGGAAATCACCCAACAGAGCGGGGAGACGTGCCGTCTTGCACCGGGCGAAGGCATCTATGTGGATGGACGGGCGTTGCACCATTCCACGTTTCACGCCAGCAGGGTGCCGGTGATCACGCTCAACGTGACCTTCGAAGAAACCGAAAACCATGAATTCAAATAGTAGGTTCGCAATAATGAAAAACGATAAGACATCAAACCAAACCGTATCGCGCCGCTCAGCGTTGGCCGCGACCACCATGCTTGGCTCAGTTACCGCGCTTGGAACAACTGTTCCCGCAAAACCTGCACAAGCTGCCGTCGATAACGACATCAGCGTCGCTGCAGACGGTAAATATGAGCGGGCGGGCCTGAAGAAAGACGTCATCAAGGTCATTGCCATTCAGTCTCAGCTTATTGGCGTTGATTCAGAACGGCCCAAGCCACAGATGCGCAAGAACCTTGAAAAGATGATCGAACTAATCGATTCCGCCAACGGCTTCATCCCCGGCAAGCAAGACCTGCTGTGTTTCCACGAACAACCTATCATGGGCTGGCAACCGTGGAACCGCGATGAAGCGCTCAAGGTCGCCATTGAAGTGCCGGGGCCTGAAACAGAAGCGCTGGGCAAAAAAGCCAGGGAGCATGGCTGCTACATCGCCTTCGGCTCCTACGTGCGTGACGAAGAGAACTGGCCGGGCCATCTGCTGCTCACCGGTGTCCTGATCGGGCCCAGCGGCGAGGTCGTTGCTAATCACTGGAAGCAGCACAATGTGCGTTTGAACCCGGCCTGGACCATGTTCACCACATCGGCTTATGACGTGCTGCCCCGCTACATTGAAATGTATGGCGAAGACGCCGTGCTGCCGGTGGCCCGCACCGACATCGGTAATCTTGCGCTGGTGACCTCACCTTATGATCCCGACATTCATCGCGCCCTCGCCTTGAAGGGCACAGAGATTGAGGTGCGGTTTTCGTCGGGCGGTTTTAGCCAGACAGACTCCAAGTCGTCGTCGTTCTTCAACGGCAACTACACCATCACCTGCAACCAATCCATGTCGCCGGATCAACCCGGGTTTCCCGATGCCGGCGGCTCGGGCGGCACCAGTATTTACGGTCCGCGCGGGGTGGAACTGGGTATGGCCAAGACGATCCACGAGGAATTTGTCGGGACGCGTATCAACATGAGCGACTTCCGCCGCCGCCATAAGCTGCCCGACATGCCGAAGGCCTTGGTGATGCCCGTGTATGAGAAGTATCAGCCACCGTGGGACCCCGGTCTCTCGCTGGACTACATCCCCGACGACCTGGAAGACTCAGCCCGGTATCTGAACGGCAAGCGGAACTGGTAGGACGAACCAAAACCTCACAAGAATTCACCAAAGTTCTTGTTTTGTTCTTTTTCATGGCATAAAGTAAAAACATGGAAAATTCGTCAGAAACCCTAAGAGAACACGCCAAAGAGGCCGCTTTTGTGCACCCGGAGTCGCGGCGCGGCCGGGGCGCTGTCACCAACCGGGCTGGGCGGTATGAAAAAGAGCGGCTGAACAGCGCGGATGACGGATGGGATGGACTGGATGCGGAGCCGGAGGTTTTACGCACCCAGGTCATGCGCGATTCCACCCGCAGTATCCTGGCGCGTAATAAATCTCCGGATATCCCATTCGACCGCTCCATCAACCCCTATCGCGGCTGTGAGCACGGCTGTGTGTACTGCTTCGCGCGGCCAACCCATGCTTTTTTAGGGTTATCGGCGGGGTTGGATTTCGAAACCAAGATTTTTGTAAAGCCTGACGCAGCGGATCTTCTTGAAAACGAGTTGAGGAAACCCGGCTATCGACCCTGCGTGATTGCCATGGGCACCAACACCGACCCCTATCAGCCGCTGGAGAAAGAACGGAAGATCACCCGCTCTGTCCTGAAAGTGCTGGCCCGGTTCCAGCACCCCGTTGCAATTGTCACCAAATCCAACCTCGTTACGCGCGATCTCGACATTCTCGCCCCCATGGCGGAGAAAGGTTTGGCCAAGGTGGCGCTGTCGGTCACCACGTTAGATCACCGGCTGGCGCGGTCCATGGAACCGCGGGCCTCTGCACCGGGCCGGCGGTTGGAGGCCATGCGCCAGTTGAAAGCCGCCGGTGTTCCCGCCGGTGTGATGTTCGCTCCTGCTATCCCTGGTTTGAATGACCATGAAATGGAGGCGGTGCTCGAAGCAGCTTCGGACGCCGGGGCTGATGAAGCGGGTTATATTGTGTTGCGTTTGCCATTGGAAGTGAAGGATCTCTTCCAAGAGTGGCTGACGGAAAATGCCCCTAATCGTGCCGGGCGCATTATGGGGTTAATCCGTTCCATGAATGACGGGCGGGATTATCACCCAGCCTGGGGCAGTCGTCAGATGGGTCGCGGCCCGTATGCTGACGTGCTTTCTAAACGCTTTACCCTAGCCGTGCGGCGCCTGCGCCTTAATGCTCGGTCTCATGCTCTTTCAACGGCGAAGTTCCGAGTGCCCAGCGATAAACGCAGCGCGCAACTGGACTTTTTTTAAAGAGTTCACTCTCCGTTTTAACTCTCACTCAGCGGGTTCAAGAGCTGCCTTCCAGGTAAGTCAGCCGGGCAGTATGCGGCGCAGAATGTCATCCCCTTTGTAGAAATGGTGATACAGCGCTGCTCAGTATGAAACGCGATAGCTCCAGCCAAAGCCCATCCTGTAATGAAGTGGAACTAATAGGTAACGGTCGCCACGGTTTTGTTTTCATCAATGACATTCGTCACGATAAAAAGTCCGAAGAATTCAAACTCTGACGCCGTCGCTGCGGACGCAGCGAGCCCCATCAACAGCATGATGAGTATCATCATATAAAGAAGCGCGTGCACGCTATGGGTCAGATTGACTTGCCAAAGTGGTGTATCGGCCGGAAGACCGGGCCGTTTAACGGTGAAAGCCCATCCCATGAGGATGATGATCAGTAACAGCGCGGCCAGGCCGATAGATTTGTAGAGAGTAACGAGAAACCGCCTTAGCCCTGGCTCGCCTGGCACTTCCGGGCTGAGGGCCGGTATCTACTACGCAATAACGATATTTCCGATGACCGTGATAGCTATGGACCAGTGCAGGGCCTTGGTTACGCTGCCCCAGAACTGGCCAGTGATCCGGGCCGTCATGTGCCTGCCTCCCTTGTACATCCCATGTGCATACCTCGTGCACCCCCAGCGGTTGATAAGTGAACTCTACCATATGGGCTCTTTAGGCCGACAGGTTGGACCGCTAGACTTAAATAAATAATATTTAGGAGTCACTGCGATGAGCAAACAATCATACTTGGCTGCAGTACTCGGCCTGTGTTCGGCCTTGCTCGCAACCGGAGCCACAGCGGAGGATGGAGTGATCTACAAAAAAGGATACGTCGACGGGCCGTATGGGCAAATTCACTATCACTCAGCACGCCCGGAGTTCGGCGATGGTGACAAAACACCGGTGGTGCTCTTCCATCAGAATCCAAAGTCAGCAGAAGAGTATCGTCCCCTTACGGAACTGATCGGCCGGGATCGCGTCGCGTTCGCCTTTGACACCCCAGGCTACGGTGAATCCGATCGCCCCGACTCGCCACCGGATATGGTCGGCATCTCCGGCGCCATGGCCGACGCTTTAGAGGCTTTGGAGTATGGTGAAGGCGGTAAGGGAAAAGTAGATGTGTTTGGTTTCCACACCGGCGTGTTCATTGCTTCGGAACTGGCACTTCGGAGGCCGGATTTGGTGCGCCGGGTAGTGCTTTCAGGCATTGCCTATCGTCCTCAAGAATACCGTGACGAACGGCTAGCCAGTCTGCCAAAGGATAAACCGTTGCCCGAAGACGGCACCTTTGTCCTGAGCCGGTGGTACCTCATGGTGACCAACCGGCCTGAAGGCGTATCCCTTGAGCGGGCATCCAAAATTTTCCTAGAAGACATCCATTCCCTTGATAAGTCTTGGTACGCCTATGACGCCGTATGGACTTACAAACCGGAAGATCGTTTCCCGAAAATTACTCAGCCTGTTCTTGTGCTTCAGCCCCATGAAATGCTCACTCAGCAGACGTTGAATGCACAGCGGGAATTGCTGCCGAAGTCCGATCTAATTGAAATACCGGAAATTACCGAAAGTGTATTTGAAACCGGGCCAGAAGAAATTTCTTCCGCCTTGACCACTTGGCTGGACACACCCAAGTGAGATATTTCTTCGCGGCTCTCATTGGACTGACCGCTTTGGCAGCACCAACTCAGGAGAGCCGCGCAGAGGATGTAAACATTGGCGGTTTTGTTATCCCGGGATCGATTGCCTCCACACTTTTTTATGATTACGAAAAGCTCTTGATAAAAGAGTCTGACGGTGCTTTGGACCCCAACCTCCTTATCCACGGCGAAGGTGGGCCAGAAGAACAAATTCTCACGGGTATTCGTCGTGGACGGATACACGTCGCCTCACTGTCGACATTGGTTCTCTCTAATATCGTTCCTGAATTAGGATATCTGGGCGCTCCTTTTCTGTATGAAAGCAAGGAACAATTCGATCATGTCGTTGATACACAGTACTTCAAGATTTTCAGCCCATTACTTGCGGAGCGTGACCTTACCATTTTGCGATGGCTCGACCTGGGGGGACAAAACATCTATGCGAAAAAACCAATCCTTTGGCCAAAAGATGCGGTAGGCGTTCGCTTGCGCGCCACACAAGATTTAGCCGCGAGATTGTTTCTAGAATCTGTCGACGCCGACGTAATTTACATTACGAGCCCAGAGACCATACCTGGTCTGCAAACCGGCTTGATTGATGGCGGCGTAACACCAACCGTCGCCTATGCAGGAACAGGTCTAGTTCCAGACGCACCCCACTATACGCTGACGCGGCACTTTTATCTGGGTGGGTTTCTCCTAGCCAATAAAAGTTGGCTGGAGGGACTTCCAAGTGACCAGAGACGTATCGTTATTGATTCGTTTGCCAGCAATTCAGAAGTTCGTGCCGTGATCAAAAAAATGATCACCACTGCACTGTCTTCTGCCGACGAACAAAACTTCACGGCCCATGAATTGACTCCTGAGCAGCGCCAAGCATGGCGCGCAGCCACCATCGGTACACATCCAAAAATCATCAACGAGATTGGTGGTCGAACACAAGAGATTGCTGATGCTCTTGCCCAAGGGCGCGCTTCGTATTTAACTACTCATCCTTAGGCGATTCTAGTGCTCGTGCTCGTCAAAGCGTGCGAACTCTCCCGTAATCGCCTTCGAGAAAAACAGGCCGTTAAGAAAGAGTTTGTTAGTGCCGTACCACCAAGCGCGGAAGTTGGGATTGTCGGATATAAGAATGACGCTGCCCTGCCCCCGTCGTTCCGCCAGAACCGCGGCCGCACCAGCAACCTTTTCTATACTCTCATCACTGGCGTAGCCGCTGATCAGGGGATCAGCCGTGTATGCCGCAACGGTGCCAAATGCCTGTTTGGAATGTCCTAGAATAATGCGGTTTTCCCGGTAGGTCGCGAGATCACGAGACCGGTACCCAAACCCAATAGGATGCGTGTTATCAAGGTCCACCCTAAATATAGTGCCACGTATGCGCTGAGCCTGCTCAATGATTTCTTTGTCCGCGTAATCCTCACGTTCGGGAACGGGCGCATCGTCGTCTTTTTTGGGTAGTCGCGCTCTAAACCCCACGACTGAAAAGTCGTCAATAACTTCAACGTCCATGAAATTCTTTTCAACCGCCCAAAGGGCCGCGCGTTTTACGGCAATCAGCGTCCCTCCGCGCCTGACCCACATATCTATTCGTTTGACCAGGTCATCACCCCAACTTTTGTAATCACCATCGGGCAACACCAAATGCGTAATACGGGCCCAATCAACAGTACGCAGAGCACCCGCATCCCGCATGATCACGGGGATTTCCATGCGGTTATCCATGAGATGCCAGAGTTCACCCGCATCATAGAAGCGCACAGATTCACCTATGGGCATGAGGACCTGAGGCAACTCAAGTGGCCGCGCATAGTTACCGCCAAAGTCCATGCCTTCTTCGGTACGCCCTGTAGTGGCAGCGTGTACTTCTATGCCATCGACCAAAGAGATCGTGGACACCAGCGCAAATACCTCGTTCGTATCGAGCGGTTGACCGTCACCTGTGGGTACGATGATGGAACCCCGACGCATGTCGACAGGCCCTTTGGTAGTCATGGCCTTGAACGGCTGTACACCGACCTTTGCGTGCCCTCCTGCCTTTAAAATCCGGGTTAAAGCGCGCGGCGCATAATAGCCTTCCCAAGAGAACACGTAGGCGTAAGCCGCACGATCTGGCGCTTCTTGTGCGGGAAATTCTAGCTCAACTTTAGCACCAAGAAAATCGGCACCCACAGAAGATAGATCGCTATAGTTCAATCCATATCCGAGCGGTTTGTTCCACGTGGTTGCATCGTAGAAAACAACATCGCCGAAGCGGGTGCGCGTTTCAAACAAGTTACGAATAACACGGTACGATGGTTGGTTCGTAAACAGAAAAAAACTGTCATCAGGCGAGTAAGTCACGCCCCCTTCCCGCACAGACCGGCCGAGCCGATAGACATCAATATCGAGGCGGTCCAGCATTTCAAGAAAGTGAAACATGCGCGCCGGATCACCAGGCGCCTGAAACACATAACCTTTTACGCGGTCAGCCGCTGCGGCTTGCCGTGTAAGAGCGGCAAAACTTTTTTGATAGTCCAATAGCGTCTGCCGCAGGTCAGATGCCGCGCGCACCATGGAAATAGCGATGCGAAAATGACGGCGGACCCGCGAGCCAAAGGTGATGTCACCATTTGGGCTTTCAGCGATGAGACCCTCAAATCCCCTATTCTCAAACAAGAAAGCCACGCTGCCATTAAGCAGAGGATAATTAGAGCCCATGGCCGGATTGTAGTCGTCAAAGAATTCTTCGGAGTAATAGAGCTCTTGTTGGCTGTCGAGGTACTCCTGGACATAACTGCCAACAATACGCGTCAGGTCTGTTGCCCGCTCAGGAATATACGGATTCCGCTGCGCCGAAATACCTGGACTAAAAAAATACGTAGAATCAATATTCATTTCATGGAAGTCGATGTGCAGATTGGGCTTCCATTTCTGATACTGCGCGCCCCAGGCCTGTGATTCCGGTTGCGTGCGGACAACCCATTGACGGTTGAGGTCAAACCAATAGTGATTAGTACGTCCGCGCGGCCAGGTTCCGTTGTGTTCGGCATGTTGCGGGTTGGCCACTGGCGCCTCGCCGCGGAACGTGTTCAAAGCCGTGGAAGCGCGGTTGTAACCATCGGGATTAATAACCGGCACCAAAAGCGTCACGGTATTTTCAAGTTGCGCGATGGTCGCGGGGTCTTTAGACGCAACCAGGTGATAAACCGTCAGGATAGCCGCATCCATGGAGCTCACTTCATCGCCGTGCACGCCAAAGCCCAGCCATGTAATAGCCGGCATAGCATCACTCACAACCTGCAAAGAATCAGGATCGCTGAGTTCTAGATGCTGCTCATGAATTTTATCAAGACGAACAAGGTTTTCCGGCGATGAAATGGTAAGTAGTAAAATCGGACGGCGTTCGTGGGTGTAACCAATGGTTTCCAATTGAACCCGGTCAGAAGCGGCTGCGACAGCGCGCATGTAGTCGTTCACAGTTCCTGGTCGGGACACATATGACCCGACGTCATACCCAAGGACATCAGCCGGTGTTGGGATGTCTGAGTCATAAGAAGCGCCATCAGGCACGAAATAGCTCAAATCTTCGGCATAAGCAGACGCCGCAAAGAGCGCTAAAATAGCTGCCCTTAATACAACCCAGAATCGTTTCATAACCGTCCCAACAATCAAATCCTTCGGACAAATTAGTCCACCATACAGCTGTCCGTATGCAATTGACGGTGAGATTAGCGGCTAAACATATTTAAACGGAATGGTTTTCGCGGCAAAACCACGCCCATCGCCATATGAAGGACCGATATTTGTCTGTGATGGAACTGTCACACTGGCCGGAAAATGGCCAGAAGGCTAGTAATCCTGATGCTCCTACGTTGCAAGAAGGTCTTTTTATTGTAGTTTACAAAGTGAGGGGAAGGGACTCTGACATCAACATTCAGGCTGACTTCATCAAACAAGCCTACAGAGGTAAGCCGTTTCTCAAGATAAACCGGGCCGGCACCAACCCGGCCAGCAGACCTGATATAAACCTCGGGAAGTGACGTAGACAGTTTATACCGCCAAACAGGAACGTTCTCTGCGGTTAAGAAATGAAAGGACTCTCATACGAGAGGCCGGTATGGAGGAGAGACACTGTGCATCGCTCAACACTAAAAAAGACCCTATTATTATCGACCAGCGCGCTTTTAATGGGCTCCACTTGGAGCGCGGCATCACTCGCCCAACAGGTCGCTATTGAAGAAATTATCGTTACCGCACGGCAACGCGCAGAATCACTGCAAGACGTGCCGGCCAGCATCACCGCCTTCACCAGCGAGCAACTTGAGCGCGCCGGTGTGCAACGGGCCGAAGATTTTATCTCACTGACGCCAGGCGTGACCATCGTCGACGCCGCTGAAGTGGGTGACACCCAGGTCAACATCCGTGGAATTAACGGCGCCCGCGACGCTGAGAACAGCTTTGCCCTGATCATCGACGGCATTCTTCATACTAATCCTGCAGCACTGAACCGCGAATACGCGAACCTGCAGCAAATCGAAATTCTGAAAGGTCCTCAAGGTGCCATCTACGGCCGTAATGCTGCGGCTGGCGCCATCATCATCACAAACAAAACACCCGGCGACACCTTTGAAGGTGAATTCAAGGTTTCAGGGGCCAATGATGACAGCTACTACGCTTCAGCCTATATGGCAGGCCCGGTCAGCGATAACGTCGGGGCCAGTTTCCAAGTGGACTGGCGCGATACGGATGGTTTCTATTTTAATGAAACCCGAAATGAGAAAGTTGTCGACGACTTTGAAAACTTCAACGTCTCAGGCCGTGTTGTAATTGACACATCAGAAACGTCGTCGCTAGATGTCAAAGCCCGATACGGGGAAGTGGATGCGGCTTCGATTTCGTTTAACCCTGCTTTTGCCGCCAGCTTCCTTGCTGATCTATTCGGTAATCCGTTGCTGTTTGAAGATGTAAATGACCACAACTTCCAATTCGTCAACAATCTGGATCCGTCAAACGAACAAAACACACTTGAGGTTTCCGCCAAATACGATGCGGAATACGAATGGGGTTCATTGACGGCCTGGGCGCTTTACTCAGATATCGAGAACAGTTTCACGGCTGACGGAACCTCGGGCGCGTTTGGCTTCTTCTTCCAGGAGCCAACTTGTATTGCCAGTGTCGATGCACTGAACGCGGCAGGTGTCACTCTCCCAAACCCGCAGTTCTTAGGCCCAACCCCTGGCGCTTCGATCCTTGGGCCATACACCCCGACCAACTGCGACGGTACCCAGTATCAAGAACGTTTCCAGGACGACATCAGCTTTGAGGTTCGCCTCGCATCCCCTGCTGACCAGGACCTTCGTTGGCTCGTGGGTGCTTACTTCCTCGATCTTAACCGCCGCGTCGGGGTTAACACCGGGATTGAAGATGTAACGACAATTGTTCCAAAGTTGTTCATTCCTGCCGGGCAACCTAACGCCACAGACCAGCTGGTCCACGATGCGTTTGATTCAAAGGTCTATGCCCTCTTCGGCAACATCGCCTATGACGTCAATGAAGACGTCGAGCTTTCCGTCGCCCTGCGCTACGACCGGGAAGAGCGAAAGACTAATAGCTTGGTACCCACTGACGCCCGTTCAACCTTCATTGACTTCAATCCGGCTGACGGCTTCCAGGGTGGCGACCCGATCAACCCGGGCCTCAACCCCACCATTAACCCAAGCGGCACAATTGCAGACCAGGAACAATCGTTTGAAGAACTCCAACCAAAAATCAGTTTGTCCTGGGATGTGGGTACTGAAACCACGTTGTTCGCCAACTGGGGCATCGGCTTTAAGTCCGGTGGCTTCAACAATGCTGGGTCCAAAGCCACCATTGACCTGTTCATCAATGATGCGCTTGGCACAAGTGTTGGCATTGAAGATGCATTCCGCGAAGAAACTTCCAGTGCTTTTGAAATCGGCTTCAAAGGAAGCTACCTGGATGACCGCCTAACTGTCGAAGGTGCTGCTTATAAAGTCAGCGTTGATGACATGCAGTTCTTCGAATTCTTCGTTGGGGCCTTTGGGCTATTGCGTATCGTCAATAACATTGACGACGTGGACATCAAAGGGTTTGAGTTTGCTGCAAATGCTTTGGTGTCTGAAAACTTCAGCATCTACGGCGGCTTCAATGTTATCGACAGCGAAATCAAAGCCAATCAGGTCCGCCCGGATACGGTGGGTAACAAAGCACCCTACACAGCGGACTACACCATTAATGCTGGCATACAGGGTGACTTCCCCGTAACGGACGACATCGAAATCGTCGGCCGCTTAGATTACAGCAGGGTTGGCCCTACATGGTTCCATACGGTGCAGGATAACGATCAGAACTCACTGTTTGGTCCGGCTAACTACGGCAAAACCCAACGCAATGCCTATGACACCGTCGACTTGAGGATTGGTGTTGAGGCAGCCAATTGGGCGATTACAGGCTTTGCTAAGAATCTGTTGGATGAGGAGTACCTTGAGGAAGTTATTCCGTCACCGCAGTTCGGTGGATCGTTCATCCACCCCGGCAATAAATCCCGCTACGGTGTCGAAGTGCTATACCGCTTCTAGACACTTCAGACCATAGACACGCGAAAGCGGCGGTCCTTTGCGGGGCCGCCGCTTTTTTTTGCCCCATACGCGATGAAGTGCTGGGCGCGCGGCGCGTTAGGTCCCTATGCCCGTTTATAACCCCGTTAGGGCGCTACGCCCGCTTATAACCAATCACGTTACGGGTGGTATCGGTACGGCCGGCTGGACCATTCTCGTCGACCTCAAAGCCTGCATCACGCATAGCCTGGGCAATATCGAGGTCATAGTACTCCATCCACCAGACTTCATGATTCCAACGGTAGTTGCGCCATGCATCGTATTTGGATAGAGCCGTGTTGCGTGGCTGATCGCCCGTATAACTATCGAGCGGATAGAAAACACCGCCCGGCCGGAGTACGCGGAAAGCTTCCTTAGCCAGGTCACGAACCTTATCTGCAGGCATTTCATGAACAAGCAAATTATTGGTGACGAGGTCGAAGTATCCGTCTGGGAATTGGCTCTCCTCAGATAGACCCTGAACATAATTGATGTTCATGTTGTGCTCTACGGTACGCATATGTGCAAAACGGAGCATGGGTGCAGCGATGTCATCGCCCCAGACTTCTGCGTCCGGGAACATGCGTTTCAACACCATGGAGAACTGGCCGTCGCTGCACCCCTGATCGAGAACCCGTTGGACCTTGCCATCGGCTGGACGGGGCATGGCGCGTGACCAGGAGACCTGCAGATTGTCTTGGTAATTGCCATTCGGGAAGACCACATTCTGACCGTGGTAATATATGTAGCCAGAAAAGCGATCACCCACATATCCGCCGGGCTGTATATGGATTTCATATTTTGCGTAGTCGGGGATGAAGATGTCAGGCTTGAGCTCGAGTGAACCCGGGCCCTGCTTTTCTGCCGACGCCAGCTCTTCCAAATATAGATCCGCATTTTTGTCGTATACGGCTTTGATTTCTCTCCACATGATTTCCTGAGTACGTTCCCAATTGTGGAGATCTAAGGCGATCGTGGGGTCTGACGTGAACAAAGCCACCGCGTCATCAATCGGAAGGTCGTCCGTCGGCTTTAAGCCATTCTCTCTGAGGAGTTTAAAGGCCTGCTTTAGCGCCGAACGATGCAGGGACTTGTACATCCACACTCGGTAGCCAGTATGAAAATCCAACCCGCTTTCCGCGTTGAGGCTTGGTAAGCGTTCGAACAGCCCTCTAGACCCGCGCGGTTCTACATCCAGCTCAAGGCCATCTGCTTTTGCCACATCCCGCGCCAGTGCTTTCGCAATAGGTGTTGCAGATACTGCTGTCGCGACTGTTGAGGTGAAAAGGGTTCTGCGGTTCATCATGGCTTGATCCTCATCTTCTACATCGAAGTGGATTTAAACGGGGCCGACCTCAGTAATTGAGCTTCGCATCAATCGGCACATCGCCACGACGCGCCAAAACATCATAAATTCGGGCGATAAACTCGTCTCGCTCCTGCTCCCAAGAAGCAGTGATCTCTGGCGGAGGATTGTACTTCTCAATCATCTCTGTGGTGACTGCCCCGTTCTCCGTGAGCAATTGCTCAATGGTCATAAGCCTGCGGCGCGTGGTCCACATCTCCGCGCCCATGTTGATGATCGCCGTAACGATGTTGTCAGTCATCAAGTCCTTGAGTAGGACCGATTGATCCGTATCGGACTTGAAAAAGTTCGTGGTGTAGGAGTTGTCTCTTTTCAAATCAGACATAGCCATTCCCTGTAGTTACCACAGGAAACTCTACACCTCTCACAGAAATTGGCAAAGATTAGCTGACACAATTTAGTCAGGTGCACAAATGAAAACCGGGTGATCCAATGGACCACCCGGTTAATGTCCAACCCAAACGGATTGTCTAGTTGAAGCGGAACTTAAGACTAAGACTCCAGCGCATGGGGTCATTGATGAAACGAGCATCGAGGAAATCAGTTGTTATATAAGTTTCATCCAAGCAGTTCTTACAGCTGAGCATAACTCCCCAGTCTCCCTCCTCATGATCCCAGCTTAGCGTGCCATTAACGGTCTCAAAACCGGGGTTGAACGAGTCTAATGGGTTTTGTCCAGACATCCAGTAATCATCTGTAATCTGAATATCAGCAGCAAGAGTAACATCGCCTCTTAGATCATCGACATACTGGGTGTAATCAAACCCAGCTTGTATAGTGCTTTCCGGAGCTCTTTGCGGAACCGTCACGCCCAAGATAAATCCGCTGGCAGCTGCGGCAGCGTTAATTTTGGTATACTTGGCATCCTGCAAGCCAATATTGGCGTAGATATTAAAACCCTCAGCTACTTGTGCTGATAGCTCAATCTCCGCACCTTGGACATTAAGGGCTCCGGCATTATTAGTGACAAATGTCGGAGCTTCTCCAGGCCCAGGCTGGAAAGCCAACGCAGGCAACTGGAGCTCGCTATATGTAACATCGAACAGCGTAACATTCGTCCGTAAACGATTGTCGAACCATTCAGCTCGGGTGCCAGCTTCATATGACCAGACCGTTTCTTCATCAAACCGGGTCATTAGACGGGCCTCCCCGGCACGACCATTCCACCCACCTGATTTGAATCCACGCGTAGCTGATGCAAAAAACATAAAGTCGTCGGTGGCCTGATAACTTGCCACAAAGCGCGGCGTCCATTGAATTGCCGTGACTTGATCTGGGATTGACGCAGCCCGTATATCGTCTAGATCGAATGCAGCGCCAAAAGCGTTGTTATGGGAATAGGCAGGAATAGTCTTCCTCTCGTCAGTCCATCTCACACCAGCGGTCAGGGTAAGATTGTCAACAATTTCATAGTCACTCTGAACATACCAAGCAAAGCTTTCAGTATCATTTTCCATGTAATTGTCGTTAAGAACGAGAGGGTCACCAAATGGTACGAATAAGAAAGAGGTTTCAAAACGGCTAGTATTAGCTTCTTTCATATAGAAGATACCGCTCACGTAGCTGAGACGCCCGTCCAATGCATCACCAGTAATTTTGAACTCCTGGCTGAACATGTTGTGATCGCCTGCATTTGACAGCGGAAGCTCGGGGGCACGCGCAAACAAAGGGCTCACAAAATTGTGGTTGAGGTTACGGTAGCCTGAGATGATACCAATACTGAAAGCATCCAGGTCGATAACAAGGTTTGAATATAGGTCATAACCCTCAGTTTCATTAGCAGTACAATTATTACGCAACCACTCAAGTGGTCCATCACCAGTCTTACAATTGTCTAGGAAAACGGCGTTAAACCTGCCGCTACCATATAGCCATGGGCCATCTGAACCTGCCGAGTTATTCGTATTTGATGCCACTGGATCTACGGCAGACTGAAGATTTTGGTGATCCTGTGTGCTCCAATTAGCTGAAAAATCCCATGTCACATTATCAGATGGTAGCGCCCTGATCGCGGCACGGAGTCCAAGAGTTTCTGAAAAATTATACTTCTCACCATCAACAATACTTTCTTGCCACCCATCGTCCTTTTTGTAAAAAGCAGAAAACTTAGTCAGAAGCTTTTCAGTCACCGGTACGTTGAGACTCCCCTTCATACGAATTTCGTTGAAACGGCCATATCCCAATTCACCGCGAGCCTCAAACTCATCCCCTGGCTTCTTCGTTACTATATTAACCGCACCACCTGTGGTGTTGCGGCCGAACAAAGTACCTTGTGGACCGCGCAATACTTCCATGCGCTCGATTTCAACCAATTCTAGGTTGTTAGCGTTCTGGCGCGGATTTGCTATTTCATCTACATAAGTCAAAACGGGTGGGTCGAATGTGGATAGTGATTCTGTAGATCCTATCCCGCGAAGCCAGTATGCAAGAGATGCGCCTAAAGTGACGTTGTTATAAGCGATCAACAAGGGTACTTGCCGACCAAGGTCCATAGTTTCCGTGATATTGCGGCGTTCCATCTGAAGCGCAGAAAGGGCAGTTACAGCTATAGGGGTCGTCTGCAGATTCTGTTCACGCCGTTCAGCAGTAACAATTATTTCTTCGAGAACTATATTTTGCGCCTGAGCGCTGGTGAGTGGTGCTATTGCAGCCAGTATGGCCACGGAAGCAGTCAGCTTCGTCCTGGACGTCATTGGATCTCCCCCGTATTTAGTTTTGTTACTGTTATCGGTCGTCCGACTATAAATCTAACAAATTATATATCATATGTTGAAATAAACTTGTCCAGACTACTTGCCCGCTCCGGGGCGATTTAGCCAATATGTTGCAAGAACGCAACGCAGCCGGGGCCGCTAAGCCGTTAAAATATATATTTTCTTTCCAGAACAGTCCAAACGGCGGTTGCCCAACTGCCAGGCAGGCTGGACAGGGACAAATTGCCACCGAGAGACGTCATCAAACGCTTCAAGATTAGCAGCCCCAGCCCTGCTCCACCGCCGGTCCGGGCTGACACACCTTCCGTCAATGGCTCGTAAATGGCCGTCATTTCGTCTAGTAAAATTCCGCGCAGCCATAGTGGATTTCCATATAGACATAGGGGGCCAGACTAGCGGCCTTGGATCGTGATCGCGCAGGCCTGATATGGCGCACGGCATTGGACAACAAACTGACAATGACCTGACTGGCAGGCCGTGAATCAGCTTGGATTTCAATGGGTACACATTCACCCAGCCAGAAGCTGAACGGCTCGGCATCAACCTAGGTTTTATTCTCGTGAATTGTTTCATGATTTCGAACCGGAACGCTACGCCCGAGCTCTAAAACGGCACTCACCGCTGGATCATTGATCAAGGCCTCGAAATGGGCGGCCCAAGCCGGCTGGAATTGTAGGCCGACCTTGAGGGAGGTTAGATTCAAGCCCTGCGGGTCAGTGGCTGCGCCGTCCCTGTATACCGCGGCATCATTCAGGTTCCAACAGACCTTTGAGACCAACGCAAAGGATGTGCTATAGTTTAGTAGACTTATTGCTGCCCTTGGAGGAAAAAATGCGCTCTTTTCTGATTGGTGTAGCCGCTGCAGGACTTGTTGCGTCCTATACAATTGAACCTGTTAATGCCCAAATGTTTTCCCGGGGCAACGGCCTCGTCAACGAGGCTGCCCATGCTCTTGACCGCGGTAAATGGAACAAAGGCGTAAGCTTGGCCCGGCAAGCCCTGAAGTCCGGCGAACTCACACCGCTAAACGTTCCAGCTGCGCTTAACAATTTGTGCATCGGTTTGACCGGCCAGGGCTATTACAATGAAGCGCTGGACACTTGCAACCGTGCGATTGACAAGAAACCGCGGGAATGGAGTTTTTACAACAACCTGGCTAACGTTCATTTTCATCAGGCGCAATATGACCGGGCATTAGCAGGCTATTACAAGGCGCTAACGTTTAGCCCCGGTGACGACGTGCTAATCACCAACATCAGCCTTACGTTGAGAAAACGCAAAAAAGCCGCCGAAGAAACCGGAAGGCAGAGCGGCCAAGAGCGCGAAAGCTGATTAGACCGAGCGCTGAGCTTTTTGTAATACAATTGGGCTTCATCAGACCGAATGTGCGCCAGATACGAACTGGATATCACAAAGGTAAATATTGTTGAGCGCTTCGGGCTGACAATACCAGCCTCTAACATCTCAGACTTGCTGCCATCAATAAATATCCGGCCTACCAATATAGTCCCAGGTGTTCAGGTCGACAGGTCCATAACAATGCGGCGCTGGGGACTTGACGTATCCTGGCAGAAGCAGCCGGTGATCAACGCACGAGCAGAAACCGTGCAAAACAAACCAACCTTCCGCCCGCTATTGAACCAACGCGTTCTCATTCCAGCATCGGCGTACTTCGAATGGCGTAAGGATAGACAATCCAAAATAAAGACACGTATTGCTTTGGCCGATGCCAGTATTTTTACGATGGCGGGCCTATTTTCAGGCGATCGTTTCGTCATCCTGACCTGCAGTCCGACCCCAAGTATTGCCCATATCCACAACCGGATGCCTGTCGTATTAACAAAAGAAATGGAAATGCAATGGATTAACCCAGACATGCCTTTCGAAGAACTTGCGCCACGTCTTACACACCATAGCGGAGCTTTAACGTATAGGGAATCAGAGAAGCCAACACCCAATCAACACGACCGTTTCTCGCAAAGCTAACGCACGCAATGTGTCAGTGGCACATAAGGACTGGCAATACGGCGTGTTCCATGACGTATCCTGTCACACTACCGAGCATAAGCTGACGAAGTTTGGAACGCGTGTAGGCTCCCATCACCATCATATCGGCTCCAGCATCACGCGCTGCATAGAGCAGTGACCGTCCCGTACGAACTTCTCGTGGCAAAACTTTAGATATGACGGTTTTTACGCCGTGCCGTGTGAGGTGAATATCGAGGTCTTCTGTACCCGCATACCATTCCTCCTCTTCGACACGCAGCACAGTGACTTCTTTGGCGGATGCGAGCAACGGCACTGCTGCCTGGACGGATCGGGTTGCTTCTGTGCTGCCATTCCAGAAAACGGCGATTTTCTCAAGCGGGCCCGAAGTCTGCACGGCGTCTTCAGGAAATGGTGGAGCAGCTACGACGGCGCGACCGCTTTGCATTAACGCAGCGTTCAGAGTCATAAGGGCGGCGGTTTCGTTGTCTGTGGTGGGACGATTAACGACGATGAGGTCTGCGCGGCATCCGCGCAACGCAACAACCTGCTCCTCCACACCAGGCTCTTCCATCCATGACACGCCGAATCCCTTAGCTGACGATTCTTCTACGCCCATCGCTGACATAACCTTGTCGAACATCGCCCGAGTCAGGTTGGCCCGCTGACCGGCTTCGCGCTCAGCTACACCCATCATTTCGTCAACCATGGCACCGGACATCGCCTCACCGACTAAGGGCAGTGCGGCTGTGGGATCCGCGAGAACATGCATGGCATCAACATGACAATCGAGTTGATGCCCCAGTCGCATAGCTGTGTGCAGGCAGGCTTTGCCTGACGACGCATCGCTAATGACTGCAAGTATACTCTTAACGGCAGACATGACCGGCTCTTCCCCTCCTTCGGCTAACCGCGGAGACCAAATGGTAACAGGGAACTGCGGCAAAGCACCACAAGTGTCAGTCCTCCATTAGACAAGAGCCGAACCAACCGGTTGGTGGTACTCTTCAACACCTTCCGGATCCTGATGGATAATAATATCTGCACCAGGATAGTCAGCTGTCAGTGTCATTTCTACTTGATCAGAAATACTGTGCGCTTCCATCAGTGTCAGCCCTGGATCCAATACCATATGGAATTGGATAAACTTTTGCACACCCGTTGAACGTGTTCGCAACTCGTGGACGTCCAACACTTTTGGATGCTTGAGCACGGTTTCTTTAATGGCCCTGCGTTCTGTTTCAGGTAGTTCGCGGTCCATCAAGACTTCTATGGATTGCCGCCCGATGCGAGATGCGTTCCACAACAGAAAGACTGCAATTCCGATCGCGAAGATAGGGTCGGCCAACGACATGCCGCCGTAAGTCGATAAGACCAAGGCAACTATGACACTGAGATTGAGCAACAAGTCACCGGTGTAGTGCAGTGAGTCAGCACTAATAGCCACAGAACCAGTGCGTTTGACCACGTACTTCTGGAACGTAACTAGGCTCAACGTGGCAATAATGGAAAACACCATTACACCTATTCCGACTTCACCAGCCACCACCTGCTCTTGGTTCGAGAAACGAGAGACCCCCTCCACAATCAAGAGGACAGCAGACCCGGCCACGAACGCGGACTGCGCCAAACCCGACAATGGCTCAGCCTTGCCATGCCCAAACCGGTGTTCTTTATCTGCTGGTGTTAGCGCGTGCCGGACAGCCCAGAGGTTTACAGCTGATGTTATGAGATCTAAGGCCGAGTCTACCAAGCTCGTTAGAATTGATACGGAATTAGTCAATAAGAACGCGACCATCTTCACCAATATCAATGCTAAAGCCATGCACACTGCAGCATAGGTGGCCATACGCATTAAACGCGATGGTGGCGCGTCGTGAGAGAACAAAGTTAACGGATCATGCGGCATGCCTAAGGATACAACCTTTCCCGGCTCCAGCCAGACCCGTCGCGCGTAAAACACAATCGATCATGCATCCGATGGGGTAAATCCAGCCAAAACTCGATCATGGTTGGCTTTAGGCGGAAACCAGACCAATGGCCAGGGCGCGGCACTTCCTTGCCTTTAAATTCCGCCAATTGGGACTGATAACGCTGTTCGAATTCCTCACGGTTTGCCATGGGACGGGACTGATCAGCCGCCCATGCGGCAATACAACTCTCACGTGACCGCGTCTCAAAATAGTCATCGGCCAAGTCACCACTGACCTCTGAAAGGTTTCCTTCAACGCGAATTTGTCGGCGAAGCGTTTTCCAATGAAAGCATATGGCTGCCGCTTTATTCACGACAATCTGCTGACCCTTTCTGCTCTCTTTATTGGTATAAAAAATAAAGCCGTCCGGCTCCAAGCCCTTCAGCAACACCATCCTCAACGAGGGGCGACCGTCGAGGGTCGCCGTTGCCAAGCTCATGGCTTCATAGTCACTAGGTTCGGTGACTTTGGCAGCGTATATCCATTCATTAATTAGAATCATGGGGTCATCAACGTCGGAAATGAGGGCAGGCTTGGGGGTCATAATACGTTCTTATCGGTTTTCTAGCGTTGGCTTTGGGTTTGATCTGCTATCACGCGGTTGTCAACACAATCAGACCCTTCGTTGCCCTTATTTTGACACCTTTTCAGTGTGTTATCAGTTTGTGAGGTAATAACGCCTGAAGTACGACTAGAGCATACACGGAAGCCAGATCAGAGGGGTAAACCAGGAAGTTATGGACGGACAAATGTACAGACAAATATTTGGGCATAATTTTAAGCGCGCTGCATCAGTAGGTCTTGTGGCTAGCGCACTGGCGCTGAGCGGCTGCACAACTACAGGGACTGAAAATGAAACTCTAGGAACATTACTCGGGGCAGCTGCCGGGGCCTGGGCCGGTTCATCGATTGGCAAAGGTGACGGGCGCATCGTCGCGACGGCAGCAGGAACTATGCTTGGCGCCACCGTCGGTAATCGCGTAGGCCGGAGTATGGATGAACTGGATCGTATGAAAGCACATCAGGCGCAGGAATACGCATATGAAGCGCCTATCGGAGAATCTATCGTCTGGAACAATCCGGATAGCGGCAACTACGGCAATGTGACGACTGTACGCGACGGCTATACCGACTCCGGCCGGTATTGCAGGGAATTTCAAACCGAAGTCACCGTTGATGGCGGTAAAGAGCAAGGCTACGGCACAGCTTGCCGGCAGGAAGGTGGCAGTTGGCGTATAGTCAGCGATTAAGCCGTCTGCGACTCTTTAGATATAGCTCTTAAGCGGCCACGCGATTGACCTGATCGTCTTTCATAAGTGTAGCAATGAACCCCACGAATCTCCCTGCTCTTTGTAGGGCTGGCCTTACAGTAGATAACATGTCGCCGTGGCCGGCCTGTTCTCTTAAGTCTGCCATGGCACCAGTCTTGCCCTTGCTGATCAGTGGTGTAGGATACACTTAGTTTGCGCGAGCAGACTGAAATCTAACACGTTTTTAGCATCGAGACACAGGACGTACGATGAGCGGTCATCCCGGATTGCTTTCTGGCCGACGCGGTTTGGTCATGGGTGTGGCAAACGAGCGATCCATCGCCTGGGCCATATCACGTCATGCTGCAGAACAAGGTGCAGAATTAGCATTCACCTTTCAAGGCGGTGCACTCGAAAAGCGGGTCAAACCGCTGGCTGAGAGCGTCGACGCAGCAATTGTGGCGCCATGTGACGTCACTGACCCCGCATCTATGGATGCCTTATTTGAACAGCTGGGCAACACCTGGGACCAGCTCGACTTTGTCATTCATGCGATTGCTTTCTCCGACAAATCCGAATTGCAGGGCCGCTACGCTGATACAACGCGGGAAAATTTCCTGCGCACAATGGATATTTCCTGTTTCTCTTTCACCGATGTATGCCACCGTGCAGCACCGTTGATGACAGATGGAGGATCTCTTCTAACACTAAGCTACTACGGCGCTGAGCGCGTCATTCCGCACTATAACGTTATGGGTGTCGCCAAAGCGGCGTTGGAAGCAAGCGTGCGATATTTGGCAACGGATTTGGGAGGTAGCAACATACGCGTTAATGCGATGTCTGCCGGGCCAATGAAAACACTAGCAGCGTCCGGCATTGGTGACTTTAGATACATCTTGAAATGGAATGAACTCAATGCGCCGATGCGTCGCAATATCAATTTGGACGATGTTGGTCGATCGGGATTGTACCTGGTTAGCGATTTATCGAGTGGTGTGACTGGCGAAGTTCATCATGTTGACTGCGGTTACCATATAGTCGGTATGATGGCGCCAGAATCGTCCCAAGAAATAGCCGATCTACTCGACGGCGCAAAACTGACCGATTAACCTAAGCCATGTCTGCTAACACCTTTGGGACACTTTTTCGCTTTACCACTTTCGGTGAAAGCCATGGCCCCGCTATCGGCTGTGTCGTCGATGGCGTGCCGCCGCGCATACCGTTAGACGAAGATGAGCTACAGATTTGGCTCGACAGGCGAAGACCAGGGCAGTCCAAATTCACCACGCAGCGTCAAGAACCGGATCAGGTTCGAATTTTATCAGGTGTTTTCGATGGTGTGACCACGGGTGCACCCATTGGTTTGGTGATCGAGAACGTTGACGCCAAGTCAAAAGACTACAGCGACATTGCGGAGAAATTTCGCCCGGGCCATGCGGATTACACCTACTGGAAAAAATACGGTATCAGAGATTACCGTGGTGGTGGGCGGTCTTCAGCGCGAGAAACAGCTATGCGGGTGGCTGCCGGAGGTATCGCCCGTAAGGTCCTTGATTTTGCCCTTGGCGACGGCGTTTCTATCCGCGGGGCGCTGACACAAATCGGTCCACACGAGATTAACCGCGATAATTGGGATTGGGCGGAAGTTGACAATAATCAGTTGTTCTGCCCTGACGCCAAAGCAGCAAAAACCTGGGCGGATTACTTAGACGCCATTCGCAAACAGGGATCGTCGGCCGGGGCTGTCATCGAAGTCGTGGCAGACGGCATTCCTGCTGGTTTAGGGGCACCCATATACGGCAAGCTCGATGCTGATATCGCCTCTGCCCTGATAAGTATTAACGCCGCGAAAGGTGTAGAGATAGGGGCTGGTTTCGGTGCAGCTTCCCTATCAGGCGAAGAAAATGCCGACGAAATGCGCCGCAGCAATGAAGGTGATGTGGCCTTCTTGAGTAATAAAGCAGGCGGTATCCTGGGTGGAATCTCCTCCGGTCAGCCGATTGTGGCTCGGGTCGCTATCAAACCCACCAGTTCAATCTTATCGCCGCGCAAGACTATTGATATTCATGGCACTGAGGTTGATATCCAGACCAAAGGTCGGCACGACCCTTGCGTTGGAATACGCGGCGTGCCGGTCGCAGAGGCCATGATGGCATGTGTTCTGGCTGATCATTGGTTACGTCACAAAGCCCAATGTGGCTAGCCCGGCGCTAGGACGAAGCTGCCACCTTTCAAGATCAAAAATGGAAGTGAGCTTCATATGCGTGTCTTTGCGAAACTTCTGATCGGACTTTTGGCCAGTTTTGGCTTTCTGGTCATTATGCTGTTTTGTGTTTTAATATACATTGCCATCAGTTCAGACAGCGTGCCTTCACAAGCCTCAAAGCCACCCGAGAATATGGTCCTGAGCTTGAATCTAGATGCTGGTTTTTCTGAAGGAAAAACAGGCCGCGACATGAGTTATTTTGGCTTTCAGGGCCGAACGTCATTGCAGGATGCCGTGGTAGCATTACGCCGCGCCCGAGATGACGACCGCGTGAAAGCGGTTGTAGCAAATATTAGCGGACAGAGTTTAGGTCTAGCTCAGATTCAGGATATCAGAAATGCGGTGGCAACGTTCCGGGAATCTGGCAAGCCGACATATTTATACTCGGAAACCATAGGTGAATTGGGCAATGCAACACCGGCCTATTACCTAGCCAGCGCATTCGAAGAAATCTGGCTTCAGCCATCGGGCGGTGTCGGCCTAACTGGACTCGCATTAGAACAGCCCTTCTTCAAAGAATTCCTCGATCGTCTTGGTGTCCGGGCCAATGTCATCCAGCGGTATGAATACAAATCCGCCGCCGAAAATCTCACGAACTCAGGAATGTCAGAGCCAGCCCGGGAGGCGTTGGACAGCCTTTTTGGTGCCATCTTTAACCAGATTGTCAATGGTGTCGCAAAGTCTCGTCAGATTTCAGAGGATGACGTTAAGCAGTTGATGCGTGACGGCCCACTATTGGCGCAGGAAGCGCTGGATGGAGGCCTTGTAGACAGCTTGGGATACCGTGACGAATTCGATGATCATATCGAAACTGACTTTGACGATGCGAAGAAGGTCTCCTTAGGCCGCTACTTGAGCTTTGGCCTGCCCGAGGACGTCGATCGAGCCGACCGCAGCATCGCCGTGATCCATGCAATCGGACCGATTCAGCGCGGAGAGTCAGATGACAATCCCTTCGCCACTCAAGCCGTGATTGGGTCGGACACACTGGCATCTGCCATACGGTCTGCGGCTGAAGATGAAAACATCGACGCTATATTAATGCGCATCGACAGCCCTGGAGGCTCGTATGTGGCGTCCGATACGGTTTGGCGTGAAGTTGTTAAGGCAACAGAAGCCGAGAAGCCCTTTATTGTTTCCATGGGTAACACTGCAGCGTCCGGCGGTTACTACATCGCAATGGCAGCAGATACGATTTTCGCACAACCCGGCACTGTGACGGGGTCGATTGGCGTGATCGTCAATAAGATTGTGTTGGAAGAAGCGTTCGAGAAACTAGACATAAACTGGACAACACTAACTTACGGCGACAACGGCGCCATGTTTACGGCGACGCGTGATTTTAATGATGCGGAAATGCTGCGGATGAACCGCACACTCGACGCCATCTACAACGACTTCACCAGCAAAGCGGCTCTCGGCCGAGATATGCCAGTGGACGAAATACGCCGTATAGCCCGTGGCCGCGTGTGGAGTGGAGAAGATGCGAAGCGGATTGGCTTAGTCGATGAACTCGGTGGGCTCAGTGATGCCATTGAGCACACTAAAGTCGCAATTGGCCTCACTGCTGATGATCTCGTGCGCCTCGTGGCCTACCCGCCACCGAAAGATCCCTTAGAGGCCTTGAAGGATGCTTTAGAAGATGGCTCTCTGCCCTTTGGCCTACAAAACGCCATTCGCATGTTAGTGAGCATTTCCGTTACAGTGAACAATTGGATTGTGCCTTACGTTGACGGCCCGGAATCTAGCATTCTGTTTGTGGAGCCAATTATTATTCGCTAAGCGTTTTAGGTTCTGATTTACGGGCAGCAATGAGAAATTCTTTATTACCTTCAGGTCCAGTTATAGGGCTCTCGCATACGCCGACGACCGACCAGCCGGACCTAGCATTCAGCCAATCTGTAACTAGTTTACAAACTTCTTCATGGAGTTCAGGGTCTCGGACGACACCCTTTTTTCCAACCCGGCCCTTGCCAACCTCAAACTGAGGTTTAATGAGAGCGACGAGTGTCGCTTCAGGTTTAGTCAAACCTAACGCCGCCGGCAGAACAGTTCTTAGACCAATAAAACTAGCGTCACATACAACAAGGTCAACCAGTTCCGAGATGTGATTTGGAGATAAATACCGGGCGTTGGTGCGCTCTAGAACAACAACACGGTCATCTTCCCTTAGCTTCATATCAAGCTGTCCATAGCCGACGTCGACAGCATAGACCTTGCTTGCACCGCCGCTTAGAAGCACGTCAGTAAACCCTCCAGTAGACGCCCCCACATCAACTGCCGTCCAACTCTCCGGTTTAATAGAAAAATGATTCAGTCCGTGGGCCAGTTTAAGGCCTCCGCGGGAAACCCAAGGATGATCTTTGCCGCGTAGATTGATAGCCAGATCAATTGAAACTTGGTGACCCGGCTTATCGAGCCTTTGCTCTCCGGCAAAAACCGCACCTGACATGATAAGCGCCTGCGCCCGCGCACGAGACACGGCTAGCTCCCTATCAACGAGCAACTGATCAACGCGCACTTTCTTGTTTGACTTGTCAGTCATGGTCACAAAAGCCACGAAAACCCATAGGAACCTTAAGCCCGAGCTGGTCGCTCCAACACATTCTGGCCTAGCGCGGAAAGTACAGTTTTAACAATGCCGGCCGCATTGAGAGCAGCAGCCTCAACTTGATCCTCTGGCTTGGCATGGTCGAGGAAGAGGTCCGGCATTGTCATAGTGCGCACTTTCAATCCTCCATCGAGGCGGCCCTCTGCTGAAAGAGCCTGCAGAACGTGCGCACCAAAGCCGCCACGCGCGCCCTCTTCTACTGTGACGAGAACCTCGTGGTTATCAGCCAGTTTCAACACCAAATCGAGGTCAAGCGGTTTGACAAAACGGGCATCAGCCACTGTCGCTGACAGACCTTTCGCCGACAATTCATCAGCTGCCGTCAAACAAGCTCCCAGTCGCGTTCCGATACTGAGAAGTGCAACCGTAACACCCTCACGCACAATCCGGCCACGACCGATTGGCAGAACTTCCCCTCTCTCAGGCAAAGCAACACCTGTTCCTTCACCGCGCGGGTACCGGAATGCAATCGGACCTGTATCATGCGCTGCCGCTGTCGCCACCATGTGCACAAGTTCGGCTTCATCTGCCGCTGCCATAACCGTGAAATTGGGCAGACAACTGAGGTAGGCCATATCGAATGCGCCTTGATGGGTACAGCCGTCTGCGCCGACATAGCCAGCCCTGTCTATGGCAAACCTGACAGGCAAATTTTGAACGGCAATATCATGCACAACTTGGTCATAGGCCCTCTGCAGGAACGTTGAATAGATAGCCGCAAAGGGCTTGTATCCTTCGGTGGCTAATCCGCCAGCGAACGTGACAGCGTGCTGTTCAGCAATCCCTACATCAAACGTGCGGTCTGGAAACGCTTGTCCAAACTTGTCCAACCCAGTCCCGCCGGGCATCGCAGCCGTAATGGCGACCACCTTTTCGTCCCGCTCGGCTTCACTAATCAGCGCCTGAGCGAAGGTTGCAGTATAACTGGGCGCCTTTGGCTGAGATTTTGACTGGTCCCCTGAAACCACATCAAATTTGGCAACGCCGTGGTACTTGTCTGCTGAAGCTTCCGCCGGTGCGTAGCCCTTCCCCTTTTGCGTCACTACATGAATGAGAAAAGGTCCACTCGCCTTGGAGTCCCGAACATTTTTAAGAACCGGAACTAAGTGCTCAACCCGATGCCCATCAATAGGACCTACATAGTAAAAACCAAGCTCTTCAAACAACGTCCCACCGGTCACCATACCGCGCGTGTATTCTTCTGCTTTGCGCGCTGCCTGTTCTAGCGACTTAGGGAAATGAGACGCGATTTGTTTCATCGCGTCGCGGATGGTGAGATAGGACTTTGACGATAACAGCCGCGACAAGTAAGCACTCATCGCCCCAACTGCCGGCGCAATCGACATGTCGTTATCATTGAGAATGACGATAAGACGGCTGTCCATACTCCCCGCATTGTTCATGGCCTCATAGGCCATACCCGCGCTCATCGCACCGTCACCAATGACTGCAATAACCTGATTGTTTTCATCAGAAAGATCACGCGCGACGGCCATGCCAAGACCAGCGGATATAGACGTCGAACTGTGGCCCGCGCCGAATGGATCAAATTCACTCTCAAGGCGTGAAGTAAATCCAGACAAGCCATCCTTTTGGCGGATCGACGGCATACGGTCTCTACGGCCAGTAAGTATTTTGTGCGGATAGCATTGATGACCCACGTCCCAGATCAAACGATCTCTGGGTGTATCGAAAACGTGATGCAGCGCGACCGTTAATTCAACAACCCCTAAGCCGGCACCGAGGTGCCCACCCGTACGGGATACCGCATGCACAAGATCTGCGCGCAGTTCGTCAGAAAGGGTTCTCAATTCATCAATTGAAAGCGCCTTCATGTCTTGGGGGCTAGAAATACTGCCCAGCAGCGGTGTGTCTTGCACCGGGTTCACCAACTCGTCTCCATTCTCACCTTAACTATTATTCTCTGACCTTCTCACGTGGGTCATGTGCGCTCTTGATACTTTAGGACTGCCGGTCGACAGAAAATCTCGCTGCGGCACGCAGACCATCCGCTTCAGCCCCGAATTTACCAAGAATCTCAATGGCTTGATCGGCCAAGGACCATGCTTGTTTCCTAGCACGATCGGCACCGTACAGGGAAATAAATGTCGCTTTTCCGGCGGCTGCGTCTTTTCCTGTCGCCTTTCCGGCGTCTTGAGGGGACGCCTCAAGATCGAGAAGATCGTCGGCAATCTGGAAGGCGGCTCCCAATTTAAGGCCAAAGCTCTGAAAAGCAAAGCGGTCTTGACCAGACGCCTTCCCCAAGATAGCTCCGAATTCAGCAGCCGCGCCTAAAAGACACCCTGTCTTCAAAGACTGAAGCCGTTCCGTCTCTGCTTCATTGAGCGATTCGGATTGCGCAAGAAAGTCGAGCATCTGCCCACCTACCATGCCATCAGATCCAGCGGCATTCGCGAGCACGAGGCTTAACTCTGATCGTATGCTGGCATCGGTATGCGTCGCCGGATCGGCTAAAACGGCAAATGCCCGTGTCAGAAGTCCATCACCCGCTAAGATAGCCGTTGCCTCATCAAAGGCCATGTGGACGGTCGGACGGCCACGACGAAGGTCATCGTCGTCCATGGGTGGCAGGTCATCATGAGCCAATGAATAGCAATGAATCATCTCAATTGCGGCTGCGGCTGCAACCGCACGAGAAGACTCCACTCCAAAAACCTTCGCACTTTCAATTACGAGGTAAGGACGCAGCCGCTTACCACCTTCTAGCACTGCGTACCGCATTGCTTCTACGACACGACCTTCGCCGCCGTCGGGCAGTGAAAGAAGCGCGTCAAGAGTATAAGTTACAGATGCGGCAGTGGCCGCCAATTGATCCTTGAAAGCATCTTGGCTCATTCAGGTTCCACGTTTCCCAGTTTCATGGCGTCGCCAAGGCCAGTAATTTTTTCAACCTTCATGCGCGCATCAGATAGCTTGACTTCACAATGACGCTTTAACAAAGCACCACGTTCATAGTGCTTAACTGCCTCCTCAAGCTTGACCTGACCGCCTTCCAAATCCCGCACGATATCTTCAAGCTGACTGAGCGCGTCCTCAAAACTTAAACTAGCAATATCCTTAGGTATTTTTGCTTCTGCCATCTAATTACTCTTCGCTGAAATCGAACTCTATGTGTCCATAAGGGCTTTAACATGGGCTGCTGCGCTGCGTCCGAGCGCGCGAAGGTTATACCCTCCCTCGAGCGTAGAAACCACTCGTCCGTCGGCATGACGATCAGCCATCTGAACAATCATACGAGTCGTCCAGGCAAAGTCATCTTCTTCTAAACCCATATTTGAAAGTGGATCGTCTTTATGGGCATCGAAGCCGGCAGAAATAAGAATCAAATCAGGCGCAAATGAGTCAAGCGCAGGCAAAACATCACGTTCAAATGATTTTCGGAATGAACCGCCATCCGTACCCGGAGGCAGCGGGACGTTAACAACATTGTTATGTGCGCCAACATCATCAGCTGCACCAGTCCCTGGGTAGTGTGGATACTGGTGGGTCGATGCAAAAAACAACGCAGGGTCATCCCAAAAAATATCTTGGGTGCCATTACCGTGATGAACATCGAAATCGACAACGGCAACTTTCTTTACCGCATGGGCCGACCGAGCATGAAAGGCTGCGACTGCGACATTGTTTACGAAACAGAAGCCCATGGCCCGGCGGCGCTCCGCGTGATGGCCCGGAGGACGTACGGCGCAAAACGCTGATTGTGTTTTGCCTGCCATTACCTCATCTACGGCAAGGACAAGAGCCCCCGCTCCTCGCCTGATGGCCTCGTCTGTGCCAGGTGACATCACCGTATCTGGATCGATGTGGCGGTGCCCGTCGTCAGGCGCCGCATCCATAAGGGAGGATATAAAATCTACCGAGTGAGGCGCCGCCATCTGATCGTTGGTTGCACCTATGGCAGAGCGTCGTAGAAGGGATGAGAACGCCTCATCGTTCAAGGCCTGGTTCACGCTAAGGAGGCGATCGATACTTTCAGGGTGCCCTGCACCCGTATCATGTTCCAGGAAACTATCGTCAGTGATGAACAGGACGGTCATGGATACTCTCGATATAGGTATTCAACTAGTTCCGACCATCTTAAACCCAAGTGGGGCCGTCCGTAACCTTTCCTCCTCTTTCCCTAGATGCAAAACACCAAGTACACTCGTCAGGAAGAAGGGAGATTCAGGTGACGGTCAGAGATTTCAGCCCATTAGAGCGGGATGCAGAGAGTACCTGCTCGATCTTAAGGGCAATCGGCAATCCGAATCGTTTGATGATCCTCTGCCGACTGAGCAAACGGGAGCATAGCGTTGGAGAGCTAGAAAATGCGACCGGCCTAGGGCAGTCGGCGCTATCACAACACCTAGCACGATTAAGGCGTGACAAGTTGGTTATGACTCGCCGCGCAGCGCAAACCATCTACTATTCATTGGAAGAATCACGGTTGGAATCTTTGTTAACTGACCTCAACAGGGTCCTATGCGCAGGCCCTAAGAGCGCGGACAATGAGTCTTAAGTTTTTTGTTACAGCGCGTTTAAAGGCAGCTTCAAATAGCTTGTAACCATAACTAAAACCGCCAAGACTAGCTTTGATCTAGACCAAGGCGCGGAGCAATAAATAACACCAATGGAGTATCGCTTCGGCATAGATTTGGGTGGAACCAAGATTGAGCTCATTGCCCTTGACGAAACCGGTGCTACGCGGGAATGCCGCCGCGTTCCGACTCCCCAAGGAAACTATGAAAAAACGATAATATCCATTGCAGAAATGATCAAAGCAGCCGAAACGAAGATTGGTCCAGCTTGTTCCTCACGCCCTCCAAGTATCGGCATCGGAATTCCGGGTAACATTTCTCCTGCTACGGGCCTCATAAAGAATGCCAATTCTACTTGTCTCATCGGCAAGCCCCTTGAACAAGATCTGCAGCAGGCCCTCGGCCGCCCCGTAAGGATCGCCAATGATGCGGACTGTTTTACCTTGTCTGAGGCTGTCGATGGCAATGGGTCAGAGGCCAGAATTGTTTTTGGAATAATCCTAGGCACCGGCGTCGGGGGCGGGCTGGCGATCAATAAATCCATTGTTCGTGGACCAAATGCTATTACTGGCGAGTGGGGACACAACTCTCTGCCATGGCCGGGGGAAGACGAGCGCCCTGGTCCAAAATGTTACTGTGGTCACTTTGGATGCATCGAGACTTTTTTATCGGGCCCCGGTCTAGTCCGGGGCGCCAACAATAACAAGGGCAACTATGATGATGCGCTTGAAGTGGTGAAGGATGCCGCAGAAGGCAATCCCATCGCTCATGCAGCCTTACAACATTACACCGAGCGCTTGGCTAAAGCTTTGGCCTCAGTGATCAATGTCATTGATCCAGAAGTAATTGTGTTGGGCGGCGGCCTTTCCAATATTCAGTCCCTTTACGAAGACGTGCCGGCACTCTGGAACGACTTCGTATTTTCCGATTCAGTCGCAACTCAACTTCTACCGCCAAAGCATGGAGATTCTAGTGGCGTGCGCGGCGCGGCATGGCTTTGGCCAAGCCAACGTTTTTCGCCGACTGGGCTGGCCAAAGGGTCGGGCTGAATACCTAATTAGTTACCTGTACATGCTCCGCAGCGCCCTTATGAAAATACAGACCAGCATAGGGCACTCGGCTACTTAATGGAGCATTATGAGCGAAACGATTCAGTTAGCGCCGAACTCAAGGAATGGCAGATCGGGCAAATCACAATACTGTTGGGCCAAATCAATGCACCCCCCCCCAATGTAAGCGAGTTCCCACGGGCGACGTCGAACTGATGCAACGGTATTTCGAACGTTTTCACGCGATGCTCGTTGGGTACAGCCAGCAAACAAACTTGGCGCAGCGCCAGACCGATTAACCACCCTAAGACCCCTTAGTCTTTGGAAACGGCCTGAGTACCCTTGCCTACCTCTTTCGGCAAATTAAGCTTGATGTGAAGTTCTTTGAGATGAGCCTCACTCGCTTCATTGGGTGCCTGCATCATCAGGTCTTCTGCCTGATTGTTCATCGGGAATAATGTTACTTCACGAATATTCGGTGTGTCTGCCAAGAGCATGACGATACGATCGATGCCAGGGGCAGCGCCTCCGTGAGGTGGTGCGCCATATTGGAAGGCATTGAACATGCCACCAAAACGGCTCTCAATAACTTCTCTGCCATACCCGGCAATAGCAAATGCCTTCAGCATAATATCGAGTCGGTGATTCCGAATAGCGCCAGAACATAACTCTATGCCATTACAAACGATGTCGTACTGAAATGCTTTAACGTCCAGTGGATCTTTTGTCTCTAGCGCCTCCAAACCTCCTTGGGGCATTGAGAAAGGATTGTGACTAAATTCGACCTCTCCAGTCGTCTCGTCTTTCTCAAACAACGGGTAATCTACAATCCAGCATATATCGAACCGGTTTTTCGCCAATAAATCGAGTTCATGGCAAATTTTGGTCCGCACAACACCAGCAAATTTCTCCGCAGCGGACGGTTTATCACAAACAAAAAAAACGCTGTCTCCCGGTCCAACACCGGTTGCTTCACGAATCGCAGAGACTCGGTCTTCATCAAGGTTTTTTGCGATCGGGCCCTTTGCTCCACCCTCTTCATAGACAATGTACCCTAAGCCACCCGCGCCTTCGCTACGTGCCCAGTTATTGAGCTTGTCAAAGTAGCTACGGGGTTGCCCGGCCGAACCCGGCGCTGGTATAGCGCGCACAATGGAGCCTTTTTCAATGTTCTTGGCAAACAACCCAAAGCTAGACCCTACAAAACTTTCTGTGACGTCTGTTATTAGAAGCGGATTGCGCAAATCGGGTTTATCCGTCCCGTACTTCAGCATGGACTCAGCGTAAGGAATGCGTGACCACCGGCCTTGGGTCACGGCGCGCTCATTGGCGAATTCTTCAAAGACGCCGCCAATCACAGGTTCTATGGCATCAAAGACATCGTCCTGAGTCACGAAAGCCATCTCTAGATCGAGTTGATAAAATTCACCGGGAGAACGATCTGAGCGGCCATCCTCATCACGAAAACAGGGCGCGATCTGGAAATATCGATCAAACCCTGACACCATGACTAACTGTTTAAAAACCTGAGGCGCTTGCGGCAAAGCGTAAAACTTACCTGGATGTAACCGCGACGGCACTAGAAAATCACGCGCACCCTCAGGAGACGATGCGGTAAGGATTGGTGTTTGAAATTCGGTAAAACCAGACTCAATCATCCGGCGGCGAATGCTAGCGATCACATTGGAACGCAGCAAAATGTTGTTTCGCATTTCCTCGCGACGGAGATCCAAATACCGGTATTTGAGACGCAACTCCTCTGGATAGTCATTATCTCCATGCACTTGGATAGGAAGCACATCAGTCTCTGATAAAACTTCTACCGCTTGAATTTGCAACTCTACTCGACCGGTCGGCAACCCGTCATTGATCGTCTCCTCGGTCCGTCCAACGACTTCCCCCGTCAGACACAAGACCGTTTCCGATCGTGAGTCATCGATAGCTGAAAACACCGGACTAGACGTATCGACAACACATTGTGTAATGCCAAACTGATCACGCAAATCGACAAACAGCAGATTGCCGTGGTCTCGTTTACGGTGAACCCAGCCCGACAGACGGGCCTCTTGTCCGGCATCTTCAATGCGTAAATCGCCGCAGGAGTGTGTTCTGTATCGGTGCATGCCCAATCCCTAGGACGAAAGATTTCTCGGCTCGAGGACTACCCCTAACCAACGGGGCGAGAAACCACACTGATCAGGCCCATTTGTCAAGGCGCTCCATGTTTTAAAGGCCTTAGGTTGCGGCTTTACTGTCAAGAGGATATGAAACAGCCATGGAGTTGATTGATAATACTGCGGATTTAGCCGCTCTATGCCAACGGCTATCGACCGCCGATTTTGTGACTGTAGATACGGAATTTCACCGGGAGACTACATTTTGGCCCCTTCTATGCCTCATTCAAATCGCTGGGCCAGATGAAGCCCACGGCATCGATGCGCTGGCTGACGGGCTAGAGTTAGCCCCACTCTATGAGCTTTTTCAGAACCCTAGCGTGGTAAAAGTCTTCCATGCTGCGCGCCAAGACCTTGAAATTTTTTTCCACCTTGCCGGTATTATTCCAACGCCACTCTTTGATAGTCAGGTGGCCGCCATGGTCTGTGGATTTGGCGAATCTGCGGGCTACGAGACCTTAGTCTCAAAGCTAACTCCGGCCAGAGTTGATAAAAGCCAGCGCTTTACCGATTGGTCGCGCCGACCGCTTACTGACAAACAACTCACATATGCGCTGGCCGATGTCACTCATCTTCGCGACATTTACGTCAGACTCAATGCCGATCTAAGGAAATCCGGACGGACCCCTTGGGTAGCCGATGAAATGGAGATTCTCCTTAATCCCGCAACTTACACGCTTGAGCCTTCTGAGGCCTGGCGAAGGATAAAGTCGCGGGACAAAAAACCTCGTTTTCTGGCCGTCCTGAAAGAAGTGACCGCATGGCGCGAGCGCATAGCCCAGAAGCAGGATGTGCCGCGGCGGCGAATCGCAAAGGACGATGTATTAGTCGAGCTTGCAGCCCTCGTTCCGACAACTGAAAAAGCTCTATCACAAACCCGGCTGGCTAAGCACTTCGCCCGGAGCAAGCATGCGACTGGAATGCTGGAGGCGGTTTCTAAGGGGCTGAGCACTCCAGATGAAAAGTGCCCGAGAGTTCCGCGGACACCTGACAAACCTGCTGGGCTGGGGCCGGTGATCGATTTACTTAAGGTTCTTCTGAAAGCACGCTGCGAAGCGAATGATGTTGCCCAAAAACTGATCGCAACTGTTGATGACCTGGAACAAATCGCGATTAACGACCAAGCTGATGTCCGTGCCCTTACCGGATGGCGGAAAGAGCTTTTCGGGGACGACGCCATAAGGCTAAAGCACGGGCGCTTGGCGCTCGCCCTATCAGAGGATAGAAAAACAGTCAAAGTTATAGATCGGTAATCCTGAAAGTTCGTCAGGCTAAATACGCTCAATCCTATGCGACCGCCCAAGATGGCTGGCTAGACGCGAAAGGCGCTTGGGATAAGACCCAGATGCAAATACTGGTTCCATTTCAGGCAGAGAGAGAGCTACATCGGCATCTCCCATTTCTAATTTCGTCTTCCCTATAAGTCCAGGCGTTCCGCCCGTCAGGGCATACGCCAACCTAAGCCCCAACCCTACGGTATGGACACGATCTATGCGTTCCTGATCAAGCATGTCGTGGGCTTGATCAATAGTAGGCGTCGTATCGTCTGTGCGGTAGCGATAGAACAGGGCCAAGGCGAGACCAGCACGATCTTCATGCTCAAGACCCATAAATGGTAGACGTAACACCCGCAGAAACGCCTGCTCGGCGCGATAGTCAGGATGTTCCGACCAACATACATCTCTGAGCAAACAAGCCGCCAAACGCAATTTGGCCTGTGCTTCCGTCTCTTTTGGAAATAAAGGAGATAACCACGCGAAAGTCTCATGTCCGGATCGAGGGTCACGACCGGCAGAGCGGCACAATTCCTCGGCCGCGCTAATGAGTGGATCCTTAACTTTTAACTGATCCGGCAAGTCTCTATAAAACTGACCTTCACGCATACCGTAAATTGAAAAGACTAGCGTATCGGGCTGACCGATCTCCAACAATCTTTCCAAAATCATCACGGCAAGAGGAAGGGTGGAAAGACGAGACTTATCAAGTCCCCTTATTTTACCGAGAGTTTGAGGACCGAGGTGTGCAATCAGTCCACACAGAGATACTGCCTGCTGCCGCGTCAGCGTAAAGTTATCAAGGACGTGCAACGGATAGTTCATGTGCGCAATGCAAACACGCGCCAAGGCCCGCCATGCACCGCCTACCGCATAAACCGCACGTCCTTGTACGCCAGGTATCCATGTCTGTTCATCGATATAATCATTGATAGCGACCTGAGCAAAACCTTCGGATGCGGCTTCTGCTAGCCGAAGCGTGCCGAGAGGTAGAGTTGCATGATGTTCAAACTTACCAGACCGGACATCAACAAGTTCGAGACTGCCACCACCAAGATCTGCCACCATGCCATCGGCCCTAGGAATGCCACACAAGACGCCGAGCGCACTGCGCCTGGCCTCCTGCTTTCCAGATAAAACCTCGATAGAAAGTCCAGTTTGTTCCTTTACTCTGGTGACAAAATCGGGGCCATCAGAGGCATCGCGAACTGCGGCGGTACCGAGCACATCGACCCGCTCCAGTCCCATCGAGCGGGCTAAGGCTTTGAACCGAACAAGCGTATCAAGCGCCTTCTCAATGCCGTCAGGGTTCAACTTTCCTTTTGATTCGAGGTCACGTCCGAGCGCGCAAATTGCCTTTTCGTTATATATAGGTATTGGGGTCCGCATGACTCCGCTGTAGACGACCAAACGGACTGAATTTGATCCAATATCAATAACACCGACCGGTTTATGCCGTATAGCCAGGGTCGTGGTGTCGTCGGGCACGTCGTTTCTCAATACCAAGCCATTCAAACAGAGCTGATAGCAGGTTTAGCGGCGGCTTGGAACTAGTTTGGGTACCTGCATTTTGGGCTGCTCCAAGGCACTGCCCTGCCCCGACAAACTCGGATTATTCATGAAGTAATCGTGGGCGCTGAAAGGATTGTCGCCGGCCTCCTCACGCAAAAATCTGCCGTCCGGAGTGAGAGCCCAGCTCTGCAGAGTATCGTTGATATTAGCCACCATAATTTGATCCAGCACTTGTTGGTGAACCGTATGATTCTCAATAGGCACAAATGTTTCTACGCGATTAACTAAATTGCGAGTCATCCAATCTGCAGAGGAGATATAAATCTTAGCGTGGCGGGAGGGTAGCGCATGTTCATTACCAAAGACGAAAATTCGTGAATGCTCTAGGAAACGGCCTACAATACTTTTTACATGAATGTTCTCTGACAGGCCGGGGACGGCAGGTCGTAGGCAGCAAACACCGCGAATGATCAACTCAATCTGTACTCCAGCTTGAGAGGCCTCGTACAGTGCATCAATCACATCAGGATCGACGAGCGAATTCATCTTCGCCCATATTGCAGCAGGGCGACCGGCCCTGGCATGGGCCGTCTCTTCCTCGATCAACGCGTCAATTTTCTTCATGAGTCCGATAGGGGCGATAAACAGTTTCCCCATGGAGTCGGGCTGTGCATACCCTGTCATATAATTAAAGGCCCGATTGGCATCCCGACACAGGGTTGGATCGCATGTAAAAAATGAAAGGTCCGTGTAAATCTTTGCGGTTACCGGATGGTAATTGCCAGTGCCAAAGTGCACATAGGAATTCAGCGCCTTGCCTTCTCGGCGCGTTACCAACGAAATTTTGGCGTGGGTTTTAAGGTCAACAAACCCATACACAACATTGGCGCCGGCCCGCTCAAGGTCCCGCGCCCAACGGATATTAGCTTCTTCGTCAAACCGCGCTTTGAGCTCGACCATAGCGGTAACCGATTTTCCAGCCTCCGCCGCTTCAATAAGGGCCTCAACGATCGGTGAGTCTTTGCTCGTGCGATAAAGTGTTTGCTTGATCGATACGACGTTGGGGTCGAGTGCAGACTGACGCAAGAATTGCACGACAGCGTCAAACGATTCATAGGGATGGTGAACAATAATATCCTTCTTGCGTATTGCCGCAAAGCAATCCCCTCCGCAATCACGGATACGTTCAGGAAAACGAGCATTGTATGGCACGAACTGAAGATCGGGCCGTTCGTCTGTAATGAGACGACTGATATCAGCCAGTCCGATCATGCCATCGATGGTGAACGTATCATCTGACATCACTTCTAGCTCGTCGCAGATAAGATTGATTTGATCATCCGACATACTGGCGCTGACTTTAAGGCGAATGCAGATACCACGCCGGCGACGTTTAAGCGCAGTTTCAAAACTTTGGACTAAGTCTTGCGCCTCTTCGTCGACCTCCATTTCGCTATCCCTGATGACCCGAAAGACACCTGACTCAAGAACTTTGAAGCCAGGAAAAAGCCGGTCAAAGAAAAGCGTGATCACATCTTCGAGCGTCACAAAGCGGATTTTCTGCCCACGCAGACGAATAAAGCGATCCACATGCGACGGAATCGGAACCAGGGCGCGCATGGCTTCGCCATTTTCAATCCGGACCAATTGAAGGATAAGGGAAAGACCTAGATTGGGGATAAATGGAAATGGGTGCGCTGGATCAATTGCCAGGGGAGTTAGAACTGGAAAAATATGGTCCATAAACCTGTTCTTAAGCCATTCTTTGTCCACTCCGGACAAATCTCGCGGCGTTACGACGTCAATTCCTTCTTGGGAAAGCTCAGACTTCAAGTAGCCCCAACATGTGTCTTGATTTTTAATGAGATCCCGAACATCTGTGTTGATCCGGTCCAGTTGTTCTTGCGGCGTAAGACCGTCAGCGCTGCGCTGTGTCACGCCGGCGCGCACCTGCCCCTTAAGACCGGCCACACGAACCATGTAAAATTCGTCCAAATTAGAGGCAGAAATAGAAAGGAACCGCACCCGTTCTAGCAGCGGGTGACGCACATTCTGCGCTTCTTCCAATACACGTGTATTGAAAGATAGCCATGATAGCTCACGATTGATAAATCTGCTGCTGCTCTTGAGGTCGAACGCCTCAGTATTTTCGGTATCGAGATCAGGTTGTGCGTCGTTCGGGCTCAATGCTATATTACTCCAAATTTGGGGCGAGCTACTGGGCTTCAAAAGAAGATAGCCGGACAGGCGATCCAAAACCCATGCCCTCGAAATTCATAAAATGCAATGAATTAGCTTACGTCACTTGTATCATGGCGCAGTTCTTCATGTCGAATTTCGGTTGATTTTTGTAATGACCCGCCAGTTGCTCCTACTCCGACATGCCAAATCCAGTCAGGATAATCCCAGCCTGGATGATCATAACCGTCCCTTGAATAAACGCGGTCAGCACGCAGCCAAAATTATGGCGGCACACTTGAAGCAGGCGGACCTAAAGCCCGGCTTAGTGTTGTGTTCAACGGCGGAGCGCGCACGGCGTACACTAGACCCAATTCAGGGCATCTGGTTAAACATCGCCGTGAACTTTGAGGGTGATCTTTATTTAGCATCGGTTGCTGATACGCTCAGTCTGTTGCGGCGCTCCGGTTCCGTTAAACGAATCCTGGTACTCGGCCACAATCCAACCATGAATGCTACAGCCCATTATCTTATGGACAGAACGGTAGCCCAGATCAGCCGTGCCACAGCTGATATCTCGTCTAAATACCCGACAGGCGCACTTGCAGTTATGGAATTAGATATCGATTCTTGGGGCGACATTAGAAAGGGATGCGGACGCCTTACTCACTTTATCAAGCCGCGAGATCTGGAAGACAAACAACTTTAGCCGGATGCGGCTTGGAACTCGGGCATAGCCAATACATCTCTAACCAACGGCACGGTCACACGTCTATTCTGCGCAAGTGCTTCTTTGTCAATCAGCCCGACTAAAGCTCTAGTGGCCGCAAACGTTCTGGGCATTCTGTTAACGGCATACTCAATAACATCAGACGTGATTAAAAGTTGCCGATCACGGAAGAGCTTCGCAAGCACAGCCAACAACGTTGCATCATCCGGCGATAGTATTTGAACCGCAGCCATTCCTTTCAATCGTGATTCAAGGTCGGGTAATTTGATCGACCAGCGCGCCGGTGGTTCACGACTCGCTATGAGAAGAAACCCTTGCGCCTCCCGCACCGCGTTGAAGAGGTGAAAAAGGTTCTGCTCGTGAATTGGTCCGCTTAGTCGATCCAGCGCTACTACATTGTGGCTATTAGCAATTGCGACTGGATCTTTAGACGCTAATTCTTTTTCGCCAACAACGTACGCATTACTGCGTGATGCAAAAGCGTGAACCAAATGCGTTTTTCCGCACCCCTCAGGCCCATACAAGCCGAGAGCGTGCCCGGACCAATCTGGCCATCGGTCAATCCAGAACACAGCCTCTTCGTTTCCCGCCGTGACATAAAGGTCAGCTCGATTTAGGGCAGGCCGATAGCCTAAATCTAAAGGGAGTTGCTTAAGAGACACTGACTACAGACCAACAAATTTAAGGCTGAGACAGATCACTGGTTTGATCAGTTTGGAATAAGCCAGGCGGATAGGCTGATGGAGCCGGTTGAGACGATGCGGCACTAACGGCACCACCGAAGCTTGATGCCTGTGTGCTTTCCCGTCGCCTATCTTCAATCATCCAGACTTCTTCTTGCCATACCAGCACCAAGTCCAACTGTGCCATGGCCAATTTCAACTGGTTCTCATCACCAAAATAGTAAACTGTGACTTGAGCGCGATCTCGGGTCATGGCTTGCAGGTCGAAACGATCAACCAAAGGAACCTGCTGCAGTCTTTGCTTCACCGTAAGCCAGTCTTCAAGGCTCCTCAGCGGAACCAGGGCCGTTATCTGTCCAGTCATCCCAAACTGAAGCATGTTTTCTTGTTTCCATTCATCTTCGATCTCTGCCCATGACTCAACCGCCGCAGCCAGAAATAAGTCTGCCCAAGTTTGCCCATCCTGCGCTGGCATCTCAATACGCCGTTCCTCGCCTGATCTCGTAAAGTAGAGCGTTACTTGGACCGACTCGGCCCCTATACCGCCAAGTGGCGACGCCGAAGCCACTACGGCGTCTGCCGCGCCGTATCGACCAGCCCATTGCTGCAGCAAAGATTGATCATGGGCAACCGCGTCATTGGACCGCAACGTCGTGAGATCTTCAAGGTCACCGTATGGCAATTGACGCGGTACGAGGCTATTTGCATCAGGAACTTGATACCAAGCGTCACGCCACGGGTTTGGGTCTTGCCAGAGAATGGGGTCCGCTACGATCGATTCTTGATAAACCGGAACGATGACAATTGGCTTACTTACTGTTTCAGAGAACGGGATATTTGCAAAACGTAGAGCAGTTCTTACAGCATCCGGCCGAAACCGTACCGATAGATCAGCGAGGTAGCGGGTTGATGAAGAACGCTCGTTGGCAACGGAGAAATCGAGGACGAGGTCTATAGAGTCACGCGCGGATAATTTCGGAAGGTCACTATAAAATACCCGTGGAACCAGGCGGCGAAATAGCTGATCTAGCGCCTCCACCTGCCCGGATTGCAAGGCCTGTGTTCGCGCGTCAGATGTCGACCTTGCCCGCACATCAACGGCTACGCCGGTGACTGTAAATATGGTGAATTGGGCCTGCGCCGTACTTGGTAAAGACGCCCAGGCAAGCATAACGCCTAGAACAGGAATAATCGTCCACCAAGCCGTTGCAACGCCTGTATCTTCGGCTATTGTACGGCTCCGTTTCACCGAGCAGTGTGAGGCTGACATTTCAAAGTCCTCTCAGGCCAATGGCCACCGTTCCAAAGGTTTAAACTACAAAGACGCCGGGGTCGATATTGATGCCGGTAATGCTTTTGTTGATGCGATCAAGCCGCTGGCAAAATCGACAGCACGGCCAGGTGCGGACTCTGCTCTGGGTGGTTTCGGAGGTCTTTTCGACCTTAAAGCGTGCGGTTATAACGACCCTCTTCTGGTCGCATGCAACGACGGCGTAGGCACCAAGGTTTTGATTGCCATTGAGGAGGGCCAGCATGACACAATTGGCATTGATCTCGTGGCGATGTGCGTCAATGACTTGGTTGTCCAAGGCGCGGAACCCCTTTTTTTCCTAGACTATTTTGCCACTGGGAAGCTACTGGTTGACGGAGCGACAGCTGTCGTTTCTGGTATCGCACAGGGCTGCCGCGAAGCCGGATGTGCCCTCATTGGTGGCGAGACCGCAGAAATGCCAGGGCTCTATGGCAAAAATGATTACGATCTCGCCGGATTTTCAGTAGGTGCAGTAGAAAGAGATGGCGTTCTGCCCAGAAATATAACGGCGGGTGATATCGTAATCGGTTTGCCCTCATCAGGATTTCACTCAAACGGTTATTCCTTGGTGCGCAAGGTCGTTCAGATGAACGGTTTGAAATACAATGATCCCGCTCCTTTTGATCCTGAGATTACCTTGGCCAACGCCTTGCTTACTCCAACCCGCATTTACGTCAAATCGTGTCTGTCGTTGGTAAAAGCGGGACTGGCCCACGGTTTTGCCCATATCACGGGTGGCGGTTTTCTCGAGAATATTCCCAGAGTGTTACCGGGTGGTCTGTCGGTTTCCTTGGATGCAAACGCCATACCCCTTCCTCCCATGATGTCGTGGATAGCAAAAGCGGGGGGGTTATCAGCGGTGGAGATGGCCCGCACCTTTAACTGCGGTATAGGCATGATTATCCTCGTAAATCCCGGTGATGCGGACGCAGCAACTGACCTGCTCAGAGAGCACGGAGAATCCCCCTGCCAAATAGGACAAGTTTTTGAAAGCAGTGGCGAGTCTTCTGTCGCGATCAACGATCTCGATGAAGTTTGGGCGTTACCTTAAAGAGTCCAGGTCAATATCACCTGAGATGATGCGCGTTAAAGTTTCTGAAAAGAAACTGTGTTCCGACTTAAGAACACGAGCGGCCAATGTTTCCGTAGTATCATCTGATTCAACTGGAACGGTCGTTTGATCCACGATCGGCCCTGTATCGTAACTGCCGTCAACCAAATGTACCGTTACACCAGATTCTGTCTCTCGGGCTGCGATCACGGCGTCATGGACGTGGTGGCCATACATCCCCTGTCCACCGTACTTGGGCAGCAAAGCCGGGTGAATATTGAGGATTCGGTTGGCATATGCAGCAAGTACAAGTGGTCCAATTTTCCGCATGTAGCCCGCGAGAATAATGAGATCAACATCGGCGTTTTGAAGTGCTTTAAGGTGCGCCTCGTCAAGCGCCTCTTCAGAACCCGCGCCTGTCGGGCATAGGTTTATGTGAGACAGGGAGACCTCTTCAGCCCACGCAAGCGCCGCACTCGACTTATTATTACTGATAAGTAGCGCAGGCTCCGCACGCACACGTCGGTCTTGGCACGCATCAAAGATCGCGCGCATATTGCTGCCGCGATGAGAGACAAAGAAGCCGAGGCGTGGCCGTTCAGGCAGGTGAGCCATTAAGTGCTCCGCGCATCTAATTTATTCAGCCGACTATTTCGTCATCTGAAAAGAAGCAGGCAATCTCAATTGCTGCGTTCTCAAGAGAGTCCGAGCCGTGCGCTGAATTGGCTTCGATGCTTTCGGCAAAGCTCTTGCGAATTGTTCCTTCGTTGGCATCTGCCGGATTGGTTGCTCCCATAATTTCACGGTTCCGGGCAACGGCATTATCTCCTTCAAGGACTTGAACAACCACGGGGCCAGAGGTCATGAAAGCGCAGAGATCGTTAAAGAATGGACGCTCTTTGTGCACGGCATAGAAGCGTTCGGCCCGTTCACGGTCGAGCTTGATTCGTTTCTGTGCAACAAACCGAAGCCCCCCTTCTTCAAGCATTGCGTTGATTTTTCCTGTTAAATTACGGCGTGTGGCATCTGGTTTAATGATGGAAAGTGTGCGTTCGGTTGCCATTTGGATTGAGTCCATTCAAAAGATTGAAAGTAAGGCCAAACCACTGATTTGGCGCAGTGTTGCGCGGTTTATAGACAACAGAGATGCGTGACGCAACACACCGGGTTAGAAGGTCTGCGCTTTCTCTTCCCAGCCACCGCGATCGGTTTGCTGCCAATAGTGAAGCTCGTGCCCCAGCGCCCTCGCAGCAGACCAACGTTCCCGGGCTGACCCGAGAGCATCCGGATTGCTGCCATCGAAAAGATCGAGACAGCGTTGATAGGACTCTAAGCCGCTGGCAGACATGCCGTCGGTCAACACCAGAATCGTCGACTCGTTGGGGTTTTCTATTTGATCCGTCAGCCAGATAGGTTGATCAGCGGCTTGGCCGTCTTTGGCCGTTCCGTGCGCCAGCCAGGAATTGGGATCATGTGCCCATAGTACTCCGCTGAGGCTTTCGACTCGGTCTTGTGACCCTGCGACGACAACCGCCTTATGACCAGCCTGCCGCACCTTATCGAGTAATTGTGGCAGAGCCCACTCCAGTGGCCACTTCTGCAGATGATAGAAGTCGACGCGCATGGTGCCAGTTAGACGATTAAATCTGAGTATCAGCTATCGCCGATTCGCACCGGTACGAGACGGAAGTTTTCACCGTTTTGAACGCGCAAGAGCACTACTTTGCGGTCCTTACTAAGCGCTTCGGCAATCACTTCTTCAGCCTCTTCGGCTGTTTCAACAGGCTGCTGCTGCACTTCCGCAATGATATCGCCGCGACGTAGTCCCTTTTGAGCTGCATCGCTTTCGTCATCAACTTCAACAATCACTAAACCAGTTATATCTTCAGGCAATTCGTATTCGTCGCGCACAGACCGAGACAACTCAGCAACCGTCACTCCAAGCTCATCGATTTCCTTACGCTCGGGACGGACAAAACCTCGGGGACCATCACCACGGGACGCAACGACCATATTTTCTTCTTCAAGTTCACCAATAACGACCGTGAGCGCTTTTTCTTTTCCGTCTCGAAGCACGGTCATTTTAATTTTAGTATCGAGTTCAACGGCAGAAACCATGAGCGGGAACTTTTCACCATCAACTGGCTTACCGTCAAATGTCAAAATGACGTCATTGGATTGAACGCCAGCCTTTTCGGCGGGGCTATCCTCAACGACTTCAGCCACCAGTGCACCTTGAGCTTCTTCAAGACCAAAACTTTCCGCAATCTCAGCGGACACTGCTTGGAAACGGACACCCAGCCAGCCACGACGGGCTCGGCCAAACTCCTGTAAATCGCCAATCACATTACGCGCGAGATTGGACGGAGAGGCAAACCCAATGCCCACGCTTGCTCCGGTGGGAGAAAAAATAGCTGTATTAATTCCGATGACTTCGCCATCCATATTGATCAGCGGGCCGCCGGAGTTACCACGATTGATAGCGGCATCCGTTTGAAGGTAATCATCATAGGCGCTGCCGTTGCTCAAACGGCGAGAGCGTGCAGACACGATTCCCGCCGTGACCGTCACGCCGATTCCAAAAGGATTGCCTATGGCAATAGACCAGTCACCAACACGCATTTTATCAGAATCCCCCCACTTCAATATGGGCAAGGGCTTATCAGCTTCAACTTTGATCAGCGCCAAGTCCCCTTGTGGATCGCGGCCAATGACCTTGGCCTCCAGAATTGTATCGTCAGCTAGAAGTACCTGAATTTCGTCCGCATCTTCGATGACGTGGTTATTTGTGACGATCAGCCCATCGGACTTAATAATAAAACCCGACCCTAGTGAACGGGCGCGACGGCGGGGCGCATCACTGTCTTCTCCTTCACCTTGGGGCAACTGATCACCGAACTGCTCAAGAAAATCCTTAAACATTTCATCCCACGGGCCGCCGCGCGGTAACTGAGGAATATTGCGAGAACCACGCCGGGACTCGACAATTTGAACGGTGGAGATGTTAACCACGGCCGGCATAACATTCTCGACCACGTCGGCGAATGACTCGGGTGTACCGCGAGCCAGGGCAGGCTGGGCACTAAGCGTCAGCGCAACGGCAGCAGCCACCACAAATGTCGCTAACCAAGCCAATGAGTTCTTTCGGTATTGAAAGGCCTTAACTTGAGAACAGGTATTGATGCGGTCCATTAGGGCTTCCTTTTATTTAACGCGTCGTCCTCGACGGGTATGCCACCATTGTCCTTGGAAATAGGAGCCAACAACACCCTAATCAACGGCAGATGACCGCTATCTATCAGCTTCTTAATGTAGGCAAGAAACAAGGCAAACATGGCGTCACGATGGCGTGTTTCGCGCCGCGTTCAAAGCCTGGACGCAGATACTTACTGACGGGACCCTGGCAGATCACCAAAAAACCGAAAGAATTCCGAATCAGGACTAAGAACCATTGTAGTGCCTTCTCCGAGAGATGCCCGATAAGCCTCCATGGACCTTAAGAACCCATAGAATTCGGCGTCTTGGCCATGCGCCGCATTCAATATGGTCCGGCTTTCCGCCTCGCCTTGCCCTAAGGAGATCTGAGCTTGCCGTTCAGCTTCAGCGATAATGATGGTGCGTTCCCTGTCGGCTTCAGCTTCGATACGTGACTTCGCCTCCTGCCCTTGAGCCCGCAATAAAGCAGCCTGAGCAAGACGCTCAGACCGCATGCGGTTATACACGGACTGGCTGGTTTGCTCCGGGAGGTCGGTGCGGCCGATACGCACATCAATAATATCAATGCCGAAATCGGGAGCCCTCAGACTCACACCCGTTGAAATTTGCTGCATAACTTCGACACGCTTAACGGTCAGTAAATCTGCCAACTGCGCTTGACCCAAAGCATCCCGCACACTGCCATTTAATATGGTACCGAACCTGTCACGGAAGCCGATTTCTGTGCGGACCGTTTGATAAAACTTAAGCGGATCGACAATACGATACCTAGCGAAAGCGTCGACGATGATCCGTAGCTGGTTTACCAACGGCATTTCTTGAGCCGGCGGATCGATGTCCAGGACGCGATTGTCGTAGAAGACCACGTTTTGAATGAATGGCAATTTCAAATGCAGGCCTGGGTCCTCGATGACCCGCTTTGGTTCACCGAGTTGTAAAACAATCGCGTTCTGAGTCTGGTGAACCGTAAAGAGCGTCCCCGTAAGAGTGAACGGTACAACAAGAAAAATAACGCCGAGCGCAAGTAATTTTCCTGAACTCATTGGTTGTCTCCTCGACCTTGGCCACGTTGCAATTCATTGAGTGGCAAATAAGGCACAACGCCTTGGCCACTGCCGTTTTCATCAAGAATAAATTTGTCTGATTTGGCGAAAACTTCTTCCATTGCCTCTAAATAGAGACGGCGGGAGGTAACATCTTTATTCGCCTTGTAGGTTTCGTAAAAGGCGTTGAACCTCTGGGCCGCACCATCAGATTCACGAATTTGCTTTTCTTTTTCGGCCAATGCGTTTTCCGTCATACGGGCTGCATCACCAGATGCACGCGGCACGATGTCATTGCGATAAGCCAACGCTTCGTTGCGAAGGCGCTCCTGGTCCTGATTGGCCCGCTGCACATCGTTAAACGCGTCAATCACTTCTGGTGGTGGGTTTGCGCCTTGTATTCGGATTTCCAATACGCTGATGCCCGCCTTGTAGGTATCCAATATCTCCTGAAGTACGGCCTGGGCAGATTGGCCAATCACTTCACGGCCATCTGTGGTGACATAGTCGAGTGTGTTTTGACCGACTACTTCACGCATCGCGCTTTCAGCAGCCAGTTTGACTGTCTGCTCCGGTGCGCGAATGTTAAAAAGGAAGTCGCCAGCGTCACGAATGCGCCATTGAACGACGAAGTCCACGTCGACGATATTTTCATCCCCCGTCAGCATGAGACTTTCCGCAGGCACATCACGGACGTTTGTTGAGTTCGGTACACCCCGGAACCCAACAGTGATCTGATTGGTCAAGGTCACCTTCGGTGTTTGCACTTCACCGATGGGTCCTGGGAGCCAATAATTCAAACCCGGCTCAGTGGTTTTGGCATAGCGCCCGAACAACAATTCAACTCCTTGCTCATCGGGCTGAACACGATAGAAACCACTGATACCCCAGAAAAACAAAATAATTGCTATGAGCAGAGCGATACCGCGGTTAGTTCCCATCCCGCCAGGAATAAAACGCTTTATTCTGTCCTGACTGCGCCGCAGCAGTTCCTCAAGATCTGGCGGCGGTTGACCGCCTCCACCACCGCTAGATCGGCCACCCCAAGGATTGCCGCCATTACCGCCACCGGAGCCACCGCCGCCCCAGGGTCCGCTACCTTGTTGTTTCCAGAACACTAGAGTATCCCTTCCTTCTAAGCGGCCGCCACCAAGGGGACGGCCAAAAACCTTGTGTACTGGCTTATATGCCATGGACCGGGGTGGCGCAACGAGACCCCTAGACCAGTATATGAGCCAGGACGGTACTTTCCTGATTTTGGGGACAATTAAGGAGGTTTCAAGAGTGGCCGAAGTCACCAAGGAAAAAATTCTAAAAATACTTAAAGGCATTGACTCTGGTACGGCCGGTATGGATGTGGTCGCACGCAATTGGGTCAACGATATCGTCATTAAAAACGGACACGTCGCCTTTACGTTGGAAGTCCCAACCGAAATGGGGCCAAAACTTGAACCTGTGCGGGCGATGGCGGAAAAGGCTGTTTACAACCTTCCGGGTGTAATTTCAGTTACAGTCGTTCTTACGGCCGAGAGGAAAGCAGCAGCTGCGAGCCAACCACAAGCCCCAGCGCAAAGCGGTAGCGGCCGGGACCGACTTGATCTGCCCGGTATCAAACACATCGTGGCTGTGGCGTCAGGCAAAGGCGGCGTTGGAAAATCGACGACGGCTGCCAATTTAGCGGTCGCGCTAGCCTCTCAGGAAAAACGAGTCGCCTTGTTCGATGCCGATATATTCGGCCCTTCAATGCCGCGCATGCTTGGTTTATCAGGCCAAAAACCGCATTCGGACGGCACCAAGGTTTATCCGTTGGAAAATCACGGTGTGAAGGTGATGTCGATCGGCTTCATGGTCGCCGAGGACAACCCTGTAATCTGGCGCGGCCCCATGGTCATGGGCGCCCTTGAACAGATGCTCAAAGACGTCGCTTGGGGTGACCTAGACGTGATGGTGGTGGATATGCCGCCGGGCACTGGGGACACGCAACTCACTATGTCACAACGCGTGCCTTTATCTGGCGCTGTCATCGTTTCAACGCCACAGGACATTGCTCTCTTAGATGCCCGCAAGGGGCTCAATATGTTTAGAAAGGTCGAAGTGCCGATCCTTGGCATGATCGAAAACATGAGCCACTACATATGCCCGTCCTGTGGCCATAGAGATAATATCTTTGGCTCAGGTGGTGCAAAAAAAATGGCTCAGGAACTTGATGCTGATTTCCTCGGCGATATTCCCCTTGATCTTAAGATTCGGGAAACATCGGACAGTGGCAATCCCATCGTCATTGCTGATCCTGAGAGTCCTCATGCAAAGGCCTATCTGTCCATCGCGGAAAGGGTTTTTGAAAAATTAGAGGACGGGGCCACCAAGGCGGCACCTAACATTTCAATGGGAACGTAGAGAATCGTAGTCAGTCTCAGCGGCGATTGAGCACAACAAAGCTATAAGAAGGGCCGCCTTCGTCATCCGGCGCAAACCGTTCCCGCGACATTTCTTTCCACTGAGTTTTATCAGGGGCTGTGAACCAGGCATCCCCCTCATAACGCTGGTGTACTTCCGTGAGGTAAATGCGGTCTGCGTCCTTGAGAAGGCGGGCATAAATTTCTGCGCCGCCGATCACCATGATTTCATTGACGCCATCGGTAGCCGCTTGCGTTCGTCCAGTCTCAATAGCCTCTTTGAGGTCATGGCAAACGATTGTCCCACTCACATTCCACTGCGGATCACGGGTAACAACAATGTTAGTGCGACCCTTAAGCGGCTTACCAATGCTATCAAACGTCTTACGACCCATAATGACGGGCTTGCCGGTAGTCAGGCACTTAAAATTCTTTAGGTCGGACGAAATGTGCCATGGCAACGCGTTATCCGCGCCGATGGTGCCATTATCGGCCCGCGCCATGATGAGACAGAGATACACTTTTTGGCTCGCCATAACCGCCTCTAAACCGCAACGGGCGCCGCGATATGCGGGTCCGGATCGTAATGCTCTAAAGAAAAATCAGCATAATCGAATGCAAACAGGTCCTTCACATCTGGGTTTATGACCAGGGAAGGCAGAGAATGTGGCGTTCGCTCCAACTGGGTGCGAGCCTGATCCATATGATTTGAATATAGATGCGCATCGCCAAAAGTGTGAACAAACTCTCCCGGCTTTAGTCCCGTGACTTGCGCCACCATCAAAGTAAGAAGCGCATACGAGGCTATGTTAAATGGTACACCCAAAAAGATATCTGCGCTGCGTTGATAGAGTTGGCACGAGAGCCGATCTTCAGCGACATAAAACTGAAACAAGCAATGGCACGGTGGCAAGGCCATGGAGTCCACATCCGCAGGATTCCATGCTGTTACCATATGCCTTCGGGAATTTGGATTGTTCTGTAGGCCGACGAGCAGGCGTTCAATTTGATCGATGGTTCCGCCGCCGGCGGTTGGCCACGAACGCCATTGATAGCCGTACACTGGTCCTAGATCACCGTTCTCGTCGGCCCATTCATCCCAGATCGAAACCTTGTTGTCGCGCAGGTATTGGACGTTGGTCTCGCCCTGGAGGAACCACAATAATTCGTAAATAATGGACCGGAGATGGAGTTTCTTGGTAGTCACGGCCGGGAAGCCCTCGGCGAGATCGAACCGCATTTGATGACCAAAAACAGACAGCGTGCCGGTACCGGTCCGGTCGCCTTTTTGCACGCCGTTTTCGAGGACGTGTGTCATCAGATCAAGATATTGACGCATGCGGTATTTATAGACGGGCTACAGCACGGAACAAGGGTTCGAAGAGTGTTTTGACAGACATTTCAATTTGGGCCCAAAGACCTTATATTAGAGAGGTCGCTTAGGCGACTATGGCGCTAAACCTGCTGTGGAATAATCGATGTGGACCCGGGGGCAGTACCCGGCACCTCCACCATTTTTAGCCGTTTACCGGGTTTCATCCGGCGGCTTATGGGGGTGAAACAGGATCGACACGCGTGGTAAAGACAGTAGCTGTTCTCGGCATGGTACCACCGACATCGGGCCACTTTGAAAAGTGCCAACGACAACGTTGAGTACGCCGCTGCCGCTTAATTGCCGGTAAGCGCGGTTCGGGGGGCACCGGGCAACAGAAGCCCCCCACTTTTATGAAAAAGGCCTCCGAATCGGTCAACGCTTGATAATTGGCGTAAAAAGGCCTTTCAGCCATTGAATACGCACCAACGGCGAGCCAATAATGGGGTATAGATTCCCTTGAAAGCTAAAGTGTTAATTGTGACCGACGAAAATGTGAAATCATTGATCTACGAACGCATGGTCGAGGACGCCTTGCGTGGCGTTCTGCGGCAAGCTCTTGAAATTACTCAAGAACAAGGGTTGCCGGGATCACATCATTTTTATGTCACGTTCGACACAACGCATGATGGCGTACGTATGGCCGACTCTCTGCGCGCCATGCACCCCAGTGAGATGACGATTGTTCTTCAGCATCAATTCTGGGACCTTAACGTCGATGAGGAGTTCTTTGGCATTACGCTGAGCTTCAGTGGCACCAGTCAGCGGCTTCATGTTCCTTTTGCAGCCGTAACAGCATTTGCCGACCCCCACGCGAAATTCGGGCTTCAGTTTCACGTGGAGTTTGAAGAAGAAGACGAATCTGAATATGACAAAAACGGTGATGAATTCACGGACGATGAAGATTACGAAATGCCGCCCATTGACAACGTTGTCGTGACACAACACTCACCTTGGCTCAAGACAGAACGGCGCGCACGCAACGACTCAAGTGAAGAGACCGAGCCGGATCCGGAAGAGGAAACTGGCAAGGTCGTCACATTGGATGCTTTCAGAAAGAAATAATTGGTGCTGGCCTATAGTTAGGCCGGGGTCACCCTTATTGAGGACGCTGAGCCATGCTTGACGCCGCCTTCTCCGATATGTTCCCGCTTAGCAAAGACATAACACCTTACCGCAAGGTGAGTGACGATGGCATTGCGATCGACACTTTTCGCGGCGAGAAAATACTTGTCGTTGAGCCAAGCGCACTAACGATGTTAACCGCAGAAGCGTTCAAAGACGTCTCTCACTTGTTACGCCCTGGCCATCTCGCTCAACTGCGAGCAATCATGGATGACCCGGAAGCCTCTCCCAATGATCGCTTCGTAGCTTTGGAGTTGCTGAAAAATGCCAACATCGCCGCAGGTATGATCCTGCCCATGTGCCAGGACACCGGTACAGCGATCATCATGGGCAAGAAGGGTCAGCAGATTTGGACCGGTGGCGGAGACGAGGACGCGATTTCAGCTGGCGTGGTCGAGGCCTATACAAATCTCAATTTGCGTTACTCGCAGTTATCTCCTGTCTCTCTCTTTGAGGAAAAAAACACGGGCAACAACCTGCCAGCACAGATAGATCTCTATGCGGCACGCGGCGACGCCTATAAGTTCTTGTTCATGGCGAAAGGTGGTGGGTCAGCTAATAAAACCTTCCTCTACCAAGAAACGAAAGCGCTTCTGAATCCTTCTGGGCTGCGTGATTTCTTTGAAAAAGAAATAAAGACGTTGGGTACGTCCGCTTGCCCTCCCTACCACCTCGCGATCGTCATTGGTGGTACATCCGCAGAAGCCAATTTAAAAACTGTGAAGCTGACCTCAGCGCGCTATCTAGATGATCTGCCCACTCAGGGTGGAGACCATGGCCAAGCTTTTCGCGACACGGAAGCGGAAGCGGAGGTGCTGCAAATTACGCGGGACCTAGGAATAGGCGCACAGTTTGGCGGCAAATACTTCTGCCACGATGTACGCGTGGTCCGCCTTCCCCGTCACGGAGCATCATGCCCGGTCGGCATCGGTGTGTCTTGCTCAGCGGACAGGCAAATTCTAGGAAAAATATCTACCGATGGGGTTTTCCTGGAGCAGATGGAAACCAACCCGGCACAGTACATGCCTGACGTGAAAGAGGACAAGCTGCCAGGCGATGTGGTCAAAATTGATCTCAACAAACCGATGGCCGAGATCAAAGCCGAACTGACCAAACATCCTATCAAGACACGAATCTCTCTGAGCGGCCCCATGATCGTCGCCCGCGACATCGCCCATGCCAAGTTGAAGGAACGCTTAGATGCCGGTGGCGGCCTCCCCGAGTATATGAAAGATCATCCGGTCTATTATGCCGGCCCGGCTAAGACGCCGGATGGCATGGCATCGGGGTCGTTCGGCCCAACTACCGCAGGGCGTATGGACTCCTACGTCGATCTCCTGCAGGCCGCGGGCGGGTCGATGGTAATGTTAGCCAAAGGCAACCGGTCCAAGCAGTTGACCCAAGCCTGCAAGACCCATGGTGGGTTTTACCTGGGATCCATTGGCGGCGCTGCCGCAAGGCTCGCGCAAAACTCCATAAAGAAAGTCGAAGTACTCGAGTACCCTGAACTGGGCATGGAAGCTATTTGGCGGATCGAGGTGGAAGACTTTCCGGCATTCATCATTGTCGACGACAAGGGCAACGACTTCTTCGCCAACATATAGACTGTGAAGCGCTCTGATTTGATCGTAGACGGACCTGCCTCTGCACCGCTGACGGTTGCGTTAGCCCACGGTGCCGGCGCCCCCATGGACTCCGAGTTCATGGGTTTTTTTGCCGAAGGTCTTGCATCGCTGGGATATCGTGCCGTTCGATTCGAATTTCCCTACATGGCGGAGCGTCGGAAAACTGGAAAAAAGCGGCCACCGGACCGGCAGCCAAAGCTCTTGGAATGTTGGCAATCCGTGATCAATGAATTCGACCCAGAGTCTCTCGTTATTGGCGGAAAATCTATGGGCGGCCGAATGGCCACCTTGATCGGTGATCAAGCCCAGGTGCGCGGTATCGTTGCACTTGGGTATCCGTTTTATGGTGCCGGGCGTGCCGACAAGCCACGTACTGACCACCTCGTTAGCTTCAAAACCCCCACCTTAATTTGCCAAGGCACGCGTGACCCCATGGGGTCATTCGACGTTATATCAGCCTTGTCGCTTTCCAAATCGATTGACTACCACTGGGCTGACGATGGTGATCATTCATTCAAACCACGGAAAAAATCTGGCCGCACGCAGAAGCAGAATTGGACCGAGGCCCTCGACGCGTGCGATGGTTTCCTCCGGCGGCTACTTTGAAGAATGACGGCTGAAATAATGACGCGCACAGAAACTGATAGTCTTGGCCCCATAGAGGTTCCGGCGAATCGCTTGTGGGGTGCTCAAACGCAGCGCAGTCTCGAAAATTTTCCCATTGGCACCGAACATATGCCGAAACCGGTCGTTCGCGCATTTGGAATGCAAAAGCAGGCGGCAGCGCGCGCCAACCAGCAGCTTGGTGGACTTGAAAACAATCTTGCTGAAGCCATCACCGCAGCGGCGGCAGAAGTCGCGGATGGACGACACGACGCCGAATTTCCACTTGTGGTTTGGCAGACGGGCTCCGGCACGCAGACCAACATGAATGCAAACGAGGTCATCGCTAATCGGGCCAATGAGATGTTGGGCGGCGAGCGGGGCTCAAAGACACCAATCCATCCCAATGACCATGTTAATCTTGGGCAGTCGTCTAACGATACGTTCCCGACGGTCATGCACATTGCTGCTGTCCGCGAAATTCATGACCGATTATCACCCGGTCTCAAGCGGTTACGCAATGCGCTTGAAACCAAAACCGCGGTGTTTGCCCATATCATCAAAATCGGGCGGACTCATTTACAAGACGCTACCCCACTCACATTGGGGCAAGAGTTTTCTGGCTACAAACACCAAGCCGAATTAGCCATCGAACGGGTCCAGCATGCGCTCGATAGACTGTATCCCCTTGCCCAAGGTGGCACAGCTGTTGGAACAGGCGTCAACAGCAAGAAAGGGTTTAGTGATGCATTTTGCTCTGAGGTAGCCCGCCTCACAAACCTACCTTTTTATCCCACGCCGAATACGTTTGAAGCACTCGCAACACACGATGCCTTTGTTGAGATGTCTGGTGCGTTAAATACTATCGCCGTCTCTCTCATGAAGATTGCAAACGATATTCGATTATTAGGATCGGGCCCACGAGCCGGACTAGGTGAATTATCACTTCCAACCAACGAACCGGGCTCGTCGATTATGCCCGGCAAGGTCAATCCGACCCAAGCTGAAGCGTTAACTATGGTCTGTGCGCAAGTGATGGGTAATCACACAACGATCACCGTTGCAGGCTCGCACGGCCAGCTTGAGCTCAACGTCTTTAAGCCCGTGATCGCCAATGCGCTTCTGCAATCTATTCGCTTGATTGGCGACGCATCTGCAAGTTTTTCAGAACGGTGTGTGGAAGGACTCCAGGCAAACGAAGATGTTATTGCAGGTCATGTAGTGCAATCCCTAATGCTCGTCACCGCTCTCGCCCCGCATATTGGGTACGACAAAGCCGCCGAAATCGCCGAAATCGCCCACCAAGAAGGAATATCGTTACGACAGGCAGCAATGAAAACCAGTTATCTGTCCGCCAGTGAGTTTGACCTCTGGGTTGCACCAGGCTCCATGCTTGGTCCCTCGGACTAAATGCCATGGGTGCTATTGTAAAACGATCGGTTTCCATTGCCGGGCATCCGACGAGCGTATCTCTTGAGCAGGAATTCTGGGATGCCCTAAAAGACATCGCAAAAAGCCACGGCCAATCGGTGCAAGATCTAGTGTCGACCGTAGACAAAACACGCGATGGAGGACTGTCCAGCGCTTTGCGGGTTTACGTCTTACAATCCATGCAAAACAATCAACGTCCGCCAGATTAGCGCGGCCTCGTGATTTTGTTGAGAATACCCTGGAAAAGATCAGCCGGATTGGGTTGCCGAGGCTGTTGAGGTGCCTCCGTTGCCGTTGGATCAGATGGTTGTGATGATCCGGCACCGCGACTGGTATCCATATTGACGTTTGGCAGATCAAGCGGTCCACGAATGGCCATAGGAATTAGCGATGGCATCTGCAGTCTATTTTCCAGAAACTGGGTAATCAGGTTGACTTCAAGACGGACACGCCCCTCAACATCAATCCACCAACGAGGCAAATCAATTGTCCCCGTGAACGCCCCAGAATAAACGTTGGATTGAAGGGCCGCGTTAGACAATGTGACGACACCTTGATCTAAGTTAAATTCAGCACCCATGGTTGCAAGGCCTTGCGTCACGCCGCCACCAAAAACGCCTCCCAACTGGCTCAGTGCTTTAACGGGCGCTAGTACAGCGGCAATAGCAAAACCTTCGCCGCCTGAATTGGCATCGATACCGGTGGCCATTAATCTGCCTTGCCCTGTGAGCGAGGACACCAAATCACGCTGACTCACACCACGCGCTGAAAACTGCCCTTGCAATGCCGCTTTGCCCGACGCTTCAGAAGACATGGCCAGGCCCCCTCCAAGGCGGCCCAGCTGCGCATCGGTTACGGTGAGGCTTGTCTGAATTTCAATCGGCGACGCTATGATTAAATTGAATGTACCAGTTGCCGGACCACCGTATAGCTTGCCTTCCCACTCTGGGATCGACAGTATACCAGAGGATAAATTGACCTGCGCACTAAACTGATCAGCATCGAACCCTTTTACACGCAGTCGGTCAGCCGTAAACGTTAGGTCCGCATCAACATTAGCCAAAGCACTGAGGTCGATCGGGTCGTCCATCCATCGGGAAGATATCGATGTTCCACCACGCTCACTCCGGCCACGGCTCGCGCGGGCAAGCTGGTCCGTCGGATCCGGAGGAAACAGTTGATCAAAGTCGACGGCTACCATCGAAACCGATCCACTTATCTTTGATCGCTCGAGCCCCGCATCATAGTCGATTGATGCCAACACAGCGTTTGAGCCGACCTGCGCGACCACATCTCTCAATTTCAAATTTTGCCCCGTGCCTGATATCTTAGTGCTTACCGAAACGGGGCCGACCATTGGCATTCCCAGCGGCATTACAAGACCCAGAGACCGCATTAAGCTTTGGTATTGTTCGTGTGAGGCTCGCGTATTCAAATTGACAATTGGGTCACCCAAAACATTTTGAATTGCCCCCGCAGCAAACAGCGCCAGCGCACCGGCGTTAGCAGACACGTCAACAGTAGCGTTGGATAGCGTCCCGCTAATTTTGGTTTGCGCCGCAATTTTGCCTTCCAAGAATCCGATCCTGGGCAGGTCCAAATTTAATGCGCGGCTCACCCGGGAGAAGTCATCACTCGAGAACGCAATGGACAAGTTTTCTGCCTGAGGCTCTGCAGTGACGTTACGAATCGTTCCTGACACACTGAGGCGTGCGCCAGCAAAGTCATCCACAGCACCATTTCGAATTATGAGCGTTCCTTGCTCCGTCAACACATCTATCGAAACACTCCGAAATATATTTCCGCCAACCGTCAGAGCACCAATACCAAGTTTGATATCCGCTTCAATATTATTCAGTGGATTTGTGCCGCTGGAATTAATTTCTAATAATGATAAATCGTCTGTGTCTGGCTCGCCTGAGTGTTGATCGGTAGAGAGCAAAAATTGACCCCGGATAGCGGGGAGGTATGAATCCAAATCCAGATTTGAAACAGAGAGATCTAAAGCGGTTTTAAGTGATTGACCGATTTCAATGGCAGCAGAACCTCTGAGCTGTGTCGTATCAAGAACGACGTCCAACACATCAAAGTCCAGACGCGAGGGCGTGCCTCGGAAATGCGTTGAAACCGACAGAGAATTGAGCCTACTGGGTGGCACCATGCCCAACGGGGGCGCAGCATCAAGCCAGTCAAGCAACGTTCGGACATCACGAGATGCCACATCTCCATTCATGTCAAATACAGGAAATCCGTCTTGGGCCTTCACAAACCCGGAAAACACCAATGTTGTATTGCCAGGAAGATCAACGCCCGCCTCAGCCAACGTTATCTCAGATTTCTCCAATGACGCGCTTAAACGCGCGTTTCGCATAACCTGACCATGCCATTCGACCAGATTAATGCCTACATCAACTGTGCCTTTGATGTCTAAAGGGAGCGCGAAGGAGTTGTTGTCCTGCGCATAGGCTGGTTTTGCCGAGACAAAAGGCAGCCCGTATGTGAAGCGGGTACCGTCCTCTAGCTGACCGAGTTTCCAAGCTTCCAAGTCAAGGCGCGCGGCGGAGAGGTTGAGAGAGAACTCGCCGTCATCCGCCCAGGAATATCGGCCATTACCTTTTGCAGACGAAGCGCCGATTCGAAAATTTATGGACTCAGCATCAACGGATGAATCGGTTAAATTGAGTTTTAACTCAACACGAAAGTCTTCACGCAGCGTCAAAGGAATCGCATTACCGTTTCCAATTAATCCAAAGCCCAGCAGCACATTAGATAAATTCCCCCCGGAACTTGAGAGCCGGCCCGAGAACACCGGCCCGTCTTTTCGCATTGAAAGCGTGCCAGAGAAGTCAGAACTCAATCCAATTTCTGAATTTGAGATCGCAATGACAAGCGCCCTGGGGCGATTATCGCGAATCTCTCCACCAGATATTCCGAGTTGCCACGGCAAGCCCGCGAACGTTGCCTCGCCCGTTGCATCAAAAGGGCCAGCCACACTTTCAGCTCTAAGATCTAGGTTGAATTCCGTCACGGTCTGCTCGGCACCCGTCCGAGCGTCGAAGTACCGCACAGTTCCACCCGACACGCGCAAATTATCTATCCCAAGATCAAAATTCGCTGCGCCGTCTGAAATTAAGTCCGACGATTGTGACGTCGTGTTGGCGGGAACCAACGCCCACGTCGCTGTTCCATCTTCTAATACTTCGGCGTTAATAAAAGGCGAAACAATATCAACGGAGGTGAATTGTATCCGGCCAGTCAGCAAAGGACCAAACGCCAAGTTAACAGCAACGCGTTCTGCAACTGCGAAATCAGGATTTACTGCACCTGTTGGATTTGAGATACGAACTCCATCCACCTGAAAAGCGGGCCGCGGCAAGAGCGTTAGAGCAACGTCACCTTCAATACCAACCTCCCGGCCAGTGGCATTCGCCAGCTGGGCCTCAAAGGTATCGCGATAATTTGCCCAGTCTATGAAAGATGGAGCAACCAGAAGTGCCGCCACAAGCAACACAAGAACCGCTAAGACTCCCATAGCGATTCTTTTCACGTCACCTATCTCCTATACGTTTTACTTAGTAAATCCGTCCAACGAACTTGTCAGAATGAGTCTTCCGCAACCGCCATCAATTCAGCCGCACCGGATTTCACAAAGGCTTCCAAGGAAATGGTTCCCGGCAAAACCCGAGTCATGAAGTAGCGGGCGACCTGCAACTTTGTCTCGTAAAATTGATCCGAACCATTGCGGCGGCTGAGAGCCTTGTTGGCCATCTGAACCCACATCCAAGCAAAAGCGGTGAGAGCGAATAAGCGCAAATAATCGTTGGCAGCGCCGCCAAGAGCGTTGGGGTCGTCGTGCGCTTGCTCCTTGAGCCATTCAGTCGTCGCACTTAGACGGTCAAGCGCTTCTTTGAACGGGACGACGAACTCCACCATATCATTGCGGCCTTCTAATGGCTGCAGCGATTGAGCAACTTCGTTCATAAATCCATCAAATAGCCGGCCATCATGAAGCCCAAGTTTTCGCCCGACGAGATCAAGCGCTTGGATGGTATTGGTCCCTTCATAAATCTGGGTGATTCGCACATCCCGAACGAGTTGTTCCATTCCCCATTCGCTGATGTAACCATGCCCTCCAAACACTTGAAGGCATGAATTGGCAATCTCGGTGCCAAAGTCTGCGCATGCCGACTTAATGATCGGCGTCATCAAGGCCTCCATATCTTCTGCATGCTCTCGTACGGCAGGGTCGACATGTGCTTTTGCGACGTCGACTTTTAGTTGGGTCCAAATTGCTAGTGCCCGTTCAGCTTCAACGATGGCCCGCGAAAACAAAAGTTTGTTGCGGATGTCGGGATGGACAAGGATCGGGTCAGCAGCTTTCTCTGGCTGCTTAGGCCCATCGGCCGCTCGGCCTTGCATCCGGTCTTTGGCATAGGCCACTGCATTCTGATATGCGGTCTCAGCTAATGAGATTCCTTGCGAGCCAACAAAAAGCCGTTCCTTGTTCATCATAGTGAATATGCCGGCCAAGCCCTTATGCTCTTTGCCGATAAGCCACCCTCTTGCGCCGTCAAAATTCATCACACAGGTTACAGAGGCCTTCATGCCCATCTTGTGTTCTATGGACCCCGCAGCAACAGCATTACGATCACAGATAGACCCATCTTCTTTGGCGATGAATTTTGGCACCAGAAACATGGAAATGCCTCGGCTGCCTGCCGGCGCGTCTGGCAACCTTGCAAGTACTAAATGGACAAAATTTTCCACCATGTCGTGTTCACCAGCGGAGATAAATATTTTGGTTCCCGTTATCGCGTACGACCCATCGTCGTTTGGCTCAGCTTTTGTCCTTAGTAACCCAAGGTCTGACCCAGCATGCGGCTCGGTAAGACACATCGTGCCTTGCCAGTCGCCACTCACAAGTTTTGGGATGTAGTGCGTTTTCTGTTCGTCGGTTCCATGCACCGACAAGCAGACTATGGTCCCTTGGGTCAGGCTAGGATACAGCCCAAAAGATAGATTTGCCGACCCAACCATTTCGTCAACGAGGTATTGCAATGTTTCAGGTAAGCCCTGGCCGCCATAATCAGGGCTGGCAGTGAGGCCACACCAACCGCCGTCGGCGTATTGGCGGTATGCTTCCTTGAACCCCTTTGGCGTAGTGACTTCTCCATTCTCAAACGCGCACCCTTCTTCGTCGCCGCTTTGGTTGAGGGGCGCCAAAACTCCTTCGCATAGCTTGGCGCACTCTTCCAATACAGCGTCAATGAGGTCTTCTGAGGCTTCTTCGTATCCCGGTAGGGCAGTCAATGTATTCGCGGCTTCGAACACTTCGTGAGTGACAAAGCGCATATCACGCAAAGGTGCAGCGTAGATCGTCATTGGCGGTCCCTAAAGAATCTGAAGTCCAAGGCCGGAAGCACCGACATTAGGTCGTTAAAACGTTCTCTTTCGCTTGTAACTTAAGGGATTCCGGCATCCGGTCAACACAGCCATTCACGCCCTATTTCAGGCCGAAACTCTACGAAACCTAATATGATCCAAGCCACCTTAGACCTGCGTATAAATCAAGACCAATTTAGTATCTTATGCTAGATATGGGACTAAATTAGTCTTATATAGGTAAGGGAAGCAAAATGCAGGAAGAGATGGCACCCATTTCAAACAATGGCCAAACGGCTGACCGCGCACCGCGATCGAAAAATGTTCCGAGTGCAGATAATGCTCATGCCTTTCCGATTCTAACGCAAGGAGAGGAAAAAGACCTGATACGCCGGTGGAAAGCCACAGGAGAACGCGAAGCTCACGACCGCCTTATTGAAAGTCACTTGCGTTTGGTGCCTCGTATTGCGCGCAAATATGCTGGTTATGGGATCGCCGTAAACGACCTGATTAGCGAAGGCCATATTGGACTAATGCAGTCAATTGAGCGTTTTAAACCAGAAAAGGGATTTCGTTTTTCTACATATGCCCGGTGGTGGATTAAGGCAGCAATTCTTAATTTTATTCTTCAGACTTGGTCTCTCATTAAAGTCGGTAATAGCGCAGGCAAGAAGAAACTGTTTTTCAATCTGAAACGCGCCAAACGAGAGATGAAATTGGAAGGACAACGCTATTTGAGCGATGCGGACATCTCATTGCTGGCGGAACGGTTCCAAGTGTCTGAGAAAGATATTGTTGCGATGGATTTACGTCTGTCAGCAGTCGATCCTTCGCTTGATCAGCCCGTATCAGAAGAGGACGGCAACAGCCTCACTCTACTCGATACCTTTGCAACAGATGAGCCAAGTCCAGAGGAAACGGTCTCAGAGCGGGAAATCGAAACCTTACAAAAACAAGCATTGAAACGCGGTCTAAATCATTTGGATGAACGCGAACGTGACATCGTTACTAATCGTTATCTGACAGACCGGCCTCGTACTTTAGCGTCACTCGCCAACGTTTATGGCGTAACAGCTGAGAGAATCCGTCAAATTGAGGCTGGTGCTATTTCCAAGCTAAAACACGCTTTGTCACCCGAATCACCAGATGTGGCCTTGGGATTAGCATAGAAATATCAGCGCAGTCCTAACTACGGCAGTCCAATCAAACTCACTGCCGTATGCTCTTGCGGGACGTCTTACAAATGCTGGTGATACCGTATTACAGTAGCGTCTTAAATTCTGGGTACAGCCAATAGGTAGCGCTATGGCACTTGATCGTGCCTCACCAAATTTCGGTCCACGGATAAAAGCTGACCAAGAACAGGGACTTAGCCTGCTTGTCATTCATTACACGGGCATGCAGACCTGCGCAGAGGCTCTGGAGCATTTGTGTGATCCGGGTGCAATGGTCAGTGCTCACCTCGTAATTGACCTAGACGGAACGGTTCATCGCCTGGTCGCAGAAACACACCGCGCGTGGCATGCCGGCAAATCATACTGGCGTGGAATTTCTGATGTGAATAGTGCCTCAATTGGGATTGAATTAGTCAATCCAGGCCACAAATTCGGTTACGAGCCGTTTCCTGACCCGCAGATTGCGAGACTGATTGAGATTAGTGAACAAATCGTCGCATCGCATCATATTCCGCCAGCGGGTGTTGTCGGGCATTCGGACGTTGCACCCGGACGCAAAGCCGACCCCGGCGAACTCTTTCCTTGGAATCGCCTAGCTAAGGCCGGATTAGGCCTGTGGCCGGCCCCAGAAAACTCGGAAATATCGGAAAACCCATGGACCGACCTGGCCTTGATCGGATATGCCGTCCCAGGCGACCCATCGCGGGGGGGAGCCATTCTCGAGCCTCAAACGGCTGAAAAGGACGTGATAATAGCCTTTCAGCGCCACTACCTGCCGGAAGCGATCTCTGGCGTTCTCGACCTACAGACCCAAAAGCGGATTCATAGTGTGGCCGAAGAATTATCCTAAGATATTGAAGTTAATACACATTTCATCTATATGGAGGGAGTCAGATGGCCGGACGGTCGCTGCCAGCTTAGGTTGGGGGAGGAAAGTCCGGGCTCCATGGAAACAAGGTGCCGGGTAACACCCGGCGGGGGTGACCCCAGGGAAAGTGCCACAGAAAGCAAACCGCCTTAGACGCTTCGGCAGCTTGGGTAAGGGTGAAAGGGTGTGGTAAGAGCGCACCGCGCGGCCGGTAACGGGCGCGGCACGGTAAACCCCACCTGGAGCAAGACCAAATAGGGGCAACACACTGTTTCGGCAGTAAAGGTTCGTTTCCAGCCAGTTGCCCGGGTCGGTCGCATGAATCGTCCGGTAACGGACGGTCTAGATGAATGGCCGTCCCCCGGGGTTAACTCCTGGGGACAGAACCCGGCTTACAGGCCATCTGGCATTTTTTTCATGGATTTCTGCATCAACAATACCCTTGACTAAAAGAACAAATAGAGAACATGACTAATAGGATACTATTCAATCCCATTGACGCCCATAAAATCCCATGCCATACCATATAGGTTAGGGCTCTAGGCACTAGAAGTACGCCTTTTGCCTAGCATTTTATTTGATGGGCTCGAGGGGTGGTCCGGCGATGAAAGCCTTCATCGGGACCTTTGTTAATAAGATTGATGCGAAGGGCCGTATATCGGTTCCAGCGCCTTTTCGCGCGGCCTTACAAGCAAAGAACCTTAGCAGTGTGGCTGTTTATCCGGCTTTGACCGGGCCCTGTATTGAGGGCTGCGGACTTGATCGGATTGAGGCAATGGTCGAGGCCATGCCTGATGAACCAATCCCTGGCGTTGACGAAGATGCCATTGCCCACCTCATCTTTGCGTCCGCACGTGAACTTCCCTTTGATGGTGGCGGCAGGATTGTCTTGCCATCAGAGGTTCTAGAAAAGGCCGGCCTAACAGATCAAGGCGCGTTTATTGGCAAAGGACGCACGTTTCAAATCTGGAACCCGCCCGCCTTGCAAGCCGCCCAGGCGGAAATGTTTAGCCGTGCAATGGCAGAACGACAGGCCCTCGTGAAGGCCAGGCAGGGGGTCGATTAATGACTTCCGCGGCGCGCCCCCCCTCCGCCACGATTACTGACCCAGATCACATCCCCGTCCTCCTCAACGAAGTTGTTGAAGGTCTCGCGCTAAAGGACGGCGGGCGATACGTAGACGGCACCTTCGGTGCTGGTGGCTACACGGTTGCGATGTTGAACGCGGCACAGTGCACCGTATGGGCTGTTGACCGTGACCCCGAAGCGCTTGAACGGGGCAAGGTCCTGTCCGAAGCCTTTCCAGGCAGACTTCATTTATTGCCTGGCCGCTTCGGCGATTTGGCTGATCTCCTTTTGGAACAAGGCATCAACGCCATCGACGGGCTCGCATTGGACTTAGGAATAAGTTCCATGCAGGTGGACGACCGTTCTCGCGGTTTCTCATTCTTGCGCGACGGCCCATTGGATATGCGTATGGAAAAAACCGGCATGAGCGCAGCTGATGCCGTGAATACGCTGCCGGAATCCGATTTGGCCGATATTATAAAGCGATATGGAGAAGAGCGGCACGCGCGGCGGGTTGCCCACGCTATTGTTCGGGCGCGCAAAAACCGCCCCTTCTCACGCACGATTCATCTTGCCGACACAATTCGCGCCGAAGTGCGCCGGTCTTTGGATGGCATTGATCCTGCGACGCGCACATTTCAGGCGCTCCGCATTTTCGTCAATGACGAACTTGGAGAATTAGAACGCGGCCTTAGCGGTGCCGAACGGCTATTGTCGGAGCACGGTCGTCTAGCTGTCGTGAGCTTTCATTCCCTTGAAGACCGGATCGTCAAAACGTTCATTCGCGATCGCAGTGGCCGATCACCAAACCCTTCACGCCACCGTCCAGCGGCCAACGACGGACGTAAAGTCGCAACCTTTGAAATGGTCAACGCGCGAGCCAGCACACCTGCAAAACGCGAAGTGCGGGATAATCCCCGTGCCCGCTCGGCCAGACTCCGCGTTGCAGAACGAACAGCCATTCCTCCTTTGACATCGGTTAAGGGAGACGTTGCATGAGTTTGATGGATGTCATGTGGTTCGGTTTGGTCTTAGTCGTGGCAATCGCATTGTTCGTATTGAAATACGAAGTCCAAGGACTAGAAGAGGAGCTTGCTGCCCGCCAACTAGAGATCGCTGAACACACAAAGGCGATACATGTGCTCGCCGCGGAGTGGACATTCCTCAATGACCCTGCGCGGCTGCGGCGGCTTGGATCTCAGCACCTTAGCCTATCGCCGGCAGCACCATCCCGTATCGTACCATTTAACGCTCTGCCTAAAAAACGGGTTAGCGCCCAAGCCTTTCCAGAGGTTGCTACACAACTTGGAGGCCCGCAATGAGAGTGTGGCCCAGGCAGAAAGGCAACGTTGAATTCGTGTATCCAGGTGCAGACCTTCACGCGACGCCAAAGAAGCGCGTTAAATTGGTTGGAGAGACCCAGAGCACAGTAAATGTGGGCCGAGCACGCCTGATGATATTGGCTGCCTTGTTCACATTCGCGTTCATATCAATTTCAGTTCGTCTCGTCGATTTAATGATACTGAACGGTGCACTAGAAACTGGGCCAATCTATGCATCCAATCAGAATGAGACTGCACTACAATTTCGTGCCGACATTGTCGACCGGAACGGCCGCACCATTGCGACGACACTACCAACGGTAAATCTTTATGCTGACGCCGCAGAGGTCATATACCCAGAGGAAGCTGCAACCGAGTTACTTTCTATATTTCCGGAACTAGATCCGAAAGATCTGAAGCGCCGCTTAGGATCGCAACAACGATTTATCTACCTTCGCCGCCATCTAACGCCAACCGAACAAGTCACGGTAAACGCGCTGGGTATCCCCGGTCTCTATTTCGAAGAGTCGCAACGTCGAATCTATCCCTACGGATCACTTTTCGCACACGTCTTAGGGTCGACGGACACTGAAAATACCGGCAGTGCTGGAGTTGAACTTACGTTTAACAAAGCACTGTCTACACGCCATCAAGACCTGACGCTTTCTCTAGATACAGGTGTTCAAAGCGCCGTTCATGAAGCTTTGTCTGCATCTCGACAGCGCTTCCAAGCTATTGCCGCAGCTGCTGTCGTCATGGACGTACACACGGCAGAAATCTTGGCATTGGTTTCCTTACCAGATTATGACCCAAAAGAATCTGGATACGTGAATAAGGATGCCCAGTTCAACCGGGCCACTCTCGGACTCTATGAAATGGGCTCGACTTTTAAACTGTTCACAGCGGCCATGGCTTTAGACCAAGGACTAATCGCTTTGGATAGCGTTTACGATGCCCGCACCCCGCTGACGGTCGCACGTTATACGATTAACGATTACCACGCCGAAAAGCGTTGGCTTACGATTCCAGAAATTCTGATACATTCATCCAACATTGGCGCTGCAAAAATCGCTCTTGATGCCGGGACATCTGAACAACAAGCATTTCTTCAGAAAATAGGGATGCTGTCACCTCTCGATCTTGAGCTTCCAGAAGTAGGCACGCCCATCTATCCAAATGTATGGCGGAAAATTAATACCGTCACGATCTCTTATGGTCACGGCATCGCCGTTACACCAGTCCATGTTGCATCTGCTGTGGGCGCGATGGTCAACGGCGGCCGATTGGTACGTCCAACACTATTGAGACGCGACACGGTTCATCCAGATGACAGCAGCCGGGTAATTTCAGAAACCACATCAGAACAAATGCGCTGGCTTATGCGCCTTATCGTTACAGAGGGCTCAGGCAAACGAGCTGATATTCCTGGATATGTGATTGGCGGCAAAACCGGTTCTGCCGAACTAGCGAAAGCTGGCGGTTATAGCCAAGAAGAGATCAGGACGTCATTTGTCGCAGCATTTCCGCTACATCAGCCACGCTATGTCGTGCTGGTTTTACTGGATGAGCCTCAAGGCTTGAAGGAAACCAATAACTACAGGACAGCAGGCTGGAACGCTGCACCGACGGTCCGCCGTATTATTGCCGAAATTGCCCCCATACTAGGGGTCTACCCGACGACCGATCAGTCTTTGGAACCTGCCCTTGGCGAACTCATGAAGGCCAGCGCCCGTATTTCAGACATGGCTCTCGCCCCGGCCGGTAACGGCTTTTGGGGGGATCGTGCAGCTGAGTGAATTATTTGAGGACGATGCCCCACGTATGCAACGCCTGACCGATCTTGATGTCACAGGACTAACGGCAGACTCCCGTGGCGTGGAGCCTGGCTTCCTGTTCGCAGCGTTACCTGGTTCCCAGGCCGACGGACGTGCGTTCATTGGTGATGCCGTCAAGCGCGGAGCAGTCGCTGTGCTCGCACCTGATGGGACTACACTTGATGACACGTCTATTCAGCTCATTACAGATGCTAATCCGCGCTTGCGCTTCTCTCAGGTGGCTGCGCGCTACTATGCGGCACAGCCGGAAATTACCGCAGCTGTTACGGGCACAAATGGCAAGACGTCTGTCGCCCACTTCTTGCAACAGATATGGGCTCATGCGGGCCTCACCGCCGCTTCTCTCGGCACGTTGGGTGTCGTTTCTAGTGCTGGAAATATAAAAAGCCGCCTCACAACACCTGATCCCGTATCTCTACATAAGGTGCTCGCCGACTTGCACGAACAGGGGGTCGATCATCTTGCGCTGGAAGCCTCGAGTCATGGCCTGGATCAGTTCCGGCTTGATGGGGTTAAAGTTAGAGCAGCAGCGTTTACAAATTTGAGTCGGGACCACCTTGACTATCACGGCTCCATGGACGCTTATCTCGCCGCAAAACTGCGCCTGTTTACGGATGTACTCGTCCGAGGTGGGGCTGCAGTTGTCAACGCAGATGCACCAGAATGTGACACCATTGTGGCCGCCTGTAAGACCAGCGCGCACGATGTCCTGACGTATGGGTTTGCTGGTAAAGATATTCAACTTACGTCCGTCGAAGCGTCTGCGCACGGCCAAGCTCTAAGTATTAGTATTCTAGGCCAGTCAGAGTCCTTCGCGCTCCCCTTGGTTGGGCGCTTCCAAGTCATGAATGCTCTGTGCGCAGCTGGACTCGCGCTAGCGACCGGTATGGACTCCGATCAAGTCATAGAAGCCTTGTCAGTGTTAAAGGGCGTTCCCGGCCGGATGGAGTATGTCGGAAGCCGTGCGAACGGCGCTATGGTGTTTGTTGACTACGCGCACACACCAGACGCTTTGGCCACAGCTCTAGAAGCGTTACGTCTTCATACGGACGCGCGACTACTCGTTGTGTTCGGTGCGGGGGGAAACCGCGACAAAGGCAAGCGCGCTCTGATGGGCAAAGCTGCCCAAGTCGCAGATATTATTTACGTCACCGATGACAATCCACGCACGGAGAATCCCAGAGCCATACGCGCTGAGATTCTTAAGACGTGCGATAAAGCTATTGAGATCGGTTATCGACGAGAGGCTATAGGCAAAGCAATCAGCAACCTAAGCGACGGCGACATTCTTCTGATTGCTGGTAAAGGCCACGAGACCGGACAGATTGTCGGAGAGAAAACACAACCCTTTGACGATCGCGACGTCGCCCGTGCGGCCCTTAAGAACGCGGAGGCGCGCTCATGATGGCACTCTGGTCGAGCAAAGAAATTGCGGCTGCTATTGACGCACAACATACAGGCGACTGGGACATTGACGGCGTTTGCATTGATAGCCGCGCCGTCACGGTTGGTGATTTATTCATCGCGCTCGAAGGCCCAAAATTTGACGGCCACGATTTTTTTACTGAAGCGCTGGATCGCGGCGCGGCTGCCGCCATGATCTCTCATATACCTGATAATGCCAAACAAACTATTAATGAAGAGCGGCTCATCACCGTCTGTGACACACTTCAAGGCCTCAACTCTCTTGCGGCGTTCAGCCGAAAACGCACGACTGCAAGAATTTGTGCTGTAACCGGCAGCGTTGGCAAGACCACCACCAAAGAAGCACTTACACTTACCTTGGGACGCCAAGGCCACACGCATGCCACCGCTGGCAACTTGAATAATCATTGGGGCGCTCCATTGAGCGTTTCCCGTATGCCGATGCAAACAGAGTTCGGTGTTTTTGAACTAGGCATGAATCACGCCGGTGAAATCACTCCACTTTCCCGTCTGGTTCGCCCGCATGTCGCCATCGTAACGGCTGTTGAGGCGGTTCATATGGAATTTTTTAACTCGCTTGAGGAAATTGCCGATGCGAAGGCAGAGATCTTCTCAGGCCTTGAGCCAGGCAGCACCGCTATTATCCCAGCGGATAGCCCTCACTACGACAGACTTTGCGCGGCCGCACTGGCCGCCGGAGCGGAAACCGTCGTGAGCTTTGGCACAGATAAGAAAGCGGCTTATCGCCTCATCGCCTGGACCATCACTGAAACCGGCACACGCGTTGCAGCCGACGTCAATGGGCGCCGTATTGTCTTTGAGATCTTGCTGCGCGGAAAACATATGGCGCTCAACAGCCTTGCCGTTCTCGGTGGCGTCGCTGCTCTTGGTGGAGATGTCGAACAGGCTGCCGGCGACCTGTATGACGTGCCCCCCCCTAAGGGTCGTGGTGCCCACCACGTTGTCTCTATTTATGATGGCTCTTTTGTCATCATTGATGAAAGTTACAACGCCAGTCCAGCTTCTGTAAGCGCTCTGGTCAATACCGTTTCAGCGACCCGACGTGCCGGACGCGTGACCTTGGCGCTCGGGGACATGCTCGAGCTCGGACCTCAATCAGACGCGTTACACGCAAATCTCGCGGTGCCAATTGAGGCTGCTGGCATCGACGTTGTGTATACGACCGGCCCGAACATGGCTCATCTACATGACGCCCTGCCGTCAAGAATAGAAAAACATCATGCCAAGGATTCAGAGGCTCTTTCAGAGCTTCTCATCGATTCAGTCCGAGACGGGGACATAGTCGCCGTTAAAGGGTCTTTCGGTAGCCGCATGAGTCTTGTGGTCGAAGCGCTTGAACGTATGGACACGTCTACTTCAGGCACCAACCAAAACGTCGTTAACGGCGATTAGAGGAGGAGGCGAATACAGACATGATGTACTGGTTATCCGACTTCTCAGGCGATATCGCTGTGCTCAACCTATTCCGCTACCTCACATTCCGAACAGGGGGCGCCGTTATTACGTCTATGGTAATAGCGTTCGTATTTGGGCCGGCCATCATCCGCTGGCTCAAAAGCCGACAAACCAATGGCCAACCGATCCGCAACGATGGCCCTGAGAGCCATGTTCTGACGAAACAGGGCACACCCACCATGGGTGGCATGATGATGCTGCTCGGCATTGCCGTATCTACCTTGATCTGGGCTGATCTTTCAAATGGGTATGTCTGGGCTGTTCTCGCCGTCACGCTTGGCTTTGGAGTCATTGGCTTTGTTGACGACTACCTCAAGGTAACCAGGTCACATTCAAGCGGCCTACCAGGACGCGTCAAGCTTGGCGCTCAAACAGCGATAGCGATTGCTGTCGCGCTTTGGATCGTTAACTTAACGACGGAGGTCACACCTACAGGCTTGGCGTTACCGTTCTTCAAAGACCTTCTTGTTGATCTTGGCTGGTTTTACATTCCCTTTGCGGCGTTCGTGATGGTAGGCGCATCCAATGCGGTCAACTTGACCGATGGCCTCGATGGCCTGGCCATAGTGCCCGTCATGATTTCTGCCGGTGTGTTTCTGATTATATCCTACCTCATTGGCAACGTTGTTTTTGCCGACTATCTGCAAGTTCATTTCGTGCGCGGCACTGGTGAATTGACAGTCTTTTGCGGCGCCATCATCGGCGCAGGTCTAGGCTTTTTATGGTTTAACGCGCCACCGGCCATGGTTTTTATGGGAGACACCGGATCGTTGGCCATGGGCGGTGCGCTAGGCGCTGTCGCAGTCGTCACCAAGCATGAAATTGTCCTTGCCATCACGGGCGGTCTATTTGTTTTAGAAACCGTCTCTGTGATTGTTCAAGTTGTGTCATTCAAACTGACGGGCCGCCGCGTATTTCGCATGGCCCCACTGCATCATCACTTCGAGCAAAAAGGGTGGGCAGAGCCCACCATCGTTATTCGATTTTGGATCATCGCCTGTGTCCTCGGCATCGTCGGCCTTAGCACATTGAAGCTGAGGTAATCGCAGCATGATCCCCCTTACAACATATCGTGACGACGCAATACTGGTGGTTGGTCTCGGCAAGTCGGGTGCGTCGGCTGCTAAAGCTCTCTCCGCTGGTGGTGCACGTGTTTCGGTATGGGATGATAGCCCCGCAAAACGCGCTGAAGCTGAAGCTGAAGGCTTCGCAGTCATCAACATCGACACTGTAGATATGCGAACCATGGACGACATCATTTGGAGCCCAGGTGTACCGCATACTTTTCCAAAGCCACATAAATTAGCTGAAAAAGCGGAGGACGCCGGCCTCACCTTGCGATGCGATGTTGATCTCCTGGCCACGGCGCAGCCCGATGCGACCTATATCGGGATTACTGGCACCAACGGCAAATCAACAACGACGGCTCTGACAGGCCATGTGCTCAAATCAGTAGGCAAAAACGTCGACGTTGGTGGCAACCTCGGTGTGCCGGCGCTTGACCTGGAACCACTGGGCGCTGACGGCATCTACGTTTTAGAACTGTCGTCCTATCAAGTTGAGCTGACTCCAAATCTTTTCTGTGCAACGGCGGCCTTAATCAACATTGCACCCGACCACTTGGACCGGCATTACGGTATCGAAGGGTATGTGACTGCTAAAGCGGATTTATTTAGCCGGCAAAAGGCAAGCACAACTGCCATCGTTGGATTAGACGATGAATACAGCCGCAACGTTTTCGCGGCGCTTCACGACAAAAAGTCGCACACCATCATTGGTATTTCAGCTGATAGTTCTGCCAACGCAAACGTATTGGTTCAAGACGGACTCTTATTCGACGGACTCGACGGGGTCCTAAAAGAGGCCGCAGATTTGAATGGTCTGGCGGCCTTACCTGGACAACATAATTGGCAAAATACTGCTGCTTGTTACGCCATCGCACGAGTACACGGCATGTCACCAGAAGACATCACGTCCGCCTTCACAACGTTTCCCGGATTGCCACATCGTCAGGAAGTGGTTGGGATGCTTACCGGTGTGACATTCGTAAACGACAGCAAAGCAACTAATGCGACGGCCTCCGAAAAGGCATTGTCTTGCTATAGCTGCATATATTGGATTGCCGGCGGCCAAGCCAAAGACGGTGGAATTGCCGCACTCGGCACCTTGTTCGGCCGCATCCGTCACGCCTTCCTCCTAGGTGAAGCTGCCGATGACTTTGCCGAGATCTTGCAAGGAGCAGGTGTCGCCGTCTCACACCATAAAAGTCTCGAAGACGCGGTTGAACAAGCTGGACATCTCGCACTTAGAGATGGCTCTTCCTCTGCCACAGTACTGCTATCTCCTGCGTGCTCCTCATTTGATATGTTTGAAAACTTTGAACAACGTGGCGACGCATTCAAAAATATCGTGCATGCCACTTGGCCCGAGATAGCAGCCTCTACTCCGGGGTTGCACGCATGAGCACGGCTTTTACCCGTACAGACACAAGTGTCGTTGGCAGATGGTGGTGGACCGTAGATCGCTGGCTTTTGATCGCCGCTGCAACGCTGATTGGTGTTGGCATGATCCTCACGCTGGCTGCCGGACCTCCAGCAGCGGAACGAATTGGAGCAGACACATATCATTTCGTGCGCAAGCAGTCGGTGTTCCTACCGCTTGCCATCGCCGTCATGCTGGGAATCTCCCTTATGCCGCCAATCTGGATCCGCCGCTGCGCCGTCGTTGGTTTTGGCGTCAGCTTCCTTTTGATGTGCGCGATACTCGTGTTTGGCGGCGAAATTAACGGCGCGCAACGTTGGCTGCGTTTGGGGGCGCTCTCAATTCAGCCATCTGAATTCATTAAACCGTTTTTCGTCATCGTTGCTGCTTGGATGTTTGCCTCTCAAGACAGCAATAAAGGAGTTCCAGGCAACCTAATCTCTATTGGCTGCCTCTTTGCCGTTAGCGCTATTCTCCTTGCACAGCCAGATGTGGGCATGACCATGGTTGTTGTGACCGTATGGAGCGCGCAGTTCTTCATGGCCGGCCTTCCCATTTTTTGGGTTGTTCTGATCGCCGTTGCAGGCCTTGGCACATTGGTCGGTGCTTATCTGCTGTTCCCTCATGTGGCCAGCCGCGTCGATCGTTTCCTCGATCCATCATCAGGGGACACGTACCAGATTAGCCAGGCAATGCGCGCGTTCCAAAATGGCGGACTGTTTGGACGCGGCCCCGGTGAAGGCCGCGTCAAGGAAATGCTGCCCGACGCCCATACGGATTTCATTTTTGCGGTTGCCGGTGAAGAATTCGGTATTTTGTTGTGCTTACTTGTCGTGGCCTTATTCGGTTTTCTTGTTCTACGCACGATGATTAGGGCGCTCAGCGAGAGTAACCTATTCGTCCTTTTGGCTGTCGGCGGCCTAGCCGTCCAGTTCGGACTACAGGCTCTCGTCAATATGGCTTCAAGCCTGCACATGATGCCAACAAAAGGCATGACACTTCCTTTCATTTCTTATGGCGGTTCCTCAATGCTCGCGCTGGCGATTGGCATGGGCATGATACTCGGACTAACCCGAAGCCGCCGTGACACGGAGGGTCTTCAAGCATGACTGGATCTTCTTCTCTGGTTGCTGTGGCGGCTGGCGGAACTGGTGGGCATTTATTCCCGGCAGAATGCTTGGCTAAAGAATTAGCTGATCGCGGCCATCGGTTGGCATGGATCACGGACGAGCGCGGAGCCGGCCAATCGAGTTTCCTGACCGGTGTAGAGACTCATACCATTAGCGCACGCGGACTGGCCGGGTTTGGCGCCCTCGGCCGTCTCACAGGCGCACTGAGCTTAGGCGTAGGTGTATTCCAAGCGCGCCGCCTGCTCAAAGAGATGCAGCCGAACGCAGTTGTTGGCTTTGGTGGCTACGCCGCTGCTCCGACAATGATGGCCGCAACACATTTGGGCTTAACAACCGTTATCCACGAGCAAAATGCGGTCATTGGTCGTGCAAACCGCTTATTCGCCCGGCGCGTTAATCAGGTTTGTACGACGTTTACATCGACCCGGCGGCTCCCAGACGGAATTTCGCCCATCCAAACTGGCCTTCCAGTTCGCCAGGCCTTTAAGGCTATTCGCGAGATAGGCTACACCGCGCCAGATCAGAACGGTGAGATTAGGGTTTTTGTTTTGGGCGGCAGTCAGGGCGCGGCGGTGTTTAGCCATCTCGTTCCCGCTGCGCTTAAACGTATTCCCGAAGAGCTCCGAAGCCGGATCGTTGTGACCCAGCAATGCCGTGGCGAAATTGTTGAGCAAACACAATTGGCATTTGCCAATTGCGGAGTTAAAGCAACACTCCAACCGTTCTTCGACAACGTGCCAGACCTCATTGGGCGTGCGCATTTCATTGTCGCACGCTCAGGTGCTTCCACAATAACCGAAGTAGCAATGGCAGGCAGACCAGCGTTATTCGTACCATACCCCTATGCAGCGGATGACCACCAGACCGACAATGCGAAGTTTATGCAGAAAATTGGCGGCTCCTGGAGCGAGCGGCAGAATGATCTCACACCCGCTATTTTAGCTGACCAGCTTGAAACTCTGCTGACGTCGCCCAACGCCCTGATTGCCGCAGCAGACAAAGCCAGATCTGTTGCTGTCCCCGACGCCGCCGCGCGCCTAGCCAACGTCGTCGAAGAACTAATTCACGGCAGCAACGGCCATTCCGTTGAAGCCCGAGGAGCTGCTTGATGCGCACTATGCCGCTAGATATCGGAATCATCCATTTCGTCGGGATCGGCGGGATCGGCATGAGCGGGATTGCAGAGGTCATGCACAACCTGGGTTACCAGGTACAAGGCAGTGACATCGCCGAAAATGCCAACGTAGATCGTCTACGCACGCTCGGCATTCTTATCGAAGTTGGACATCGCGCTGAAAACATCGGTGAGGCCCGAGTTGTCGTAATTTCCTCCGCAGTGAAAGCCGACAACCCAGAGGTCGCTGCCGCACGCAAGGCTATGATGCCCGTCGTTCGCCGTGCAGAGATGCTCGCTGAACTCATGCGTTTGAAGTGGGCCGTCGCTGTCGGTGGCACGCACGGCAAAACGACAACGACTTCACTTATTTCAGCTGTCCTGGACGCCGCTCAACTCGACCCAACTGTTATCAACGGCGGCATCATCAACGCATACGGCACCAATGCCAGACTTGGTGAGGGTGAATGGATGGTCGTTGAGGCGGACGAATCCGATGGCACATTTATTCGCCTGCCCGCCACAATCGCCGTCGTCACCAACATCGATCCTGAACATTTAGATTTCTACGGTGACTTTGAATCGCTTAAAGCGGCATTCCGTACATTTGTAGATTCCATACCGTTTTATGGCTTTGCCACACTGTGCATCGATCATCCGGAAGTCCAGGCACTGATTCCACATCTGTCTGACCGCAAGATCATTACCTATGGTCTCGGTCCCCTGGCCAATATACGCGGCGAAAACGTCCAGCTGAATATGGACGGTGCCCGCTTCGATGTGTCTATTGCAGATCGCATCACTGGAGGCGACCGCCGGATTGACGATGTACGTATCCCCATGTTTGGGCACCACAACGTGCTCAATGCACTGGCTGCGATTGCCGTCAGTGCTGAACTTGGTGTTGATGACGAGACCATACGTGACGGCCTGGCTCGATTTACAGGTGTGAAACGGCGCTTCACGAAAACCGGTGAAGTCGATGGAATCACCGTGATCGACGATTACGGTCACCATCCCGTCGAAATTTCTGCCGTCTTGAAAGCTGCACGAAGCGCTGCAGCGGGACGAGTCATCGCTGTGGTTCAACCCCATCGCTATTCTCGCTTAGCGTCTTTGTTCGAAGAATTTTGCACCTGCTTCAACGATGCCGATCACGTCATCGTCGCTGATGTTTATCCGGCAGGCGAATCACCCATCGAGGGCATGAACCGTGATGGCCTCATCGACGGTTTACATGCACACGGCCATACTCAGGTCACAGCCTTGTTAGCGCCGAAACACCTGGCAGCAGTCATCGACGATATCGCCGCACCGGGAGACCTCGTTGTGTGTCTTGGCGCTGGCAATATTACAGCTTGGGCACAATCTCTTCCTGAGCAACTGGCCAAAGTGCGCACCGCCGCATCACAGGACCTGGCATCATGATGGCCGCTCAAACTCCATCATCGGCCCTTATCGACTGTTTGCCGCAGGTGCGCGGGTCTTATGAGTCATTTGCGTCCTTAGCGCCGACAACATGGTTCCGCGTCGGCGGTCCGGCTGAAGTACTTTACGTTCCAGCCGATACAGAAGACTTATCAGCTTTCTTGAAGTCCAAGCCGGCCGACATTCCTGTCACGGCCATCGGGTTAGCCTCGAACCTGCTAGTTCGCGACGGTGGAATCCCAGGCGTGACTATCAAACTGGGCCGGGCCTTCAACACGATCGAAGTGGACGGCTTTATGCTGCGCTGCGGTGGCAGTGCCGTCGATGCTTCAGTTGCAAGCACAGCGCGGGACAACGCCATCGCGGGTCTTGAATTTCTAACCGGCATTCCGGGCACCGTTGGCGGTGCAGTCCGCATGAATGCGGGCGCCTATGGCAGGGAACTCCAGGACGTGTTTGTGGCGGCCACGGCGCTTGACGAAAACGGTGCCATTCACAAGCTGTCACGAAAAGATATGGGATTTGGCTATCGCCACTGTGCAATCCCGGAAAATTGGGTATTCATCGGCGCCGAACTCAAAGGCATTAGAGGTGCCACAACAACCATCACCGCACGCATTCGAGAAATCCGCGCGGAGCGGGAATATGCTCAGCCTGTTCAAAGCCGCACTGGCGGGTCGACCTTTGCCAATTCGTCCGAAGCGAAAGCCTGGGAACTGATCGACAAGGCAGGCTGCCGCGGACTGATGCGTGGCGGTGCTCAGGTTTCAGAGAAACATTGCAACTTTTTGGTCAACTCAGGAACAGCCACAGCTTCGGACTTGGAAGAGCTGGGCGAAGAGGTCCGTCGGCGTGTCCGTGACTTCACCGGCATCCCCCTCACTTGGGAGATTCGCCGTGTTGGGGTCGCGGACACCAACGACGATGCGCCGATCCATCGCATGGAGGCGGCGCAGTGAACGCAAAACGGGACATAACTCGAGTTGCCGTTCTGATGGGTGGATTTTCATCGGAACGCGAGGTATCGCTGGTGTCGGGGCGTGACGCCGCGACCGCTCTTGAACAAGCAGGGTATGACGTTACGGCAATCGAGGTGCCACGCGACATGCCAGCTCTAACAACGGCACTCACCGCCGCCAATCCAGATGTCGTGTTCAATGCATTGCACGGGCGTTTTGGCGAAGATGGGTGCATTCAAGGCCTGCTCGACATGATGGCCCTACCCTACACCAACTCTGGGCGGATGGCGTCAAGCTTGGCTATGGATAAGGCGGTGGCAAAGAAACTTTTTTCTGCAGCGGGCCTCCCCGTCGCCGACAATATTATTGTCAGCCGTGATGATTTGAGGTTAGGCGACCCCTTGCCCAGACCCTATGTCATCAAGCCGGTCAACGAAGGATCAGCTGTCGGCGTACATATCGTTCATGCAGGTGACAATCCGCCGTCATTGGATGAACTCGATTTCTACGTAGATCGACCGGTCATGGTCGAACGGTTCATTCCAGGCCGGGAAATCACGGTCACGAATTTGGGTGAACGCCCACTTGCAGTAACGGAAATTACCACCCAGCGAGATTTCTATGATTACGAAGCCAAGTATGCGGACGGCGGATCAGACCATGTTTTACCTGCCGATATGTCTGCCGCAGTCTATGACCAGTTTCTCGATATATCACTAACAGCCCACCGCACCTTGGGATGCCGGGGCGTGACCCGCACAGACTTCAGGCTCGACGGGGATGATATTTACCTGCTGGAGCTCAACACACAGCCGGGGTTAACCCCGACGTCGCTTGTGCCTGAGCAAGCAGCCTATGTCGGGATGAGTTTCAAAGACCTTGTGTCGTGGATGGTGGAGAACGCGCAATGCGACGCATGAGCAACCATATCGCATCGGCCGCCGCACTAACTGTGCTTGCGTGCGGTTCAATATGGGGTGCCCCTAAGCTGCTATCTCAACTAGAACTATCCAGCGTTTCCGGCGCGGCTGTAGAATCTCTTTCGGCCGTTGGGCTTAATGTTGAGAACGTCACCGTCGAGGGACGCGTTAAAACAGACCCTGCAGACATTCTCGATGCGCTTGGCCCGGCGCGCGGCACGCTCATACTGGCAATAGACGTTCCACAGGCCCAGCAACGCATCGCCGCCCTGCCCTGGGTTCGCTCCGCTGAAATTGCGCGCCAGCTTCCCAACAGCTTGCACATCACCCTTGACGAACATGTCGCCTTCGCTTTGTGGCAGTCGGAAGGCAAATATAAACTCGTCGCCAAAGACGGAACGTCGATTGCCGGTGCTGACAGTGCACAGCCTGGATTAACGATCTTAGTCGGCAAAGGTGCGCCGAAGAATGCGGCCTCGTTGTTTGAGGCTCTATCCGAGCAACCCCACCTTAAGGCGCGTGTAAGAGCCGCCGTAAGGCTTGGAAGCCACCGCTGGAACGTCATTCTCGACGCCGTCGACCAAGGCATCATCATCAAACTTCCTGAACAAGACGTATCGGCAGCTTGGGACACCCTCGCTGCATTCGACAGCAAGCACGGTCTCTTAGGCAAGGCAGTTGCCGAGGTGGATCTGCGCATTGCCGGTCGTCTGACCGTCAAACTTTTAGATGGGTACGCGCCCATCGACCCCAACAATAACGAAGCCCCCCCGGCTCAGGATGTCCAATGGGACATGGAACCGGAGAAGAAAAAGGAGTCGGCCAACAGTGTCTAACGTTATGGTTCGCAATGGCGTCATCGCTGCGCTGGACATCGGCACAACGAAAGTCTGCTGTTTCGTCGCCCATACGGATGAAGTGGGCCAGCTTCAGATTTCAGGTGTGGGTCATCACCGCGCTAGCGGAATGCGTAATGGCCAGGTCGTAAACATGGATGCGGCTGAAGCGTCTGTGCGGGCTGCAGTCGACGCAGCGGAGCAGATGGCGAATGAACGCATCGACAAAGTGTTCGTTAATATGACGTGTGGGAACCCGCGTTCTTCTCAAGTTGAGGTCGAGCTCGCCGTTTCTGGCCATCAGATTAAAGAGACCGATGTACGCCTGGTCATGGAGCATGCCGGCGGACATTTTGACGCTGATGACCGCGAATTAATTCATTGCATTCCAACGGGATACTCCATCGACGGCGCCAACGGAATTATCGACCCACGCGGCATGTACGGTGACCGCCTCGGCGTCAACATCCATCTGGTTACTGCCGCTCTCGGACAAAGCCGCAATCTCTCAACCGTTATTGAGCGCTGCCACCTTCAAGTCGAAGACCGTGTTGTATCCGCTTATGCGTCAGGATTGGCATGCCTTGTAGAAGACGAAAAGGAATTGGGCGTCACGGTTATCGACATGGGCGGTGGCACAACATCCGTGTCAGTGTTCCAGGAGGGCCACATTGCCTTCGTGGAATCCATCCCGATTGGCGGCAACCATGTTACGGGTGACGTCGCTAAAGGGCTCTCAACCCCAATCCTTAAAGCAGAAAGACTTAAAACCGTTTATGGCAGCGTCATCCAGACGCCGTCTGACACCAGAGAACTCCTCAAGGTGCCTCTTGTCGGGGAAGAAGATGAAAACAGCGCCAACGAAGTACCCAAGTCTATGCTGGTGCAAATCATTCAGCCACGGCTTGAAGAAACCTTTGAGTTAGTGCGCGGCCTATTGGACGCCAGTGGCTACACCAAAATCGCCGGCCGACGCGTCGTCATTACCGGCGGCGCCAGTCAGTTAGAAGGCGTGCGTGATTTGGCGGAACTGGTTCTTGATAAGCAGGTCCGCCTCGGCCGCCCCAAAATGATCAAAGGATTGCCCGACTCCGTTTCGGGCCCTGCATTTTCAACTGCAGCAGGATTGCTGCGCTATGCCGTCAACGAACACGTCATGCAACCCGACCTCGCCGCCATCGACACGGTCGCGCGCGGCAACGGCTTTGGCCGGTTCGGGCAATGGCTGAAAGCGAATTTCTAATGAGGAGAGGACACCTAAACCGGGCCAAAAAAGCGGCAAATGAATGCCCAACACTGCCCGGAATAAGACCGGAAACAACGGTCAATTACGTCCTATCGAGCTGGAGAATATTAACCTGGAGGAAGGCATGACCTTAAATATTAGCATCCCACAAACGGGAGCCGAACCGCTCCTGAGACCGAAGATTACTGTCGTGGGCGTCGGTGGTGCCGGCGGCAACGCGGTCAACAACATGATTGAGAGTGCTCTCGATGGTGTTGAATTCGTCGTCGCCAATACCGATGCGCAGTCGTTATCACTGTCCCGATCTGATCGGCGCATTCAACTTGGTGTTGATACAACATCAGGTCTTGGCGCAGGCGCCCGACCCGATATAGGCCGGCATGCTGCTGAAGAGTGCATCGAGGACATTGGGCAGCAGCTGGAAGGCTCTAACATGGCCTTTGTTACCGCCGGTATGGGCGGTGGCACAGGTACAGGCGCCGCACCAGTCGTTGCCAGCATTGCCCGGGAGTTGGGTATTCTCACCGTCGGTGTTGTGACCAAGCCCTTCCAGTTCGAAGGCGCACACCGCATGCAGATAGCGGAAGCGGGAATCGAAGAACTGGCCAAGATTGTTGATACCTTGATCATCATTCCAAATCAGAACCTGTTCCGTGTCGCTAACGAAAAGACAACGTTTGCGGATGCGTTCAAGATGGCAGATGACGTTTTATACTCAGGTGTACGAAGCGTAACGGACCTCATGACGATGCCAGGACTCATCAACTTAGACTTCGCCGATGTACGGAGGGTGATGAAGGAAATGGGCCGCGCAATGATGGGTACCGGAGAAGCCGAAGGCGAAAAACGCGCCATCGAAGCTGCCGAGGCTGCCATTGCCAACCCGTTACTCGAAGACACATCCATGCGGGGCGCTAATGGCGTTCTCATCAACATCACTGGCGGTCCTGACGTCACGTTGTTTGAAGTCGACGAAGCGGCCAATCGCATTCGTGATGAAGTCGAAACTGAAGCCCATATCATCTTTGGGTCATGCTTCGACGAAGGTTTGGAAGGCCGTATTCGGGTGTCGGTGGTGGCGACGGGAATCGAAGCTATGTCAGGCCAACAGCCACGGCCCGTCCTTGTTCGCGACGAGACTAAGGTAATATCGGAAAATAACGTCGAATCTAAGATCGAGCAACCTGAAATCAGCCCAGCTGTAATCGCGAAGAATCTGCTCGGTGGTGGTCCTGACAGCCAGGTCGCATCGAAAGCTGCATCCGCGCCTGAAGGGACAGGGCCTGGGCTTGGTTCCACACTCGCCCCCGCAAGCGCAACCACTCGCCTTCCAGAAGGTAAACTAAACCTCGCTGACCGCGTTACTCAATCCACTCGTAACGGTGTAACACCAAGTACGCCGGCAGCGCAGACTGTTGAAATCGCGCAGGCAATGGCGAAGGCTCCTGCGGTAACTCACAAACCGCAAACACCAGCTGCACCCTCAACATGCCCGCCTTCAGACACCTTCATCCCAAAGGCACCGATAATGCCGAAGGCCATTCCCATGGCAGAGGCAAAACCAGCTGCACCGGCACCTGTTGTTCAAGCAAAACTTGCGCCAGCAGCACCATTGGCCAGACCTGCGGCACCGGCCGCCGAGGCTAAACCTTTAGCTAAGGCCGCGGCAGCAACGCAGAAAACGGAAAGCAGCAAGCTCGGTCTTTTCAGCCGTTACCGAAGCATGACTAAGGGCAAAGCTGAAACAGAACAAGCTACACCAACCGCTGCTGCGCCTGAGCCAAAAGGGCCAATACCGTCACCGGCACCTCTGGTAGATGTCGCCATATCAGTTAGCCCGGAAGATCGGCCCGTCACATCGCATGATGAAGATGAGCTTGAAATTCCAGCTTTCCTGAGGCGGCAGGCCAACTGATAACAGCACATCGTTCCGTGGGAGCGGTCCTCTGAGGGGGATGGACCGCCAACGGCAGGGATAAAGGCCCGCCTATCGGTGGGTCTTTATCTTATGCTAGAATCGGTTATATGAAGCAAAAAAAAAGTATGGACATTTAAGTGAAAAGAAGGGCCGAAAAGCCAGAAACTTTTTACTTGTCAAAGCGTTACAATCTGCAACAAAGATTCAGTTCCGGTGTTTTCGCAGGGTTGTTACGAGAAGTTCCCTGGCTGTCCGGGTGCAGACGTGTGCCTAATAACATTGTTTGTTACAAGAAATAACGGTGACCTATGGCCCTTGACGTCAGCAACCCCAGCGCCGGAATCGGTTCAAATTCTGAGTCCTTAATTACCCCCATTCTTCCGCGTTTAAGCAATCAGCGGACCTTAAAGTCTTCCATCGGCTGCAGCGGAATTGGCCTGCACTCCGGTGTACGGGTCGCCATGAAGCTGCATCCAGCCCCGGCAAATAGCGGCATCATTTTTAAGCGTGTAGATCTTGTGGGCGGTGGATCTGAAATACCTGCGCGATGGGACCGCATTGCTGACAGCCGCATGTGCACTGTCTTAGCGACGGAAAGCGGTATCAGCGTCGCGACCGTTGAACACCTTTTAGCGGCTTTTTATGGGATGGGTATCGACAATGCGCTGATCGAACTCAACGGCCCTGAAGTGCCCGCAATGGATGGCAGTGCTGCGCCATTTGTTTTTCTGATGGAATGCGCCGGCATCCGTGAGCAAAAAGAAACACGTCGGGCCATGCGTATTCTACAACCCGTCGTCTACCGCAATGGGACAAAAGAAGTCGGATTATCGCCGTCAGACAGCAGCTTAACGGTAGACTTTGAAATTCGTTTCGCCGCTGCAGCTGTTGGCCGTCAATCTTGCCAGTTCAATATTGCACGGGACATTTTCAAGTCAGAAATCAGCAAATCCAGGACGTTTGGCTTTCTCTCTGACGTAACAGCGTTGAGGGAAGCCGGGTTGGCCCGCGGTGGCAGCCTAGAAAATGCAATTGTTGTCGATGGTGACCGGATCTTGAATGAGGGCGGGCTGCGCCATTCCGACGAATTCGTTCGTCACAAGGCCTTGGACGCGGTGGGAGACCTGTTTCTAACCGGGCATCGCATCATTGGGCATTTTCACGGTATATGCTCCAGTCACGCAGATACGGCCAATCTTCTTCGTATGGTGTTCGCTGATGATGCGAATTGGGAGCTTATTGACGCGCCCATAGAAGAAGAAAGTCCTGGAGAAGACTGGATCCAGCCGCTTCAAGAAGCTGCGATTGGATAAAGTTCTCACTGCTGACAGCGCCTTCAGCGGTGGTATACTAGTGCCCCTTTCATCAACACAGTCTGACAGGCCATGGCACACAGTCATCGCATACCCTTTATTCGTTTTGGCTTGGCCGCATTGGCCTTTGCAGCCTTAAGTGGCTGCGCGGGAGATGACGAGCCGGAGTACCGGGAACTTACGGTCTACGAAATCTATAATCAGGCGACTGAGTATCTGGGCGATGGCCGGTACCGGGATGCGTCATATTTTTTCGACGAAGTAGAACGCCAGCATCCATATTCAATTTGGGCAACCAAATCGAAGTTGATGGCAGCGTATTCCCATTACATGAACAATAAATATGACGACGCAACGGCCTCGATCGACCGGTTCATACAAGTTCACCCAGGTAACCGGGATGTGGTCTATGCCTATTATCTGAAAGCGCTCTGCTTCTATGAGCAGATTTCTGACGTTGAGCGTGATCAGGATATGACTCAGCGTGCTCTTGAGGCGTTAGAGGATGTCATTACGCGGTTCCCGGAAACACCCTATGCCCGTGATGCACGCTTAAAGATTGACCTCACGCGCGATCACCTCGCCGGCAAAGAAATGGCTGTCGGCCGCTTCTACCTCAGACGGCAGCACTATTTGGCAGCAATCAACCGCTTCAAAAGTGTTGTAGAAGTCTATGGCGATACCACGCACGCTCAGGAATCTCTGTTCCGTTTGGTCGAAGCCTATGCAGCGCTCGGACTCCGAGACGAGGCCAAGCGTTCTGCCGCGGTTTTGGGATACAATTACCCCGGCAGCGAGTGGTATGAAGACGCCTATATGCTCGCAGGAATCAGCCAGGAAGAACGCCAGCGTCAACAAGCGAAAGTTCAAGCTGCACAGGAAACTGGCGACAAACCCTGGTGGAGCCTCTGGTAGGAACACCAGATCATGCTTGCCTCGCTATCTATTCGCGACGTCGTCCTCATCGACAAACTTGATCTCGAACTGACTAACGGGTTGGGCGTGTTGACCGGGGAAACTGGAGCAGGCAAGTCAATCCTGCTTGATTCTCTTGGCCTTGCACTTGGCGAGCGTGGTGATAGCGGACTTGTCCGACCCGGTGCCAACAAATTGACAGTCACAGCAGCTTTCGACGTGCCCGACACGCATCCCGCTCGTCACGTACTAGCAGATCAAGATATAACGCTATCGGATGATCAAGTTGTCCTACGGCGCGCTGTTGGCCGAGACGGCCGCAGCCGGGCGTTCATCAACGATCAAGCTGTAAGTGTCGGTTTGCTTCGCCAAGTTGGGGCAATATTGGTTGAGGTCCATGGGCAATTTGATGCCCATGGCCTGATGGACCCGAGAACTCATATTAATGTCCTTGATCGCTTTCGACACGTCACATCAGGCGCGGATGAAGATGCCGCTTGTTTAGCGTTGTGGACCGCTTGGCGAGAAACTCACAGCACCTTTAAGACGGCCGAGAAACTGCTGCGGGAGGCGAAAGAAGAAGAAGTTATTTTGCGCGCCGACGTGGAAACACTGGAACGTCTCGCCCCCGTCCCGGGAGAAGAGTCAGATCTGTCAGCGAAGCGCGCACTGCTCCGCCACGGCGAACAAATTTTATCCGCTATTGAGACTGCTCGGCAGGCTCTGTCTGAGCCATCGGATGTAGATGCAGCGGTCCGCGTAGCCCACGGCGAACTGGGTCGTGCGGCGCCGAAAGCCGAAGGCCGCCTGGATGCCGTTTGCGGCGCTCTAGACCGTGCCGCAATCGAGTTGGCGGAGGCGCAGAGTGCGCTAGATGAGGCGGCTGCCTCCTTCGATATCGACCCAGCTGAATTGGAAGCCGCAGAAGAACGGCTGTTCGCGCTGAAAGCAGAGGCGCGCAAGCACTCGGTCGATATCGACGCGTTGGCTGAAACGCTCGCGTCATTGAGACTTCGGTTAGACAGCATCGAAGGTGGTGAAGACAATCTGCTCCGTCTTGCTAAGGCGGAGCAAGCTGCACGTATGGCGTTTGTCAATGCCGCGAAGGCAATGACAAAATCACGGCAGCATGCGGGTCAAGTCCTTAGCAAAGCCATAGCCGGTGAATTGTCACCGCTACGATTGCATGAATCTGAATTTGCCGTGTCGATCGAAGTCTTGCCAGAAACGGAGTGGTCCGCCGACGGCTGTGACAGCGTGGTTTTCGAGGTTAAGACCAACCCTGGCATGCCTCCAGGCCCCCTGAATAAAATAGCGTCAGGCGGTGAACTGGCAAGGTTTCTTCTGGCCCTCAAGGTTGTGGTCGCAAGCAGCCAACCGCCTACTGTTATGATCTTCGATGAAGTGGATTCTGGCATTGGGGGCGCTACGGCGTCAGCGGTAGGCGAACGCCTTTCCCAGCTGGCTGAGGCCTTGCAAGTACTTGTGGTAACGCACTCTCCTCAAGTCGCGGCGCGGGGTGACAGCCATTGGCGGGTTGCTAAAGTGACAGATGGCACAGTGACCGCAACGCGGGTTGTTCAATTGACGCCAGATGAACGCCGCGAAGAAATCGCTCGCATGCTGGCGGGTACGGACATCACCGACGAGGCACGGGCCGCAGCAGACGTGCTGATGACGGGGACGTAGGGCATTGGCCAAAGATATTTCCTCACCGGCCGTTGATGACCTCTCTGAAAAGGATGCAGCGCAGGAGCTTGTACGTCTGGCAGCGGAGATGACCAAGCATGACAAACGATATCACCAGGATGATGCGCCAATCATTTCCGACGCTGAATACGACGCTCTCAAGTCACGCAATAGCGCGATCGAAGCTCTGTTTCCTGATTTGGTCCGTGAAGATAGCCCGAGTAATAGGGTCGGTGCCGCACCCTCGGCGGGATATACTAAGGTCAAGCACAGCGTGCCGATGCTGTCTCTTGGAAACGTTTTTTCCGGGGACGAAGTCCAAGACTTCTTCTCCCGTATTCGCCGTTTTCTCAGCCTTGAGGAGACAGAGACAGTCGAGGTCCTCGCTGAGCCTAAAATCGATGGATTGTCCTTCTCGGCCCGCTATGAACACGGCAGGCTGGTGGTAGGCGCCACCCGCGGAGACGGACAGGAAGGCGAAGATATCACCGCCAACTTGAAGACCATCCGCGATCTGCCGGACATGCTGATGAGTGACGCTCCCAAAGTCGTTGAGATTCGCGGCGAAGTGTTCATTACCAAAGACAACTTTCTAGCGCTCAATGCGGCCCAGGAAAAGAATGACGCTAAGGTTTTTGCCAACCCGCGTAATGCTGCTGCCGGGTCTCTGCGCCAACTGGATCCGAAGGTCACTAGATCTCGTCCCCTCACCCTATTCGCCTATGCCTGGGGTGAAGCCGATCCTGTGGACTGGGAAAGTCAAGAGGACTTCTTTGCCCGACTAAAATCCTGGGGTTTACCGACCAATCCCCTCACCCGGGTCTGCAAATCTGTTGAGGACGTCTTTAGCGCTTATTCCGCTATTGAAGAGCAGCGCGCCTCTTTGCCTTATGACATCGACGGTGTGGTTTACAAGGTCAACCGGCTCGATTGGCAGCAGCGGCTGGGATTTGTCAGCCGCGCACCGCGCTGGGCGACGGCCCATAAATTTCCAGCAGAGCAAGCAGAGACCTTACTTGAGAAAATCGATATCCAGGTGGGCCGGACAGGGTCTCTAACACCAGTCGCCCGTCTGACACCGGTCACGGTGGGCGGTGTGGTTGTTTCTAATGCAACATTGCACAACGAAGACGAGATCACCCGCAAGGACGTTAGAGAAGGCGACACAGTGGTGATCCAGCGCGCGGGTGATGTTATCCCCCAAGTCGTCAAGGTGATTGCAGACAAGAGGTCTCAGAGCAGCAGAGCCTATGTCTACCCAGATGCATGCCCGATCTGCGGCAGCCATGCCGTACGCGAAGAAGGCGAAGCTGTGCGGCGCTGCACCGGCGGACTCATCTGCGAGGCTCAGGCGATGGAACGACTCAAGCATTTTGTCTCTCGTAATGCCTTCGACATTGAAGGACTAGGGGCCAAGAATATCGAAGTGTTTTATGCCGAGGGACTGATAGCCAACCCTGTCGATGTTTTCACACTGGCTAAGCGTGATGAAGATCCAAGAAATCTGACCCCACTCAGGCACAAGGAAGGCTGGGGTACTACATCTGCCGATAACCTGTTCCAGGCTATAGATGAAAAACGCACTGTGAGCCTGGACCGCTTTCTTTATGCGCTCGGTATTCGTCAAATCGGCCTGGCGACCGCACGGCTCTTGGCTCAGTCCTATGGTTCGCTCAAAGCCTTGCGTGCAAATCTGGACAAGGCTCAAGACCGGGAGTCCCCGGCCCATGAAGATCTACTCAATATCGAAAGCGTCGGAGCGGCGGTGGCCCGAGACTTGCTGGAGTTCTTCGCCGAACCGCTCAACAGTGAAGTCGTAGATGGGCTAGCCAGAGAGCTAAACATTGAAGACTTTGAAGCGCCCGATGTCGGCAGATCTCCGATTGCTGGCAGGACGGTCGTGTTCACGGGCACTCTGGAAACAATGTCCCGCAACGAGGCCAAGGCAGGAGCTCAAGCGCTCGGTGCCAAGGTCGCAGGCTCGGTCTCGGCTAAAACAGATCTGGTAATTGCCGGGCCTAGCGCCGGCTCCAAACTCAAGCAAGCGGAGAGCCTCAGTATCGATGTAGTCGACGAACAGGGCTACCTAAAGATTATCGGGCGGGCATAAACTTTTACTTTCGGTATGGTGACCAACGCTTTTTCCAGCGCTAAAATCAGATATGGATTCTGATTCTGACCCCTTAGCCAATGCCACGCTAGAGATCGAAGCCGGCCTCAAGAAAACCACGGTTCTCGTCGACAAAGACCAGGAGGTCATTCCAATGCCTGTTTAAACACAATGGTTTATGCAGGTGAGCATGCCCTTTTTCCTCGAGCCAGCCGCTTAGAGTACAACCAAGGGCTCAGACATTGTCGCAAGCGGCTCGTAACCATCTTTGGTAATGACGATCAAATCTTCCAGATGGGTCGCACCCCAACCGATTTCCCCCTGAGGTAGGTCGATGGTCAACGTCATGTTTTCCTGGAAGGTGTGATCATCACCGACAACAAAGGGCAATCCATCACGATAGGCCTGATCCGTGTGCTGTAGTCCCACAGTGTGTGGCCCGACCCCCATGGTCCAGCCAGTCGCGCTGGCCTTCTTAACTGCTGCTGTTACCGTGTTGCGCAACTCTGAATATTTCATACCCGGCCCCACGATATCGTGGGCGACTTCACGGGCAATACTCGTGAGACGGATGCGTTCCTGTAATTCTTTGGGCGGTTCGCCCACACACCACGTGCGGCCGAAATCACCGTGATAATAATTAATCTGGCTAACGGCATCGACCATCATGGCCTGGCCTTCGACCACCGTACCGTGGCGAAAACCACCTATGGTACCGGACGCAATCCACATCGCTTTAGCTCCACGCTTCGCGGCTTCGACCATGAATAAGCCATCGAAATCAGCTTTGGTCATGCCGACCTCTATTTGCGAAAGCATGGCCAAGCAAGCGTCCTGATTTGCACGCGCGATGGTACGCATATGCTTGATTTCAACATCGGACTTAACCATGCGAATTTTGCGGAAGGTATTATCACCAGGAACGCAGGTAACAGTGTCCTGACCGAGCGTGTTGAGAATATCGGCAACGCGCATGTCATCGACCGCGATCTTGCCGTCGATCAGACCAGCTTCTTTGAGAGCATGAACAAGCCCCCACTCAGGGCTCGCTGCCTTGCCGGACTCCCAGCGCTTTTCAAGCTCGTACCAGCCTTGCTCAATTTCTGTAAACCCTTCCGTACTGTCTGGCATGCGCGAAAAATTGCGGGACTCAGGCTCCTGGCTCCACAGTTCTGGATTGCTGTAATTTTCCCAGCCGCCGGGTGAACCGTAAGGAATAATTTCGGGGTGCTCGCGGTCACCGTTAGCGATAAACCAGAGATCCGAGCCTGCCACTACCAGGAACGACGGCTTGTCAGGATCACGGGGCATAACCGCAAAACTAGGAATGGCCCGCAATTTTTGTAGCTCGTAAGAGAAATAGTTCCCAAGGTAGAACACGTTGACTGGATTGAGAGCGACGATACCGTCGATTCCTTCCTGTTCCATAACCTCGTAGGCACGCGGTTTGTTGACCAGACTGCGCCCGTCGAAATCTTCCCCGGGTATCGGACCAGGCGCGATCAATCCCCAATTGGCATGGGCTTCACGCCCACCAAGCATTGTGGCGCCAAGCGCAGACGCTGCGCCGCCAGCCAGACCTGCAAAGAAATCGCGTCGTTCGATGGGTGGTTCAAATGGATTGGTCATGTGTTGTCTATCCTATTTGGGAGTTATGGTTTGACCCTAGCAGTGTCGGACAATCTGCACTACGGACTCCGTCTGACGCAGCCGTCGCATGAGCAATACTGTTGCAAACAATTCCTGTTTGCGTGTCGCTATCGAACGAGATGCCCTACCACGGCTTGGGCACGCCAAGTTCTATGAGGTTAACCAAAACACCGTCGTGATCGCGGAACATCATCTCACGCGTTTGCACCTCGGCCTCTGGATTAGGAAACAGAACCATGGGCGGAGAAACCAGCGGATAGCCGGCGGCGATCACTTTTTCCGTAACACCCTCGATATCGTCTGTGATGAATACCACAGCAAAATCGCCGGTCACCGTGTCAACACGATTGGAAGGCGGGGATAATGGCGAGCGGTCGTCACCAATAATTTCGTAGATACCGATGTTGCCGATAATACTATCGCCAGACTGCAAGATCACAGCTTTGAGGCCGTAGTCAATCGTGCCCATGATTTCGTTGATGCGCGGGCCTTCGACGATGGTATCGACGCGGGTGGTGAGACCGAGCAGATCCCGGTAGAGCTTTAGTGATTGATCAAGATCACGGACAAAGATGGTCGCCCGGGTCATAGATGAAACCGAATGACCTTCGGGAACATCCTGGGCCATCAAGAATGCTGGAAAAAGCGCAACGCTGAAACAGGCCGCCGCAAATGCTCTCCGTTGGATTTCTGACATCACGCAGTCCTTTGTGGTCGCGCTACTTCAAAACGCCTGCTTGAACCAGATTAACCAGCACCCCATCAGGGTCACGGAACATCATTTCCACAGGTTGTTCGGCATATTCGTCACGCTGGATCAGCGGGACCGGCGGCGAGACGATAGGATAGCCAGACGCCTCAATCTCGGCCGTAAGGCGGTAAATATCGTTAGTGGGAAACACGATGGCGAAATCGCCCGTCCGGGTATCGGATGTTTGTTGCGGCGCTGCCGGCATCGTCTCATCATTATGAAGCTGATAGATACCGAGATTGCCCTGAACGGACGCACCGGCCATCAGCACCGTGGCGCGGAGCTCCAATCCATCCGTACCCATGATGGCGTTGATGCCACTGCCCTTCCAATAATTATCAAACATGGGCTTGAGCCCAAGAATATCTCTGTAGAGCTTGAGAGATTCTTCAATGTCGCGGACGAAGATGGTGGCCCGGGCCAAAGGGGCAACATTCATACCATCCTGAAAAACCGTTTCACCGGGCGGACGGTTCATAGGCAGCAGCGGTGTCACGACAGTATTGTCTTGAGCCACTACCGGGGGCCCAAAAACAACCTGGGCGGCGATCAAAAGACCGCCGCCCAGGTTTAGGAATGCCTTAGGCATAAGATGAACTGCCTTTTAGTACCGTGCGGTAATCGTAATTCCAAAGGTCGCGCGTTCGCCGAGATAGGCGTTGTATGCGACGTTGGGCTGTTGAACGACGGCATTAGAAACATAACTCTTATCAAACAGGTTCTTTGACCAAAGCTGAATCGAGTATCCGTCGCCTTCAACGCCTAAGCTTGCGTTGACGATGGTTCGGCTTGGCACGATGGACAAATTCACCGCTTCCCCAAACATTTTAGATTGGCTAGCGAGGTCGGCACGGATGAAATAATCCAGGTCCATATTGCTAGACAGTTCATCTGTCCATTCGCCACCGAGTGTGGTTTGGAATTTGGACTGACGTTCCATCTGGTTGCCGCCGATGTCACCATTAATATTACAGGCGACGTCGTCACAGACGGCGGGCGCGCGCCCCCAACGGCCATCGATGGTGCCATCCTTATATTTGGCATCGCCGTAGTACAGGGTGCCATAGAGGCTGAGGTGTTCCGTTGCGGCAATAGCGCCATCCACTTCAATCCCCTTGGATGTGACGTCACCCACGTTACGCACAATGCTGCGGGACAGTGGATTCACGTTGCCTTCGTCAGCAGCAAGAATTTGCACGTTAGTCCAGTCGATGTAGAACAAAGTGGCGTTCAACTGGGCCTGCCCATCGTTGAAGGTGTTCTTCATCCCGATTTCGTAGGTCCAGTTCTGATCGTCATCGTAGGTGCGATTTTCTGGCAACGTCGCCGCAGCGCTAAAGCCACCTGACTTCACACCCTTTGCAGCAGATACGAAGAGCAGATTGTCATCGCTGACATCGTACTCAAAAGTAATTCGAGGCGTAAAACTACTAAAAGTGTCGCTAAAGAAGGCTCCGGCAAACGCGCCTAAACCGCCCGTTCCACCACCAGAAGCGGCTTCCCCTTCTTCCTTTTTATCTTCGGAATACCGGGCCTCGATACCGAGACGCCCACGATCTTCCAAGAAGGAGAAGTTGATTTCACCGAATACTGATTTGGTTTCAGTTACCGTCGTGATGTTGGAGAGAGCGACTTGGAAAATGAATTGGCTGGCATCATTCACGTCGATCGGCCCTGTCGGCACAGCACCAAGAGGCAGTAACGCGCCGAAGTTGGACGTTCTAAAGTCAGTGCTCTTCGCATAGTAAACGCCGAAAGCGCCATCGATATTGCTATCGTCGTCGAAGACCACGCGGGCTTCATGTGAATCTGTGCTGAAATTACCGATTGGGCCACTCTCAAACACACAGAGAGGCACAAAGAAACTACAGCCAGGAAGCGTATCTTTATAGCCAAAGGTTTTTGTCGTCGCTTCGATGCGTCCATATTGATATTCTATACTGAAATCGTCGTTCAGTTCCCAATCAATAGAACCGCGATAAAAATCAGTGTCGAGCTGCTGGGCGTAGCCGCGGGGGTCAATAGGAATTGCACGGGCTGGGAGCTCACCGCAGAACAGTCGGAACCACTGCCCGCCTCCGCCGAGGCCTGAGCCTGCCGGACGAACGTCGGGGTTAAACTGGCCACAGTTCATGAATTGGCTGTCGGCATTGAGTTCGCCGAACCAGTTCTGAGCACTGTGCTCGCGGTTTTTATCCACATGCAAGTACATTGCTTCAATTTGAATGTCTTCGCTCGGTAAGATTTCAAACGCGCCGCTATAGGTGGTGTCACTCCAGCCGCCGAGGCGACGGTTGGTCCCGGGTTTGAAATCAATGTCTGCGAACGGATGACTGTTTTTCCAGCTACCATCGAATTCGCTATAATCAATAGACGCGCGAACGCGGAAGGTGTCTGGAACAATCGCACCCGAAATACCGGCTGCTCCATCAAATCGGCCAAAGCTACCGGCCGTTAACTGACCTTCGGCCGTCCACTCTTCTGTTGGCTTTTTAGAGATGTAGTTGACCGCACCCGTAAAGGCGTTTCGACCATAGCGTGCACTTTGGGGCCCTTTAACGACCTCAATCCGTTGAATGTTGGAAAAACCAAGGTCAGTGACATAGTTCCGTGGCAAGTAAATGCCATCGTAAAAGAACGACACGTTTTGTTCTATACTGCCGGCCACTTGAGTCGCGCCACGAATAACGGGCGCCGTGGCCCCTGAATTACCAAAGTTCTCGAAGTTAAAACCCGGCGTGGACAAAGCGATGTCCGTCATCGACTGAATACCGCGCTTGTCAATATCAGCAGCAGTGAAGGCCGTGATGGAAATGGGAATATCCTGGATCGACTCACTTCGCTGACGCGCGGTGACTACAATCTCTTCCAGCGCGACTTGCTGGGCCAGGGCCGGAATGGCGTCGGAACACCAGGCAACGAGAGCCACAGCGGCCGTCGCGCGCAAGGTCTTGGTGTAACAGAATGTCATTGATTACTCCCCAGGAAATAAAATCGATGGCGGTTTATACCTAAAATCTAATGATAGACAAGTTATTCCTAATATGAGCAGGAAACCTCATAAATCTGATGGATTTTTCGTCATGCTGACGAGCGTTTCACCTGGCGGGCAGCTTTAAGAATATAGCCGCGTCAAGAATTTGTATGAATATGAAATTTCACGTTCTTCAACGTCAGAATCAGCAGCTTAATTGCGTCACAGCGCCTGTGTTGCCTCAGCAAGCCAATTAGCAGTCTCTTCAGCCACCAACGCCTTAAGCGTCTCCCGTACTCGCGCATGATAGGCATTGAGCCAAGCTTTCTCGGACCCTGTGAGCAAAGTATTATCGACAAGGCGCAGATCGATGGGGGCCAGGGTGATGGTCTCAAATTCCAAAAGGGGTTTCTCCGCGTCCACCGGGGCGTCGGCCTCCTGAACCACCACCAGATTCTCGATGCGAATGCCGTAGCCGCCGGCCTTGTAGTAACCGGGCTCATTGGACACTACCATGCCGGGCTTGAGTGCCGGCCCTGCCCCAGCCTTGCCGATGCGCTGTGGTCCTTCATGCACGCCCAGATAGGCACCAACACCGTGACCGGTGCCGTGATCGTAATCGACACCGTCAGCCCACAAGGCGGCGCGGGCGAAACCGTCTAGTTGGCCGCCTGACGTGCCTTCGGGAAAGCGCGCCGTGGCGAGCGCAATGTGCCCCTTCAGAACCTGGGTGAAGCGGCGCTTCTGTTCAGCCGTAGGGGTCCCAATGGCGATGGTACGAGTGACATCGGTTGTGCCATCGAGATACTGCCCACCGGAATCCACCAAATAAAGCATGTCCCCCGTTATGGCAGAGTCTGTCTCTGCAGTGGCGCGGTAATGAACAATTGCACTGTTCGCCCCCGCCCCGGATATGGTCGGGAAACTTGGCCCTTGAAATAAATTACTGGAGCGCCGGAATTGCTCCAACCGTTCAGCGGCAGAGACTTCGGTGAGGTTGCCTTTAACCACTTCCTGATCAAGCCAGGCGAGAAAGTTGGTCAAGGCTGCACCGTCACGCACGTGAGCAGCGCGAACGCCTTTGACTTCCGTATTATTCTTACAGGCCTTCGGCAGCGAACACGGGTCTTCGATTTGGATTGCTTTCAACCCCGCGGTTTCAAGCCGGTCAACAGCCCACTGCGATACTGTAGCTTTGTCGACCGCAACCGTTGAGATGGCGTCGTCCAGATCGTCAATCACCGCGCCTAGGCCATCGACCCCAGTAATCCCCACATCTGTGCCGAGGTGGTCGCGCACGTCATCGGTCACCTTGGCCGAGTCCATAAACAGAACAGCTTCGCCGTCGGCAAACAGCAAAGCCGAGGCCAGCACAAGCGGCGTGTTTTCCACGTCGGCACCACGGATGTTGAACAGCCAGCACAATGAGTCCGATGCCGTTACTAGAATCGCGTCATACCCGTCTTTATGCAGGGTCTCTGCGATCCGTTTGCGTTTGTCTTCGTGAGACTGACCAGCGATCTCTAGCGGATGAGTTTTTGCCGGCACCTGCGGACGCGCAGGCTGGTCTTGCCACACCGCGTCAATAGGATTAGCTGAGAGTTGCACCAACGCAGCTCCCGCTTTTTCGCAAGCGTCACAGAATCTTTTTACTTGGCCCGGCGTATGGAGGTGAGGATCGAAACCGAGTTTCTGTCCATTCGTCAGAGACTCTTTAAGCCATGCGCTAACCGGCTCATCCGTAACGTGGCGGATGGCGTAAAGGGTGTCGTCCACCTGGTCGCGGACCTGCAGTGTATAGCGGCCGTCGACAAACAAGGCAGCCTGCTCAGAGAGCACGACGGCAAGGCCGGCGGATCCGGTGAAATCGGTCAGCCAGGCCAAGCGCTCAGCATAGGGTGCAACAAACTCACCCTGATACTCGTCGCCGCGCGGCACCACGCAGCCATCGACGCCGACACTCTTCAAATGAGCTCGAAGCGCGGTTAAGCGGTTTTTCTGGCTTAAGGATTGCATCTCGTTTGGGTCTTCACTCATGGGTATGGAAGCTAAGGGCCGAAAGACCAAGTTTCAACGTCCGGCTCACCGCTTGACGACAAGCGTCGCCCACTCAGCGATGGGGATAACCTTTTCCAAGGACAATCCGCAAGACTGGTAAGCACTCCGCACCATAGAGACTTGGCTATTTAACAGCCCGGAAAGAACAATGCGGCCCTGGGGCGCCAGGGCTGCAGATAGACCCCCAGCCATCCGGCACAACGGCCGGGCCAGAATATTTGCCGTTATGACAGCGTAAGGTGCCTCGGCCATAAGGTGGCGCTCCGTGATTGCATCTGCCTGCATAACCGTAATCCGGGCTGCCAGCCCGTTTGCCCCCACCATTCCTCTGGCGACACGCACGGCTTCCGCGTCAATATCTGAGGCCAAAACATTTGCCGGCCAACAGCGCGCGGCCGCCATGGCCAGAATGCCCGTTCCGCAGCCAACATCGATTATGGGGGTCCGGCCGGACTGAGCGACAGTGCGCCGAAAGTTATCTCGTTTGGCCAGGCCATCGAGCGCAAGAAGGCAACCGTGTGTAGTAGCATGTTCACCGGTACCAAAGGCGGTCGCGGCATCAACGGTCAGCGGCACAGACCCCGACGGGGCCGTATCTTTGTCATGGCTGCCGTGTACCCAGAACCGGCCAATATGCATAGGTACGAATGACGACAGCGTCGCCGCAACCCAATCAGTCTCCGCAAGCTGGACAATGTCTATCGACGGATTGTTCTCGCCTGGCAGGGCCGCAATCGAGGCAATACGTACGGTCAGTTCTGTCCGATCGGGTTCAGCTTCGAAGAGCGCCTCCACCCGCCACTGAGTGGGATCATCGCCAGTGTCTTCAAAATGAGAAACGGACAGCGCGACGTCTGTGAATGCGTCCGCGAATTCTTCAGCCTTCAGCTGCGGTACCAAAAAAGAAACAGACCACGTCACGTCGGCTTAGAACTCCGGCTTCCATGCACTGCGCGGGTCTCTGACCTGCAGAGATGGCCCTTCACGCCGTATCCATAAATTCCATATAGAACGCATCGTTATGGCACGTGAAAGCGCACCTAACATAGACGAAACCCATTACGTGAGAGCCGAAACCATGGCTAAATCATTGATATATAATCTGCCAAGGGCTCTTTCTGGATCATAAGAGGATGAACCCGCCCATCCGGCCCCAACCCGACCAGCCGACCTGATCCAAACCTCGGGAAGCGAAGTAAACAGTTTAGACCGCCAAACAGGCACGATCGCGGCGATCAAGAAATGACCCGCTTGATCTGCTCCCCTTCAAGAAGAGTTTCCGGTGCTAAATTTTTTCATATGCTCTTCAGGCCGGCTCAACAAAACTATCGAGCACTTTTTTCTGGCCGGCTTTTTCAAAGGCGATGTCCAGGCGCGTATCTTCGACGGCCCGTATGACTCCATAGCCGAACTTTTGATGGAAAATGCGCATTCCGACTTGATACGTACCAGCGCTTTCCCGTTTATGGGCTTGCCAAGTGTCGCCGGCAATGTCCGGTGCGCGCGAGGTCTTCTGTGTTTGCCACCCTGAATTCCAGCCTCCAGAAAACCCAGGTGCAGCCGATCCCATCAACCCGCTGTCGGATATGTGTTCGACGCAATCTTCTGGAAATTCGACAATAAATCGCGACGGAAGGCTGGCCTGCCATTGATTATAGATACGACGATTGGCCGCGAAGGAAGCGAAGACTTTTTTGCGGGCCCGGGTCAGGCCGACATAAGCGAGGCGGCGCTCTTCTTCCAAAGCGGCTCCACCGCCTTCATCGAGCGCCCGTCGATGAGGGAAAAGCTCTTCCTCCCAACCGGGCAGAAATACCGTATCAAACTCTAATCCTTTGGCCGCATGCAAGGTCATGATGGTGACCGCGTCGTCGTTGGCCTGATTGTCGTTTTCCATCACCAGACTGACGTGATCCAGAAACGCGGGAATGGTATCCCACTCCTCCAGACCGCCGACGAACTCTTTAAGGTTTTCCAACCGTCCAGGCGCTTCCGGCGAGGTATCGCGTTGCCACATATCGGTGTAACCCGACTCATCAAGCACCTGGGCGGCCAAATCCGCGGGCGGCATGGTTTCCCGTAGAGAGCGCCAGCGGGCGAGATCGGTGATCAATGTGCCCAGTGATTTGCGAGTCTGGGCGCGTAACTCGTCAGTTTCGCAGAGCTGAAAAGCGGCCTCCATTAAACTCAACCCGGCAGAGTGGGCAAAAACATGAACTTTCTGTACCGAAGCCTCGCCGATACCGCGCTTAGGTTTGTTAACGACGCGTTCAAATGCAAGGTCATCGGTCGGCGCATGAATGCAGCGCAGATAGGCGATGGCATCACGGATTTCCATGCGCTCATAAAAACGCGGCCCGCCAATCACCCGATAGGGCACGCCAGTGGTGATAAAGCGCTCTTCAAACTCCAGCATCTGAAAGCCAGCGCGCACCAGGATCGCCATGGAGGCTAGTTTTTGGTCCTTTGACTGCGCGGCTTCGATTTCCTCAACAACCCAGCGGGCCTCTTCAGGACCATCCCACACGCCACGGATGATAATGGGATCGCCAGGCTCGGTATTTGCGTCACCAGCCGTTTTCAAGGTTTTTCCGAGACGGTCAGTGTTGTGGCTGATGAGGTGCGACGCCGCCGCCAAGATGGTCGGGGTCGAGCGGTAATTGCGTTCCAGCCGGATGATCTTGGGGTCTTTAAAATCTTTTTCGAAGCGCAGAATGTTGCCCACTTCTGCTCCACGCCAGGAATAGATGGATTGGTCATCATCACCGACGCAGCACAGATTGTGGTGCTTCTGGCACAGCAAGCGCAGCCACAGGTACTGCGCCACGTTGGTGTCCTGATACTCATCCACCAGGATGTATTTAAAGCGGTCTTGGTATTCCGCCAACACTTCAGCGTGATCTTGAAACAGAGTGAGGCAATGCAAAAGTAAGTCACCGAAATCAGCGGCATTGAGCGTCGTCAGGCGCTCCTGATATTGGCGGTAGAGATCGACAGCACGGCCAGCCGCTAGATCTCCCGCCATGGCCGACGTTACCCGGTCGTGCGTAAGACCTTTGTCTTTCCAGCGCTGGATGGCGCCGAGCAGCACTTGCACAGGCCACTTCTTGTGATCAATACCTTCTGCTTCCATCACCTGCTTCAGCAGACGGGTTTGATCATCCGTATCGAGAATGGTGAAGTTTGATTTGAGCCCAACCAGCTCGCCGTGTTTGCGTAGAATTTTGACACCAAGAGCATGAAAGGTGCCTAGCCAGAGAGATTCCGCCATGGGACCAACCAGCCCTGCGACGCGCTCGCGCATCTCCCGCGCCGCGCGGTTGGTAAAGGTGACAGCGAGGATTTGCCGCGGCTGAGCCAGGCGCCTGCCGATAATATAGGCCAGCCGGGTGATCAGCACCCGAGTTTTGCCCGTCCCCGCCCCTGAGAGCACCAGGACCGGACCTTCGGTCACCTCGACGGCCTGGCGCTGCTCGGGGTTGAGCGACGTCAGCCACGGTGGCTCCGGTGCTGGACCGGACGCCGGGCTAGGGATTACGGCAGGTGGAGGCGCATCATCAAGCGTAAACGGATCGGACATAGAGGCATACTAGAGGGTTTACGCGCGAGTTTGAATCACGACTTTGAGGTCCGCCACAAAGACCTGATTGGCGAGCCGGGTATCGCTGTGCAACCATGACCAGTGTTGTTTTAAATGGAGAAGTTCGTGATGAATTCAGGGGTAACACGCAGACATATTATGGCCGCCGGCACAGCTGGCGCTATTCTCACTGGCAGCCGGACGATCATTAAGCCGGCCAAAGCCGCTGGACATTTTGATCCGTCTGATGCCGCCAGCGTTTTACGCACGTTGCACAAAATGCGCGGTGAAGAAGACGGGCGCATCGCCATGGGGTGGCTCAAAGGTCTGCGCTACGGCGTGGTCGATTCTGAAATCACACCGCTCATGGGGATGGTCACCGGCACCTTTGCCCGCCACAAAGTGCTTGATGACGGCTCCATCAAGCTGGCCAGTTTTGAGCTGGCATTTTATACGGATTTCTATAGCGGCGAATTGCTGGATCGTTTGACCATACCTTACACGGGCAAGTCGGTTGAGGTGCCCCGCTTGATGTTAGGACCTAACAGCTCAGTCAATAAGCCGTCCTTTCATGGGGTCGTTGAGCTGGGAGGCGGGCCTGTACCAGACGAAGACATAGAGGAGTCCGAAACAGCCATGCGCCCGACTGGCTCGACCAAGTTCGAGCGCTGGCTCGGCCCCGTCACGGTCAAAGAGGGGCATGTGTGGATTACGGAAGCGTCGAGCGCCACTTTGACCCCTGCTGACCCAACGGCCCGCAAGGTCGTTTACAGCGAATCGGTCACATACAAAGGTGCTGAGCGTGACGTTCTAAACCCGGACCTGCGGACTATTTCCTCCACGCTCAGCTACACTGGCATCACCAGTTGGCGGCCTTGGATGGAAATGGGCGATCACCCAGGACACACCACCTCCCATGCGCTTGGTAGCAAAACCTTTGATGTGAGTAGCCTGCCGGGCGATTACGTCGCCATGGCGGAACGCTATTACCCGGATGCCCTGGCTGACCCGGGTGCAGTTCTAGACCGCTTGGGGTAGGCGGCCACCCCCGCGCCTTAACCTGACCTTTAGTTTCCGCTTCAGCATTTATGAAGGTGAGATTGACAGCCCTATAAAGGTCTTGTGCTGCAACGGCACCAACCAAGTGACGCTCTTCTGCATTGTCGATGACAGGAAGTCGACCAGCTTTGGCGGCCGCAAAGCGAGCCACGGCAAGTGTCAGTGGGATTGTGGCCGTATCCCGAGGACATGGCAGATAGCGTAACTCAAATCAGCACGATTGAGCGTATAGAAATGAAACTCTGACGCCCCATCGGCCACCAAGCGCTTCACCTGTTCAGCAGCGAGGCTCGCGGCGACTAATTCCCGCGTGCCCGGGTCTTCATCCAGACCGTTAAAAAGGTCGAACAGCCAGGACGGGACGGATGTACCGGTGTTCTTGGCAAAATTGACGTTCTGGGTCACATGGGTGACGGGCAGCAAGCCGGGCACGATGGGTACGGTAATACCCGCAGCGACAGCTTTATCGCGAAAACGGCAATACACATCCGGGTCAAAAAATAGTTGGGTTATGGCACGGGTAGCGCCAGCATCAATCTTGCGTTTGAGATTGTCTAAATCAGCGTCCGCGCTCGTCGCATCTTGATGAGTCTCAGGATAGGCAGCCACGCTAATTTCAAAGTCAGCAACCTTCTTAAGGCCAGTGACAAGATCAGACGCATAAGCGTAACCGTCGGGATGGGCCGTGAACGACGCATCTCCTTTCGGGGGGTCACCGCGCAAAGCCACAATATGTTTGATGCCAGAGTCCCAATAGTGGCGCGCAACGCCATCCACCTCTTCGCGTGATGCGCCGACGCAGGTGAGATGCGCCGCGGCCGCGATACCCATTTCCTTTTGAATACGGACGACGGTGTCGTGGGTGCGCTCGCGTGTCGATCCACCGGCACCGTATGTCACTGACATAAAACGCGGATTGAGCGGCGCCAGGCGGGTAATGGCCGTCCATAGCCGTTCATGCATTTTTTCCGTCTTAGGCGGAAAAAACTCAAACGAGACCTGAACATTGTCGGGAATCTTTTCGATGAGCGGCGAACCGTCGCTCGGAATTATAGGCTTATCGGACACACGTACCTCTGATAACTGTGCTTTTGATGTCACATTCTGAGAGCGTTTTATCAGGCCATAGACCGGATTGAAAACGAAGACCGCAGAAATACTTAGGGTACCGTCTTCATACATAGCGCCTTCGCACAAACGTGTATGGCCAATTTTAAAGCTTTGTGGTACCTCATTTCCTTCAATATATCTTTGTTTTCTGCGCTTCACACCTTGAAGTGGCTGCATATGTATTGGGTCTGTTGATGGTTAGTGCGCCCTCTTTTTTACGCCTTCTTAATCGCCTCGCCCTTCCCGTTGCGGCAGCTTTGACGCTTAGCGCCTGCGCCGCGAAGCCCCCAGCGTCGGACCCCGAAGCCGTCCGGGCGTTTGAGGAGATCAATGATCCGCTTGAGCCCTGGAACCGGGCTATGCTGCAATTGGATCAGGGATTGGACACCGTCATTTTCGACCCGTCGCTGGCCGTTTACAAAACCGTTGTACCTCAGCCGGGCCGTCAAGGCGTCACCAATTTCATCCGCAATTTCCGCACTCCAGTCACATTGGTGAACGATATTTTTCAGGGCGAAGGACAGCGGGCCGGCATCACCATGGGTCGCTTCGTAATTAATTCGACGGTCGGCTTGCTTGGCCTATTCGATGTGGCCAAACATTTGGACATGCCCTATCACGGGGAAGACTTTGGCCAGACGCTTGCCGTTTGGGGCGTGGACGAAGGGCCATACCTTTATGTCCCTATTCTCGGACCGTCAGGCGGGCGTGATATTACAGGCTATGCGTTTGATCAGCTGGTATTGGATCCCATGGCCTACGACGGGCAGGGCGGTAATCCGTTTTTGAGGACAGTAGCCTACTTCTATGGCTTAGCCGTGGATGGAAAGACCAGGGCAGCATCAGCGCTGGACGACCTCGAGGCCTCCTCCATTGACTATTACGCGGCCCTGCGCGCGGCCTATAGGCAGAACCGGGCACAGGCGATCCGCAACGGTGCCCCTGCACCTACCCCCCTATTGGAAGACTTTGACGATTTCGATGACTTCGATTTCGATGACTTCGATTTCGATGGCGGCGGCGACCCCTTTACGGGTTTGGACGGCGCAACGGATCAACCCCATGAAGAGATTGCCGCCCAATGAAACGCTCAATATTTTTCAGCCTGCTGTTCATGTTCAGCCAGAGCGTTGCCGCTGAAGATGCCTGGCGTACAAACCCAACATCCTTCATCAACCATTTCGCCGAAGTGGGCATCGATGACATTCTCTCTGCTAACATAAACGAAGCGGATAAGACGGAACGGTTTAGGAACCTGTTTAACGAAGGCTTTGATATTCCGGCTATTGGCCGTTTCGTCTTAGCCCGCAATTGGCGCCGGGCCAATGATACTGAAAAGCAAGCATTCATTGCTCTGTTTGAAGATCTAATCGTCTACACCTGGTCTCGCCGCTTTAGCATATATGACGGCCAGACCATTGATGTTCGTGGCACCACGCCTGACGGGGAAACCGGCACGCTGGTGGATAGCGCCATCGTTGATAGCAACGGAGAAAGCGTTTCCGTGCAGTGGCGCTTACGTAAACGGGAAGAAGGCTTGCGCATCGTCGACGTCATCGTCGAAGGCGTAAGCATGGCGATCACCTACCGCCAGGAATATGCCTCGGTAATTCGCCAACGTGGAGGTCTCAATGGGCTCCTTGCCATGCTCAAGCAACAGGTCAGCGCGTTGGAAAATTCGTAGAAGACAGTCCCGGCCCTAGATCTGCACCCGCACATACAAATTGAATATCCTTCCCCATTTGGCCCGCTCCAAACGCGTACCAGTGAGTTGCCTTGGCCCACCCGGATTTAAAGCGAGACTGCGCCGCGCTTTTACAGATTTTAAATTGAGAAAATTATTTGACGACAAATTGATTCGCACGTTGTTAGTGACGTTGTGTTCAATAGAAATTGTCAGCGACCCACTTTCCTTAAAACGGTCAATGTTTTCGATGTCGTTTATGAACCGTGCCCCCAACTGCGAATAATTGAAAGAAACATGGCCGTTGATGAGGGTCTTAATTTCATGACGGTACTGAACTGATGTTTCCCAGTTAGGTGTAAAACCGAAACGCCGCCTCACGCCATCAAACGGATCTTCGACCTTGCTGATGCGGCGCAAATAGGTTGCCGTAAGAACGCCGTCCCACCAACCCAAACGCGTAAAATCTATGCTGGCTTCCGTATCGATGCCGTATTCCTGGCCGTCACCAATATTGCTGATTTGAGAGATCAACCCATTGAAGGTGGTGCGGCCTCTTACATCCTGCACATCGCGGTAGAACAACGTGCCCGACAGTAAGCCGCCGCCATCGGCCAGGCGGTGTTCCATACCCAATTCGTAGTCCCAAGAGCGCACGGGGCGTAGGTCGGGATTGCCGGCCTCCACCTCTTGCTCCATCTGGGTGATGTTCGTAACAAAATCACGAAAGTTAAGTTGGTCAACATCCCGCTGGATGGCGAAAAACAGTTTGTTGCGAGATGTGGCGTCCCAATACACATTGAAAGTGGGTTTAACGAAGCTGAGAGATCGTCCGCTATCTACGTCCGCACTATTTTGCGTAATGCGTGAGGCTTCGAAGGCGATACCGAATTCAGCCTGAACTGACTCAGAAACGTTCCATCTGAGCGTGGAAAACCCCTCTCCCCGGTATTCCTTAACCGTGCCGTCGCTGTTAAAAATGGCCAGGGGTTGAAGAGCCCCATCTACCAGGGTCAAAAAATCAAACTCAGTATTCTGCGTATTTATCGTCCCTTCTGCACCGATCTGAAAGCCGAAGGTGTCTGAAAGTATGCGGTCGTAAGTACCGCGCACAATAGACTCCGTCTTGGTTTCCAACCGGTCTTCGCGGGCCGTGACAAGATCTCCGACCGGTTCAAGGTCCAGGACGTCTCTCTGCCGGTTGTCTTCTTGCCAATTGTAAACGCCAAGAACCGTGAGCGCGCTTATGGGACTAAGGGGAAAGGAATAGTCGGCACTGATTTCAGCGGTGTAACGGTCGCGATGATCGTCCTCCAGGCTGTCGGATAGTTGATTGAGACCTGGTGGGAGGAGAAGGTCACGCACCACTTCCCGGCGTTCCCGGTCATTATCATTCCATTTGATCAGGCCATTGAGTTGCAGGCGTGAACCTCCGGAAAACCTCTGGTCATAACGGCCAGTCGCATTTGCTGAATAGCGGTCGGCCTGTTCGGATTCAACACTCGACAGGATGGGCAACCCGGTCAGATCAGAAGATATCTTCAAGCGCTCCCAAGGCCGGTAAATGGGCATGGTGTTAAAAGCGAACGCGTAATTGCGATTGGCTTCCGTGACGGCATAGGTCAGCGCTACGACCGGACGTACAGACCCGTCACCGACGTAAGTGGGCAAGGCAAAAGTCATGGTGAGCGTATCGCCACTGGTCTCCAACAGAATGACGTTGATGATGCGCTGGGTACTGCTCTGCACTTCGCTGGACGACCCGCGGATAATTTCGATCCGGTCCACCTGATTGGCGGCGATATTGTTCAGCGCCGACGAGCCACCGCTATCTTTGCCCGTGACCTGCTGACCATTGATGAGAATGGAGTCTTCGTTGCCGCGCAGCCCGCGCCGCTCCTCATTAGCGACGAATTCACCGATGGAAGCGCCAGGAATACGTTGCAGCATATCGTTGAGAGAGAGTGGACTGAATTGGTCGAAATAACTGGCCGGATACACCGTGGTGGTGCCGTCTTCGGAACGGATGATGGCATTAGAGCCTGTTGTGCCCTCGGTCACTTGAGCAAATGTCGCCGGCGCCGTGCACAGACATAGAAATGAAGCCGCACATATGCGGGCAAGATCATGAAGCGGCATAATTCAACTTAGCTGCGAAACGATGGTGGCTGTACTGGCATCGAGACTCACGGTCAATGAACGACCCAGACGTTAGAATAATTTGCTCACAAAAAACGGCGGCCGGGGATTTCCCGGCCGCCGCCTTTTAAAGTATGTGTCGTTCAGGCCTAGAAGTTATAGGAAGCCCGCACACCCCATGACCGTGGAATCGGCAAGGACAAACGGATTTCGTTGTTGTCCGGTGCAAACGGTCCGAAGGTCTTGAGATCGATCCCTTGACGGGCTTGGGTAAACTCGTCGTGATCAAGTGCATTCAAGACAAATGCTTCAAGTGAGAAGTCATCCTGACGCAGACCAAGACGCAGGTTTAATACGTCATAGGCACGTGACTGCGCGACATTGGCTTGGTCGGCCCACTTGGAACCCTGGTGGGCCCAATCGGCACGGCTGTACCAATCCCAATCGGCGCTCAGCTCATCCGTGTAGCTTGCGGACAAAGACCAGGCGATTTTCGGCGAGTACGGCAGTTCATTACCGACCGCATCTAGGCTGCCCGTAATTTCGTTACACTGACTACATTCAAACGCCGGTGTATTCGCGACAACCTCGGTGTCGTTGTAACCCAAGCTACCGGAGAGAGACAGGTTTTCAGTAGCTTGGAATTGCCCCTCAAACTCAATGCCCTGCAGTTTGGCTAGACCGTTATTAATGGTGATACCAAACAGATTGTTAACGCCGTTAGCCGAAACAGCAACGAGACTTCGGTTTTGGCCATTCAACCATTCCATATAGTACAGGGCGACGGTTGTACGTGCGCGGCCATCAAGAAATGAAGATTTCAAACCGATTTCATAGTTGTCGATCTTTTCTTCCGCAAAGGTCAAACCAGCGCCGGAAACTGCATTATTTATCGCAGCAATGGTCGCAGCAGTCTCATTGACGAGCAGGGCATTAAACCCACCTGGACGGAACCCGCGGGAGAACAGGGCATAGGCCGTAGAGTTTTCCGCGTAGTTGTAATCCAAGGTTATACGTGGCGAGAAGCTCTTGAATGTCTCCTCCAAAAGTGGAGCATTTGGAAGCGGTATGCCGCCTCCGCCAACCAGCGTTTGCTCGCTGATCTGATCCCACTGATACCGGGCCTCGACACCGAGTGTAAGTTCGTCGGTGATGTCGTAGTAAGCCGCACCAAAGACGGCCGGTGTTTCAACGTCGCGTTCAACGATACTGCCGGTGAAGAACGGTCCAAAGATCAGGTTACCGTAGACCGAGCCACCTGGTGAGTGGGCATCAAGATAGTTAAAGCCCACGGTCCAACGGAAACTCTCGTCTTGCGGCGAGGTAATCCGCAGTTCCTGACTGATGTCCTTCTGCTTGCCCTGGGTCAACAAGGTGGTGTTGAAGTGTGGCAATCTCGGTGGTCCCAGGAAACCCAGCGGGTTCGGAACATCGTGGAAGTCACGATAGTTCAAATCCAGGACGGTCTGTTGTTTGTCGGTATGGAATGCTGTCAATGAACTGAACGAATAGCCGGAATCATCGTCGTAGTCGACCCGCAAGTCGGCTTGGAGAGCATTACGCCGTGTTCCGCCATGCCGGTTAAAATTCGGATCAAAAACCGACCAACTTGCAGGAGGATTGAAAAGAGTGTCCTGAAGCTGAGCATTTATGATGTAGTCGCCGGAAATGGTCGACGGATTGACATCGCCAACGCTAGGAATTTTTCCACAAAAATACCCGGGCCTGCCGCCAGGAGAACAGTTATAGGCTTCGTCTTTCAAAGAGGCCTGGGCCGGCGGGCCGTCGTTGTCTTCAAAGTAGTTGACGTAGGCTTTGATCTTTAAATCATCGCTGGGTGTAAAGACGATTGACGTAGAAATGGAATTGGTTTCACGCGTACCAAAGTCGACCGTCGGATTGGCTGCATTCTCATAGTATCCACCTTGCGCCCAGTGACGCCCGCTCACGCGTGCGTTTACTTTGCCGGGGACAATAGGTCCCTCAAGGACCAAATTGGTTTCGTTTGAACCCCAACGAGAATACTCAGCCGTGACACGACCACCGAACTCATCGGAAGGATCTTTACTGACGAAGTTGATGGCGCCAACAAACGTCGACCGGCCGAAGTACGCGGCCTGCGGACCCTTCAAGATTTCGACACGTTCCATGTCGACAATACTAGGGGCCTGGGCACCGATGATGGGTGCGCCGTCAATGAACATCAAACCACCGGCTGAAATACCGGTATTGCTGCCCAAGAACAGGCCACGGAAGGTCAGGGAGTTGGAGGACCGGTCATTGCGGCCTGAGCCGCCCTGCTGATTGGAGAAGAAGAAGCTCGGCGTGAACAACTGGATGTCTTCCAGGTTCGAAATATCAGCAGCTTCTAAATCCGCCGCGGAAAAAGCTGTAATGGCCAAAGGCACTTCCATAAGATTTTCTTCAACCTTACGGGCGGTAACCACGATTTCTTCTAATGCAAGCTGTTGAGCCAGGGCTTCTGATCCCGGCACGGCAATCATAGTTATCATTGCGGTGGTCGCCGCAAGATACAAACTGCGTTTCATGAGTGTTTCTCTCCCCTTAAGTGCGATGCACACCGGTGACCGCAAGATAGTGACAAATCTATATCGTCATAACTAACAATGTACGCAAAACAGCCAATTCCCAACCCTTTGGGTATTACATGTCCACATAGTGACGACTATGAGCTATCCACAGCAAAAAGAGAATGAATGCAAGGGATAACCTGGGGTAAACAAGCTGCGGTCTTCTTTTTTAGACCCCTTAAGTATTAGCGGACTGGCTACAATACGGGACTTTTGTTTTGGTTCCGGGCGATCAGTGCAAAAATGTCACGCTATCTCCCTTTCTACTTGTGCTACTTCTATTCAGCAGCCGCCAGCCGTGGAGTGATCGAGTGAATTCTCAAATCAGTGCCGCAACTACACTCGCGCACGCCGCTGCACGCACAAACTGGTCGACTTGCCCCGCCATTGTCCGGACAAAGTTACTCCACTTGGTTCTGGATGCGATTGCCGTGATTGCGGGTGCAGCCAATCATTCGACCATGAAATCTCTTGCTGCTCAGATTGCGCCACACGATGGCCCTTCGACGTTCATTGCGGAAAAACGAGGCGGCAGTACCAGAGAAACTATTCTCCTCAATGCGGCGACAACGACGGTGCTCCAGCGCCAGGATGGCTACGCCCACGCCAAGGGACATCCTGCCAGCCAACTGGTGCCGGTCTTATTGGCCCTATCCGAACGCGGCGAGGCTGAGCCGGAAAGAATGCTATCCGCCATCATGGCCGGCTATGAGGTTGGCGCCCGGGTCGGTATAGCGCTAGGTGGGGTACCGCCTTGGCTTCACGATAACGGCAACTGGGCGACCATCGGGACAGCAGCAGGTGCCGCTCATTTTCTGTCTGACGGTGACGAGACGGTCATAGAAGCTGCAATTGACGGCGCCGCATCCTTAGCTTTGTCGTTTGACCGGTTCACGACTGCAGCCGGTGCCACGATGCATCATCTATACCCGGCAATGGCGACGACCCATGCACTCGCTGTTGCCGAAGGTGCGGCGGCCGGACTGACGTCATTGCCAGGAAGCCTAGAACAGTTTTATGGCCCCCGGCTCGGTGCGGCATTCGATGACGACAAACTCATCGAATGCATTAATGACGGTGCGTGGAGCCAATATGAAATTCTCAACGGCTATTTTAAGCTTCACCCCAGCTGCGCGCACTTGCATGGCGTCAACGACGCGGTTGAAACGCTGATTGCCCAACACAGCATCACTGAAGACCAAATCGAGCGCGTGGATGTAGCGACTTTCGGTGAGGCCATGGAAATCGACTCCCCTGCGCCGTGTAACGATCTAGCGGCGAGGTTTAGTGCCAAGGCCACAGTGGCAGCTGCGATTCGGCATGGGAGCCTCACGGACGACGGTTTGCTTGATCTCGGTGCACTTGCGCCGTTGATGGAAAAGATCACGGCAAAGCATGATCCCGACCTGGATCAGCACATTCCCGAAGGCCGTCCCGGTGTGGTGCGCATTACGCTCACAGATGGCCGTTGTGTTGAGCACACCGTGATCCACCCGCGCGGCACACCGAAAGTAAATGCCACGGAAGAGGAACGCCGCGGCAAGGCGCTTCTGCTTTTAGGCCAGCACTACGGGGAAAACGGCGCCATAGAAGTTGAGGCAGCCGTGATGGCGCTTGGTGAAGCGGGCACTATCGCAGAGCTTACCGCCGCCATGCGCCGCTAGGCCTCCTATCGCTCTATTTTCTTATACTTAATGCGATGGGGTTCGACAGCATCCTCACCCAGGCGGCGCTTTTTGTCCTCTTCGTAGTCGCCGAAGTTTCCTTCGAACCATTCCACATGGCTGTCGCCTTCAAAGGCCAAGATATGCGTGGCAATGCGATCCAGGAACCAACGATCGTGGCTAATCACCATCGCGCAGCCGGCAAACTCCAGTAGTGCCAGCTCTAGAGCACGAAGTGTATCTACATCGAGGTCATTGGTCGGCTCATCAAGCAGAATAACGTTCGAACCTGACTTCAACATCTTGGCGAGGTGAACGCGATTGCGCTCCCCACCGGAGAGCTGCCCAACTTTTTTCTGTTGATCTGCGCCCTTAAAATTAAAGCGGCCCACATAGGCACGGCTCTGTACCGCATGTTTACCGAGCAAGATTTCATCGTTGCCGTCAGAAATCTCTTCCCAGACCGTTTTGTCTGCCGACAATGCTTCACGGTTTTGGTCGATGTAGCCTAGTTTAACGGTATCGCCGATGCGGAGCGTGCCGCTATCTGGCTCCTCCTGGCCGGTAATCATTCTGAATAAGGTGGTTTTGCCGGCGCCATTGGGGCCGATCACACCTACGATTCCACCTGGCGGCAGTTTAAAAGACAGACCCTCAATGAGGAGGCGATCACCATAAGCTTTGTTCACATTTTTGGCTTCAATGACCAGTTCGCCGAGGCGATCCCCCGCTGGAATTACGATTTGAGCATGATCAGGTGCCCGATCAGCGGCTTGCGCGACGAGATCTTCATAGGCCGTGATACGAGCTTTGCTTTTGGCCTGGCGCGCACGCGGACTCTGGCGCACCCACTCTAATTCAGTATCTATGGTGCGTTGCCGCGAGGTCTCTTCCCGTTGTTCCTGCTGCAAGCGTTTTTGCTTTTGCTCAAGCCAAGACGAATAATTGCCTTCGTAAGGAATGCCGCGTCCCCGGTCGAGCTCGAGAATCCAGCCAGTGACATTGTCAAGGAAGTACCGATCGTGAGTCACAGCCACCACGGTGCCGGGGTATTCCTCCAAGAACCGTTCAATCCACGCGACAGATTCTGCATCGAGGTGGTTGGTCGGCTCATCAAGCAACAGCATATCGGGTTTGGACAACAGCAAACGACACAGCGCGACGCGGCGTTTTTCCCCACCGGAAAGTTTGGAGACTTCTGAGCCACTGGGTGGGCAACGCAGGGCATCCATAGCTATTTCGACTTGGCGCTGGACATCCCAACCATCGGCGGCATCAATTTTTTCTTGAAGCTCGGCCTGCTCCGCAATGACATCATTCATTTCGTCATCAGTCATTTCTTCTGCAAACTTAGCGCTGACCTCTTCAAATCGTTGCAGCAGCGTATTGATTTCGCCCACACCGTCCATGACGTTTCCCAGGACGTCTTTCGCAGTGTCGAGTTCTGGTTCCTGTTCCAAGTAACCAACACGAACACCGTCGGCGACTTGAGCCTCGCCGGTATAATCGGTATCGATGCCAGCCATGATTTTTAAGACGGTTGATTTACCAGCGCCGTTGTATCCGAGCACCCCGATCTTCGCACCTGGCAAAAAGGAGAGCGAAATATCTTTCACCACTTCCCGGCCGCCAGGGTAGGTCTTACCGAGTTTGTGCATGGAATATACGTATTGATAACTGGCCATGGGCGGTCAGCTCCGTTGCAATTAATTATGACGACCGGGGTCAGGACGATAGAAAGCTGGAATGCGTTTCCTTGACCTGCTGGACGACCGACGCCCAGTCTCCCGGAGAAGCCTGCCGAAACAGACGGAGGGACGGATACCACGGGCTGTCACCGCGGTCGAGGAACCAATACCACCTCAAACCCTCACCCGTGGGGAGAAGGACCCAACACGGCACACCGAGGGCTCCTGCCAAATGAGCCGTGGAATTGGACACGGTGATCACCAGATCAAGGGACGCAATCTGTGCGGCAAAACCATCGAGGTCAGTCATAGGGTCAAAATCTGGGTCAGAGTAGATTTCCAGTCCGGTTGCGTCGGTAAAAGCAGCACGTTGAATACTGGTATCGCCATATTGCAAATCAAACCAAGCCGCCTCCCCTTGGGCAATAACCGGCTCCAGTGCTTGCAGAGACAAAGACTTCGACATTCCCGATTTTGGATTGCTGCTGCGCCAAGAGACGCCGACGCGAGAACGGGTGCCAAAAATTCCGTCGTACTTCGCTTTGGCAGTCTGAACCTGATTGGCATCAGCCTTTAAGTAAGTAGAGCGGTTTGGAAAGGACTCGTTTGAAGGCCGAAGGAACTGCCCCAAGCTCCCAACTGATATTTGTGCCGTAACGAACTCGCGCACTTTCGTATCTCTAATAAATTCCGATTGAGCGACGACGCGCGCAAAAGGAAAAGAACGCTCAAACAGCGGCACGAGACGTGATAAACAGCTAACAATGATATTGGGTGCCGCTTGCTCTAAGTCCGGAAACATTCCGGCACATAGAATTTGATCGCCCACCCCCTGCTCTGTCCATACCAGAAGCGTGCCGTCAATCAGCGGATTACCATCCCATTCAGGCAGATTACGAAAAGAGTCAGCAATCCGGAACTCTGGTGTTTGCCAGCGCCATTCGAACTCCTTCCACCCGCGTCCTAATTGACCCGTTTGCATAAGCACGTGCGCTAAATTGTAATGAGCTGTAGCCGCCTTCGGATCAATATTCAGGGCCAATCGATAACTTTTCTCAGCTTCTTCGTAGCGGGCCTCCGTCTCTTGGATAACGCCCAGATTGATCCAAGCATCGTGGCGGCCGGGAGCCAGCTCCAAGGACTTACGGATTGCGGCTTCGGAGTCTTTCAGACGTCCTAATGCGCGATACGCCCGGCTGGCGTTATAGTGTGTTTCAGCATTATTTGGATCGGTGGCTGTGGCGTCCGCAAAAACAGACGCAGACTCTTCAAGGAGTCCCAATTTATGGAGTGCTACACCAAGATTAGCCTGCGCTTGATGATGCCCTGGCGCCAGCGCTAAAACTTTCTCATAGCACTGGCGTGCCTCTTGAAATTTACCGCCTTGGAGCGCCGCCGCGCCAAGATTGTTGAGCGCATCGGTGTCATCTGGTTGCAGAGCGACAACCTCCGTCAGGTATGTGTCTGCGTCATCAAACCTTTGCGTTTGCATCAGTAAGGCACCGAGCCCACTGAGCGCTTTGACGGCTTTCGGATCAATAGTTAACACATCACGATAGACCTGCTCGGCTTCAGCCAAACGGCCGGCCAAGTGCAGGGTAATCGCCCGATCCAGATTCAAAGTCATGGCGAATTCTTATCATACCTCATGCCTTTAACGATAACGGGTTTTTGCTAGCCAGCGCGCTGACGCAGCGCCAGTATGCGTTCGAAGAAAGACGGCCCTTCATCAAGTTCAGGTGATATGTCAAACCGATCGCTGTGTGCCCGCGCACGTTTAAGATAGTCATCGTCTAACTGCTCAGTATCATCCAGCTTCACTGCATCGAAATGCCAGTTAACGTTGCCGGGCGGTACGCCAAGGTCAGTATACGGGGGGCGGGAGCCAGCCATAATATTCCAACCGCAGGAAACGCCGCTGGCGCGTTTTAGGCCGGGATCGAAGACTTCCGATGCCCATGAAAACATTGATGCATATTCAATGGACGGCTGAGGAATAATCGGTGGAAAATTATCGCCTTCTTGGCGTCGAATAACATCGCCATCCAGCGTCCAGTCCATATGCAATGGCGCGTCTTTATACTTTTCGGGAAAAGCTTTCTTCATTGAGCCGTAATAGGTGCCCATCGGGGTGAACCATTCACCTTCTTTGTGGCGAATAAAACTTGCTGGAAGGGTGACCGTTGCCCCGTTGATCGGGCTGGTAAATTCATCGATGAACTGATCAGTTTGAGGATCCGTAAAGAACGACATGGTCGAGTTGTAGCGAACATACGTGGTGTCATCGATCTGATGCCACCACGTGCTTTCACTGCCCCGCATGCCATAAAGCAAAATGACGTCGTCGGGCAAAATGGCGAAAATTTTGCCTTTGGTTTTCCACACAACCCGCTCTTCCGCTTGCGTGCCCATCATTTTTACCATGGCATGCAACTGTTCAACGGGATCAGTCGGTAAGGCGGTTATGGCAGCTTTGCCCTGACTAGACGCGGCCATCCCTACTGACGCAGCGCCCACACCTGCGGCAGTAGACACAAAGGAGCGGCGAGAAACGGTTTGATCGGTCATGTTAAATCTCCCTTATCAATTCATTGGGAGAGTCGTAGCGTGATGGCAGCTAAGCCGTCAAAGGTGGAGATTATCTGCTCGCCTGGCGAGCACCCATCCCGCACGGTCTCTGACTCGACAAGGCCGTCTCTACTGTGTTGGGCTAAGAGAAAGATAGGGAGCATCCTGCATGGAAGGTTTGGCTGGACGAACAGCACTGGTGACCGGGGCCGGTCGCGGATTAGGCGCCGCCTTTGCCCGTGGCCTAGCCGCATATGGTGTCTCCGTCGGCGTGCTGGATATAGACGGCGACACCGCAACAGCAACAGCAAACGAAATAAGCGATACCGGGGCGCGGGCTGTGGGGCTGATTGCTGACATATCCGACCGTTCTGCCGTCCTCGAAGCCATAACCGGCTGCGAGGACGCTTTAGGTCGGATTGACATACTCATTAACAACGCCGGGTTCGGCACCACGAAGGAAACGGCGGGTTTGGAATGGCATGAATGGCCCGAAGACGCTTGGGATGCCGTCATAGACTGCAATCTCAAGGGCGCGTTTCTCGCCTGTCAGGCCGTCGCACCCAAAATGATGGAGCGCGGTTGGGGTCGTATAGTCAACGTCTCTTCCGCAACCGTATGGCACCCATTGGCCAATGGCGCCGCCTATATTGCCTCTAAAGCAGGTCTTATCGGACTAACGAGATCACTTGCGACAGGGGTAGGAGAGCACGGTGTTACGGTCAATACATTGGTGCCAGGCCTGACTAAGACGGACCATATGGCCGACCTCTATCCCGACGAACAATTCGAATCCTTTGCCCAACTACGCGCGATTCCGCGGGTGGAATTGCCTGCAGACCTCGTCGGTACGGCGCTATTCTTATGCAGCGACGCAAGCGCATTCGTCACTGGCCAATCCTTCGTTGTCGATGGAGGGCATGTCTTTGACTGACCCCAAACATATAAAACCAAAAGCCGTGAGCGCGCTGTCTACGGGAGAACTGGAAGGCAAAACTGCATTGGTTACCGGTGGAGGCGGCGTCATCGGCCCCGCCTATGCCCGCGCCCTAGCGGAATCAGGCGCAGCGGTTGCGCTCGTTGATATAGATGCGGGCAAAGCTCAGCGGGCTGCCAAGAAACTCTGTCTTGATGGGTTCAAGGTGCAGGGATGGCAAGCGGACGTCGGCGTGAAAGCGGATATCGAAGCCGCTGTTTTGGATGCACAAAACGTTCTTGGCGGTATCGACATCCTTATTAACAACGCCGGTTACGCGACCACGATGGATTTTGAGGACATCAGTGAAGCGGAATTCGACAAGGTTCTAAATGCCAACCTCAAAGGCGCGTTTTTTGTCTCTCAGGTCTGTGTGCCGCACATGAAAGAGAAAGGCTGGGGAAGGATCGTCAACCTAACATCGACCGTGTCAAAAATCGGGCCGGGTGATCTACCCCACTACGTAGCAACAAAAACCGGCGTGATTGGATTGACCCGGTCTCTGGCCCGGGCGCTCGGCAAACACGGCATTACGGTCAATGCTTTGGCCCCCGGCATGGTCGCTACAGAACCCATTATCGCCCTCTACCCTGAATCTGCTTTGGACAACCATGCAGCCCGAAGATCAATCAAGCGATGGGAGCACGCGGAAGACCTTGTCGGTCCGCTTACTTATTATTGTTCAAAACATGCCGACTTCGTTACCGGCCAGACGATGCTGGTAGACGGCGGCCAACAGTTCGATTGATTGGGCCATGCCAACAGTGCGCAATGGGTCTGTCGATCTTCACTACCGCGCTTCAGGGGATGGCTTCCCAATTCTATTTCTCCACGGATTCACTGCGTCCCTCGGCTTGTGGAACGGAGTGTCCAGCGTTTTTTCAACGTCCTTCCGCTGCATTAACATGGACTTGCGCGGTCATGGGAAGAGCAGCCCAGGCCCAAGAGAGTCTTATTCTCTTGAAAGTCTTTCAGGAGACGCATTGAAAATACTGGACGATGACGAGGCCGACCGAGCCATTGTCATTGGCCATTCGCTGGGCGGGATGATCGCCCAGCACCTTGCCGTTCACTATCAAGAGCGCATTGCCGCATTAGTACTGAGCAGCACCACGTGCTTTGTGCCACCCCGCGATGCGTTTGTGCCACTCATTAAAGGGGCGATCGCATTGGCGTCCATGTCAGCAAAAGAAAAAGCCATGAACCCGGCCCTGCGCCATTCTTCGCCATTAGACGAGGACACAGCGTGGGGCTGCGGGGAAACAATTCTCAACCTAGCTCGATACGATCAAATGCTGGAGTCTTTCGCATCGCCATCTCTTGTTATTTATGGAGACCAAGACAGCGAATCTATTGTCAAAGGATCGCAACAACTCGTTGCGTCGATTCCTCTTAGCCGTGAAAGCATTGTTTTGGGCGCTGCTCATGTTCCCCAGGTGACACATGCAGAAGCATATAACGAAGCGCTCTCGGACTTATTGCAAGACCTTGATTTGGAAAGCTAACGCAGAGCCTCCCAACGTTTTGCCGATGCTTTATCCAGCCGGCGCGCATAATATCCTTGCATGGGCGGCTTAAACGGCGTCTGGCCGCTGCGCTTTCTCAGCGCTGAGTAAATTAGTGCGTTATCCCCGATTTCACCTTTCTCAGCCATGTCATGAATTGAGTCGCGCCCTTTAACCATGACGATGCGCGGTGGCGTGACTTCAGCATACATAAACACCGCAGGTACATAGGTGTTTGTCTCTGCTAGATCAAAGATGAAGGTGGGTTGGAAATTATAGAAACCATGGTCGACCCAGCCCTGGAATGGCAAGCCGTGGAGCATCAGGCCACCTGATTTTGTACGATCATGAATCGTCTTAAAAACCTGGTAAACGTTAAAAACGTGTTCTGCCGTCCCAAAATTGCAGAGAACATCGTATTGTGTTTCCAGCGGCACCTGTTCATTGAGATCGTACTTATGAGCCCGCTCGTCAACGCCGTGCAGATCAATCGCTTCATAGGTATGTGGCCCCAGAAAGGTCTGCCAAAACAGGTCGGCCATTTTGAATAACCATCTGTCCGACTGAGTCTCCGCAACAGATATAACCTGATCAACCAGGCTTTCCGCTTCAACTGAGTCGGAAACGTAGCGCCGGATATCAGCGATAAAGTCGTTGATAGGGACGTCGCCGTACCAATTGGATTGACCGAGATCCAGAATACTTGGATTCTCTGGAATTAACCCCTCATCTTTAAGACGGCGTACGAGTGCATATTCTATTTGAGTGATGGCCATGACAAATCATTTATTGTGTATTTTCAGGTTTTAACGGGTCCTTGCCAACATCGCAAAGAACAAAGAAAAAGGACAAGGGACAAAGGACAAAGGACAAAGGACAAAACGTTGCCAGTATTTTAACTGTTCGCCTAGGCTGATCTGAACCTGCCCAGGCAGTGAGTTAAGTGGCTAAGGCCTTGTTAGGTCGAAAACTTTATTGATGCTGAGAGCTTTCCTAGTTGGGAATCCCCATAAATTCTAAGAGCTTTCCACTACGGCGACACCCGCTAAGAGAAGATAAATACTGAAATACACCTTTAGAACCCGCCCTTAGCTATTGCCATGGACATTTTGGGCCATGCATGGCAATGAGGCGCCGCTTTAACGAAGGAAATGGCGGAAATGGACGATCTAGACGCTCTAGAAGCGCAAAGTATTTTTATCTTGCGCGAGGCGTTTAACAAGTTTGAACCGCTGGGCCTTTTGTGGTCACTCGGAAAAGATTCCTGCGTCATGATTTGGCTGGCTAAGAAAGCGTTTCTCGGCCGCATGCCCTTTCCCGCCATCCACTTGGATACGGGTCTAGAATTCCCTGAAGCGTATGCGTTTCGCGACCGCTATTCGAAGGAATGGGACTTAGATCTTATAGCTGACGACTGCCCTCCCCTCGAAGAAGTGGACCCAAGCCTCCCTCCTGACTCGCGTCTTGCTGCGCGGAAGTCACTAGGACTTCAGCAGGCCATTGACCGTTACGGATATAAGGCGCTGATCACAGGCATTCGCCGAGATGAACAGGCGACCCGCGCCAAGGAACGTGTCTTCAGCCCTCGCGGGGTCGACAATTCATGGGATTTCCGTGAGCAGCCTCCAGAATTCTGGGACCAATACAACACCGATTTTCCCCCTGGCACGCACGTGCGGGTTCACCCACTATTACATTGGACCGAAGTCGATATCTGGCGCTATATCGAACGGGAAAACATTCCCATGGTACCTCTGTATTACGCCAAGAATGGTGAGCGTTATCGCTCTCTCGGCGAGATGGGCATCACACTGCCAATCAAATCAAACGCCACCACTATTGCTCAGATCATAACTGAATTGGACGAAACCAAAGATCCTGAACGGGCCGGACGGACCATGGATCATGAGTCAGAAGACAGCTTCGAACGGTTGCGCACGACGGGGTATCTTTAAGCCATGGGTACCGAAATCAAGGCCACCGATATCAAAATTAAAGAGCGCGCTTTTCCGATTGTCATCGTCGGCCATATCGATCACGGCAAATCAACACTGATCGGTCGAATGCTGCACGACACAGGCTCCCTGCCCAACGGCAAGGTCGAAGAACTCCAGTCCAGTTGCGATCGACGCAGTGCGCCTTTCGAGTGGTCCTTCGTGCTCGATTCGCTTCAGTTGGAACGTGATCAAGCTATCACCGTCGATTCAACGCAGATCTGGTTCCACACGGAAACCCGCCGCTACGTCATCATTGACGCTCCAGGGCATCGCGAATTTCTCCGCAACATGGTTACTGGCGCGGCCAACGCAAATGCAGGCGTTATTGTTATCGACGCCGAGCAAGGGGTTTCTGAACAGACGCGGCGTCACGCTTACCTGCTTCACCTGATTGGTATTCCGCAGGTCATCGTTGCCATCAACAAGATGGATCTGGTCGACTACTCTGAAGACCGCTTCAAAGAAGTCGAAGCGGAGATGACCGCGTATCTCAAAGAAATTGGCCTCGATGCCCAAGCCATGATTCCTGTATCTGCGGCCAATGGGGAGAACCTTTCCAGGAAGTCTTACAAAATGCCCTGGTATACGGGCCTGACTGTGACTGATGCACTGGATGCATTTCCACGCGTCGCAGCGCCGGTAGAACGCCCGTTCCGCATGCCGGTACAGGATATTTACCGTTACGACGGACGTCGCCTTATCGCTGGGCGGGTTGAGAGTGGCCAGCTAGAGGTTGGTAGCGATTTGACCGTTTGGCCAACCGGCCGCACCGCCAAGGTTCTTTCGTTCGAAAGTTGGGCAACCCCCAAAGAAAAGGCAACCATTAGCGCAGGTGAGTCCGTCGCTCTTACTCTGAGTGACGAATTGTTTGTCGAACGCGGTCATATTTTGACTTTGCCGACGGCAGGGCCGCGGACCGCCAATACATTGTCTGTGAGGTTATTCTGGCTGAGTAAAACACCCTTGCAGCGCGGTGAATCTCTGACTCTCAAATTGGCAACTGCAGAATATGATGTTGTGGTCGAATCAATTGATACGGTCATTGACGTCGACGATCTCAGCCGCGGGCGCGGCCATGAAGTCATTCAGAACGGCGTCGCAGAAATCACCCTGCGGTGCCGCAGCAACATCACTTACGACCTGTTTTACGATCTCCCTGCGCTAGGCCGCGCTGTTCTAATAGACGGATATCAAGTCGTCGGCGGCTGCATTATCGAAGGCGGCGCCGATGTAGAAACAGCGTCCCGCAACCTAACAGCCGTTCCACAGTCTGTCAGTTCGGATGAACGTCAGGTTGCCAATGGTTACCCCGGCGCAGTGCTATGGATGTCAGGTTTATCTGGCGCTGGAAAATCAACGTTAGCTATGGCTCTACAGCGCGAGTTGTTTAACCGTAACATTTATGTGTACACGCTAGATGGAGACAATGTGCGTAATGGCTTAAATCGCGACCTCGGTTTTAGCGAGGAAGAGCGCGATGAAAATATCCGCCGCGTTGCCGAAGTTGCCAAGCTGTTTGCCGATGCCGGCATGATCGTCATTTCTGCTTTCATCGCCCCCACCAACGCCGCCCGTGCTCAGGCGCGGGAAATTATTGGCGACAGGTTCCACGAGGTACACATCAGCGCTGATATGAATGTCTGTGAATCTCGTGACGTTAAAGGTCTCTATGCCAAGGCTCGCCGCGGAGAAATTGAAGACTTCACCGGCATTTCCTCACCATGGGAGCCGCCAGAGAATCCGGACCTAGAGGTTAACACCGGCGAACTGTCTTTAGACGACTCTCTCGGCAAAATGGTCCGCTACATCGAGCAACGCGTTCTCCAGGCCAAAGACAAAGCCATCAGCAGCAATCATTAGCTACGGATCAACCCGAACAAAGCTATCTGCATCATTGGGATCGCCTTCCCCGCTATACCGCACTTTCGCGGGATAAGGGAAAGTCGGTCTGCTGAAGTCCACGGCGTCCGCATCAAACGGAAGATCGGACCCTGCGCTATCAACTGGTACGTTGGGGTGCACCCCGATCAGCACGTCCGGTGCCTCGCCGTTCTCAACCCAGTCTTCCATATAGTCGAGGTAGTTGATTGCATAGGCCCCAGCTCCACCGGAGCAATGGTTCATTCCAGGGATCATGAAGAGACGGAAAAATTCTTGCATCTCTTCTGGCCCACCCATGGTGTTGGTAGATAGATCGTAATAGTCGATGACGTTAAGAGGCACGACCGACTGATCCCGCCACCCTTGGTAAACTAAAATCTTTCCGTCACGGTCACGGTATTTGCGCAAATCTGGATTTGAACCTGTATACATGGACTCCATCATGCCAAGGCGTTTGTAATCGCGGTCATAATCGAAATCCGCGTTTTCCCAGGACGGCCCGGGGTCAGGCATGAACGCCATATAGCGGAACATATCACCCATAAATTTTTCATACGTGGATAAGCTTCCGTCTCGGGAAATGTAATTACCAACCCAGTTCAACTCTGATCCTCGTTGCGCCCCCCCCGTATAAAGAGCCATTCCTTCGGAATTGCGGGGGCCGTCATAAATTTTATTGACCACGTCGACCTGATTTGACGCAAGACAATTGTCACGGTCTTGTCCAAGGCACTGCAGTTCACTGGGTTGAAAATCGCAGTCTCTGGCGTCACCGATGAGCCCGTCTTCGATACCATCGTTCATATCGCATTTAGCGATAACCGCTTCATGAATCATGGGGATTTTACTGGTGGGGAGAATCTGATTCCCATTTTCATCCCGGTTGGAGGCAACGTTCCAGTTTAGCTGCATGCCCGCACCGGTCTCATTGATGACGGGGGCTCCCGCGACAATTCCGTCAAAGTCGTACGGAAAGCGTTGCGCCTCGACCAAACCTTGCCGGCCGCCGGTAGAGCAGCCCATGTAATAAGAACGATTTGGTGCATCATCGTAAAACGATTCTGCAATGGCTTTGCCGGCCACCGTGACCACATGCGTACTGCGATAGCCAAAGTCAATTTCTGCTTGAATTGCGTTGTAGGCCCATTTTGCATCCAAAGCCGTAGACGTGTGACCCATGTCACTTGCAATACACGCATAACCATCTTTGACGTGGTTTGCGCATGACGCAACACCTACAAATCCACAATAGCCGCCGCAACCGCGATAGAGAAATTTCCCATTCCAGTTTCTGACCGGCATCCACATTTCGAATTCAACGGCAGGACTGACATAGCCCGTAACCTGACAATAGGCAGGCATGTCATCCGACCCTTCGACTACTCGACTTGCAGTGACGTGTGTCGGGGCATCGAGAAGCGTTGAAAAATCCGCCTTGCCGAGGGCGGCACATGAAGCTAAGTCAGCCGACAGAGCTTCAGTAGACGGCAACGTTACTCCGCCAACGAATAACGCAATTGCCCACATAATGAATTTCTTCATGACCTCTCCTCTATTGGGAATCTCTTAAAATCATCGTAGCCGTGTTTACCTCCTCATCGTCAATGAATTAACGGGATGGCGTTCACGCTTTTGTCAGGTACATGGGCTGTTTTCTAGCGTAGGGTCTGATTAATTACGTTATCTGGATTGTTTGGACCCTTTATGACCGACGTGGCCCAGCCGCCGCTTCCAACCAGCCGACTTAAAATAATACTCATCCTGGCTCTGCCCATCGTCGGCAGTATGGTGTCTCAAAATATTCTCAATCTCGTCGATACCGCCATGGTCGGGCGGATCGGACCCAATGCCCTCGCGGCGGTTGGAATCTCCAGTTTCACTAATTTTATGGCCATCGCCATTATTCTAGGACTCGGTACCGGTGTGCAGGCCATCGCCTCACGCCGCAAGGGCGAAGGCAAAGAGAACGAGACAGCCATACCCTTGAACGGCGGGCTCTTCTTGGCCTTGATAATGGGTCTGCCGTTGACAGTTATTCTTTATGTCGTGGTACCCTTCGGCTTTCCTCTGCTCGTTGATGACCCGGCGATTGTCAAAGAAGGCGTGCCCTACTTGCAAGCGCGCATTCTTGGAACTATCGCCATCGCCATTAATTATTCGTTCCGTGGATTTTGGAACGGCATCAGCATGCCGATGGTCTACATGCGCACGCTCGTGGTGATGCACGTGATCAATATATTTCTTAATTGGGTGCTCATATTTGGAAATCTTGGTGCACCTGCGCTCGGCACAGAAGGGGCCGGCATCGCCACGACAATATCAATTTTTGTCGGCACGGCCCTATATGCCACACAGGCATGGCACTTAGCCCGTGACAAAGGGTTTCTTGACCGCCTGCCCCGGCGCGAAACTCTCGTTAGCATCATGCGGATTTCAATACCGGCTTCGATTCAGCAGTTTTTCTTCGCGGCAGGGTTTACAGCGCTCTTCCTGATTATTGGCAAGATCGGTACAGCCGAAATGGCCGCAGCCAGCGTGCTCATGAATATTTCTCAGGCCGCCTTTCTGCCGGGCCTGGGCTTGGGGATCGCCTGCGCGTCCTTAGTTGGCCAGGCGTTGGGACGGGGCGAACCAGAAGACGCGAAGGCCTGGGGATGGGACGTCACAAAACTCGGCATTCTTGTGATGGGCGTGCTCGGGCTTCCCATGTTGCTGGTCCCGAGCCTCCTTCTTTCAGTGTTTCTAACCGATCAGACCATTATTGATTTAGCCCGGCCACCGCTCATGCTCGTGGGGGCAACGATTTGGTTTGAGGCAATCTCGATGATTTTGCTCAGTGGTTTGCAGGGCGCGGGGGCCGCAAGAATCGGTGCAAAGATATCTGTCGGTTTACAGTGGCTGCTCTTTCTACCATTTGCCTATGTCGTCGGTCCTGTGCTCGGCTATGGTTTGATGGGCGTCTGGATGTGGTTCATCACTTACCGGTTAATCACAACTATTATCTTCGCCAGCGTCTGGCAATTCAGTAAGTGGCATAACATTAAGGTCTAACTTTCAATCCGTTAATGCGAACCAGTTACTTGCCTGACAAAATCTGCTAACTCCTGATTAAACCGATCAGCATGATGGTAAAACGGCAGGTGGCCAGTATCGTCGTAAAACGATAGCGTCACGTCCGGTAGCTCTTTCAAAGCGACCTCAGTATCATTCGCCGGCATAACCACATCCCGCGACCCGCGTGTGAGCAGCACCGGAATATTCAATGACGCCGCGAGGTCGGTGTTGTCGAGATCACGCCCTGCCATAGCGCGTTTGACGTAAGACGGCATTAAAAGGCCCATGGCGAACTGAGATTGCTTGTCCTGCTCCGTCATGTTGGGCGTGTAAAATCCCATGGCAGTATTCAGAGAGGCTTCGACGTTTTCATCAAAGACCATGGAGCGGGACTTGCGGGAGTTTTCCATGATGTTCGCGACGTTATCTGATGGCGGGAACGGAGAACGGGGTACGAGCCCACCGAGGGAGCCGACAAGATTGACGCCGGAAACGCTGTCTAAGCCGTAGTGGCGAAGATAGTCGGACACCACAAAGCCTCCATAGGACCAGCCGACGATGACGGGTTTTTCTAAGCCCGTTGCCTGAATGACGGCGGCCACATCTCCAGCCCAGGCTTCTGACGGCGCGATCTGCTCCACCTGCCAAGGTTTTCCAGACAGGCCATGGCCTCGCATATCAAATGCGACAATATGGAAATCGGCGGCCAGGCCAGACTCCATCTGTAGACGGAATGCCAGCGAGCCCTGTCCGAACCCGTGAATGAGCAGAATGCCGGGGCCTTCTTGGTTGCCCGTTTCGATTACATTTAGGGGTACGCCGCCATAGCCTTTAATTTCGGTGTAGGCCAGTTCTGCCTGGGCCGAGGACGACGCCAATGCGAACAGGGCAGCCGAACAAAAATATACCAAGCGCCTCATAGAGAACCCTCCAACTGAAAAAAACTAAACCCCACTTTAGCCAGCTCTCGCTGCGAGGGCGCCCAAGAGGCTGCATGCCTACAGAGGTCTTGTCTGCCTTGGGAAGCGCTTTGTGATGCGCTATACTATACACTAAACAAGGAAACTGGTGAAATTCGAGATGTGGATTTTCAAAGTGATTAAAGGGTTCGGACGATTCTTGCTTGATATCCTTTTTGTCCTAGTCAGCGTTGGCATCGCGGCCTACGTACTGGCGTCATTCGGAATGATAGGCGCCGTAATTCTAACCATTCCTGTGTGGTATGCGCTGTCTTGGGTTTATTCCGGCATTCAAAATGCCGGAAAGACGGCCAGCTAAACCGACCGGGCGCCCTCGTACATCTCTTGGATGGTGTTCAAGAGGGGGATGGCGTCCGCTAATAGCACCGGAAAAGCACGACCATTAAGCAAACTTTCCGTTGCTTCAGTCATAGCGGTTAAGTGGCCAGGCCCAAATGTAAGAGCTTCGTCAAAAGGCTCCGGGTCCGGTGGCTCCGGCAATCCAGTCACTTCTTCGACGACATGCCCGGCCATGCGAATAAGCGCACCCTCACCTTCGATAACACAATGCACCGGCCCCTCACTGACTTCTTGCGTTGCCGAGATGTGAATCTCTGCGCGGCACCCCTCACCAATTTCAGCAATCAAAGACACCCTATCTTCGCCCGGCGCGCCGGGCATGATAAGTGAAATGTTGCGCAGCAGCCCGAGCCACCACATCAGAAGATCAATGTAGTGAATACCGATTGTCCGCAGTACGCCTCCTCCAGATCGCATGGGGTCGGCATGCCAACCCTTGAGGCGCGCAATGTTACCGGTGAACGTGATTGCTGACGGATTCAGGTCACCTGCGTCAATGAGATCCTTAATCCATTTACAATGACGGTGTGCCCGCTGATTGAGAACAACGCCAACGGGCACACTTAATACCTCAGACAACTCGAGCAACTCTTTGGCTTGACCCACAGATACACCAACCGGTTTTTCACAAAGCACCGACACGCCCGCATGTAAAGCGAGCTGCGCACTGTCCAGCTGAACATCATTGGGCGTTGCGATGACGACTGCGTCAGCGCGCGTGGCCCTAAGGGCAGAATGGAGATCAGCGTAGACCGGTGTGCCATTAATATCGGGTGACGCCGGGTCAACGACGCCCACTAGGGTAGCGTCAGGTGTTCGCTGAAGTGCTGAAATATGACAGCGGCCTGCCTGACCAACTCCGGCCACCAGCCACTTGATCATGGCGCGACATCCAACCCACCGTCGACGGAAAGCACCGAGCCTGTCGTCCACGCTGATTCGATGGACGCCAGCCAAAGAATCGCCGGAACAATGTCGCCGGGTGTGCCGATCCGCCCTAAAGGTAGTTTCGATTTCAGAGTGTCGCGCAAGCCCGGCGTTGTGTCCCAGACCGCTGTGGTTGCCGGCGTTTCGATTGGGCCGGGAATCACCGCGTTCACGCGAACATTTTGGCTCGCCAGCTCCTGCGCAAGACAACGCACCATGGTGATACTGCCCGCTTTCGCTGCAGCGAAGTGCGATAATTCTGGAGCTGGACCGCGATGAAGACTGGAGGCAACGTGCACGATGGATAGAGACCGTTTCTCAGCAATAGCATGCTTGGCGGCTTCCTGAGCGCAGCGCCAAAACCCACCGAGATTAAGTTGGAGTGTATCTTCAAAAAGGGTTTCGTCGACGTCGAGAGCAGCCTGCCGCGACGCACCGCCAGCGCAGGTAATCAAAATATCCGGCGCCCGCTCTAGTGAATCAAAGAACGCAACGGCCGAAGCGCGTTCACGCACATCTAATGTACGGACTGTACGCGCATCGCCTTGTATATCACCAATAACAACTGATGCACCTTGTTCAGAGAGCCTTTGCGCGACGGCAGCGCCGATACCCGAAGCGCCACCGGTGACGACAGCGAATTTATTCTCGAACGTACGGGAACTAATGTCTGGCATTAGGCCGGCTGTTCCTCGAATTCTGGGTACGGCCCCATCAACAGTAGTAGGGACGAACCAAATACGAACATGCCAGCTGTGACATAGAGGATCGTTTGATAGCTACCGGAAAAGTCGTGCCACAACCCAAACAGCGCTGGTGCGGACCCAGAACCGACGGCAAAGAAGATGAAAAGACCACCATAGAGCTGGCCATAGTTTTTCATGCCAAAATAGCGGCTGATTAGAAAAGCCATGAGATCGAGTTCCGCCCCAGCAGCGAGTCCAACCAAGAGTGCGGCAATAGAAATTCCGAGGACAGCAGGCTGATCTGGTGCCAGCAGCAAACAGGACGCGGCCGGCAGAATCATAAAGATAAAGGAGATCAATGGCGCCCATATCCGGTCAATAAGATACCCAACTACAATGCGACCTATTATGACGTTGATGCCAACAAGGCCCGCGTAACCCGCTGCTTCCTTTGCTGCAAATCCTTTATCGATCAATAATGGCACCATGTTGGAGATGAGCCCCGCGACCCCAAAACATACGAACAGTAGCGCAATTCCCAAAATCCAAAATTTGGTTCCACTCAGCGCTTCACGCGGCGTCAAACCGGTCATCATCGTTGGTGAGACTGGCTCATCGGACGCCGCCGCACCGCGTTCCCGGAAAAATAGGTAGGCCATAGGAAACGAAAACACGAGCAATGTTAGGCCGAGCGCCCTGTAGGCGTCGCGCCAACCGAAGTTCTCGATCAGGGTTGCGGCGTAAACAGGGCCGATAGCTGCGGCTATTCCCGTCCCCATCATCGTCAATCCCAAAGCCAAGCCCCGGCGGCCATCAAACCAGGTATTGATGGCGCGGGTCCAGGTGACCGGAAACGTGCCAGCGGCAATGACCGCCATAAAGATCCATAGGCCGTAGTAGGTAAGGATATTATTGTTGGTCAGCGACAAGCCCGCAAACGCGAATCCTAGAGTAAACAATCCGAACAGGGCCAATCGGCGAGCGCCATATTTGTCTGTAATCATGCCGATGAACGGTGCGGTAATGGCAGCACTCATCATCACGAATGAAAAAGCGAATTGTGTAGCGCCGCGTGACCATCCCATTTCTTCCGTAATGGGAATGACGAAAACGCCATGGGTGTAGAAGACGATCCCCGTCAAACCAGAACCAACACCGACAATGGCTCCGAGGATGGCCTTCCAGCCATGCTTAAACTCGATAAATGATGACTCACTCATAACCTACGCTATTCCCTATTTCAGACTGGGCCACACTCCGTCCTCTAGGCTGACGGCCAGACTGTATCCGGCATTCGTACGAGTCCGAAACCCCTAGCTTCAAAGAGAATTACAAATGCGGAACCCGGCAAGCACAGATGCCTGACAGGTGGTTAGCGGGTCGCCCGCGCCGCAGCCTGCCCCGACAGGCGGCCCAGCGCAGTGGCCGTAATAAGGCCATTTCCAGCGAGATATCCCCAGCAAGAAGGCCCGGAAATGCCTCTCGCCGCGCCGCCGCCTGCGTAGAGATTTGGCAGCAAAGAGCCGTCTTCGCGCTTCACTTGGCCGTTTTCATCGACGATGAGCCCGCCCTGTGTATGGAAAAGAGCAGGACTCACTTTCACGGCATAGTACGGCGGCTCAAGAACGGGGTGACCGGTAAAATCACGCCCCAGCGCATCCTCTTGTTCCCCGCGAGTCATTGCCGCCACGTCGTTTAAAGTATCAACCAATGTGTTTGGCAATCTTGTAATTGTTTCAAGTTCATCAATGGTACCTGCTTTTCGAATACAGTCGGCCTTGAGCGCATCATGGTAGTCGTCGAATTCTTTCATGATGGCGTGGCAGCGCTCATCATAGATACTCCAAGCGAAGTGACCCGGCTGCGCGACGATCTCGACCGCTTGCTCGGAGTAACCTTTAGCCTCATTGGAGAATCGTTTTCCGTCCGCGTTGGCCTGAAAACCACCTTCCATGATATGGGCCCAGAGAATTGGTACACCCTGCCCGTAAGCTAGCCCGCCATGGCCTTGATAGGCATGGATATCGCCCACAGCCGCGCCAAGAGCCCTGCCCCAGCGAATGGCGTCACCTTTGTTGCCGGGATGGCCGAAAAATTCTGCTGGAACGATCTCTGGGATGAATTCCTTGAGCATATCCTGACTGCCGGCAAAACCACAGCAGGCCAGAATCAAAGCGTTACATCCCAGATCTTCGATAGTGCCGTCGGGGCGGGTAATACGCACGCCCTGAATACGTCCTGCCTCATCTGCAAACAAATCCGTTACCGGCGCATCAAGTGCGACGTCCAGTCCGTTGCGCGCCATGGCGTCGTGGAGTGCTCCCATGAGTTCGGACCCGGTTCGATTGGGCGGGCCGTGCATGCGACGCCGGCTATGACCGGGATAATCAAATGAATCCACCAGCGATAAAGGCACACCACAATAGTCGGCTAGCCATTCGACGGTCGGTGCCGATTGCTCCGCCATATGCACGGCCATAGACTGATCTGTTTGATCCCTTGTTTTATGCATGATGTCCGTCGCGAAAATATCCGGTGTGTCCACGATGCCTTTTTCTGTTTGGAAACGGCTTCCGGCACCAGGGATCAGCCCTGTCGACATAGATGTCGTGCCGAGAGCGGATGAATCCCGCTCCAACACAAGCACTTCCGCCCCATGCTCATGGGCTGATAATGCCGCCGAAAGTCCACACCCACCACCCCCGATCACCAAAACATTAACAGTTCCGGCAAACGAGGACTCTTCAGGTTTCAACAAACTCATGGTCGGGCCCAGTCTTCTATTCGCTCAAGCTGATTTCGTCATAGTTGATGTGACCGACTTCGATCAAAAAGTTCTCCACCTTTGCATTCAAACCATCGAAGCGGGCCGTTTCATACAGCAAGATAGACGGCACGAATTCCAGCTGGCGGCGCATGACCTTTTGAGTCAAACGGCGGCGTTCGTCCAGATCAAAAGTACCGCCAGCCTGCGCCATAAGCGGCAAAATAGACTCCTCACAAAACCAAGGTTTCATCCATAGACATGAATGACGCACCAACGGAATAAGCGCGTCGAGTGATGGATTGACTCCGTAGTCCATGCCGATGGCCTCTCCAGCCCATTGCCCCTGATAAACGCCGCGGGCATATTGGGTCGCAGGAATGCGGCGGATCGACATGGTGACGCCCACCTTAGCCAAGTCTACAGCAACCTGCTGATAGACCAGCGCGGAATAGGATGCTGATCCCAAAAGAATTTCAATGTGAAACGAGAACCCGTCTGCATAGCCGGCTTCCGCCAATAATGCTTTAGCGCGGTCAGGATCATACGGCCAGGGCGGAATATCGGGATCCCAGCCAAAAGCGATTTTCGGAGTGGTTTGCGTTGCCATCTGCACGTGACCGCCAAGGAGCCCCTGAGCCATGGCCTCACGATCTACAGCATAATTCAGAGCGCGGCGGACACGGATATCGGTCAGAGGTGAGTCCTTTTCAGTGATAAACGCAACCACCTGCATGCTGGGGTCTAGTCCAAGCGCAACTTTGTGACCAGCCGATTCTATGAGCGGCACGTCGTCGGGTCCCAATTGAACCGCTATATGAAGGCGCCCAGACAGCAACCCTTGCACCCGCGTTGCAGGCTCAGCAGCAGAGATCAACTCCAGAGCGTCAACAATCGGCTGGCGCCAGGCCGATGGAGAGCGGACCAATGCCATACGGGCCGTTGTCCAATCTTCAATCATGAAGGGGCCACTGCCGATGGGTGTCGCAGCGAAACCGTCTTTGCCCACGTCCGTCCAATATTTCGGCGGAACGATCTTGAGTGCTGCAATCTTATTGGGGAGGAGAATATCGGGCTGAGATGTGCGTACTCGCACCGTTGTTTCATCCACAACCTCTATGGATTCTATGCCTCTTTGCTCTACAGCGATCGGATAGGCTGCCCCTTCTTGAGAGATCAACAAACCATGCGTAAAGACCACGGCTTCCGCGTTGGCTGGCTCGCCATTAGAGAACAACGCGCCTTTGCGGAGATAAAACAGCCACGTTGTTTCGGTTTCAGACTCCCAGCGCTCCGCCAACATAGGCAGCGCTTCAGCCTTGTTGTTGACCCGGGTCAGCCCCTCTAGAAACGCTGAGTAGGAATACATTGGGGGCAATCCGCTCGTCGTCGCAAACGGATTGCCGCGCGATGTGGAGAAGCTCGTTATGCCGACACGAAGTGTTTGCTCAGCGTAGACCGGGTTCAGAATCGAAAACCAACCAAATACCACTGCTGCGGATACAACAGCATGGCAAATTCTTCTGAGAAAGGTTTGTTTACCCATCATTCAGTGTGATCTTCACGACGCTATTGTCGTCCCCGCAACTGACAAAAATTGCGCCTGACCGGTCAACCGCTATACCAAGCGGTGTATTGGCTGGCAGGTCATGGTGATCTAAAGAAACTGGCAATCCCCTGGCCAGTACAGTGCGCTCATCGGTCAATAAATCGATGGCAGTGACAGTCCCTTTTGGCTCAACAACAACCACGCGGCCATCATTAAGCAACGCTAGGCCTAGCGGATTTACCAAGCCAGAAACAAGTTCTGTACGCTTGCCAGACAAAACGTCGACGCGGCTTATGGTGCCGGAACCAATTTCGGAAACCAACACCGAGGAATCGCTTTCCAATAGAAGCGCAACTGGCTCGTCTAATCCGGTCGCCAACTCTTGAATGTCTTCACCAACCAACCGCACCAAACGACCCGTTGAGGTGTCCGCTATGATGGCGTCTCCCGCGCTTGTCAGCACGATACCGCGGGGGGATTGTATATCCGTGGTCATGAAAACGACCTCATTGGTCTCGCGGTCGATTTTACGAACGGCGTTATAGTTCGTGTAGGTGGTGAACAAGAACTCTTCATTGGCAGCTACAGACGAAGACCCGCCGGCGCTCCACATTTCTGGCTCTCGCGTCATCTCTGCTGTCTTTGGGTTAAGGAAGCGGTAGCCAAATGGATCGGCGATGAGAATCGCTTCCTCATCATCAAACGTTGTCATGGCCATACCGAGCGGGACCGTGAAAGAGCCAGCGGTGACTTCCCAGCTTTTTCCTGTTTTGGGATCAAAGGCAGTAATGCCGCTAATAGCCAGGTCAGCTAAGTAAATAACACCGTTCTTGTCGATCACGAGATTGTCGAGGGGTTCAGGAAAATTTTTGACGATTTCTGATTTTCCGGTTTCAATGTCCGTGAACCAAAGATCACCGGTCGTGTAATCAACATTCCACACGTCTCCATTGGCATCAGTCTTGGTCGCGGCCGTGTTTCCTACATCCTTGGCGATGACGGTGTGTTCACCCGTATCCACATTTATTGCGAAGAGTTCGTTGGTACCAAAGTGAGGCGCATACAAACGGCCATCTGGACCAAACCCAAAGCCATTGAGACGGCCTTTGTTCTTGGCAACTACACGGGGCGGCGTATTGCCGATGATATCAATTTCCCACAACTCGTTTTCCCCGGCACCGGATTGTGAGGTGAACAAACGGCCCTCTGCATTGAAGGCAATAGGGTTCACGCGTGGCGCATTCGGCAACACAACTTCAGGCATGCCTCCGGGGCGTTGGATGCGGATTTCTCCTGTGTGTTGGGCCGTCCAGGCCAAAACTCCTTCCACAGGAGAGCCTTTCGGCCCGACCGCGACATCATCGGATTCTCCGTAAGGTGAGGCAATTGCAATGGTGACAAAACCTGTGTCGGGGTCTATGCGATACACTTCTTGAGCATGAATGCTGGTGCCGTAAATCATGCCATCGGGCCCAATATCTATACCCTCAATGGCTTGGATGACCGATCCAGGCACCACAATTTCTACAGTCGCAACTTGCTCTGCGGCTTGGGAATGCCCGAATGCACCTAAAGCGGCACCGAACAGACCAATCGTCATTGTTCTCAAAAGCAACGTTTTAACTCCTCATTGTAATTCGGCTGAGCTACCCCCCATCTTGGAACAATGCGATCATGGAGGAAAGAAGCCGGGTGGCGAACTGTAAGAACGTCCAAACCATGGTCACTTTTCCATCCAAAGATTGCCTCAAGAGGTCCAACAGACCATTAGAGACGCGCCCTCAATGACATCAAAGGACTTAACGTGCGCCATACAGCTTTACGGATTCCCATGCTGACGTCACTTATTCAATTGAAGCCTCTGCGCTATTTGATGTTTGCGACGATGGCCCTGTCATTTCTGAGTCTTCCAGACATTATCCACGCCCAGGACATGGCCTCGACAAGCACAATGGCGAACAGCGAAAACCCAGTTCAGCGTGGCTTGTATTTGGCGACTGCAGGCAACTGCATGGCATGCCACACAGCACATGACGGAGAACCCTTTGCCGGGGGGCTTGCAATGAAAACGGAGTTTGGCGTTATTTATTCCACCAACATTACCTCCGACCCAGACGCAGGTATAGGTTCCTGGACAGAGGAACAATTCGTCAGGGCGATGCACCATGGGGAATCTGCCGACGGCACCAAACTATACCCCGCTTTCCCATACCCGTCGTTCACCAAGGTTTCTGAAGCGGACCTCAAAGACTTATTTGCCTTCTTTAAATCTGTAGCGCCTTCGTCATACGCACCGCCGGAAAATGAAATGGGGTTTCCATTTAACCAGCGCGCGCTCATGGGAATCTGGAACGCCCTCTTTTTTGACAGCGAACGTTACGTTGTTGACGACTCCCAATCCGAACAATGGAACCGCGGCGCGTATTTGGTCGAAGGCTTAGCGCACTGCGGTACCTGCCACACGCCCCGAAACGCATTGGGTGGAAAAGAAGATGACCGCGCACTTAGCGGCGGCACCTACAATGACAGAGTTGCAGAAGATAAAATTAGAAGCTGGTCAGCGGTGAATTTAACATCTGCCCCGGATGGGCTTGATGCCTGGTCTGCCGAAGATATTGCCGCGTATTTAAAGACGGGCCACAGTTCAATGGCTGGATCCTTTGGTCCGATGAACGAAGTCATCACGCTCAGCACCTCGCAATTAAGCGACGACGATATTCAGGCCATGGCTGAGTACTTGGACAGCCTGCCGCCAATTGAGCGGGCGCCGCAGATTGAGATGGACCCAGCTGATTTCCGTGCTGGAGAACTCATTTACACGATCCATTGTGGCACCTGTCACTTGCCGACCGGCTTGGGCGATTCCAGCATCGGACCGGCCGTCGCTGGCAGCAGTATCGTCCAAGCAGACGACCCCTCTTCTCTCATCAATGTAATTTTGTATGGCGCCACTGTTCCTGCACCGTCGCCGCCAGGCGCATGGAAAACTATGGACCCATTTGGAGAGAAACTGGACGACGATGAAATTGCGCTGCTCAGCACCTACATGCGGTCAAACTGGGGCAATCGTGGGGGCGTTGTAACTGAAGCCGACGTGGCTCAACAAAGGTAAGGGTAACTTACCCCTGCCCTGTGTCTTTCGTGCTCCAGGACTCACAGTAGCCATTCTTGCTCGCTAAGCCCTCAAAAATGCTGCAATGGCCGCAATTGGGAATTTCGCCATTTGCGTCAGGTGGCTCTGGTGTAAAAAAGGCACAGTTCAGACAGTCATTTTCTGGGTCCGTCGTCGCCTCGGTATACTTGTTAGCCTGGCGAATACTGTTTTCACCAAAACTCAAGGAATTAGGGTCGGCACAAAGCGCGACTTTCTCTTCACCATCACCACAGGCTGCCAATAGCCCGGCGGCGGCTGAAATTATTGGTACTTGAACACCGCATTTAACTAAAGACCGGCGCGAAAATTCAAACTGCTTGCTCATTATGCCTCTCTGATAAATACCCCTTGGGACCTGAACAGTTTGTCGCATGATCACACCCTTCTGCAAATACGAATTTCGCGCAGGAAGCGCCTAATGGTCACTTGTATAATTTGACCTTACCTGCGTGTTCGGGCTTGAATAAGATGCGCCTGCAATCGTCAAGCAATAAGCGCTTGAATGAAAAAGGAACGATATGTCTCGGCTCTTATCTTTGATGGTTATCTTGTTGCTTGCGCCTTCAGGAAGCATTCTGGTCCCGGCTCAGGCTCAAAATATGTCGCGTGAATTTCACACTGATCTTTCTGCAGGCAACCAAACCCGCCTCACCATCAGTCCAGCATCTGGTACTGCCGATCTTGTTCTTGATCTTACAACGCTGACTTTGTCATGGGATGTGAGATTCAAAGATCTAATTTCCAAACCTACGGCTGCCACGCTCAACGGCCCTTCCCAGCCTGGAGCAAACGGTTTGCCTTACATCGATCTCGCGCCAAACGGCATCGTCAGTCCCTTAACGGGGTCGGCAGTCCTCAACGAAGCAGAAGTTCAATACCTCCTTACAGGCTGGTCATACGTAAACATCACTACTGAAAAATGGCCATTTGGCGAAGTACGTGGTCAGCTCGACGTAGGTCCACGGCAATAAAAACTGCGCCGCTCAACTCATCATCGAGAGACAAACCGATCTAGATGGTCTTGTGTATACCCCGGTGTGAATTTTGAAACCGCATAGGTGACCACCACACTTAGGATCACGCCGGCAGCAGCAATAGAGAATGAATTGCCCGCATCTCGTTCCAGCCACGCCGTGACGTCATGCACAAAACTTCCCGGTAATCCTGTTGCAGTGACAAACCCCGACACCACGCTGATGAAAAACGATCCGCCCGTAAAGAACCCTACATAAACGGCAATCTTGGTCACGCCCGGCCAGAGGATGCCAAGAATCAGCGGACCGGCGAAGGCGGACGACATGCCGCCAAAGCCAATAGCGCCAAGCAAGGTGATGTTAAAATCTTGCCCCATCCAAGCCACACCCGCAGATGCAATAAGTACAGCAAATGTAGCGATTCGACCGATCTTGAGGGCCGTCTTATCGGTATCTTCGTCTGATCGATGGGCTTCAAACTTGGGTGCGTAGCTCAACCGATACAAGTCATTAGCAAAGATCTGCCCCATGGTGATGACCGTGCCATCGGCTGTCGACATCACCGCTGCCAATATGCCGATGCCGAGAAAGGCGGCCAGCCAAGCCGGTAGAAGTTCAATGAAAAGTTGAGGCACTACATCATTGGCGGCCGTCCCGACAAGGTCATCTCCCAGCACCGCTCGCCCAAGGATACCACCGAATGCCATGCACGGCATGATCAAGCCAAAGATGAACGAGGCCTGGATAAACCGGCATCTTTGGCTCTCGTCCTTTAATGCCCAGAGCTTGTTGCCGTTATGTGGCAGCAGACCCAAAGGTATGAAAGATATAAAAAAGGCCAAAGCGTGCCAGGCGTTAGCCGTCACCGGACTCGCCGAGTTGAAGACTTGAACCGTTTTCGGATCTAACGTTTCAATTTTCTGCAAAACCGCGCTCAGACCACCATCAACGCCGAAACCCACCAGAAACATGATCAGGACGGCGATGGCCAGCAGCACCATGATGAAACCCTGCACACCATCGGTGAATACATCTGCATGGGCGCCTCCCATGACCACATATCCGGCAAGCACTGCAGTGGTAATCGCCAGGGCGACCGGCAGCGATAAGCCCAACATGGTCTCAAACATCACCAGCCCAGATACCAGCTGGCTCGCCAAATAGAACAACAAAATCAATGTGTAGACTGATGTGATGATACGAATGGCGTCCGACTGGTACTTTTCACCAAGGTACTCGGGGATGGAACGGGCTCCGAAATTCGCACCCGCGTGAGCCACCGCGTGCTGGCACAAGAGCACACCCGTGTAGAGCCCTAACGGGTAGACGAACATGAACCACATGGTCGACAGACCAAAGTGATAGGCCAGAGCCGGGATGCCGAGGAACGTGGCGCCAGATGCCGCAGTTGAGGTAAACGCAAGCGCCAGGAAGATCGGCCCGTAGCCGCCACGGGCAGTGGCATAATCGTCAGCGTTCTTTACACGTTTGCTGCCGATGATGCCAAACACCACCATCATTGCAACATAGAGAAACAGGAAGATCCAAGAATACGTTTCGAGAGTCATGAGATTCTACCAGTGGCGCGACGCGTCTACGCTGTACAATACCTAGAAGCCGACTTCACGTAATCGGAAACCGGCTTTTGGCGCACAATGACTAAATAGCGGTTTTATTTTGTAGGCGACGGAACGTAGTGCTCGATAATCACTGAGTCTTCATGAAACTCATATACGTTGGCGGCGCTGCCAGACTTTTGCAGCACGTCACCGGGCATGAGTTCCGTCACCGTTCCGCCTAAATTTGCGGTCAAGCGTCCTGTCGCCAAATACACGACGGTATCTTTTGTATTCGGGGGCGGCATAAATTTGGATCCACCGGGAATGGAAACAGCACGCACGCCACTGCCACCGTAAACAGTGACGGTTACATGCACAGCGTCTGCGGGCGCTGCCGCAACGGCTTCATCGCCACGTGCGATCATCGGATTGCCACCCTCTTCCCACAAAGCGGCAGCAATCACCATCTGCTCGCCGGCTGGAAAAACCTTGCCGGATGCACTTTCGGCCGCACTTTGACCAAATGCCGGTCCTGAAACCATAAGTGCCGTAAAAAATAACAATCCCCGTTTTCCGAGTTTCATTCTGTGATCCCCTGTTATAACTAATTGTCTTGAGAAGCTGACTAGGTTTACGGCTACGGCCGTCTCAGAGTGCCCTGCAAGGCCTTGCCGGAATGCATGACAACGTTCCATGCCCGGTTTCCACCGTGGCGGTACCCAAGAAAAGAACCCTGCGTTTTATCTCGCGTGTTGGTGAACAATCGACGGCCTTTATAGGCCCATTGGCGACGTCCGTCAGACAATATGACAATGGCCCAATTACCGCCAGGTGCGACGTCAGTTTCAGTTGCAAACACCGGAATCCACTCTTCTTCGAGGCATTCAAACTCGCAGCCTTCAACGGCCTGACGTGCCACAGAAAAAAGCTTGCTGGGATCCCAGATGTAAATGGTTTGGCTATTCAAATCCGCCAACATCTCTCCTGCATCGGTATCATGCACCGTGACCCAAGAGGGATAAGGTGGGCGCGGCTCCAGCACCATCGCGCTCATCGTATTCCCTTCGGAATCAAATTGGACTTCGTGTCCCTGAGCCTCTTGGATTAGTACGTCGCCCGAATAGCGAAACAACGGCTGGCCATTGTACGCCCATTGCTTCAGACCATCGACGCGCGTTACAACAGACCATTCCCCGATCGACCGGGCAACACGCGGTGCGATAACCGGGCTCCAATCAGTTTTACAGCTTGTTTCAACGCATAAAGACGCCACGTCCACTTCCGCTTGAGGCGCATACAATGTTTTCTGATGTCCGTCTGCTGCCACATACCCCATTAAAGTAGTTTCAATCTGTATACCTGGGGGCGTGGGAATTTCTATAAAAGCTATATCCCAAAGCAACCCGGAGCCTTCGCCGTAGGTGTCACCGGGCGATTGATCGACATTGTATCGATAGAGTGGTTTGTCATTGTACGCCCATTGGAGACTTTCGACTTCATTTTCACCAACGGTATCTACGCGGGTAATCACTGACCATCCGTTTCCAGTGATCGCATTTTCCGGCGCCGCATACGCCGGCCACGCCAAAGCACAGCCTTCAACACAACTAGATGTACCTGGCGCATTATCGCGCTTAGAGACGTATAACGTCATGCCTTGTGCGTCGGTTATCGCCCAGCCATGCCCCTTAGCTTCCAGGGTGATTTCTTGGGGAGCGGCCGGCGCCTCTACAGCTGCCAAAGCCTGCGCTAACATAAGGACAAAAGCCCCAACAAACAAAAGCGCATATACAACGAGATTATCCGCTCGCACACGAGACGTCATAAAACTAGCCTTTCTTAATCATCATGCAGCCGTGTTCGCGGCGCGCTTATGCTAGAATTTCTGTGATGGGTTTGGATGTCTCTAACGACTTGGTTCCCCAAGTCTGAACAGGAACGCCCATGGCCTGCATAGCTGTAAGGCCAACCCGGGTGATCGGATCACCACCGCCAGCAACGTACATGCCCTGTTTAACGCGCCCCCCGGCGCCTCCAATGAGGTAGGCAGGCACCCCATCAATGGTATGCAATCGGGCATAATTAGTTTCAGTTGTTGCCATGACGAGGCAGTTATCGAGCAGTGTGCCGTCACCCTCAGGAATGCCATCTAAAATATCGATGTAAGTGGCTAACCCGTCCATTGCACTCTTATTGAACCAATAAGTTAGAGGCTGATATCCGATCTCTGAATCTATGGCTTCTTCATGCGTCAGGAGGTGATGGGTATAAGTTTCGCCGACGCGACGTACATTGGCAAAGTTATCGGTGAAAACCAGGTTGAAAATTTTAGTTTGGTTGCACGCCACTGCCATGGCCAAAATCTTCGCCATAACCTTATGGGTATCAACAACGGAATCCATTTCTCTAACTCTAATGTACTCGTCTTCTTTCTGTTCACGCGGCCGCTCGGGCACAACACAGGCTTCATTGGGCTCTGGTTTCTGAAGCTGAAGCGACAATTGATTCTCAACTTCTCGGATTGACGTGAAGTACTCATCGAGACGCTGCCTATCAGTCGCACCAAGTGTCTTAACGAAGTCCTTAGTTTCCTCGGTAAAGGCAGAAAGCACACTTTTACGCAGTGCGACCGCAGGGTCGGGTTTGAAATCCGCTTTGTTCGGATCAGCAAATTCGGGGCCATAAATGCGGTCAAACAACGCGACGGGATCAACTTCAGCGCCAGCGCGGTTATAGGTATTGCGCGCGCTGTAATTCTCACGCGCTATACCGACACTGGTTACATCGAGATTGCGAAACCGTGCTCCTTCACCAATCACGTCTCCAATTAACAAGTCGAGCGTTGGCGCCGGAACATCACCGCCAGCCTCTGGCGCAGATCCCGTGCGAACGACCACCCAGCCACTATGGTGGGTGTAATTAGAACGCCCATCCAACGGCATATTGAAGTTTCCGAAATACGTCATCTTGTCTTTGTGCGGAATCAGCGATGCTGTTTCCTCCAAAAACTCGATGCCGGGGCCTGTTGACTGTTTTTCAACAACGGCACGTTTAGGCGTATGCCCCATCCCCCAATACCACGTACCGAAACGAACCGGCATGGGCGCGCCACTCGCTAGAGCCGTCCCGTTAGTATTTAGAAAACAGTCCAAGAATGGCAGAGCCAACGAAACGACGCCGCCGCCCATGAGGCTGCGCAGCATCTGCCTACGGGACGTCTTGCGGGGAATAAAGAAACTCATGATCCACGCTCCTTATTGGAAGAGTCTTTAAGTGAAGCAGCCCGAACACCATCAGGACCTTGTTCAGGCTTTGTCACCATGTACAGGGCGTCGCTAGATGCAATATTGCGAAGCAATACTTTCAAGCTGTGGCCAGACTCAGAAAAATTGGCTTCGAGATACCGAACAAATTCACGTTCCCCGCGCCCTGGTGCACGACCAGCAGCATAAGAGTACATCTGGTTTGTCAAACACGCAGGGGCACCCGGATGATCGTGCATGGCTTGGGCCAAAGATTTTGCATCTGAATAAGCAAGACCATCGAGATCACCAGATGGGTCGATCTCCACACCTTGTTCCGCCACACGGAATTGACCAATGCTATCAAATTGTTCAAAGCCAAGACCGATGGGGTCAGTCAACTTGTGGCACCCAGCACATGACGGAGCGGTCGAGTGTGCTGTCAATCGATCGCGGGCCGTACGGCTCGGCGCATTAGGGTCGTTAAAGAGAGAAAAATCCACTTCGGCTGGCGGGTCAGGTACTTTCTGACACAGCAATAGTTCCCTCACCGCTTTACCCCGTAAGGTTGGAGAGCTTTTGCCAGGATGAGAGAAAAGAGAAAGAAAACCCATCTGAGTCAGAATACCTGCACGCCTGTCATCAGCAGGAAACTCGTAACGCTCCCAGCCGCCATCAGGGCGGGTGACTGGAATTTTATATATGCGCCCAAGATGTTCATCCATGAACGTTTCACGGGTCGTGAAAAGCTCTGGATAGGCAGCGTCTTTATCGACAACATGATCAACGATAGTTAGCAGAAGCTGCTCTTTAGCACTTTCCGCTGCGTTAATACTGTAGGCCGGGTAGATGATGGTATCTTTCTCAAGATTCTCAAATCTTTCCAAGTCGAGAAAGTCTTCGAAAAATGCACGGACACCGCGTTCCAGGCGAATCGAATTCATCATCCGGTCGACTTCGCGCACCAAACCTTTTTCCGAGTGCAAATCTCCTGCTGCGGCAGCCTCAAGCAGCATGTCATCTGGTGAAGTATTCCATAGCAGAAAACTCAGGCGAGACGCCTTAGCGTATCCCGTAAGACGAACACCGCCCGCGGCGGAGGAATCCTGCTCCGTTGCGTCGATGATGAAAAGAAAATTGGGCGTTACGAGAAGACCGGTCAATCCAAACTCTACACCCTCATAAAACCCACCAAGTTCGTCAGCGACTTTGCCTGAAGCATCAACCGCCGTTTCAAGTTCAGAGTCCGTCAATGGCCGGCGGTAAAGAGCGCGGCCTACATCCGTAAAAAATTGCCGGCTACAGGCTTCATCGGCGCGACTGGCATCAACTGGCTCACATGGAATGAGAACCAGTTTATTTTCTTCGTTTACAACCTGGCGCGCGATCGACCGCGCAACATTATAATATTCTTCAAAACCCTTCGGTGTAATCGGCGCGCTACGTGCGCCGACGGCAAAAAGACCATCAGTGCGCACGAGCGGATCAAACCGACCGGCAATCTCGATATGCTCACCGAACACATCGTGTATGATATTGCGATACTGCTCAGATGTCAGGAGACGCATGTCAGGCGGCGCGCCATTCGTTGCCGGCTCTGGTTCGCTACAGGCCGACAAGAAGAACAGCGACGCAGTCAATGCTATAGCCGTACAACTTCTAATGTACGTTTTAAAACTCAATGCCAAACTCCTTGGGCTGAAGAGAACCCCCAATGAGGGTCATCTTTCAGCCGTCTCCGTTTCGTCTGTTTGTTCCGGATGAATAATGAAAGCAGCGTAGGTGCTGATTTCAAATGACGATGAAATATGTGTGCATTCCCCGGTTTCGGGATCCGGATAGCCATCAGCCATCTTTTTAGCAGCTTCAAAGAAAGCGGGGCAGCTGAAGTTTCCCGTCGATATAACCGGCCCAAGCCCTCCCGTGAGATATAGGTACTGTTCCAAGTCGTAGTAACCAGACACCAATCCAAGAGACTGGCCGCCATCCTCAGAAATATCCAAACGGATCGACATATCGCGAATTACGGGATGCATGTAATTGTAATTGCCGTAGTACGGTAGCTGAACATCACCAGAGTCTGACAATAGGACTCCGTCAACGATGCGCCCTTTGATGGAATCACCGTAACGCGGACCAGCGTCTGTGTAATCAACCCGGTAGCTCGCGTAGGGTAAGACATTGCCGGCACTGTCTAACGGAAACTGATCGATCGAACGATAAAAGGTTATTATAACATCATCGTCATTGCGCTCATTATCAACACCCTCCACTTCGATCAGGATCATGGCCAAGCCACTGGTGCGGCGCATTTCATTGGCGTTGATATCAATCACGCCCTGTTCTCGGTAACCGTAAATACAACCGATAAGCCGATACAATTGATTGTCGACCCCGGGAACACCGTCTGGGCTTGAAAAATTTTCGTGTGCACAGGAGTTAGGTGTCGCATTGCCATCAACATTGCCATCTAAATTGATGCCAAATGCGGTGGGCCCTTCGACAGTCAGCAGCGGTGGGTCATCTGTTATCAGATGAGGATTGATGCATATATCTTCACCATTCGGACCGCGGCTGCGAGCCGTGAACCACCGGTCCAGCGTGGTGATCAAGCCATCTTGAGTCAGTTCCGAGCGTTGCTGCTTGGTCAGGTCGCGCCACCAAATTTCGTCATTGCTGATGTTAAGTCCGGCGGGGCACTCATCCATAAATTTGGTTTCGTAAACCGCCGGCATCCAGTCTTTAACGACAAACCCTAATGTCTTTCCACCATTTGCCCCTGATGAAGCAGCCTCAGTAGAGGCAGACGCCGGAGTGACAACCTCGGCAGCGGTCAAGGTTTGCGTCACCAGTGCGGCAGAAACTAACCCCACTGCGGCAATAATCGGGCACTTGGCCATATAATACCTGCATGTATTCATTTTCTTCTCTTGATTGGCGTCGCAGAGCTAAAGCCAAGTCCTTCTAATTTAATGTTTTCCCGTGTGACTTTGCATACGCTTTTCTTCGCCTAGCGGCCACGCTCTTGTTTTTCGATGGGCACGTCGTGAACACTCAGAATATGGATAGATGTCGCAAAACTCTGGGATTTGTCTACTCAGGACGTTGCCGCATCATCTGTCCGCGCAATTCACCGGCAGGCAGCTTGGTCGTGTGAATATTGACGTAAATACGGCCGGTCAGCAGGTATTCAAGCTCTCCATCGTTGATTTTCCGCGAACCCTTGAGAGGGCTTTTCATACCTTCGGGCGCCAAATCAAATAAAATCCCAGCGTTTCCGCCAGGTGTCTGGGGGCCATGGGCATGAGCAGCGACCGCATTTGAAGTCAGACCACTATAGGTAATCGTCCAATCGAGACGCTGGGTAGGCCGGTCCAGAACGAATTCAGCCTGTCCACTGCCGGGGCTTTCCGTTGGCGCGCTTTGTTCATCTGCAGAGAGAAACGCACTAAATTTTATCGGTGGCCCCTCAGTTCCCGAATAATCCTGGGCCTGCGCGATTGGCCCTAAACTCACGCCCATCAATAGGGCCAAAGCGACATAAAATGCTCGAAAAGACACGCAGTATGTCTCCTTTTTATCTGCATGGTTCGCGTATGCCCGCCATAACCCGAGGGATGTTTGAATGTCCAGCGGCCGCCTCTTAAGCGACCAAAAACAGGCCGGTTTCTGCGGGTTATTGAGGGTCCGCGTCCGCTTGGTGACCATTCAACGGCCGTTTTGGTTTTGAGGTTAGCGCACCTGGTTCTCACGTTCAGCCTTAACGAGAGCCATTTCATACTCCATAGACTGTCGTAACGGCTGGCCTATGCCAAAAGTAAGGTGCAACAGGTGGCCGTGGTCAATAATCGGGATTTAATTATCCGTGGCGTTTGAGCATCTTACAGATATTCATTGGCATGCATCCGGTCATGGCAACACGCTTGGTGGTCACAGGAATCAGGATTTGACGAGTAATGGGTAAAACATTGATTTCAAATCGACTTTTGAATTCTATAGAGGCACGGCCAGCGCTAGCGGGTTTCATAGCATCTGTCGCCCTAACCGCCTTTATGCAGAATCCTGCAAAGGCAAACGACGAGAGCACTCTAGGCTTTGTCGTGGTCTCTTTTTACACCTCCGTTTATGAGACTAAATATATGGAGGAATGCCCCCGTGGCTTAGAAATCGGTAACGATGAAATTTGGTGGAAGAGCCTTGAGCCTGGTATCCGTGACGAGTTGACCAACGGTGGAGACATCGAACCCGTCACGGGCACCCGTCGGGCGATGTCTGCAAAACGAGGCCCGAACGGCGAAGATGTGTGCGGCTTTCCAACCATAGTCGAAGACCCGCCGATGAAGACCGTCGAAGGTGCTATTTCTTATGGCATGAACCTCGATGGATTAACGGAAGGCACCCCAACACCTAAGACCTGTTCACATAAGAACTTTACATCACCTGCTGGTGAAACGGGCATCGACAACCAAATGTACCGGCTATTGGGATGCACCTACGGTTGGCGGAATAGTGGGTACGTGGAAACCAACGCCAACGGTGAGCTCGTTGATACGTCGCAGGGTATCATTTTAGTAGAGATTTCTAGCGTGGATGATCGTCACAATGACGACGACGTGGTCGTACGCATGTACCGCGCCAAGGATGTTTTTCCAAAGGACGCGCAAGGTAACATCTTGCCCTACTCCAGCTATCGTGTTCATGACATCCCCGGTTATGGCAACGCCGCCAAGGGTCGGATCATCGACGGCGTGCTAACAACAGATCCCATTGAGGCTTACCTGCCGTACTACGGCAATCTAACCCATTCCGAGATCCACCTGAGAGATATGCGTCTAGAGGTGGACCTGGAAGCGACGGACGAACGCGCCAAAGGCATTATTGCCGGTTATCGCGACGTTGATAACTTCTGGAGTTATTTCCGCAAGGGCGGCTATATGGCGGTTACAGGCCAATTCAGCTGTCCGGCTATGTATAAAGCCGCGCATGAATTGGCAGACGGGTATCCAGATCCCGACACAGGGGAATGCACCGCATTATCGTCTTCGTACACAATTGAAGCTATTCCGGCGTACATCGTCCGGCCAGAAAGTGACGAGCCTAAGACGTCAGCGGCAACTCAAGATATACAAGACACCCGACTGGCGGCAAATTAACGATAAGGTTTGTAATTAGGTATGAGTAAGCACGTTAAAAAACTTTCTGTCGCCTGTTTGATAGCCGTTACATTTACGTTGAGTGGATGTGGCGAAAGCGAACCGCTCACTGAGGGCGGCGAACCACAGCTGCGTCGCCTCACCGAGCAACAATACCGGAATACAATTAGAGACGTGTTCGGTAGCAATATTATCATTGCTGGGCGGTTTGATCCGCTTGAGCGAATTGATGGTTTACTTGCCGTGGGCGCTAGCAGCGCAACGATCACACCCGCCGCGCTAGAGCGTTATGAAGCTCTTGGCCGGTCAATTGCTCTGCAAGTTGTTGATGGTCACAATCGCAAAGTGATCGTGCCTTGTGAGCCAGTATCAAATTCAGCAAGTGACACTGCCTGCGCTGAGCAATTTGTCTCGACTGTCGGCCGATTTCTTTTCCGGCGCCCACTGACAGACGCAGAGCAGTCATTATATGTGAAGATTGCAGGGTCAGCCGGAGACACGCTTGGTAGCTTCTACGATGGGCTCGCTTACGGTCTCACCGGCATGCTGGTTTCACCAAAGTTTCTATACGTCAATGAAACCATTGAGCCTGATCCCGAGGCAAGGGGTCTGCATCGCTTGGACGGATATTCAAAAGCGACGCGGCTCAGCTTTCTATTGTGGAATACGACCCCTGATAATGCGTTGCTGAGCGCCGCACAAAACGGCGAATTGGGCACAGAAAAGGGACTGGAGACTCAGTTTAATCGAATGATGGCGTCAAGTCGCATTGAACATGGCTTGGAATCGTTCTTCGAAGACATGCTGGAATTTGAGCGCTTCGATCTAATTGAAAAAGACCCCGTCATCTACCCGGCATTTGTGCTCGACGTCGCCGATGATGCCAAAGAACAGACGTTACGCACGCTTACCCATTTGTTGTTGGAAGAAGAACTCGATTACCGAGACATCTTTACCAGCCGAAAGACCTTCATTAGCGGTCCGTTAGGTCCGATCTACCGCGCGCGTGTCGAAAACCCGACAGGCTGGGCACCTTATGAATTTCCAGAAGGGAGCCCCTGGGCCGGCGTACACACACATCTCAGCTTCCAGGCGTTATTCTCCCACCCCGGCAAAAGCTCACCGACTTTGCGGGGGCAAGCTGTAAGAGAACACCTGTTGTGCCAGAAGATTCCCGAACCGCCCGGGGACGTCGACTTTTCAAATTTCAATGACGATGCAAACCCGATTAACCGTACAGCTCGCCAAAGACTTAGTGTTCATAATCAAGAGGCAAGTTGCGCAGGGTGTCACAAATTGATGGACCCTATTGGCTTGGCAATGGAACAGTTTGACGGGGCCGGACAATTCCGCACGAAGGAAAATGACACACCGATTGACACATCGGGCGAATTAGACGGAATCACCTATACAAATGCTGTCGGATTGGGCCAAGCCCTACACGACAACCCGTCAGCTCCGGCCTGTGTCACAAACAGATTGTATGCATACGCTGCGGGTCGTTCTCCCGTAAACTCTGAGCGGCAGTGGATGGGCTTTTTAGAGGAAAAGTTTGCGGGCACAGGATATAAGATCCCCGAACTTTTAAAAGAAATAGTGCTCAGCGAAGCATTTTATCGCGTCTTACCACCGAGCCTTGACACCACGTCTGCCGACGCCAGTGAGACCCAGCCTTTGGCAGCCAAGGAGGAAAAATCATGAAATCCAGTCGCCGTTCTTTTTTACGCGGAACCTTCGGCGGAGCCGCGGTCGGTGTCGGCCTTCCGTTTCTTGATTGCTTCCTGAACGACAGTGGCACGGCATTAGCCTCCGGCGCTCCCATTCCAGTTCGATTTGGCTCGTGGTTCTGGGGACTAGGCCATACGCCAGGCCGCGGCATCGCCATGGATGGTAAACCTGAAATCACCTTCCTAGAAGAAACGCAGCCGCTCGTTCCTTACAAGAACGACCTCACATATTTTAACGCGTTTAATACGCCACTTGATGGCAGACCAAGCGCTGTTCACTTTTCGGGTTGGGTTGCTGCGAAAACGGGAAATGTGCCGCGTTCCTTTGGCGACACACCTCTCCCAACCCTAGACGTTATTATTGCCGATGAGATTGGGAGTGACACAAGATTTCGTTCGCTCGACCTTTCAGGCACAGGCAGTGCCAGGGACAGCTATACGTTTCGCAATTCCACAAGCCGAAATGCGGCAGACGTTTCTCCAATCGCTTTTTATCAACGGGTGTTTGGCTCTGGGTTTGTTGATCCCAACCAAGCAGACTTCAAACCTGCACCAAGCGTTATGGTACGCAGCAGCGTCTTGTCTGCCGTTCATGAAGAAAGCAAAGACTTCATAAAAACACTTGGCGCCTCTGATCGCGCCCGCATGGATGAATACTTCACATCAATTCGCCAGCTCGAGCACCAACTCGATCTCCAGATGGAGAAACCTGAGGTCTCTGAGGCCTGTCGTATTCCTACGCCACCGCCGGAAGAAGAAGCGCTGGGGATCGAGCTCGACGTCGCGCAAAATAACCACAAACTTTTGACCGAGATTCTGGTGATGGCACTGGCGTGTAATCAAACACGCGTATTCAACATGCTCTACTCTCAAGCATTATCCTTGCTACGGATGCGTGGTGAATCATTTACCCATCACACTCTGACTCATGAGGAACCCATAGATTCAGAGTTAGGTTATCAACGACGCGTGGCCGAATTGCATGTTTACAGCATGGAGGCACTTGCGACATTCATTCAGGCATTCAAAAATATCCGCGAGGGCGACGGCACATTGCTAGACAACACGCTGATTTTTGCCAATTCAGATACAGGCAATTCCAGAGTCCATTCCGTCGATAACATCCCCATTATGTTGATTGGCTCCGCCGGCGGACGCCTCAAGACGGGGCTTCATATTGCGGGTAATGGCGACCCAGTTTCAAGGATAGGACTAACCACCTTGCAGGCAATGGGCATTCCCGTGGGCAGCTGGGGCACAGGCTCGTTGGAAACAAGTAGAGTTATTTCGGAAGTGCTTGTTTAGGACTGCGTCTTAAACAGACGCCGACACAGAAAGTATCATTATGAACATCGTGAAGTTGACGGTCATCGGCGCGTCGCTGCTCTTTTCTCAAACGAATGCTATGGCGCAACAGAGTTTACCTTCAGACGTCGGGGTCCACGAGTTGGGGGCTGGTCGCCTGTTCGTCAATGATGACGGGTTCACCCTCTATACGTTTGAGCAGGATAAGCACCAGCCCGGCACGTCAGTTTGCATAGATGAGTGTGCGGTTGCCTGGCCACCCGTTTTAGCATCAGACAATGCCATCCCGGTTGGTAAGTGGACCTTGATCAAGCGCCAGGACGATACGCCGCAATGGGCCTACAACGGACAACCCGTATACACCCACATAAAGGACACTCATCCCGGTGCAATAGTGGGTGAAAAGGCGTCTGTTTCTTGGGACGTCTTGTACGAACTTGTTGAAACGCCGCCGGATATTTCCATACAAGCATCCGTTCTCGGGCAGATTTTGACGAACTCCACTAGGATGACAATTTACAAGGAGACATCTGGAGCATGCGATGACGCATGCATGAAACGTTGGCAACCGGTTGAAGCACCATGGATGGCGAGCCCCTTAAGCGATGAATGGGCAATTATCAGTCGGGATGATGGCCTTACACAATGGAGCTATCAGGGTCAGCCTCTGTACACTTTTAAGGATGATTTCAGGTCCGGGGAATCGAACGGACAAGATGCAGAAGGCACATGGAAAGTTGTCGTGTTACAGGACGCGCCTCAAATTCCATCCTGGGTCAAGTTTCAGGAAACGGATCTCGGTGAAGTTATGGCTAATGAAGACGGCATGACGCTTTACTATATGCTCTGGGACGAAGAACGGATCAAACGTGAGACCTGCGGCGAAGAGTGCATAAGGGACAATTGGGACCCTGTAATTGCACCGGAAGGCGCTCAACCGATTGCAAATTGGTCAACGGCTGAGTTAAAAAACGGCAGTCGGCAATGGTTGTACATGGGCTTGCCCGTCGTCACCTTCCGCAGCGACAAAATGCCGGGCGATACCTACGGAGACAAGTTTGGTACTGGCTCCCAAATTCGCGGTGGCTGGGCCGCAATTCTAAAAGAGTCTTTGATACAGGATTTCTCGTCTTGACGACCGCTATTGAGGTAGGACCTCTCGCAGAGTTTAGACGGAGCTGGCGGATCGTAATTGTCGCCGGTGTCGGCTTGGCGTGTGGCCTCTCCGCAATCCCTATTTACAGTCTTGGTGTCCTTACAAAGCCATTGAGCGAAACCTTCGGGTGGTCCCGCGCTGAAGTCCAGTCCATCTATACGTGGATGACGATTGGAAATTTGGTTGCAGCGCCGTTCTTGGGCTGGCTGATCGACCACCAAGGTGTTCGACGCGTTACACTAATTTCACTCGTGGGCATGGCCCTTGGCATGGCTTCGATGGGCGTACTCACCGGGCCATTGTGGAGCTTCTACTTTTTGGGCTTTATGACGGCCGTTGTGGGCGTGGGCACTGTTCCCATTACCTGGACCCGCTTGATTATCGATTGGTTTGATGCCGGGCGCGGCCGGGCTTTGGGAATTGCCCTGGCTGGAACAGGCGTAAGCGCAACTTTTATTCCCAGTTACGCCACATGGCTATTGGCGGAATATGGTTGGCGCATGACCTACGTGGGGCTGGGCGCCCTTCCCGCTCTTATTGCCCTGCCGCTGTCTTACTTCTTTTTGTTCGACCGCACTGGACGCTCGGCTAAGCCTACCGAGACTCTGTCAGCCGAACCCTCTAATGAGAAACATCTAGATGGGCTCGAGTTTCGCGAGGTTCTTAAAGGCTACCGATTCTGGGTTATGAATGCCGCGTTCGTTATGGTTGGCCTTTGCATTGCCGGCTTGATTTCACATTTAATCCCCATGCTCACCGACCGGGATGTCCCTGCCACAACTGCGGCACAAGTCGCGGGCGTGATTGGGTTGGCTGTCATCGTCGGGCGCATCGGCACCGGATATCTCATAGACCATTTCTGGGCACCGGGCGTCGCCGTAGGATTACTCAGCCTCCCTGCCATATCCTGTTTGATTTTAGCGTCGGGGGTTGGTGGTGTACCAGCAGCCTTGGTTGCCGCCGTTCTGATTGGATTAGCCGCCGGCGCAGAATTCGACTTAATGTCATTTTTAACCAGTAAATACTTCGGACAGCGTAAATACGGGACAACTTACAGCTTCCTCTATGCAGCTTTTAAGTTAAGTGCAGGCATCGGCGCCCCCCTCTTTGGGCTGTCCTTCGACATAACAGGTTCCTACGCACTCATTCTATACGGTGCGACGGGACTCCTCATTATCGGGTCTTTATTAATGCTGACGCTCGGCCCCTACCGCATACCGTCAAACACTTAAAACGGTAATGTACGGACGGGACTTATGGTGACGATAGAAAACGAACAAAGCGGTAAAATGGTTCGGGTCGGCGTTATAGTTCCGCAATCTAATACAACGAACGAAATTGAGTTCAACCGATTAGCACGACCGGGCTTATCATTTCATTTTGCGCGTATTCCACTACACACAGACCTAAGTCATAAAAATCATCTGGATTCGCTATCGGAAGATCTCGAGATAGCGGCTACTCACCTGGGATCCTGTGACTGTGACCTTGTTGTTTTCGGCTGCACCTCCGACTCCATGGCATTCGGGGATAATGCATTACTCCCCGTGATCAGTTCAGCTGCAGGGGCACCTGCTTTGACAACCGCGACGGCCATTACTTCTACCCTAGCTGACCTAAACATCACTCGCATTGCAATGGCATCTCCCTACACTGAGGAAACAAACAGAAAAGAATCTGCATTTCTGGAAGGCGCCGGCTTTAAGGTCGTCTCTGCGGCAGGCCTCAGCCTCAACACATCTTTCGAACAGATCAAGAAGATGTCACGCGTGACCGCCGACGAAGTCTATCAACTCGCCCTATCGGTTAATCAAGACAATGCTGAAGCCCTGCTCATTTGCTGTACAGATTTTAATACTTTGGATGTGATCGAGCCTCTAGAGCGTGAACTTGGGAAACCCGTCGTAACCAGCAATACGGCGACATATTCACTAGTCATGAAACGCCTGCCGTTCCCCGGCAAAAGAACAGGTTACGGCCGAATATTAAGTGATCTGCCCGGTCAATAAGGCGACCCTTATAAATAATTTCGGGGAGTGGTGGGCCCGGCAGGACTCGAACCTGCAACCAGACCGTTATGAGCGGCCGGCTCTAACCAGTTGAGCTACAGGCCCACCGAGCATCCGATCCGAGGACGGTATGCCGGTCGCCAAAGTAGCGCCGGATTAGCATGGGTCAAGGTGCCATTGAATCAAACCCGCATGCAGTCGGCCATGGCAGACCGCCCTGATAGCTTCTAAGATCGCGGAAGCTCAATATCTCTGGACAAAGAAAACAATGAATTCAGACAACAATCGATGGCGGATGAAGACGCAAACGCGGCGGGAAGCCTCCCTTGGCCTGGGCATCATCGTATCTGCTTCAGCCCTAAATGCGGTCACTTCTAAGAATCCTATCGCTATGGAACACAACGCTACGACGCAAGAAACAGGCGGCAAGGCCCGCGTCCGCCGGGCGTATGCCGACGGGCTTAATGGGCTGCAAATTCACTACCGCTTTGCCGGCACACATGATGACAGTGAAACTCCATTGATGTGCCTCCATGCCAGCCCCCTCTCCGGTATCCTCTATGACAACTGGCTTGCAGAAATGGGGCACGACCGATTTGTCGTTGCACCTGATACGCCAGGATATGGCGGCTCAGATACTCCAGTGGAACCTCCGATGATTGGCGACCTAGCCGATGCAATGATCGCGTTTCTAGATTCTCTGGGCCTCGAGAAAGTCGACGTGATGGGCTATCACACTGGTTCGTTTACGTCCGCAGATTTAGCGATGCGGTACCCGGACCGCATTCGTAAAGTTGTGATGATATCAGCGCCTATTTTTGACCAGGCTATAATTGATGAATATAGCAGTCGTATATATGACCCGCCTCCGAAGTTGGCAGACGTGTTGGCCTCCACTGCCGATAATCTTAAGCAGAACCCGCGTGGCATGTTCCGCGACGTGCCGAGCGATGAACGTTATGCCGACATTAGCATTGAGCGCCTGCGTCACTACCGCACGGGCAATTGGGGGTTCCGAGCGGCGTTCTCATACGACCTCACGGCTACCCTGCCAGAAGTGGGGCAGCCGGTTTTGGTCCTAAACCCAGAAGACGATTTGTGGGAGCAAACGCCACGAGCGAAGCCTTTTATCAAGAACGGCCACATTCACAATTTACCGGGCTGGACCCACGGCCATTTAGATTCCCACACAGAGGAAATGGCACAGATTGTTCGCTCGTTCTTGGCAGAATAGAAAAAGGGGCGCCTCTGAAGGCGCCCCATAATCACGGCTCAATTGAAACCGAAATCAGTGATCTAAGAAACTCCGCAACTTGCGTGACCGGCTTGGATGTTTGAGCTTACGAAGCGCCTTGGCTTCGATCTGCCTGATACGTTCACGGGTAACCGAGAATTGCTGGCCTACTTCTTCCAGTGTGTGGTCCGTATTCATTCCGATGCCGAATCGCATACGCAACACACGCTCTTCACGGGCAGTGAGGCTCGCTAGCACCCGCGTGGTGGTTTCCCTCAGGTTTCCTTGGATAGCAGCGTCAATTGGCTGCATGGCATTCTTGTCTTCAATGAAATCACCGAGATGGCTGTCTTCTTCATCGCCAATCGGGGTTTCAAGAGAAATTGGTTCTTTAGCAATTTTGAGAACCTTACGGACTTTTTCCAGCGGCATCTGCAGCTTCTCGGCCAACTCCTCGGGGGTCGGCTCGCGACCAATTTCGTGCAACATCTGGCGTGACGTTCGAACCAGTTTGTTGATGGTTTCGATCATGTGCACCGGAATACGGATAGTGCGGGCCTGGTCAGCGATCGACCGCGTAATAGCCTGACGAATCCACCACGTCGCATAGGTCGAAAATTTGTAGCCGCGGCGATATTCAAACTTATCAACCGCTTTCATGAGACCAATGTTGCCCTCCTGAATAAGATCGAGAAATTGAAGGCCACGGTTTGTGTACTTCTTAGCGATGGAAATCACGAGGCGCAGGTTGGCCTCAATCATCTCTTTCTTGGCTTTCGAAGCTTCGCGCTCGCCCTTTTGAACCGTTGAGACCATGCGGCGGAATTCAGAAATTGATAGACCTGCAATCTCCGATACTTCGGCAATACCGGCACGGAGGTCGGTGATTTCAGGTTTATACTTGGCGCCAAAGTCTTTCCAACCCTTACCTGTCAGGCGTTTGACACGAGACAACCATTTCGGCTCGAGTTCACTACCGTAATACTGTTCGATGTATGCATCACGTTTAACTTTGGCTTTGATAGCCAACTGCATGAGTTGGCCTTCCATGACCATCAGAGAACGATTCAGCTCATTGAACTCTTCGACCAGATAATCAATTCGTGCATTGTTGAAGTACACCGCCTCCATCAACTGGATCAACTCAGCCTTATATTTCTGATAACGCCTTTCTGCTAGTTTAGGGATTTCCTCACCGCTATTGAGTGCAGCCAGCCGCTGGTCTTGGGCGCGTTTCATTTTGGTATAGACAGAGGCAATTTTTTCAAATGCCTTAACGATACGCGGCATAAGCTCGGCTTCCATGGCCGCAAGTGAAACTGCGCCCTCATCCATATCGTCGTCATCGTTGCCCGAGCTCGAAGCGGACCCTTCAGAAGAGCCCTCAGATGATTCCTCACCGCCAGCAGATTCGGTAGTCGGCTTGGCCACGTTGTCATCGTGGGATGCGGGTTTAGCCACAGGAGCACCTGGAACCCCGGGAGCGCCTGGAACCCCGGGAGCGCCTGGAACCCCGGGAGCGCCTGGAACCCCACCGGCAGGATTAGCATTGTTAGTGTTGTTGCCGCCGTAGGTCGTATCTAGATCAATAATATCGCGCAGCAACATTTTCCCGTCGATGAGCGCATCGTGCCAGGCAAGCAAGGCTCGGATCGTAATAGGGCTTTCGCAAATGCCGCCGATCATCATTTCCCGGCCGGCCTCAATACGCTTCGCAATCGCTATTTCCCCTTCACGGGAAAGCAATTCGACAGAGCCCATCTCTCTTAGATACATGCGGACCGGATCATCGGTCCGCCCAATGTCGGCGTCATCCACGTTACCAGTCGGAACAACTTCAGCCTTTTTCGCTGTGGTGCCCGCTGGTGCGGCGTCATCGTCTTCTTGCTCGTCTTCTTCGACAACATTAATGCCCATCTCTGAGAGCATCGACATTGTATCTTCAATCTGTTCAGAAGACATCTCTTCAGATGGAAGAGCCGCATTGAGCTCCTCGTATGTGATGTAGCCCCTTTCCTTGGCTTTCTGAATCAGCTTTTTGACGGACGCGTTGGTCGAATCCAGAAGAGGGCTATCGCCCTCTTCACGTTCTTCTTTAGACTCTGTTTTGGTTGCGGCTTTGGTCGCCAT
>JAQWRV010000015.1 GCA_029243545.1 Rhodospirillaceae bacterium
CACCGCGCATCGCTGCCAGTTTTCTTGGTACTGTGATGACCGCCCGGACACACCTTACAATCGCACCGCCTGGCGCAGGTCCCTTAAGTTGGCAGCGGCCGTGCTAATAAAAGATTCAAGCATTGCTGATCCAACGGGTGGAGCACTGTGGTATCACGCCGCGTTTGTTCATCCAAAATGGGCGGATAATCTTGAAGTGTCAGGCATCGTCGGCGGGCACATCTTCTACCGCGATTTAGAATTAGTCCGCAGTTCCCGTCGCCAAGAACGGCGCGATCCGATGATTCCGGCGTTGCATCGTTTTGCTGAATGGGTAGACGAACAGCAGCCCAAACCAACAGCTGTGGCCAGTCGCTAAACGCCTAGACCATACCGGTAGAGTTCCGCACCTTCATGTTTGAGCCATTGCGTAGCCGCGTGACGCTCGTAGGTGAGAGAGTCTACTGCCTGCCAAAATCTCTTTGAATGATTGAGCTCGTTGAGGTGCGCCACTTCATGAGCGATGACGTAATGCAGAACGAATGTGGGCGTCATGACAAGGCGCCAGCTGAACGACAATCTGCCGTCTGCAGAACAGCTCCCCCAGCGGGATCGCGTATCTCTCACGGCGATGTTCGTAACTGCTTTGCCAATGCGTTCGGCCAGGGTATGCGCAACCGGTGAAATCTTGCGGCGCGCTTCTTCTCTGAGCCAATCGCGCACGCGCCGCGGTAGGTGCGCGACATCGCCGGAGATAAATAGGCTGCCGTCCTCTTTCCAAACCCCACGCCGCGCCTCTGGGGCATGCCGGATTGTGTGAAGTTCGTTGAGGATAGGTACGACGGCCCCATCTACAAATGGAATTGGCGGCAATAGCTCTTCTAAACTCTTTGCAATCCAATCTGCTTTTTCGATTGCAAAAGCCACGGCTGCGGCTTTGCTTACCCGCCTCGGACGGACCAGCAGAACACATCCCTTAACCGGGTCTAAGCGTAAGCTGATCCGGCGCGCCCGCGCATGGGTGGTGAGACGCACGGGCAAGTCCTGCTCGTCAACATGCAAAACAATGTCTTCACTGCTGTCCGCCACTACACGTCCGGCCAATCAACTAAATGAGATTTCAAAGGACCAGCGTGTTTTTCCGATACGGCACGGCCCCGTAGAGATATGCCTGCCATGTGAACCGATTCGGGGTCACCAGAAACAAGAGGGTGCCAGTCCGGCAACGGCTTGTCTTCTGCCAGAAGTCTGTAGGCGCACGTAGGAGGCAGCCACGGCAGGGACCTTGCTGTTTCAGGGGATAGCTGAACACAGTCAGGCACTTTAACTTTGCGACTGGGATAGTCCGTGCACTGACATGAGCTAAGATCAAGCAGACGGCAGGCTACATCCGTTGGGAATATTTCATCAGTGTCTGCGTCTTGCAGTTTGTGAAGACAGCACTTCCCGCAGCCGTCGCATAAACTTTCCCATTCAGCTTTCGACATGTCCGTCAGAGACTTGGTCTGCCAAAATGGCTCAGTCATGGCGCGCGAGGTGGTCAAATCTACAATAGCTCTCTAAGGCGCGCAGAGAGTTCTTCCATAGTTACATCCTTGCCGAAGTGGTCGATGTACCGGCCGCTTCGGTTCATCAAGTACAAGAAGCCTGAATGATCGACGGTATAGTCGTCGCTCTCTTCCAACGGTCTTTTTTGAGCAAAGACCCGGTACGCTTCGGCTGCTTGACGAACCTGATCTGCGGTGCCGGTTAATCCGATCATCCGTGAATGGAAATGACCAACATAGTCAGCCATTACACTTGTCGTGTCCCGCTCAGGGTCCAGACTGATGAAGATGGGTTGAACGAGCTCGCTTTTCTGTCCTGGCAAAAGCTCAACAGCGTCAGACACGGTTTGAAGTGTCATCGGACAAATATCGGGGCAGAAAGTGAAACCGAAATACACCAAACTGTAATGACCCAGTAAAATCTGCTCGTTGACATCGGTGCCCGTGTGATCCGTTAACGTGAACGGACCCCCTATGGCGGCTGTTCCACCAACCTCCGTTCCGTTGGGATCGGGGCGCAGATTTGGCAGGTACAACGCGAGGATGAGCAGTGTTCCGGCGATGAGGATACCGCCGATTACGAGACGTTTGGCTATGCCCGTGTCCACTGCAAGCTCCTGACTTTGAGAGTGTGAGGCTTCATTCCTCAATACATAAGGCGAAGTTTGCCCCGTGCAAAGAATTAGCGCTTATTCGGGTAACTCAGCCAGTCTTTTTGATACCGCATCACGCGCTGAATCTCCCGGCGGAAGAATATTCATCAATCGCATCCATTGACGCCGCGCCACGGCGGCATCTCCGGTGCTGGCCGCGGCGAGTCCAGAGATGAAAAGGCCGTCTGGGTTGTCGCTGTCTAAAACAAGAATTCTCGCACTGAGGTCGACGATCTCTTCTGTAATTGCGTCAGCAGAGCCTATGGAGCGCAGCAGCAGGTCGGCTAACTGGATATGGGGCAACACGGCGTCCGGACGAAGGTCGATTGCCTCGCGATAGGCATTGGCGGCCTTCATGGTATCGCCCAGGACACCGTAGGACCGGCCCAGCTGCATCCATCCGTCAAAGTCTTCGGGCCCGAATTCCAGTCGCGCTTCTAAGCCGCCAACCATTTCCTGAATCATTTCAAGTTCAGGGAGTGAAAACCGCTCGGCGATTCCACTGACGTCAGGCCGAAAATCCTCATCATCGGCAGGTGGTACAGCGCCTTCGGCTGCTCCTGGTGCTACCGGTGTATCTTCCGCCGCTGGAATTGCACCCAACGGATGACGCGGGGTGACGGTCATTGGCATAACGCCGGCCGACATGGCGACCTCGCCCATCTGCTCGCGTACCATAGCCAGCCAGGGCGCATCTCCCGTGGCGGAGGCTGTCAGGTCCCGCCAGATGGCAATGGCGTCGCTTGCGTCTCCAGCTTGGGCACGCGCGAGACCGAGGTAGAAGCGGGCTCGCGGGTTGCTCCTTTCAACGCGCAGAACGGCTTCCAAAACATTCACAGCTTCTGGGGTCACTGTGCCACCGTTGGACGCGATCAGGACTTCTCCTAACTCGGCCAGAACGACAGGGTCTTGTGAGCCTGTCGATATGGCGCGACGGTAAGCGGCCGCCGCTTCTCCCACGCGATTCGCTTGCCGGTAACTTCGCGCGAGCAACACCCAGCCTTCGGTGCTGTTGGGGTCTTCCCGCAAACGATCGGCCAGCTGTTCAATGAGAACACTCATGTCGGCTTGATCGGGATGCTCTAGCGCTTCCGCCCGCCGCTCGGCAACTGGCGCACCGGGTAAGTTAGGTGAGCCGACGGACAAATAGACAGCAAGTGTTAGAAATGGAACGGCGACGGCAACACCGGCCACTGTGCCCATACGCAGCGCCGGCGCATCTGTTTTGACACCACTGACGCTACGCCGGTCCGCTGCCAGCAAACGCCGTTTAATCTCTATGCGCGCTGTCTGCGCCTCATCCACATTGAGAACGCCATCGGCAAGGTCCCGTTCGACTTCTTCCAGCTGCGCTTTGTAGACCGCTTGATCCGCTTCAGTCTGATCGGCCACTCGTCCAGCATTGCGCATCAGAGGCCAGACCAGACCTGCGACACAAACCAGGGTGAGCGCTGCAAAACCAATCCAAATCATGATGTCTCGTTGTCCTCGGGCAGTAGGCTGTCGAGCCGGTCTAACTCTTCTTGAGACAGTGCCTCACCCACGTTGGAGGCAGGGCGCTTCATTACCCGGACGACGACCACGCCTCCAAGGACCAAAATAAGGATTGGCCCGAACCATAACAGCCACGTCTGAGGCGTGACCCGCGGCCGCAACAGAACAAAGTCGCCATAGCGGTCAACCATGTAAGCGACGACCTGCTCATTGGTATCACCGGCGTTGATACGTTGCCGCACCAGACGCCGCATATCCTGAGCCAAAGTCGCGTTTGATTCGTCAATGGTTTCGTTCTGGCAGACGACGCAGCGCAGGTCCTGACTAATCACTCGGGCCCGCGCTTCAAGGGCAGGGTCTTCAAGCACCTCGCCTGGCTCTACGGCCTGAGCTAGCGTTGCGACGAATAGGGATAGGGTTAAGAGGCTGACTTTGATCATTGGCGTAACTGCTCAATGAGCGGGGCGATGGTTTTGTCCCAGGCCTCGCGTGATATGGGGCCGGTGTGCTTGTAGCGAATGACGCCGTCGCCATCGACGAGGAAGGTTTCCGGCGCCCCGGTGACTCCAAAGGCAATCGCGGCCTCACTAACCGGGTCCTGCCCAATGAGATCATACGGGTCGCCATTGCGGGCAAGCCATCGCAGGCTGGCGGATGGGTCATCCCGCCACGCGATACCGTGCAACGGCACAGCATTCTCAGCCGCGACATTCATGAGCAAGGGATGTTCTGCAAGGCAGGCCACACACCACGATCCCCAGATATTGACCAAACTGACGTCTTTCTTGAGGTCCGCAGTCCTCAATCCTTCGCCTCGTGATGGCAAGGGCGGCAGGTCGAGGGCTGGGACCGGCGTGTCTAACAAAACTGTTGGCACCAAGGACGGGTCTTGACCGCCTTTGACATCAATCAATCGCTTGGCAAAAACACCAACGAGCAAAGCGACGATGAGAATCGGCAGCAGAAACGTCCAGCGCTTTTGATTTACAGCCGCCAAGGTTTCACGCTCCGGCTGCGGCGGCGACTGTGTCCGACGTGCGTGGGGCACCGACGCGATGCTTGCGGTCGCTCAAGGAAATCAGGCCGCCGAAACCCATCATCAGAATGCCGTACCACAGAAAGGGAACAAACGGCTCGAAGTAAGCGCGCACGACATAGCGCCCGGACTCATCGGGTCCATCGCCCAGAACCACATAAAGGTCGGCCCAAAAGGTGGTGTGAATAGCCGCTTCCGTCGTCTGTTGAACAGGCTGATCATACACCCGGCGTTCGGGTGTTAAGGTCACAGCGTTACCACCTCGCGTGGCCGTGAAATTACCCTGAAGTGATTCATAGTTTGCACCACGAATAACGTCGGCGCCGTTCAACGTGATGTCAAACCCGGCGACGGTGACAGAATCTCCCGGTACCATGGTCAGGATGTTTTCTTGTTTCCAGGCGCTGGACCCCGATACACCGGCGATCAGCACCGCCATGCCGATGTGCGCCATGGTCATGCCATAACTTGCGCGTCTAAGCGATGTCGCCCGCCGCCAAGATTCATCAATCGGTGCTTTGAAGAGACGGACACGGCCGGACCATTCGGTCAACGTTGCAACGGCGAGCCACGCCGCCAAGCCCATACCCGCGGCACCAGCGACGTCGGTCACGGAAAAACCGCTTAGTAAAAGAGCCACTCCAAAAACCAAGGCAACGGCAGCGAGTGCAGCTTTGACACGGCTTAAGATCCCGCGCAAATCTCCGCGCTTCCATGTCAACATGGGACCAATACCCATAAGGATCGCCAGCGGTACCATCAACGGAATAAAGACCGTATTGAAATAAGGCGCCCCCACGGAAAGCTTGCCCAGTTCAAAGGCTTCTGCAATCAACGGGTAGAGTGTGCCGAGTAAAACAGTTGCAGCTGCCGTAGCGAGAAACAGATTATTGATCAGCAGGCCGCCTTCCCGCGAAATGGGTGCAAAGAGGCCGCCTTGTTCCAGCTTTGGCGCCCGAATGGCATATAACGTTAGCGATCCGCCGACGGTGATAGCAAGGAGGGCGAGAATGAACACCCCCCGTGTCGGATCAGATGCAAACGCGTGCACCGACGTTAGAATACCAGAGCGAACCAGGAACGTGCCCAGCAGGCTGAGCGAGAACGTGATTATGGCCAGCAAAATTGTCCAGCTCTTCAACGCCTCACGCTTCTCAACCACGATGGCTGAATGCAGCAACGCGGTTCCAGTCAACCAGGGAATAAAGGATGCGTTCTCCACCGGATCCCAAAACCACCAGCCGCCCCAGCCAAGTTCGTAGTAGGCCCACCACGAGCCGAGACCGATGCCGACAGTGAGAAAGGACCAAGCGGCTAAAGTCCAAGGGCGAACCCATCTTGCCCAGGCAGCATCGACCCGGCCCTCAAGCAGGGCGGCTACGGCAAAGGAAAAAGCCATCGAGAAACCCACATAGCCCAGGTAGAGCATGGGTGGATGGAAGGCGAGGCCGGGATCTTGCAGCAAAGGGTTGAGACCCTCGCCTTGTACCGGCACGGGGTCGAGCCGGAGGAAGGGGTTTGAGGTAAACAAAATGAAGGCCAAAAACCCGACACCGATCATGCCCTGCACAGACAAAGCGCGTGCTTTGAGGCGGTCTGGAAGGTTGTTGCCAAATGCGGCCACTGTTGCGCCGAAGACCGCGAGGATAAAGACCCATAGCAGTAGCGACCCTTCGTGATTTCCCCACACGCCAGAAATTTTGTAGAGCAAAGGCTTCGCAGTGTGAGAATTCTGGAACACGTTCACTACGGAAAAATCAGACGTAATGAACGCTTGTGTAAGCGTAGCAAATGCGAGGCCGATGAGTAGCATCTGCGCCATGGCGGCCGGTCCGGCGACGGCCATCAACGCAGCATCACGCCGCTGCGCTCCGATCAAAGGGATGCAGGATTGAACCAAGGCGACGGGCAATGCCAACGCGAGGGCAAAGTGACCAAACTCTGGAGTCATTGTGTTTCCGTGGAGATTGTTTCGACCGCGGCGGTTTCAGCATCTTCGGCCCCATCTTGAGAGGGGCGCCATTCACCAGCCGCTTTCAAAGCATCGGCCACTTCTGGCGGCATGTAGTTTTCGTCGTGTTTGGCGAGGACATCGCTGGCTTGAAAAACACCGCTTGCCAGTAACGCGCCTTCGGCGACGATCCCTTGGCCTTCCCGAAACAGGTCCGGCAGGATACCGCGATAGCTGATGGATAATGTTTCTGCTGTGTCTGTAACCTTAAACGTGACGGTGTCGCCGTCTTTGATCACGCTGCCGGCTTCAACCAGGCCGCCAATGCGAATGCGTTGCCCGGGGTTGATGGTTTGCTGGCTCAAGTCCGACGGGCTGTAGAAAAAGACGATGCTGTCCTCGAACGCGGCAAGCACCAAAGCAATTCCCGTGGCAACTGCCAGGCCACCAAGCAGAATAAAGTAGAGACGTTGGGTCTTACGCTTCACGGACGAATTTCTCCTACTCTTGTGGCGCGTCTGGTTCACGCGGCGGGCGCAGCTGATCAAGTTCCGCCTGGCGTATTTTCATGGTACGGCGATACATATACCACACCCCGACAAGTCCTGCCGTGGCGAGGGCATAGGCCGACCAAACGAAGAAGGCATAGCCGCCCATGTCTATAAACGTTTGAAATTGCTCCACAGGTTCTTCAAAGCCTCTTTGATCGCGCCAGGTGTCAGGTTGGTATCACTAATAATGTGAGGTTTTAGGTCCCTCGCATCAAGCGGGCGGCGCGGACTTTTGCGGTTAGGACCTGCGTCCGGACGCCCATCAAGACCACGACGATGTAAAACGTCTGGAATGCACCAACCATCAGGAACAACGGTAATATCATAGACGAATCGAGGGATATGCCGGCCATGGAGAAAATCGAGGGCTGGTGAAGGGAATTCCACCAATCCACAGAAAATTTTATGATGGGTAAGTTGACGGACCCGACCAGCGCCAAAATAGCGCCGGCTTTGTCGCCCTGCTCGGGGCGGTCGAAGGCATCGCCCAACGCCATGTAGCCGAGGTACAAAAAGAACAACACGAGCATAGAGGTCAGGCGGGCGTCCCAGACCCAGGGCGTGCCCCACATGGGTTCACCCCACAGCATGCCGGTCAACAAGCAGAGTCCTGCGAACATAGCGCCCACGGGGGCGGAGGCTCGCGCCATCATATTGGCCACTGGTTGGCGCCAGATCAGAAACGAGGCGCTGCCCGCAGCCATCACCCCGTAGCAGAATAAACTCATCCACGCGGCTGGCACATGAATGTACATAATCCGAACGGTATCACCTTGCTGGTAGTCCGGCGGCGAGAACGCTAAAGCGATTGGCAGGCCTACGGCCAAGCAGATCAAACAGAGTCCGAGCGCCCAGGGCTGAATGCGGTCGCCGAGCTTGAGAAAACGATTGGGATTAGCCAGTGCATGCATGGTGGCAAGGCTTACCCGCTCATCACGGCGATGCCAACTGGAAACGGGCCGGGCGCGCCTCTATTCGGCGGAAATCCGGACCGCGACAGCCGCGGCCCAGGGGCATAACGCCGCTGATATAAGCAGAAATCCGGCAAGAACGGCGTATAGGCCGGTCGCCTCAAACCCCATGACCGCAGCATCAATGGCACCCACACCGAAGATCAAGACCGGGATATAAAGTGGCAAAACCACCAGAGGCATGAGGACTCCCCGCCGCCGTGCGCCAAGAGTAAGGGCCGCGCCAACAGCCCCGATTAAACTCAGGGTGGGCGTGCCGAGGGCCAGCGCGGTCATCATCGGTATGGTCGAGGTGCTCGGCATTTGCAGCGTTACGCCGAGGAGCGGCGCCAGAATGATGAGCGGCAATCCTGTGGTCAGCCAGTGGGCCAGAATTTTTGCTGCGGCCATAACGGTGGGTGAGACCGGAGATGTGAGTAGTAGATCAAGTGAACCGTCTTGCTCATCATCGGAGAAGAGATGGTCAAGCGAAAGCAGTGCCGCAAGTAACGCTGTTACCCACAGAACGCCTGCGCCGATGCGGCTGAGAACACCGGGTTCGGGACCGATTCCAAAAGGAAAAAGGATCACCGTCACGGCAAAGAACCCGGCAACCATAATGGTGTCTGCGCGCAGTCTCACCGACAGGCGCAGTTCCCGGCCAATCAGGGCAATAAACCCGTTCACCACAGCACCTCGTCCGCCAAAGCCTGATAAGTGGCTTCATACGTGGCCATGTCGACCGTTTGGCTGGTCTCAAAACCGGGCGACTGATGTGTAGCGAGAATAACGATTCCGCCGTTTGCGATGTGCTCTGACAAAATTCCGTCGATGCGAGAAACGTTGTCTTTGTCCAATGCCGTATAGGGCTCATCGAGAATCCAAAGTGGTGCGGACCCGAGTATTAGGCGCGCGAGTCCGGCTCGCCGCCGCCAACCCGCCGACAGCACATCGACCGGCATGTCACTCACGCGGGATAGCGCGAAACGGTCAATGGCTTTTACGACGGACCCTTCGGGCGCGTCATAAATTGCGGACCAAAAGGACAGATTTTCTTCCACCGTCAATCCGCTCTTAAGGCCATCCCGATGACCTGCAAACCGCAGGCCGTCGTTTTCAGGCGGGAGGCGTGTCAAAGACCCGGCATCGGGTTGGGCCAATCCAGCGAGCAGGCGCAGAAGCGTTGATTTGCCACTGCCGTTGGGTCCGGCAACCATCACGGCTTCGCCCGCCTCAGCGGTAAACGACAGTCCGCGGAAGATCAGACGTCCGCCACGTTGGGCGGCGAGATCCGTCACAATCACCTTCGGTTCTTGTCGGTCGCTGCTGAACATGGGCGGCACCATACCCAATCAGGCCAAGAATTCTCTAAAAAACCGCGGCTTGAATAAACAGGGGCTTAGAAAAAAGGCGGCCGGAAATCCAAAAGGACGGGGGAGGGGGTGGAAACCGGCCGCCGAGTGGTGCAGTTTTACCGCATCCCGTTCCGGGGAAGAGGCGGGACACGGGACCAGTTCCTTTAGTCTGTCTGGACCTGCGAACCGGCCTTTGCTGACCTTCAGTGGGCGCCCGGATTGTGGCAAGAATTTGACCAATAGATGCGTTTCATCTCGGGCGAGGCGATCCTCTAGCCGACGCCTTGATCAAGAGCCTTTGATTCGCTCGCCTCCGGGACTGGACAACCCATAAGGGATGTGGATGATGCCGCCAAAACGGGGACTCTTTCGCCAGTTGCCCGGACCTACTGACATTTAAAAAAGAAAGGGACACCGCCATGGCGCTCACCGGACAGGACACCCTCAAAACCCGCCGCACCCTTGAGGTTGGAGGTAAATCATACGATTACTTCAGCATTCCTGCGGCCGTCGAAGGCGGGCTGGGAGACGTTTCAAGGCTTCCATTCTCGCTCAAAGTCCTGCTGGAAAATCTGATGCGCTATGAAGATGGGCAGTCCGTAACCATAGAGCATGTGTCCGCCTTGGCCGGCTGGCTGGCCAGTCATTCCTCAAAAGAAGAAATTGCCTACCGGCCGGCCCGTGTCTTGATGCAAGACTTTACTGGTGTCCCAGCTGTCGTCGATCTGGCCGCCATGCGCGAGGCCATGCAGGCCCTTGGCGGCGATGCACAGAAGATCAACCCGCTCTCGCCTGTGGATCTGGTCATCGACCACTCCGTTATGGTCGACGCTTATGCGTCGTCTGACGCAATGACCAAGAACATCGATCTGGAATTTCAACGCAATCGGGAACGCTATGAGTTCCTGCGTTGGGGTCAAATGGGCTTCGATAATTTCCGCGTCGTGCCACCGGGCACCGGTATTTGCCATCAGGTCAACGTTGAATACTTGGCGCAGGTAGTCTGGACTGCCGATGAAGATGGCAAAACCATTGCTTATCCCGATACCTTAGTCGGCACTGATAGCCACACCACCATGGTCAATGGACTAGCTGTTTTGGGCTGGGGCGTTGGCGGTATCGAAGCGGAAGCGGCCATGCTGGGTCAGCCCGTCTCTATGCTTATTCCAGAAGTCATCGGCTTTAAGTTGAACGGCAAACTCAAAGAAGGCACGACCGCAACGGACTTGGTTTTGACCGTGACGCAGATGCTCCGGGCCAAAGGTGTGGTCGGCAAGTTTGTCGAGTTCTATGGCCCTGGTTTATCGGCCTTGTCGCTGACAGACCGTGCCACCATCGCCAACATGGCGCCCGAGTACGGCGCGACCTGTGGTTTTTTCCCCATCGACAAAGAAGTTTGCCGTTATCTTGCATTCACTGGGCGTGATGCTGATCGGGTGGCCTTGGTTGAGGCCTATGCCAAAGCTCAAGGCATGTGGCGCGAAGACGATACACCTGATCCGGAATTCACAGATTCCCTAGAACTAGAAATGTCGACCGTAGAACCTTCGCTGGCCGGCCCTAAAAGACCCCAAGACCGCATCGCATTGTCGGCAGCTGCGGGTGCCTTTAGCAAAGACCTTACCAGCACGTTCAGCCATGCAGCGCCAGTTTCGTCACCGGTCAGAGATCTCAGTGGCGAAGAAGCCAAGGGCTCCTTGACAGACGGCGACGTTGTCATTGCAGCCATCACGTCGTGCACCAATACGTCTAACCCGTCCGTGATGTTCGCCGCCGGTCTCGTTGCGCGTAAAGCACACGAAAAAGGATTGACCCGCAAGCCGTGGGTTAAGACGTCACTCGCACCCGGATCGAAAGTGGTAACCGACTATCTCGACAAAGCCGGTCTGACCAGCGACTTGGAAGCGCTCGGCTTTCATACAGTCGGCTATGGCTGCACCACCTGTATAGGCAACTCAGGTCCGCTGGACGCCAACATTTCCAAAAGCATCATTGATGGAGATCTAGTCGCGGTGTCTGTGCTGTCCGGCAACCGCAACTTCGAGGGCCGCATCAGCCAAGACATCAAGGCCAACTATCTGGCCAGCCCGCCGTTGGTTGTGGCCTACGCTATTGCCGGGTCAATGACCATCGACATTACCAAGGATGCCGTCGGTCAAGATAAAGACGGCAACGACGTTTTCTTGAAAGATATTTGGCCAACTCCCCAGGAAGTGGCGTCTTGCGTCGAGCAATTTCTCACCCAGGACATGTTTGAAACCCGGTATTCTGATGTCTTCAAGGGTCCCGAAGAGTGGCAGGCTGTTAAAGCTGAGCCGAGCGAAACCTATAACTGGGACAGCCCCTCCACCTACGTGCGCAATCCACCTTACTTCGAGAACATGCGCACGACGCCGGCCGCAATCGAGGACGTCATTTCAGCCCGGCCTTTGGCCATTCTCGGGGATTCCGTCACCACGGACCACATTTCTCCAGCGGGTGCGATCAAGAAAGACAGCCCTGCAGGCGCCTATTTGACCGATCACGGTGTCGATCAAAGAGACTTTAATTCATACGGATCACGCCGCGGTAATCATGAAGTCATGATGCGCGGGACCTTTGCTAACATCCGTATCCGTAATGAAATGGTGCCCGGTATCGAAGGTGGAATTACCAAACATCACCCCGGTGCCATGGTCATGCCCATTTACGACGCAGCCATGAAATACCAGGAAGAGAATGTGCAGCTTGTTGTCGTTGGCGGCAAAGAATACGGCACCGGCTCCTCCCGCGACTGGGCGGCCAAGGGTACAAACTTACTGGGTGTGCGGGCTGTCATCACCGAAAGCTTTGAACGCATTCACCGCTCAAACTTGATTGGGATGGGCGTTCTGCCATTGCAGTTTACCGGCAGCGTAGACCGCAACTCATTGAAGCTGGATGGCACGGAGCTGTTCGACATCACCGGATTGAATGCGCTCACGCCGCGCGGTGAGGTCGACGTAAAGGTAACCCGCACTGACGGTTCTTCGGAATTCTTCAAAGCGCTCTGCCGTATCGATACGGACGGCGAGTTGGGCTACTACAAGAACGGCGGTGTATTGCATTATGTGTTGCGTGATCTGGCTACTTAGCATGCAGCTCGATATCGTGGTTCCTGTGGTTTCAGCATGACGGAGCCCGCCATCCGCGGCATCACGCGCCACTATGTCACTATCGGCCGGCGCCAACTTCATTATCGCCGCGCCGGTTCGGGGCCGCCCTTAATCGCGCTGCATCGGCTGCCGCGTTCATCGCAGGACCTCGTTCCGTTTATCCAAGCGGCTATGGATCGCTTTACGGTGATCGCGCCCGATCTTGCCGGTTACGGGAACTCGTTTCCGTTTGAAAGCGCGCCCGAGTCTCTTGATCCTTTTTGCGATGACCTTGCTGCCTTGCTTGCTGCTCTCGGCTTGCCGCGCGTACTTTTGTATGGAGAACAGGCCGGTGCGGCATTAGCCCTTTCATTTACCGCAGGAAATAAAAACAAAGTCGCTGCGCTGGCGACATGGGACTTAGATCTGCCCGGCGCGCTAGATCTTCCCCCCAGCGCTATAACGCCCCTTCCACCTTTCGAACCAAAATGGGATGGCAGTCATTTGGCATGGTTGTGGGCCATGCTGCGCGAACAAAGCGCTTTTCATCCATGGCATACGCCGACCCTGAATAACCGCGTTGATGACCATATGCCGAACCCAGAAGAATTGCAGCGCCGCGCGGTTCAATTTTTAACCGCCGGCCGTCACGGTCGTGGCTATGACTTGGGCTACAACGCGGCCCGTACATTCAATGCGGGACAGACGCTCAACGAACTCAAAAGCCCGTCTCTGATAACGGCCCGTCAAAGGCGCGATGGCTTAGATCCCTGGCGAGGCGTCGACAGCATGTCTAACAGTGCCATCCGTTCGATTGCGTTAGAGCACACGCGGGCGACGGAGGAGTCGCTCACATTTTTGGGAAAACATCGTTTTTCCGCTGACGTACCTCCTGCACCCGCCGTCACGCCAATCCCAGGCGTGCTGTGGCATGACTTCGTCAATGTTGACGGAGGCCAGCTCCATTTTCACTGCAATAGTGATGCTGGCACAGTTCCGTTGCTCGTCCAACATGATGCAGCCAGTTCTATTGGCACCGTTGAACCTATTACGCGGTCCTTCCTCGGCCACCGGTCCGTCTATGCATTCGATATGCCAGGGTCTGGGGATTCAGACCGAATCCTTACATCGGAAAATGTTGAAGTAGAAGCCTATGCGTCTGTCCTAAACCAAGCGCTAGAGGCCCTCGTCCTTGAGGCTGTGGATTTCTATGGCATGTGGGGCGGTGGTTTTGTTGGGCTTAGTCTTGCGCTCGCGAACCCCTCGCGGGTGCGCCGCCTTGTCATGAGTAATGTGTTTCAGCACTCGGGCGACGAGCAGTCGGACATAATTGCGAATTACACGCCCGATGTTTCGCCACAGTGGCATGGTGGCCATCTTCTGCAATGCTGGCATCAAATGCGTGATCAGGGCATTTACTATCCGTGGTTCAAGCAAACGCGAGAGGGAGTCATTTGGCGGGAGCCGTTTCTAGATACGGCAATGGTGCATGAGCGGATGTGCTCATTGCTGAAGGCGGGCAACATGTATCGCACCGCCTACCGGTCTCACTTCATTTATCCGACCTACGAAAAGCTGGCTCAGACTCCGGTGCCCACTCTGTTGGCGACATCCACATGGGACCCCAACAATCCGCATACGTTGGCCGCCGCCGACTCTGCGCCTAACTGTGAATTTCAGTATTTAGATGAGGACTTTGCCAAGTGGGGCGAAAGCTTCCTCCCTTTTCTTGAGCGTCCCTAACGCTCTCAGATATTAGTCTAGACGGCTGCCGTAAGGTTCGTGGGAGGCAATACGCCGTGTTAGCCCAAGTAAATGCTGTGGTGCTGAAAATTGGCAAAAATGTGGATAAGGCTTGCAACCTTTTCTTTAAAAAGGCGGCTCCTGCAGACGGCGTGGCTGTTTTTGTTCAGTCTGAACTGAACGGGTCCATTATTGCCGCGTCGGTTTTGATGACATCGGCCAGAACAGCTACGCGCCTTAGCATGAATGCAATTGTTAAGCCCTTGTAACCATAAGGCCAGCTAGACCAGCCCGCGCTCCATAGCTTGGGAAAGGCGGCTAGCGAAAGCAATGGGATCAGGCACTGCTTCGCCTTCGATGATTCGGGCTTGATCGAGCAATAAATGAGCCGTTTCACCGACGATGTCATCGCTTTGATCTATGAGCTTGCGAATCAACTTATGTTTTGGATTGATCTCAAAAACACGCGGCACGGCGAGGCCTTCGCCTTGTCCATGTTGTTTAAGCATCCGCTCCAAATGAAGGCTCATGCCACCTTGCTCACTGACCAGACAGACCGGACTTTCGCGTAGACGCGTAGACGTGCGCACCTCCTGAACAGTCTCGCCAAGCGCATCTTTGAAACGAGTAACCAACGCGCTGATGTCGGCGTCATCAGCTTTCTTGGAAGCGTCTTCGTCTTGAGACTCGCCTTTCTCATCGCTCTTAATTATGTCGAGATCATCTGCGGATTGTGCGGCCGAACGGAAGGGGTGCTTGTCAAAGACACCCACTGACGTGACCCAAAACTCATCGACAGGGTCAGTCAGAAAAATGACTTCGACACCCTTGGCTAAGTATCCTTCCAGCTGGGGCGAGCGTTTTAGGGCAGCCGCATCTTCACCGGTGATGTAGTAAATCGCGTCCTGTCCGTCTTTCATGGACGCCACATAATCTTTGAGGCTGCGCCAGCTGTCGTCACCTGATGTTTGGAAACGGCACAGTTCCAAAATATCATCACGCCGTTCAAAGTCTTCGTAGAGACCTTCTTTGAGAACGGATCCAAACGCCGACCAAAACGTGTCATAGGCTTCGGTCTCTGCACTGCGCGCCTTGAGGTCCTTGAGCAAACGGCTCACCAGCCCCTTTTGAATTTTCTTGAGTTGCGGATTGTCCTGCAGCATTTCGCGACTGACGTTGAGGGGAAGATCAGGCGAATCAACAATGCCACGTATAAAGCGCAGGTAGGGAGGCAGCAGGCCTTCTAGATCATCAGCAATGAAGACGCGATTAACGTAGAGTTTCACCTTGCTCTTGCGCTCCGGCTCGAAAAGATCGAGCGGCTTACTGGTCGGAACGAAAAGAAGGCTTGTGTACTCAACTGCGCCTTCAACCCGGAAATGAAGGGTATGCCAGGGGTCGTCAAACCCTTGGCCGACATGATGATAAAACTCGTTGTACTGTTCATCTGTTATATCGTTTTTGGCCCGCGTCCACAGCGCTGAGGCTTCGTTGAGCGTTTCTTCTTCGCTGTCTTCTTCCCCTTCTATCGCCTCGAGAACGACCGGAATAGCAATATGGTCGGAATACATTTTGACAATTGTCTTGAGCCGGAAGGGCTCTAGAAATTCAATGGCTTCTTTGCGGAGATGGAGCACTATTCTTGCGCCACGGGCGGCATTTTCGATTTCGTTGATGCGGTAACTGCCTTGTCCCTCTGAAACCCAGTGCCATCCTTGGTCCTCGCCAGCCTTGCGGGTGAAGACCTCGACTTTCTTTGCAACCATGAAAGATGAGTAAAAGCCGACACCAAACTGGCCGATGAGGGAGACATCTTTTGAGGCGTCTCCGGTCAGGCTTTTGACAAAATCACCGGTACCGGATTTAGCGATGGTACCTAAGCTCTCAACCAGATCATCCCGATTCATCCCAAGACCGTTATCACTGATCGTCAGCGTGCTCTGTTCCTTATCAATCGACATGTGGATAGCGAATCCAGACTCATCACTTTCCATGACATCCTTGTCGGTGATGGCGACATAACGCAGTCGGTCACAAGAATCCGAAGCGTTTGATATCAATTCTCTAAGGAAGATCTCCGTGTTGGAGTACAGAGAATGGACCACGATATCCAAAAGTTTGGCGACTTCGGCCTGGAAGGCCAGTTTCTCTTCGCTCACTCTATTTTCTCCCTTTTATCGTTGTCGTACCTGGTTTTTAGGACTCGCCCAGGACATGCGGGGTCATATTGTGTTGAAATTCACATCAGGCAAGAGTATGTGGACCGGAACCTCTAAAAAATTCATCTCTCGAACAAATTGATTTATAGCATCGTTGCAGGTGCTGGCTCTCATAAGGACATTGATTTTGGCGATCTCAGCTGTAGAGATGCCAGTTATTCTAAGTGAGGCAGGAGGGTTTCATGCAAATTCCTGTGCAGGTCGCTTTTCATGGAATCAATAAATCAGATTTTGTTGAAGTTCGCATTCGTGACCGTTTCGCAAAACTAGAAAATTTCTTTGATCGCATTGCCGGATGCTGCGTGGCGGTTGAGTCGCATCACAGGAGTCATTCAAGTATGAACGTTAAAGCTGCGCCATTTCATATTAGTGCCCACCTTTCTGTTTCTGGCGATGAATTGGTTGTGCGTAGAGATCCCAAGGAAACGAAAGTGCATGAGCATACCCAAATAGGCATTAGAGATACGCTTGATACGATGGAACGACGCCTTAAGGATTATGCCTGAAAACTTAAAGAAATTGACCGCCACCATGAGGCTTCTGGCCCAACCGCCTGAATTCGATACAATAAATTAGCCTATTTCACTGTTCTCAGGTTTCCCATCGTGCCGCACGCGCAAAACTATTCTGATCCTACGATAACGGCGGTTCTTGGCCCTACGAATACGGGAAAGACCTTTCTCGCCATGGACCGCTTGCTCGGGCACGCCTCCGGTATGATCGGTTTTCCGTTGCGGCTGCTGGCGAGAGAAAATTATGAGCGTGCAGTTGCGGTCAAAGGGGCTGCAAAGGTTGCGCTCATTACGGGCGAAGAGAAGATTATTCCGCCCGGTGCGTGTTATTTCATATGCACGGTCGAAAGCATGCCAATTGACCGAGACGTGGCTTTTCTTGCGGTTGATGAAATACAACTAGCCGCGGATCGAGAGCGCGGGCATGTGTTTACAGAACGGCTTCTTCATGGCCGCGGCCAGATTGAGACGATGTTTCTTGGGGCGGAAACCATCCGGCCTTTGATTCGTCAATTGGTGCCGGAGGTGAAATTTGAGACCCGGCCGCGTTTTTCTAAATTGACCTATAGCGGGCCAAAGAAATTAACCCGGTTGCCACGGCGCAGTGCCGTCGTGGCCTTCTCCGCCTCTGAAGTTTATGGCATCGCGGATCTGATTAGACGGCAGCGGGGTGGAGCTGCAGTCGTGATGGGGTCTCTCAGCCCGAGAACGCGAAACGCCCAAGTGGCGCTCTACCAGTCCGGTGAAGTGGACTATATCGTCGCGACCGATGCCATTGGCATGGGTCTCAATATGAATGTGGACCATATTGCCTTCGCATCTCTATCCAAGTTCGATGGCCGGACTCCGAGAAGGCTCTCTGCGCCTGAATTGGCTCAGATTGCCGGACGTGCTGGCCGACACATGAATGACGGTACGTTTGGCACGACGGCCGAAGCCCCAGATATTGACCCAGAAGACCTCGCTCGGATCGAGTCTCACGAGTTTTCACCAATCAAATCCATACACTGGCGCAATACAGATCTTCGTTTTGCGACAATCCAAACGCTCATTCAAGATTTGCAGAAAGGCGTGCCTAAACGGGGTTTGGTTAGGCCACCGATGGCTGATGACCAACTCGTTCTCGAGTTGCTGGCAGAGGACTCTGATGTCCGCGATCGTGCGAAGGGCACAAGGCGTGTGCGTTTGTTGTGGGACGTCGCACAGATTCCAGATTTTCGCAGGCACCGGTCGGAGTTGCACGGCCGCCTGTTAATGAAAGTTTACCAATATCTGACAAATACTAAAGAGCATATTCCTGAAGCTTGGATGTCGGAGCAGGTCAAAGGCTTAGACCGCCAGGACGGTGATATACACACTCTTATGGATCGCATCGCCGCGATTCGCATTTGGACGTATCTCGCCAATCGCCCCGGTTGGGTCGAGAACGCGACGGATTGGCAAGGCCAGTCTCGTGCTGTTGAAGACCGGCTGTCCGATGCGCTTCACGAAAAACTTACGGTTCAGTTTATTGATCGGCGTACGGCGCATTTGGTCAAGAAACTTAAAAACAACGACAAAGTTACGGCGATCATTGATGATGACGGAAGGGTAGGTATTGACGGGCACTTTATAGGGCAGATGGATGGGTTGATGTTTAAGGCAGATAAAACAGGGCTCAAAACAGCGGATCGCGCGGTGGCTAATGCTGCAAACGCCGCCATTGCACCAGAGCTGTCGAAGCGTGTTCAAAAACAAGTAGATGCAGCGGACGACGCGTTTGCGCTGGATGACCAAGGTCGCATCGTGTGGCAAGACGCCATCGTTGCTAAATTGACGCCGGGCACACATGTGCTCAAGCCCAACATCGAAGTCAAAGCTGACGACCGCCTTGAAAACGGTGCGCGGGACGACCTCAAGAAACGCCTCGAATCGTGGTTGGGGTCTTACATAAAAGCTGTTTTACCCGCCCTTAAGGATGCTGAGCGCGCTGACCTTTCAGGGGCTGCGCGCGGGCTCATCTTTAGGATGGTCGAGTCCCTTGGTACCATTGATCGCGCGGACGCCGCCGCTCAAGTTAACGCGCTACCAGAAGAAGGCCGCAAAAGTCTTGCACGCCTGGGTGTTCGATTCGGCCTCAATACGCTCTACATACCCGCCACGCTGAAAACGCCACCAGTGCGGCTGCGGGCAGTGCTGTGGAATATAATTTCTAAGCCCGAGACACCCTTTCCCTTGCCACCGCCGGGCCGCGTTTCATTCAACACGGAAGCCGGCGTGCCCGCAGACTATTACCGCGCCTGCGGGTTCAAGCCTGTAAGCGGGACCGCGTATCGTGTCGACATGGTCGAACGCTTTTCGGGAGAGGTGAGGCGACTTATTCGGGAAAAGATTGATGTCCTTCCGCCCGAGCAACTGTCACCTCTCGGGATTGGCGCTGAAAAAGCTGTTGTTCTTCTCAAGGCATTAGGATTCTCGGCTACTCTTTCTGAGAACAACCTCTCTATTGGTTCAAGGAAAGTAAAAAAGAAGCCTAATAAGCAGCCGAAAAAACAGGATCAACAAAGGCGGGAAAAGCCAAAGAAAAAACCGTTTGACCCAGACTCACCCTTTGCCAAACTTAAGGACTTAGTGACCTCTTGAGCAACACTCTTCGAATCGACAAGTGGATGTGGTTTGCAAGAGTCTGCAAGACCCGGTCGTTAGCGCAAACACTGGTTCTGGATGGCCGCGTTTCCATAAACGACGAGAAAATTAGCAAGTCCAACCGCCTGGTTAGAGTGGCCGATACGGTTGCCATCGTAATCGGGCCGACGCTGCGTATTCTTACGGTCAAAGCTTTGGGTGTGAGACGGGGCCCCGCAGTAGAGGCTGCTCAACTCTATACGGAACACAACCCCCCTAAACTCTTGGATATGGAAAAACGCGAGGTGCCCTTTCACAGACCGGCGGGTGCAGGCCGTCCGACTAAACGGGACCGGCGCTTACTTGATAAATTGTTTCAGACAGCGGGCCCAAATTAGAACCGCAACATACTCAGCGCTTGATCCACTAAGCCAAACGCGATAATCGAACCTCATGCTTGATGCACTGAAAAGATATCTCTCTGATCCATATCCCGTTGAAGAAGAGAGTGACGGCCCACCGCTCATACACATGGCCGCCGCGGCCTTGCTGGTTGAGGCGGCTCTGGCAGATGGAACATTTGATGCCAACGAGCGCCTTCAGGTTGAAGACGTTCTAGCGCACATGTTTTCTTTGCCGCAAGACGATGTGCAGGCGGTCATTTCTGATGCTGAAGAAATGGTGGCCCAGAGCAACCAACTCTATGGATTTGCCAAGACGGTGAAGGATACACTCGACTATGATCGACGGGTCGAGCTTATGCAGATGCTCTGGGAAGTAGTTTATGCGGATGGCCAACTTGACGACTTTGAGGCAAATCTAGTACGTCGAGTCAGCGGCTTGTTATATGTCACAGACCAAGACAGTGGTCGGGCCCGCAAGTATGCTTTGGAGCAATTAGGGCTCGATCTCAAGACCTCGGCGTGAGAGGTTCGGGGCGGGCCGATTTAAGGTGGGGAGGGTATCGATGACTTACGTCGTCATAGAGAACTGCATCAAGTGTAAATTCATGGACTGCGTGGAAGTCTGTCCTGTGGACTGTTTCTACGAGGGTGAGAACATGCTGGTGATTCATCCCGATGAGTGCATAGACTGCGGTGTTTGTGAGCCGGAATGCCCGGCTGAAGCCATTCTTCCCGATTCGGAAGAGTCCACACAAGGTTGGATTGCGCTTAATGAGGAATACGCTGATAAATGGCCAAACATCACGGCCAAAGGTGAATCTCCGGCTGATGCCGAAGATTGGAATGGCAAGACCGGGAAAAAGGAGCACCTCAGCACCAATCCTGGTAATTCTGGCTGATTTAGTTCTCCTCATGTGATGAATTGGGCGTTCTTTGGGCGCCCATTTTGCCCTGTCTTTTGCGCCGAAAATTTGGTATAATTAGGTAATCTGCCGGGAGAACCGGCGGATTATTTTTTCGCTGACTCGCTATTTTTTGTGCGCCGCAATAAACGTTAATTTAAGGTTTGCGTAGTATTGTTGACTGCGCTCTTAAAAAGCCAGGTTGGGTTAGGGAATGGGTGACCGATACCACGAGGGGCCATAATGACCCTTTCTTCACATGGATCGCTGGGGCGGTCGGTAACGGGGGATCCATCGTTCAAATTGGGGCGAGAGGCCTAAAAAATGCCTAGAAAAAGCACATCTACAGCCAAGCCAGCACGTGAAAAGGATACCCGTAGAACCATGATATTCTCGACCGGCGATTTTGTTGTTTATCCGGCGCATGGCGTTGGCAAAGTAACTGATATTGAAAAACGGACCATTGGTGGCCAGGAAATAGAGCTCTTTGTCGTAAGTTTCGAGCGGGATCGCATGACGCTGCGCGTACCCGTCGGCAAAGTTGAGAATTCTGGCCTTCGTAAACTGTCCACTCGCAAGATTATGGACCAGGCTTTAACGACACTTAAGGGACGGGCTCGCGTGAAACGCGCCATGTGGAGCCGGCGTGCCCAGGAATATGAAGCCAAAATCAATTCCGGCGATCCGGTTGCCATCGCCGAAGTTGTTCGTGACTTGCACCGCGGCACGAGCCAGCCGGACCAGTCATACTCTGAGCGCCAGATTTACGAACAGGCGCTGGAAAGACTTGCCCATGAAATAGCGGCCGTTGAAAAAATTAAACCGGAAACGGCAACGGCCAAGTTGGAAAAGCTGCTCAGCGCTGCATAGGCAAACTAGAGATTTTAGTATCATTAGACGCCCTGGCCCTGTTGCCAGGGCGTTTTTTTTGGCCGACAAGTTTTAGAATCTTGTCCTCCGGAATGGGCCGGTCCATAGGCAGATCGGTGTCTCCGGCTCTTCCATCGGGCCAATCGTAATGGCTTAATTGTCGATAGGTGATGCCATCCTTTCCATCCTCTGGGAAATATAAGTCAATGCGGAAGTCGTATTGGTCAACGACCTGCAAATGCGGCGTGATGAAACGGTAGGTTCCTTCCCACATACCATTTGAGACGATCCTAGACCAGCACAGCCTGCCGCGCTAAGACTTCGCAATCATGATGTTATCCCCTGTTCCCGCTGAACAACTAGACACCATGTTTGATGTTCTCGACCGAGCCCTTGCGCCTTGGCCAGGTGCGCAGAGTGCATTTCAGCGTATTGCGGACACCAGAATTTTCAATCCCGGTTTCACCCATGACCTGCAAATAGGTCATAACAAGGCCGTCGATCTCGCCCGTCAGCTTGGGATGTCGACCTGTGATGAGGCGCCCTGCCAGTCCTTCAGTTGGGATGGTCATGCGGTCCGTATTCAAACGGAGACGGCGGTGTTGCTGCACGAAATTGCCCACTGGCAGATTGCGCCGGTCTACCGCCATGTTCTGCCGGATTTTGGATTGGGTGCTGGACCTGAGACAGGCCGCGCCGCAGACGCCAATGCAGCATGCTGTGTCGATAACGCTACCAAGGAAGAGGAAGAAAGCCTTGCCTCATTGCTCGGAATTCTATGGGAGGTCGAGCTTGGCGGACCCGCCGTCCTCGCGTTCTGTGAACAAAACTGGCTTGAGCTCTATGATCGCCCGGGAACCGCACGCCATTTCGCCTCCGTTTTTGAAACGCTTCTTGGCCGTGGTTTAATCAAACCGGATAGCCGCCCCAACCCGGACGGCTGCTTAAACGCAGCTGTCTAATGAAAGGACCTAAGATGCTCAGACTATGGAGCCCCCTATCGGTAGTAATGATGGCCGCTACCTTGGCCAGCACCGTGTCCGCTGAGCCTGCGCAATTGGACATCGTGTGTGACGCACCCGTCGTCATGTTGGTGTTGGGGCAAATCGAGAATCAAGACGCTATGCGGACGTATGGCGAACAGCTTCGCCAATTGCCCACCTATCCAGAGCAACAAGGCTATTATCAGTTCATGCGTCCGATAGAGGTGTTTGAGGGCGATTGGCCTAGCAATCAGTTTGTCATAGGCGCGAAGTTTCCTTGCGTGGCAGCTGCTCGCGGGTTTTGGTATTCTGACGATTACCAAAATATACGCCCTCTGCGCTCAGGGGCCGGAACAATCTCAGTTTCCGTGCATCCCATCAATCCGCCACCGGATTACGTAACCGGGGCGGACCCTAAACGGCTTTTTGCTGAGCAGGAACCGCAATCTAATCCCTAGGGCGAGTCGGTAAGGTGAGTTCTGATTAGAGCGGCCTCATCCCCACAACCCCCTATCATGAAACGTTTAGCAGCGTCCTGCATGTCGTAGGACCAATTGTTGCGGAAGGTAAACAACATGTCCCGCCCGTCCCGGTATGTAAACGGATAGGTGCCGCCTTGGTCGTGAATGCGCACATAGTCCACAGTGTTAATCGGCTGCCTACCATTTTCGTATGGGAAGTCGACCATGCAGTTGCCATCAATCTAAGATGGTTCATTAAGCCCGTCCCTATTCCAAATTTACGGCCAACTGCAGCCTATGGACTTCGCTACCCCATACCAAGGCGGCAAACTATTCTAGTAAGACGTTAAGGAGCGATACTGAGTTTCTCGAAAGAGATAATGTTGTTGGTCATGGAGAAGCCTGAAACGTTGGGCCGCATACCCGCAAACTGCGCGGCTTCAAACATGTACACCGCAGGATATTGATCGCGGTACCAGGCCATAATGTTTTGTCGTATGGAAACGGCAGTATCTGCATCCCACTCCACCATGGCCTCTTGAATGAGGGGCGTGATGGTTTTATCGCAGTACCAGGGTTCTCGGCGTAAACATGAATGCAAGCGCAAGGCGCGTAGGCTGTCCAGCGACGGCCACACTGGCCAGTTCATAGAAAAAGCATCGATCTCTTCTGGCCACGTTCCACGCCCTAGATGACGTAAAAACTGTTGTATAGGCACTAAGCGCAGTTCCAAGGTGACACCTACGTCCGCGAAGTCATTAGCAACGACCTGCAGCGCCGACTCACCAACCCCGATTCCGCCTACCACATAAGTAACAATGGAGAATCCGCTTTCGTATCCGGCCTCCTTCAATAAAGCCCGGGCGCGATCGGGATCGTAGGCAATAGGTGGCAGATCTGGATTGTATCCGTAGGCCGCACGCGGCACCGGCTGATTGGCCGGCACTGTAGCGCCTTCCAGCAGTACGTCCGTGATGATTTTGCGATTGACGGCTAGGTTGAGGGCCTCTCGGACACGTACGTCTTGTAACGGCGAACCTGGATTGCGCGTGAGGATGAACGAGAGCCCCGCATTCTCTGCCGCGATCCAATGCTCTACTTTGAGGCCGGCGTTCTCCATCGTGACACCGTCTTCCGGGCCGAACTCAATGGCCAGGTCGATTTGGTTGGATTGCAAGGCTTGAATACGGGCTGACTTTTCCGGAATAGCCAACACTTCCAGCCGGTCTACCTGTGGTGCGCGCCATGACGTGGGCACGGCCTCCATACGGGCTTCAGTCGGGCCCCAGCTGACAATGCGGAATGGGCCTGTCCCAGTCGGTTCTTTGGAGAAGCCCTCCCGGCCTAGGCGGGTCCATTCGCTAGGCTCAACGACGGGCAATATGGAAAGCGAACGCATTAGCAAAGGATCGGGGTCGGCGGTCGTGATTTCTACCGTCAAATCGTCAATGGCAACAGCGCCTTCGAAAACAGGGATTTCGCGGCGCAAGCTTTCAACAAGGGACTCGTCGCTGGCCATGTAGTTGACAGCAAAGGCGACGGCCTCGGCCGTCATAGGCGTACCATTTGAAAAAGTGACGTCATCCCGCAAGCGAAGCGTCCATGTCTTTGTGTCTTTAGCCTCCCACGATACTGCGAGCCACGGCAGCAAGTTTCCATCGCGGTCTATACGGGTTAAGCCGTCAAAAATGGCAGGTGTAAAATAGATGGTCGGTGTCGCGCCAGTGCGCATTGGATTGGCAAAATATATTGGCAAGCTGGACATGCCCATGCGCAGAACGCTCTCGGCTGTGGCGCTTCCTGCCCAGGAGGTCGCAATTACAAACGGCAATATATTTCGAACAAGCCGGGACAACTTTTTTGCCAAAACGCGGTCCTTACACTCGCTAATTTTTATCCTCTTTCGCCAAAGTATCGTAGCTGATGAAACCATGCACGTCGTTGTACCCTGTAACCTCTTTAGCTAGTCCGGCAAAGCGTGGTTCTGGCCAGAGAAAAATGGCTGGCGCCTCATCCCTATAACGGCTGAGAACCTCTTGTTTGAGTGAGATTCGCCGGGTGACGTCTTGCTCCGTTAAGGCTTGGTCGATCATGGCGCTCAGCTCAGTGTTGCAATACCAAGGTATGGGGCGCAGGCAAGAATTGTTGCGCAGTGGCCGGATGGAATCGATCACCGGCTCTGAACTGTAGACCATGCCGAACCCCTTGCCGTGCCACTTTCCGCGTTCAAAATGATCAAATAGATGAGAGAAGGTGATGGGTACGATGATCATTTCGACACCAATGTCCTGCAAATTGCGTGCCACTTGCTGATACATGGCGCGATCCCATCCACTGGCGCCGACAACCACCTCTGTGGTGAATGAAAACCCATCTTCGTATCCAGCGTCTTTAAGCAGGCTACTGGCACGGTCCAGATCGTAGGGGATGGGCGCGAGGTCGGGGTTGTATCCCTCAGCCGCTGGCGATGCCCCTTGGCTTGCGGGTATTGTATTACCGCCGAGTAATCCATCGATGATACCTTGTCGATTGACGGCGAGATTGAGGGCCTGGCGCACACGCACATCGTCTAATGGCCCCGCACCCTCTGTCAGCACAAACGAAATCGTCCGCACCGTTTCACTGCGCCAGCCCCGAAACGTCCCCCCCATCATTTCAACGGTTTCTCTGTCATCGGGGCCCAAGGCCAAAGCCACGTCGACTGAACCCGAAATCAGTCCCTGAAGCCGCGCTGTTGGGTCCGGCACGGCAAGAATTTCAAGCTCGTCGACATGACTTGGCCGCCAGGCTTGTTCATGGGCTGAGAACGACACCTTGGTTGTGCCAAAACCCTCGACCTTAAAGGGACCCGTGCCCACAGGATTCAGCGCAAACTCATCTTTTGTCATGGTCCGCCAACTTTCCGGCTCGATCATATGCAGCACCGGCAGAAAGCGTGGCAAGACCGGCACTGGATAGTCAGTGCGGATTTCGACTGTAAAATCATCTATCGCCATTGCGCTGTGAAGAAACGCCATCTCTGTGGCCACGGCCTCGCCTGAGCCAAAGCGGTCCGCCAGAAACGTAACAACGTTTACAACAGCGTCCGCTGTAAAGGGCCGGCCGTTGTGGAAGATAACGTCGTCACGCAAGGTCAGCACCCAAGTGGTCGGGTCTTTTTGGACCCATGTCTTAGCCAGCCAGGGCTGGGTTACGCCGTTCTGATCAATGCGAGTAAGTCCGTCGAATACAGCGGACACGGTGTACAGCGTGGGCATGGTCATCACGCGGTAGGGGTAGCCGAGTCCGGGCGGAAGTTCGGGGAGCGCGAGACGGATCGTTTGCGCCGCGCTTTCAGCGGCACCAAGAATAATGAAGATGGCGACGAGCAGGTACGCGCGCATCACTCTTCAACAAAGTGAATATCTTCGTAGCTGACATAACCGTGTACTTCTGAAAAGCCGCGTACATTGGCCCGGGTCCCAGCGAAGCGGACGATTTGGTAGAGGTAGAGCGCAACCCATTCATCTCGATAAAATTTCATGATGTCGTGGCGCAATTCCAACCCTCGCTCCACGTCGAAGGTGACCAGGGCCTCGTTGATGGCCGGCATGATGCGTTCATCGCAATACCACGGATGAGTCCACAAGCAGGAATGATTGCGCAAGGGCCGGAGCACATCGACAGTGGGTTCTGATGCAAACGTTACGCCAAAAGCATCACCGTTCCAGCCGCCTTCCATAACACTGCGGATTAACTGGGTGACCGGGAAGGTTCTGATCTCCATGATCACACCAACAGTGGCTAGATCCTGGGCCACTTTTTGGTACATGGCGGCGTCGTTGGCGCCAGAGCCGATGACGCCCTGAACTATAAAACTAAACCCCTCTGGGTAACCGGCGTCAGAAAGCAACTGTTTGGCCCGTTCACGGTCAAACGGAATTGGCGGCAGGCTGGGGTCGAAGCCGTAGGTGACAGAGGTCGCCGGTTGGGTTGGCAGTTCAGGAATACCTGAAAGCAGTCCGTCCACGAGACCACGCCGGTCGACGGCTAAGTTCAACGCTTCCCGCACGCGTATATCGTCAAGAGGATTTCCTTTACCGTGGTGAAAGTTAATCGCCCACATGGCTGCTGTGGGCCAATTGAGGCCAACGCCACCTGCTGCTGCAATGGCGTCTGCTTCTTCCGGTCCGAGGGCGATAGCGATGTCCATCTGGTTGGACAACACGGCCTGCGTGCGGGCGTAGGCCTCCGGCGCGGCGATTTTTTCCAGGCGTGCCACGTGGGGTTTGCGCCAGGAGGTGAGCACAGCTTCATACTCAATCTTGGTAGCACCGAACCGCACCGGATGGTAAGGCCCCGTACCCACCGGCTCCCGGGCGAAGCCTTCAGGTCCTAAGCGGTTCCACTGACCCGGTTCGACCATATGAAGCAATGGCAAGGTACGGGGCAGTATAGGTGCTGGTTCGTGTGTGGTAATTTCGACCGTATGGTCGTCGATGGCGCGTGCGGACTTGACGAAGGAAAATTCTCGGGCAACGGCTTCGCGCACGGCCGCGTCACTTGTCAGGTAGTCGAACACGCTGACGACCGCGTCTGCGGTAAACGGCACACCGTTTGAAAAGACAATATCGTCGCGCAGCCGGAAGACCCAGGTGAGGTCGCTGGTGGTTTCCCAGTCCGCCGCCAGCCACGGCTTTAGATTACCGTCAAAGTCGATGCGTGTCAGACCGTCAAAGGTAGCCGACCACGTATAAATGTGTGGTGTGCCGGTGTTGCGGAACGGATTGCCCAGCGTCGGTGGTAACGCTGTGGTGCCGATGCGGATGACGTCCTGCGCAACAGCATTGACCGTCAGCAATTCAAACAGAAGTCCAGCGATGAAGGGGTGCTTAAGCATGTGCCGAGCCTAAGCGCAGAAACCCGGCAGCACAAAAGAAAACGCCCCGGCCGAAGCCGGGGCGTTCCCTGTAGCATTTATAGGGTCTCGTATTAGAAATTATACGAAGCCCGGATACCGAACTGACGTAGTTGTGGTGCGGTCAGAGCAATACCCTGTTGAGCTGTGAACTCGAACGGGAACAGGCCATCCCGGTCAGCCGAGAAGTCCGTCCAGCGTTGTCCAGCCAGCCAGGTCTTGTCGTTGAACATGTTGGTGACAAACCCTTCGATCCGGACATCACCGTCGGTGAAGCCGATACGTAGGTTGGACAGCCATTGGTCACCCACATAGGCAAAGTTGGCTTCATCAGCGTAGCGCTTGCCAGTGTAAGCGGCATCCCAACGAATGAAGTAGTCCCAATCGTCGGTGAAGCTGTCGGTCCATGTGCCCGCGATGGAACCACTCCATTTCGGGAACTGAACCGGACGGTTGCCATCACACACCAAGCGGCCATCGGCTGCGGGTGGGAAGAAGTCATCCGTGAAACCACATTCGAAGTTCTTGAACTCAGCATCGGCTAAGTTCAAACCCCAGTCAAAGACGAGGTTCTCAGTAGCCGCAGCAGAGCCTTCGAACTCGATGCCTTTGAACTCGGTGCTAAAGCCACCGACCGTCAGGTTGGCTGCGATTTGCGAACCATCAGGACGATCGATTGTGGCACCGGTCCGAGTCTTCTGGTTACTCCACTCCATGTAGTATGCCACGAGTGAGAAGTTGACCCGGTTGTCCAAGAACTGTTGCTTCCAACCCAACTCGTAGTTGTCTAGTACTTCTTCATCAACAAACACTGAGGTCGCAACTTGAGCTTGGATCAAAGCGATATCCGAAGCCGGACGGTTGACGATGTCGCCGTTGAAGTAGCCAGGTGTGTTACCACGGGAGAACGTGGCCCACAGGTTGGTTTCATCAGACGGTTGGTATTGTAAGGTGACGCGAGGCAGGAACTTGTTAAAGGACTGCCCGAGTTGACCGCCATTGCCAGTTCCGAAAGTCTTGATGGTATCATTAAACCCAGACAGATCGGTTACACCAGGAAGAATGACTGTAATTGCATCCTTCTGATACCGCCATTCGAAGTCGAACGCGAGTTCGTCGGTGAACTGATACCCGAACGTTCCGAACACAGCCTTTGTTTCACCGCCGTTTTTCGGACCAACGGTCAGGGGTGGGAACGCGCACGGGCAAATGCCATCAACTGGGTTTCCGAGGAAGTTATCGAGGTCGAAAGAATTGAGGACGGCCCTCAAGCCGCCATCGCCACCGACGACAACTTCACCGCCTTGGTAGGTAGCTTGGAAGCCCCCGTCAAAGTAGCTAGCGCCGACCATCCAAGACAGGTCAGCATTGTCACCCGACGTGAGGCGGACTTCAAACTGCTTGACTTCGTTCTGGTTTGGATCCCGAGAAAGCCAGTTGTTGACCTCAGTCAAATCAAAGTCACGGATGAAGACGGCGTTCTCTTTGCTGTAGCCGGCAAGGGCGGACAGTGTTGCGTCTTCCATGAACCCGCTGCCGTTGATGTCGTAATCAACATTCAAGGACAGGCGGACTTGTTCACGACGTAGACCCACTTGGTCAATGTAAGGTGCACCTGGGAATTCCGGCACGACCTCATTCCAGAAGCGAATCTGATCAGCGGTCAGGGTCGTTGTTGAATCGATGATGGCTGAGTTTGTCGGAATTTCACCGCAGACCCAGTCCGTTAGAGGTGTAACGCCGTCTTTTTTGGTCAGGCCTTTTGTCTGGCCCGCAAGACAGTTGGTCAGGTTAAAGGGATTGGCACCGCGCCGGCCCAATGGACCACTGATGAAGGCCTGTGCCGGTGCGCTATCCTTATCTTCCGAATACATTGCCGTTAATTTGATCGTCAAATCTTCGGTGGGTGTACTGTAAAGAGTTCCCATGAGGGTGTCGGTGCGCTGGGCGCCTAGCTCGCCGCCGTCGGAGGCAGAGTATTGGCCACTGGTGCCATAGCCACGAACGAAAGCACGATAAGCTAGCTTGTCTTCGACGATTGGGCCTTCATGAGCGAGGGTCACGTCGTAGGTGCCGTCTTCCGCGAAACGCGTAGATGCACGGCCCGAATATTCTTGGGTGCTAGGTGTCTTGGTAATGAAGTTCACAGCGCCGGCGAAGGTGGAACGACCCAACCATGCTGATGAAGGACCTTTAACAACTTCTATACGCTCAAAGTTTTCGTTGCCCAAACTGGACACACCGCCAGCCATGTATATGCCATCCAAGAAAGCGGAACCCACTTGCCCGAACGGTTCTTTAATTTCTGAACCAAGACCACGAAAGCGAATGGCGGTGTAAACACGGCCAGGCTCTTGCACGCCCTGTTCGTTAAACTGAAGGCCCGGTGTGAACTTAGCCAGATCGACCAGGTTCGGTGCGCCGATGGCTTCCATCTGTTGAGATGTGAAGGCCGTGATCGCGACGGGAATTTCCTGCAAGCTTTCAGAGCGTTTGCGAGCCGTCACCACGATTTCTTCAAGTGCAATTTGCTGTGCTTCCGCGGCGAGCGGCAGAGCCGTAATCGCCATGGTGGCAAGCGCAACACTTCGAAGGCCGAGTGTCTTGCGTATCATTGAGTTTGCCCCCTTCATTGGGAAAATAGTACGGTTAACCTTGTTTTTTGATCTATCCGGTGACACGTGATCAAATGCGTCCCGTATGCCTCATGCTGCGATAGATCAACCTAAAAACCTAGCGATTTTGGTGCACGGGGAAAGACCTAAGTCAGGCCTTGGAGTAAACGGCATAAATAAGCGGCATTTATGCAACACTTTTACGCGATTCAAAGCTTTATCCACCACTATAGCGCCAGATACGCGTGTGAAACCCGCATACCCTCAAACCAAGGCAGTTGCGGCGGGATCTTGCGCCACTTAATAGACTGCATCCTTGGCAGATGGCACACCCATCAGCACGTCGCTGAACACGACCATTACCCGAAATAGACCAGGTCTATCTCCTCCACGTACACCACCGCGATTAACAATGATTGGGATTGGTTTGTCCGCGGAGACGCGATCTACTTTGGCAAAACGTGGGTTTTCATAGCCAGCCTAGGTCAGTGTAACGACTACCGGCTTTTCAATACCCGTGTAGGTGCCGAGAGAGAAGACCTCTGTGTCGAGCTCTGGGTCAAGAATGCCTTTGACGACGACAATTGGTCAGCCTGTGCAAGGTGGACTGACTTCTCCCGTCGCTTCAATTTTAGCTTGCTCACCTTCTACCAAGGCGTAGCCATAACCCCGCAGAACAAGCGCCAGTTTGGCTTAAGGGTTTTGATCAACGCCTAAGGCCTCAAACATGTTAACTCAACGTCCCGGCTGGCAACGGCCGGGGCGTTTTGTATGAGGGTTTGCCAAACGTTGATCATACTGAACATCCACGTTGCAAAAAATTTAATCGCAGACCAGGATCACGTCATGAAAGAAGATACAAAGATTATCCATGGTGGCGGCAAAACTGGCAAAGCGCATGGCATCGTAAACACGCCGGTCTATCGTGCCTCCACAATCGTTTTTCCAGATACGGAGGAGATGATCAAAGCGTCGGATGGTGCGCTTAAACAGAAAAAGAAAGTTTTGTTTTACGGTCGCAAGGGCACGCCGACCACGTGGACTCTGGAAGAGGCGATTACACTCCTAGAGCAAGGTCATGACACCGTTCTTTCACCGTCGGGATTAAGCGCCGTCACCACCGCGTTATTGGCTTTTCTTAAGACCGGCGACCACCTTTTAATGACAGACAGTGTTTACGAGCCAACCCGCCATTTCTGCGAAGGGACTTTGGCCAGGTTCGGCGTTGAGACGACCTATTATGACCCGCTGGTCGGCAGTGGTATTGCCGATCTGATGCAGCGCAATACCACAGTTATTTTCACGGAAAGCCCCGGCTCGCATACCTTTGAAGTGCAGGATTTGCCTGCCATTTCAGAAGCGGCACATGCAGGTGGCGCGGTGGTTTTGATCGACAACACGTGGGCATCCCCTCTGTTTCACAAACCTCTAACCCTCGGGGCCGATGTCTCTATTCATGCCTGCACCAAATATATTGTCGGGCACTCTGACGCTCTTATGGGCAGCATGACGGCTGTTGAACAACACTTTGGTCAGCTCTATGAAGCGCGCCAGCAGCTCGGCGTGGCGGTTGGTCCTGACGATGCCTATCTGGCGACCCGTGGCCTTCGCACCATGGGTGTGCGACTGCGTCAGCATCAAGAGAGCACCATGGAGATAGTGCGTTGGCTGCAAAAGCGCTCGGAAGTGAAGCGCGTCTTATATCCGGCGCTCGAAGACGATCCTGGCCACGCGATTTGGAGACGTGATTTCTTAGGGGCGAGCGGTTTGTTCGGTGTTGTACTCAACGAGACATCCGAAGAGGCGGTCACCGCAATGATCGACGGCATGCAACTGTTTTCGCTGGGTTACTCTTGGGGCGGCTTTGAAAGCCTTATTTGTTCTTCAACCCCCAAGCGGGTGCGCACAGCAACGGACTGGTCTGAGCCCGAACCAGGTCTGCGGATTCACATTGGCCTAGAGGATCCAGAGGATCTCCTTGCTGATCTTGAGGCTGGCTTGGACCGCTTCAATGCCGTCCTCAAAGGCCTGTAGAAATTTGCATTGACCAAACGCGGCACGCAGGTGACGCCAGCAGCGCTTTTAAAAGAAGGTTTTGCGTTTCATCAGCCGGTCGGCTGCCGTTTTCTGTGTTTTTGCGGTGAAAGAACCCCTATAAATGAATTAGTTTGAAGTCATCGGGTCCCCACTTGCGGGACCCGCAAGTTTGAGAGGGCCCCCTCAATGAACCTGCAGACCGATCCGTCCCAAGGCGAGTCCTCGGACGGAGCCCCCTTGTCTGAAGCGGATTCTGATTCCGTCGTTGTCCGCTTCGCTGGAGATTCGGGTGATGGTATCCAGCTTCTCGGCGGACAGTTTTCGCAAGCTACGGCGTTGGACAATAACTCTCTCGCAACTTTTCCTGATTTTCCGGCAGAGATTCGCGCTCCAACAGGCACCACGTATGGTGTCTCTGCATTTCAAATAAAGTTTGGCTCCCGCCACATCAGAACCTCCGGCGATGCGCCTGATGTTCTCGTCGCCTTGAACCCAGCTGCCTTGAAAGTGAACTATGAACAGGTTCTGCGGGGTGGCCTTATTATTCTCGACACGGGCAGCTTTGGTGAGCGCAATCTCAAAAAGGCAGGCTTTGAAGTCGATCCGCGTGAAGACGGTACGTTAAAAGAATACCGGACCATTGAAATCGACATATCCGCTTTGACTCTTGAGGCAACAAAGCCATTCGATGTCACCCAGAAAGAAGCGCTACGCGCCAAGAACCTATGGACACTTGGCCTTGTCGACTGGATGTATGGACGCAGTCTCGATGCCACCGAAACATTCATAACGCGTAAGTTCGGCGACTCTGCCATCTCTCAAGCAAACATTGCTGCATTAAAAGCTGGCCACGCTTACGGCGAGACGGCCGAAGTTTCTGGAGATATTCCACAGACGCGATTGGGCGAAGTTAAGTTTGAGTCTGGCGAATACCGTTTGGTCAGTGGTGCCGAGGCCTTGTCTTGGGGCTTGGTGGCCGGGTGCAAGCTGGCGGGCATCGATATGACGTTTTGCTCGTATCCCATTACGCCGTCTTCCCCAATCCTCCACATTCTGTCGCGCCTCAAGAATTTTGGCGTTACCACATTCCAGGCAGAAGATGAAATTGCTGCCGCTTGTTCCGCGCTCGGCGCGTCCTATACGGGCAAAATGGGTATTACGGCCAGCTCCGGGCCAGGTATTGCACTAAAGACAGAAGCGATCGGCTTGGCGATTTCAACCGAGCTGCCACTGGTCATTGTAGATACACAGCGCGCGGGACAGTCAACGGGTCTGCCAACCAAAACTGAACAGTCGGATTTGTTCCTCACTGTGTGGGGCCGCAATGCCGATGCACCCATGCCTGTCTTGTCTGCCCGCTCACCCGGGGATTGTTTTGAGACAGCCATTGAGGCTGTGCGCCTCGCCACTAAATACATGACGCCGGTGTTCTTATTGTCTGATGGATACATCGCTAATGCGGCCGAGCCATGGCTGATTCCATCCATGTCTGATTATGAGCCCTTCCCGGTTTCCCATCGGACAGACCCTGAAGGGTTTCAGCCATTCTCGAGAGACGATGAGACCTTGGCACGGCCGTGGGTCAAACCCGGCACGCCGGGCTTGATGCATCGTATCGGTGGGATCGAAAAGGCGGACGGCTCGGGCAACATTTCTTACGACCCAGACAACCATCAGCTCATGACAGATTTGCGTTTTGCGAAGATCGACGGCATCGCCAACGATATTCCGGCGCAAACTGTCGAGAGCGGAGCCGAAAAAGGCAAGCTCGCTGTCGTCGGCTGGGGGTCAACTTATGGGCCGATTAATCGTGCAGTTACGCGCATGCTCGCCGAAGGGTACGATGTGTCACACATTCACATCCGTCATATTTGGCCCCTTCCGGCGAATTTGATCGACCTGTTGCATGACTTCGACGAAGTGCTGGTTGCTGAAATGAACAAGGGGCAGATGCTGACGTTCTTACGCAGTCAGTGCGGACGGCCCATAGAAGGGCATCTCAAAGTTAATGGGCAACCGCTTACCATTCACGAAGTGCAGGACGCGATCCGCGCCCGCTTAGATAAATAGAGTCACAAACGAAACCGAGTTTGTTTTCTGGAGAACACGTATGAACGTTCAGGTCGAACCGGCAAAATTGAAAGCCAAAGACTTCGCGTCTGATCAAGAAGTCCGGTGGTGTCCCGGCTGTGGCGATTACGCCATTCTCAAAGCCGTCCAGATGTCTTTGGCGAATATGGGCGCTCAACCCGACAACACGGTTTTTGTGTCAGGAATCGGCTGTGCTGCCCGTTTTCCGTACTATATGGAAACCTACGGCTTCCACACCATTCACGGGCGGGCGCCTGCGGTTGCATCTGGTGTTAAGATAGCGAACCCCGAACTTGATGTTTGGGTTGTCTCTGGGGATGGCGATGCGTTATCAATCGGCGGTAACCATCTTTTGCATCTTCTGCGCCGTAACGTTGATGTTCAGTTTCTGCTGTTTAACAACGAGATTTATGGGCTGACCAAGGGGCAATACTCACCCACCTCTCAAGCCGGCCAGAAATCACCGTCCACACCGCAAGGGTCGGTGGATGCGCCAATTGATGCGTGCACCTTCGCGCTTGGCTGCAATGCACGCTTTATTGCTCGCGGTATCGACATTCAGGCTAAACAACTCGGCGATATATTTACTCGTGCGCAGGAACACAAAGGCGCGTCTTTCGTCGAGATCATTCAGAACTGTATCGTGTTCAACGATGATGCATTTGCACACTTTACCGAAAAATCCGTCGCCAAGGAAACCCAGATTCACGTCAAGCACGGCGAGAAACTAATTTACGGGGCTGATGGAAATAAAGGTATTCGCATTAAGCCGGGCGCTTTTGAACTTGAGGCTGTGACCATCGGCGAAGATGGCGTTACTGAAGACGATATTTTGGTGCACGATGAAACAAATCGCGTGCTGGCCAATCTTCTTGTCGCCATGAAGCCACCGGAAATGCCCATTGCGCTCGGTGTTATCTATTGTGATCCTGCGCCATCGTACGAGCGTGCTGTCCAGGCGCAGGTTGAAGCGTCCATGGCAAACGGTGCCGGTGATATGGATAAGCTGCTCCGGTCCGGCAACACCTGGACTGTTTCATAAGACACCGAATGAAACGGCGCTCTTTCATTAAGAATGCAGCGGCGGGCGGAACGGCCGCGGCTGCCTCGTCGCTGCCCGCACCGGCTATTTCTCAAGGTCTTCAAGAATGGCGTATGGTCACAAGCTGGCCCAAAGGGTTGCCCGGGCTGGGCACGGGTGCCGAGCGCCTGGCTGACCGGATTACCACGCTGACCAACGGCCGGATTTCGGTCAAAGTTTACGCGGCGGGAGAATTGGTTCCACCGCTGGGTGTGTTCGATGCCGTTGCTGAAGGGACCGCCCAACTGGGGCATGATGCGGCCTACTACCATCTTGGCAAGTCAGAAGGATGCGCTTTCTATACGGCGTTTCCTTGGGGCTTTACGGCCAACGAAATTGAAGCTTGGGTGGCTTACGGCAACGGTCAAGCGCTCTGGGACGAGTTATATGCACCGTTCGGTATACGCGGCTTTCTCGCGGGCAACACCGGCACTCAAATGCTCGGCTGGTTTCGTAAAGAAATGCGATCCATTGACGACTTCAAGGGGTTAAAATTCCGCGCGCCGGGAAACCAGGGCAAAATACTTCAAAAACTTGGCGCGACACCCGTCGTCATGGCTGGGGGTGAAATTTTCCCCGCGCTTCAATCCGGAGCAATTGACGGTGCGGAGTGGGTTGGCCCATACAACGACCTGTCACTCGGCTTTTACCAAGTCTGCAAGTATTATTATTCATACGGCTATCACGAACCGGGCGCGGCGCTGCAGTTGACCATTAATGAAAAGGCGTGGCGTTCTTTGAGTGGCGAACTACAAGCCATCGTCAAAGCAGCCGCTGACGTCGCTAACCAAGACATGCTCGCTGAATATAACGCACGTTCAGGCCCAGCGCTGCGAACGTTGGTTGAGGAGCACGGCGTACAGGTAAAAGCGCTTCCCGAAGATGCACTTATGGCCTGTGGCCGCGCTGCCAATGAAGTGCTCAACGAAGTCTATGAAGAAGGCACACCTATCGTCCGCCGCATTGTCGAGGATTTTCTCGCCTTCCGGAAAGATATTCTGCCGTGGACGCGTATCAGTGAACAGGCGTTCATCAATGCCCGCCGTTTGCCGTTTGAGTTTGGGTTGAAAACCTAGGGCCGTTGGCTCAAGAGTCGACAATCCGGCCGTTTGCCAATGCCGTCACGTCAATTTCAATCATGAGTTCCGGCAGTGCCAGCGATGTCACTTCTACAATGGTGTCAGCGGGATAGGGGGGCCGTAAACCACTTTTCCCTAAGCTCAAGAATCTTGGAGAAATTGCTCATGCCCGTCAGATATATGACCACTTTGACAATGCGGTCCATGCCCGCTCCTGCAGCGTCCAGTACGGCTTCAAGGTTTCTAAACGTGTACTCAGCTTGAGCATCGAAGCCGCCTGCGCCGACGGTGTCCCCTGATGAGTCAATGGATGCTTGGCCGGACATCAGAATGAGATCTCCTACGCGTTACCCCTGGGCAATGCGAAAGGCTTCAAATGGATCTGGATTGGTCTTGATCCGAATTGCTTCTGTCATGCCTGCGTTCTTTTTTTAGTTCGGAACCAAGTTATCGAATTGATCGAGTGGTGGCATCGGTTTGTTCGGTCTTGGTTCCCCAAGCAAATTGTCAAATTGGTCAATCCCACCGGCTGACAATGGCCTGTTAAACACAGATGGGGCATCAACAGGCGCAGCCACGGCATTGTCATTAAAAAGCACGTCGGGCAACCACGTCGCCAAGTCCGGAATTAGCCACAGCAAGGCGATCCCTGCGATCTGCAAACCCACAAATGGAATTGCGCCCCGGTAAATGTCGATTGTTTTGATGGCTTTGTCGGCGACGCCGCGCAAATAGAACAAGGCAAATCCGAAAGGAGGCGTGAGAAAACTGGTTTGCAAATTCATGCCGATCAGAACGCCTAGCCAAATAGGATCGACGCCAAGACGGATCAAAACAGGTGCTGCGATGGGGACGGTAATGAAGATGATTTCAAACGTATCGAGAAAAAACCCAAGTACAAAAATCACCAGCATGACAACGAGAACGGCTCCTGCTGTTCCGCCTGGCATCGCTGCCAGAATATTGTAGACAAGTTCCTCACCGCCAAGACCACGAAACACCAGGCTAAAGACGGATGCCCCCAAAAGGATGACAAAGACCATGGAGTTGATCATGAGAGTCGATCGCATGACCTCTTTTAAAATGGGAAAAGTCATACGCCCTTTAAACGTCGCCAACAGCATGGCGCCAACGGCACCAACGGACGCGGACTCTGTCGGCGTGGCGACACCTCCAACAATCGAGCCAAGCACGGCTAAAATCAAAGCGAGAGGCGGCACCAAGGCAACCGCCACCCGCCGGGGTAAATCCGCTCTTTGTGCTGTTGAAAGCTCTAGCGGTGGACAGGACTCAGGGTCTACGACCGCGCGAAATCCGATCCACGCCATGTAGAGCACCACCAGCATCAGGCCCGGCAGCATGGCGCCTGCGAACAACTGGCCCACAGACAACGGATCTGGAGAAAAATTGCCCATCTCTAACTGGGCAGCCTGGTTGGCCCCCTGCAAAATATCACCCATGAAGATGAGCACGGTTGAAGGAGGAATAATTTGCCCGAGCGTGCCCGAAGCGCAGATGGCACCGGTCGCCAGCTTTGGGTCATACCCGGCCCGCGCCATAACCGGCAGGCTGAGCAGGCCCATGGTGACGACGGTTGCGCCGACTATGCCGGTCGATGCGGCGAGTAATGCGCCCACTAAAATAACGGACATGCCTAGGCCGCCACGCATGGCGCCAAACAACTCACCCATGGTGGTGAGGAGCTGCTCTGCAATTTTGGAGCGCTCCAGCATCACACCCATGAAGACAAACAGAGGCACCGCAACCAAGACTTCATTGGTCATAGTCCCGAAGTACCGGACAGCGAGTGCGGAGAGCAAGCTTGGTTCAAACAAGCCCATGCTAATTCCCAGCGCCCCGAATGCTAACGCCGTGCCAGCGAGCGTAAAGGCCACCGGATAGCCGGCGATGACCACCAGAATTGTGACGAGAAACATCAGTGCTGAGAGGGCCTCTCCCATTAGGTGTCACCCTCAGGCGCATACGCGGCTTTACCTTCGTCTTCCGGGGAGTGCTCTTCGCGTCCCGCCAGGAATAGCGTCCGGCGCGCGATAAGAGCGAGTCCCTGAAGCGTGATCACACCACAAAACACCCAAATCATGCTTTTGAGCACGAATAGGCCTGGCATGCCGTTAGTCTGCGAAGAGGGTTCAAGAATCTGCCATGAACTCAAAACAAACTGCGAAGACGTCCAGGCCAGCACGGCCATCCATGGCAGAAGGAAAAGCACGGTTCCTAGAATATCAATCCAAGCTTTCGTCTGTGGTGAAAACCGAGTGTAGGCAATATCCACGTTGACGTGGCCCCGGTGCAGAAAGGTAAACCCAGCACCAGCCATGAAAACGATGGCATGTTGCCAGACGTATAGTTCCTGCATCCATGGGAACCCTATGGAGAATCCATAACGAAGGAGAACAACCATAAAGCAGGTAAGAACACAGCCTACGGTCAGCCAAGCGACAATCCGCCCGATCCACTCGTTTACGGCGTCAGAAGCGGCAATAAATCCTTCTAGGCTATTGAGCAACGGTAAAACCCTCCTATACGTTTCTTAGCAGGATGGCGGTATGCCTGCCCAGCCATAGGCGACTTCATCCAAGTCTGTTCCGGCATAGTGGATAGTGCGGCTAGATACCAAAGTGCCGCCCAGGTGTTTGTAAAATCCAGTCACCGCATTCTCTTTTAACACCCAAACGGCCAAGCTTTCATGTCCTCGCTTGGCCAGGCGATTGCTGGCGGTCATGAACAGCCGGCGGCAATGACCACTTTGCTGAAAGCCGGAAAGGATATAGAGGCTTGAAATGTCTGCCTCATGTCCTGGTATAACGGAGCGAACAGGACCGCCGGAAACAAACCCGACGATCTCGCCGCCGTCGTTCTCGCTGACCAACACGATAAGGTCGTTATCTGTGCGCTCCAACATTCGGGTCCAGGAGATGGCCCAGTTTTGAGCGGTGATACGGCTCAAGTACGCATGCGGAATGATTCCAGCGTAGTTCGCGCGCCATGTTTTAGCATGCGCATTGGCAATACCGGCGGCATCTTCTATTTCGGCCGCGCGAATGGTTAGTATCTTTGCCGCCTTGTCATTCACGCATACCAATTTCACGAAGCTCCAAAGCGCGATTGCGCCGCCGCACGTTTTCACGCAAATCAAATTTTCACGTTAGGGCATCGACCTGCTGCCAGGCCACCTCCGGTTGGAGGCTTCCGTCTTCTTCCACAACAGTGAGCGCATCAAACAACCCGGACCAATTCATGGTGCCGGATGGCTCGACCAGAGTGAATGGATTGGCGTCCGCCAGTGGCAATTCGACCATGCCGTAACGAAAGGGTTGCGCTTGCCCAGCAGGCGACAGCGGCAGGAAGATGGCTAAAGAAAAGGTCTGTCAAGCGCTCCATCGCGTCAGCCTGCCTGTCCAAAGCGTGGATGACGCGGCTGACTGGCATGACGTAGACCCATGAACTGCGCAGAATGTACGCAATCCGAAACACACCCAGTCTCATGAAAAGGTTTTTTCTATGATCGTCTCGTCCGTCGACCGCGCCCTTTTAGACCGCCGCCAAGCCTTGGGCGCAGGTATTGGCTTAGCTGCAGCAGCGGCAGGTCTTAGCTCCACATCTGCCCGTGCCGAGTCCAACGGCTTTGCCACAGAAATGGATTTCGGTGGTAAGTTTGACCCTATGAAAGCGGAACACAACACACTGGCGTTCTGCAAACTTATGTCAGACACGCGGGACGGTGTTGAGACCTGCGGTTACTTCAAGGGGAATGTCCTAGGCTATGTAGGGCCGAACCAACGGCTCGAGCCGCTGTTCGGGTACGAGGGTTTTGGCATGACCCGCACCTTCCAGGTCCAAGATTACGCGTGGCGTAAATTACACAAGGAAGTGTCTTACTACACTGATCTCAAAACTGGCGAAGTGCTGGACGAATGGCACAACCCGTTCCTCGATGAGACGGTCAAGGTCTTGCAAGTCCATAACGATGTGGTGAATTCCACCTGGGCACCGACTTATTCATTTGGAGTTGGCCCAACCAAGGTTACCTACCCATTCCGTTTCCCGTGGCTCATCATGGGCGACAACGCTGTTGTAGACTTCGGTGTCAACACATCCCACAAAGCTGTGCTCCAGCCCGAAGAATGGCCCCGTGAATCCCACGGCGAGATTACCCAAGTTCTTGAAGCGATCCAGGTCCATACCCGGCTGTCTGAGCTGATGGACCCTAAAAAGACTCGCGTCCAAAACTCAGGCTCATGGCAGCGGATTTCGCCTTGGCTTCCTTGGATGCTCATGGGTATGCAGCCCGGGCATTTGTTTTACAAAACCGTGACCCGCAGCATGGAAGAGGGTGTTGAAGGCCTACCCCGGCCCATCAAGGAATACACCGAGGCCAATTATCCTGACTATTTCACGGCACCAACGGAATGGGCGGAACCCAACGTTTCTAGCTATGAAGTGTATGAGCGGGAAATGGACCCCCAACCGTTCAAGGACGGGGTCTAACATTTATCTGGGCGGCCTTGTGTAGACCGCAAGAAACGGGTCGCCCAACCTGACTCGCTGGTTCTAGAGTGAGGTCATACCTAAAGGCGCCACCTCAACCTTGTTTCCGAACATGCTGAAGCAGCCTGTGATTGCGCACGTGTCGAGCAGGCCATCGCATTTCTCATCGAAAATAGACAAGCGCAACCGAGCCTTGATGATGTTGCAGATCTCCTTAGCTTGAGCCCGTTTCATACCCAGCAGCTCTTTACACGCTAGGCCGGTATTAGCCCTAAGCAATTTCTGCCTTACCTAATAGTGGAGCACGCCAAGGAACGCCTGGAGAAATCATCCAGTGTTCTTGATGCATCCTATGATGTTGGATTATCTGGGCCGTCGCGCTTACATGACATGATGGTCGCGGTCGAAGCGATGACTCCTGGTGACTATAAATCCCATGGCGTAGACCTCGCAATTAGCAATGGCGTAGCAGCAACTCCGTATTGAGATGCATTGGTCTTGGTTTCAGATAGCGGTCTTTGCGGCCTTGAGTTTATTAACGGCGATGCTGGCGATCTCCTTACCGCAGCGAAAGCGCGCTGGCTGCGCCATCGCGTGTCGCGGGCGACGGGTTTGCTCAACGCTATCGCTGGGGTGCGTCCCGGCGTTGGGCCGTGTTGGCCTATGAAGCAGCCGCGTAAGGGCCTTCTTAACTCACTGTTTTATATAAGTATTATTCGCCCCTTGACCGGCGTTTTTCACATCTTATGTGAACGGTGACGGACGCCGATGCCGGGTCCGTTAGTTAGCTTAACCAGGCGTGGCCACTGCGGCACGTTTTGGGGCCGCAGCAGCACGCTGAAAACGATATTGCTCAAGGAGGATATCAAATGCGTACACTTGATCTTGCCCCGCTCTTTCGTTCGTCCGTCGGTTTTGACAATCTAACCCGCGTTCTAGACGCCGTTACGCGGTACGACGACTCTCATATCTCTTACCCCCCCTACAACATCGCCAAAGCATCTGACGATGAGTATCGCATCACCTTTGCCGTTGCCGGTTTTGGTGACGAGGACATCGACGTCGTTGTTGAAAACAATACACTAACCGTCAAAGGTAAAGTGACACCAAGCAACGAGAATGCCACCTATCTCCATCGTGGCATTGCCGGGCGGCCCTTTGAGCGCCGTTTCCAACTCGCCGACCATATTCAGGTCAGCGGCGCAGACATGGAGAATGGATTATTGCATGTGGACCTCAAGCGCGAAGTGCCAGAAGCTTTGAAACCGCGCGCCATTGCCATCACATCCGCTGCTTCAGCTACGCAGATTGAAGACGCGGCGCAAAAGAAAGCCGCCTAACGCTCGATCAATTGGATTGGCCCTCCCCCCTTAGGTTGCAATCCTTTACACTGCCCCCGCGGTTCGTCCGCGGGGGTTTTTGTTTTAGGCCTCACAAGAGGACAATATGCTCAGGGAGAGAGTCATATGGCGCGTCAAGAAAACGTGATTTCCGTCTACCCCAAACATGAGGAACGGTTTGGCCTGAGTTATGCGGTCAAGGCAGGGAACACACTCCATCTTTCTGGTCTGTTGGCGGTTGACGATGATTTCAATCTGGTCGGAGAAAACGACATGGAGGCACAGATTCGCTGTATCTATGAGCGTCTTCAATTTGTCTTGGCTAAATGCGGCGCTGACTTGCGTCATGTGGTCAGAGAAATTAATTTCACCACCAACTCTCCCGAGCTCAGCAAGGCGTCGTGGGTGCGGGAAAAATGCTACCAAGATGCTGGAGCGGCAATGCCGGCGGCGACCGGTGTTGGCGTAGCAAATCTTTATTTACCAGGCGCTATGCTTGAGACACATGCGACTGCAGTCCTAGACTAATTCTGGAGGGACGGCCCAATGTCATTTTACGAGATTGTCAGCGATTTTAAGCGGCCCGATCCAGACCTCGTTGCGCGGGCTAACGCATTATATTTCTGCATCGTCGGCTGCCGGGTCGGCCCACGATTTGTCATGGACACAAGCATCAAACCGCTCGATAGAGACTGGCGTATTTGTGGTCCCGCTCTCACCGTGCGTCCTGAAAAGACGGATGATGTGTATATGGCACAACTGGCCGGCAAGTACGTTAAGCCGGGCGACGTGGTCGTCATTGATGCGGCTGGTGATAGTCGTGCGGCGTGCTTGGGCGCGAGTATGGCCAATGGGCTTAAGGAAATGGGTGCCACAGGCATCGTTGCTGATGGTTACCTATTAACAGCCGAGGTCATCCGCAAACGTGAGGGCATAGCCGTTTTTAGCCGCGGTACGATCTCCCGCTCCAACGATCCGCAAAGCCCTGGGTGGATCAACACACCGGTGGTGTGCGGTGGCGTCATCGTCAATCCCGGAGACCTCATCTTGGGTGATGAGGATGGCGTCGTTGTTGTTCCGCGCGATCACATTGAAGAAGTGGTGGCTTTGGTCGAGGGTAAAGGCAATAAACGGGAAAAATCTGGGCGGCCTCTGGATGGAAACATCCCGCCGCGCGATCCCGTCGACAAACCGTATTATCAACGGTCCGGCGCGGAAGAAAAATTGTCTAAAATGACAGACATCAAGATTTCTTGAGAGGTGCCATCTGCTAACTAGCCGCTGCATCGGCCCTAGCAGACATTCACGTTCTGCTGGGAGTACGAGTGTCGCGACGGTTCCTTTGCGCCGGGCTCACTCTCCAGCGTGACACGCCCGACATGCAATTCAGCCAAGCGCTGACTAGCGACCAATCCCAAACCAATTCCTTTGATTTTTTTCCGGTAAGGGTCGCCGGAGCGGCGGAATGGTTGAAATAGAATCTGCATGACGTTTGCCTGAATACCTGGGCCTTGGTCCGCTACTGAAATGCGAAGGGCGCCATCGCTATCGCTCGTAGCGTCGATTTCAATGGTCTGTTCTGGCTCAGATGCCTCCGCAGCATTGGACAGTAGGTTCGCAATGATCTGGACCAACTTGGTGTGATCACCAAAGACAGAGACGTCTTGCGGGACAACGGACTTCTCAATACTGAGATCTTCCCGCGACGGCCCAACAAGACGCATAGCGTCCTTGATCAAATTGGCAACGTTACACACCTCTTCCTCGAGACTGTCTTGTCCGGCTTCAACTTTGGCCAGATCCAGTATCGCATCAATCACTTCTAGGAGGTGGATTGAGGCGGAATGAATATCGCCGACATATTCCAAGTATTTTCGCGAGCCAACTGGGCCAAACATTTCTGACCGTAGAATATTTGAAACTTCAACGGTTTCATAATCGTGACCGGCCTCATCAAGACGGTTGGCATTTGAAGGGGTCATATTTCGAAGAAACCAAAGCTATGGCAAGATTGGAACCGTTAGTTCAGCCCTATTTCTGCTAACCGCCGCTCCAAGAACGCTTGCGCCGTAATTGGCTCTGGATAACGGTTGGGATTGTCTTCGGTCGCGCAACCTGGAAGCGTCTCTATCACGACATCAGGGGCAAAATGTAGAAAATAGGGTATGGAATAACGTGAGATTCCGGCTGCTGAATCGGCGGGCCGGATAACCCGATGCGTGGTGCTCGGCAGAATCTGATTAGTTACCCGCTCAAGCATGTCGCCTACGTTGCATACGATGGCGCTTGAGTCTGCATGGACGGGCACCCACTGTCCGTCTTGGCGCAGTATTTCGAGGCCTGCTTGGTCTGCGCCGACGAGTAACGTAATGACATTAATATCTTGGTGAGCTGCCGCCCGTTCACCGGGTTCAGGGGTGTCGCACGGTGGGTAGTGGAGTAGCCGCAGAATACTATTGCCGCCAGCCACGCGACTTTCAAAGAAGTTTGATTCTTGGCCTAAGTACATCGCGACAGCGGCTAGAAGCCGCCGGCCAAGATAATCCATTTCAGAATAAAAAGCCGCGCAACTATCTTGAAAGTTTGAAACATCTTCGGGCCAGAGATTGTCAGGCATTCTGCTGCGCAGTGGGTCGTCTGAGGGCAAGTTTCGGCCAACATGCCAAAACTCTTTGCGGTCTGGAATGCTGGCATTCTTGGCGGTCTCAACACCGAGCGGTGTATAGCCGCGCTGGCCGCCTCCACCTTCGACGCAGTACTTCATTTTTGTTGCTTCAGGTAGCTCGAAAAAGGATCGAGCGGCGCCCATGCAATTCTCAATGACCGCTGTGTCGATTCCATGCTCGGTGACGGCCACAAAGCCGGTGTCTGTCCAGGCCTGACCTAAGCTTTGTCCGAACCGGTGCAAATCAATTTCAATCTCTCGGGCGTCAACGGTTGGAATCCCGGCCGCAAGGTTCATGGGTAATCACTAGCTCGCGTTGGATCGAAAAATGGTGCCCTCCGCCGGACTCGAACCGGCACGCCCTTTCGGACAACGGATTTTAAGTCCGTTGCGTCTACCAATTCCGCCAGGAGGGCTCTGGTGGGTCTGTGGTAATAGTTCAAAAGCTAAATCGCAACGCCATTCCTCAAGTAATACTGGCAATTTGTCTTGAGCGGTAGGCGCTGGTCTAGGCACAAGACTAAGGAGAAGGGGTCCTCATCTGTGCTCTAGGCCTGTCTTGGTCTCAGGCCTCTAACACAGCATCGACACTGTAAGTCTGATCGAGCGCTTCGACTGCTTTCACAACTTGCTCAATGGCTCCGTCTATGGCGTCCACGTCGGTGCCCTTGACGACAACGCTGAGCCCAACGCGCCCCGTCCGGAAAAAGGGGTAACTGCCGAGATCCACCGCCGGAAAAGCGTTCTGAATTTCTGTAAGGGTTTCAGCTAGGTCGCCTTCTCCCATATGAGCCTCGACATAACGAGAGACGATCGGCGCGCCATGGGCCAGAGACGGTGCAACGGAATCGAACATGGCTTGGGCAATGCTAGGTACGCCAGCCAGGACATAAACATTTTCTATTCTGAATCCCGGGGCTGAAGTGACCCGTGTTTCAATGGGCTCCGATCCTTCGGGCAGATCAGCCATCTTTAGCCGCGCAGCGTTGAGCTTGTCACCATAGTAATGCTCCATTTTTTCAACAGAGGGCTGGTGCCGGACCAGCGGTACGCCAAAAGCTTTGGCGATGCACACAGCGGTAATATCATCATGGGTCGGACCGATGCCGCCGGTCGTGAACACGTAGGTAAATTTTGACCGCGACGCGTTTACAGCAGTCACAATCTCTTTTTCGATGTCTGGTATTACGCGCACCTCAACAAGCGGGGCGCCGATCTTACCCAGGGCTGACGCTAAGAACTGAATATTGGCGTCTCGGGTGCGGCCGGAAAGGATTTCATTACCGATGACAATAAGGCTGGCGGTTGGAGTGTCTGACATACCTGCCACTCTAGGGATGCGTCAGAAGTGGCGCAACGCTGACGTATTATGGGAGCCTCTGCATAACCGGAATGAGAGGTTCGTCAGCCGGTGGCATGGGATAGTCGCGCAATTTATCTCTACTCACCCAGGCCATGGCCTGGCTCTCTTGCGGCCTCACCTCTCCTGTCCACCGGCGGCAGAGATAGAGCGGCATAAGAAGGTGGAAGGTCTCGTAGGTGTGGGTTGCAAATGTAAGAGGCGCAAGGTCTGCCCGTAAGACTGTAATGCTGAGTTCCTCGAACAGTTCCCGGGATAGCGCGGCTTCCGGCGTTTCCCCGTCTTCGATTTTACCGCCTGGAAATTCCCATAGCCCTGCCATGGCTTTGCCTTCGGGCCGCTGCGTGAGCAGCACGCGCGTCTGCGCATCTATTAAAGCGCAGGCGACGACTGTGATGAGGCGGGTCAAGGTCCTGTATGCCCCCTAGGTCCGATACGACCCATTGATGTCAATGTAGCCATGTGTCAAATCGCACGTCCAAACCGTAGCTTGTCCTTTACCAACACCGACATCGATATCAATTTCAACATCCCGGCCTTGCATATGCGCAGTCACTGGCGCTTCGTCATAACCGTCAACGGGCTCACCGTTTTTCGCGATATGAACTCCACCGATGGCGATGGCCATTTTATCACGGTCAGCGGCTTCTCCAGCTTTGCCGACCGCCATAACAATACGACCCCAGTTGGCGTCTTCACCGGCAATGGCCGTCTTAACGAGGGGCGAGTTGCCGACGGCTAATCCAATACGCCGTGCCGCCGCATCGGTCTCGGCACCGGTGATGCGAATCTCTACGAATTTCTGTGCGCCTTCACCGTCTTTAACAACCTGCTGCGCCAAGTCGATCATGATGGCATCCAAAGCTGTCACAAACGCGTCCAGTTTAGGGTCATCCGCGTTTTCAATAGGCGTGTGAGCAGTCTTTCCGGTGGCGAACACCAGCACCGTGTCTGAGGTGGAGGTGTCGCCGTCGACGGTAATGGCATTGAAACTTTTATCGGCACTGCGTGACGTCAACGTTTGAAGCACATTTGCGGGTAGCGTGGCATCGGTCATGACATAAGCCAGCATGGTGGCCATATCAGGTGCGATCATGCCCGACCCTTTTGCGATACCCGATAAGACAACCGGCACACCATCAATCAACGCTTTGCGCGTCGAGCCTTTCGGGTATGTGTCTGTGGTCATAATTGCTGTTGCGGCGTCTTCCCAAGCAGCGTCCGACAACGCATCATAGAGTTCACTGATCCGGGCAGTAATTCGTTCTTCCAGTAGGTACTCGCCGATCGTTCCCGTCGAACTCACATAGACGTCCAGCGCATCACAGGTCACGGCCTCAGTCACGGCAGACGCAGTCTTCTCGACAGCCACGCGCCCCCGTTTACCGGTAAACACATTGGCATTGCCTGAGTTGACCACCAGCGCCCGCGCCGTGCCCCTTGGTAAAGCCGTCCGGTTCCAGCCCACCGGTGCGTCCGCGGTTGTTGATTGGGTCATCACCCCGCCGACGCTGGTGCCTTCGTCAAAAACGGCAAGCATGAGGTCTAGACGGCCGTTATAGCGCACTCCAGCGTCACATGAGGCGATGCGCACGCCCGGCACAGCTGGTAAATTCGGAAAGCGATCCGGCTTAAAGGGTGAGGACGGTAAATCCATAGGTTTTATGGGGTTTGACCTTAATTAAAGACGGGCGCTACATCGCACAGACCGCCCATTTCGTCCAGTTCACATACGCCGGGCTGGCCAAGACGCGGCCCGAAACACTCTATTTCTCTGGAAAAGACATAGAAAACCTCCTCACCGGTCGTTGACAGGAGGCAGGTGGCTTTCTATGTCTTCGGCAGCGCATCTGACCGGATGCGCTCTCCTGATGTCCAGCCTGAGGTAGATATGTTAGGCGCTCTCGCCAAACGTCTGTTTGGGACCGCAAATGACCGCATCGTAAAACAGATGCAACCGACCGTGGACGCGGTGAACGCGTTGGAGCCAGAGCTTGAGGCTTTGGACGACGATTCTCTTCGCGCACGGACAGGCCAGCTGAAGTTTCGTCTCAAAGAAGGTGAAACTTTAGACGATATTCTGTTCGAGGCATTTGCCACCGTTCGTGAGGCGGCAAAACGGGCCTTGGGGCAGCGTCATTTCGATGTCCAAATCGTTGGTGGCGTGATTTTGCATCAGGGCAAGATCTCAGAAATGGGAACGGGGGAGGGTAAAACCCTCGTGGCCACATTGCCGGTCTACCTCAACGCGCTAGAGGAAAAGGGTGTTCATGTTATCACCGTGAACGACTACCTGGCCAGCCGCGATGCGGACTGGATGGGGCAAGTATACCGGTTCCTCGGCTTGACTGTCGGCTGCCTCCAAGGGGGCATCGACGACCAAGCCCGCCGCGCTGCTTATGCTTGTGATGTGACATACGGCACGAATAACGAATTTGGGTTCGACTATCTACGCGACAATATGAAGTATGCCATTGCCGACATGGTGCAGCGTGAATTTTGCTACGCTATCGTCGATGAGGTTGATTCCATTTTAGTTGACGAAGCGCGTACGCCACTAATTATTTCCGGTCATGCTGAAGATAAGACGGACCTCTACGATAAAGTCGACAAGCTCATTCCGCTTCTTACGGAAGAAGACTACGAAAAGGATGAAAAAGCGCGATCAATTACACTGACCGATGAAGGCGCCGAGCATGCAGAAAATCTTTTACAAGAGCATGGTATTCTCAAAGACGGTGGAATGTACGACATCCAAAACATTACGCTCATTCATCACGTCAACCAGGGATTACGCGCCCACCATTTGTTCCAGAGAGATGTGCATTATCTTGTAAGGGGCGATCATGTCCATTTGATTGATGAATTTACCGGTCGTGTGATGGAAGGCCGTCGTTTGTCCGAGGGTTTGCATCAGGCCATTGAGGCGCGCGAAAACGTCACTGTGCAAAACGAAAACCAGACGCTCGCTTCGATCACATACCAAAACTATTTCCGTATGTATCCGAAGCTGGCCGGCATGACCGGCACCGCCATGACCGAAGCCGAAGAATTTGGTGAGATTTATGGGCTAGAAGTGGTGGCTGTGCCGTCCAACCTTCCTCTTGTTAGAGACGATAGCGACGATGAGGTTTATCGGACGGCCGACGAAAAAAATGAAGCCATCATTGAGTTAATCCACGAATGCCATGAACGGCAGCAACCTGTTTTAGTAGGCACGGTTTCCATTGAGAAATCCGAGCAATTGGCGGATCTTCTAAAGGAAAAGAGTAAGATCAAAGTTGAAGTCTTGAATGCGAAACAGCATGAACGTGAGGCTCACATTATCGCTCAAGCTGGTGTTCCCGGATCAGTGACCATTGCCACCAACATGGCGGGACGCGGCACGGACATTCAGTTGGGCGGCAACGCTGAATTCATGATTCAAGAGGAAGAAGAAAAAAAGGGCCGCACCCTTACCGGCGAAGAAAAAGAAAAAATCCAAGCGCTTCTTGATGAACGTAAGAAAGTAGCTCTAGAAGCTGGTGGGCTTTATGTGGTGGGAACAGAACGCCACGAGAGTCGTCGGATTGATAACCAGTTACGCGGCCGGGCCGGACGTCAGGGCGATCCTGGCGGCTCGAAATTCTTTCTCTCGCTTCAAGATGACTTGATGCGGATATTTGGGTCCGAACGCATGGACGGCATGTTGCAGCGCTTGGGCCTCGAACACGGTGAGGCGATTATTCATCCGTGGATCAATAAGGCGATTGAAAAAGCTCAGCAAAAAGTCGAAGCCAGAAACTTTGATATTCGTAAGAATCTTCTTCAATACGACGACGTCATGAATGATCAGCGCAAAGCGATCTTCGATCAGCGTAAAGAGGTCATGTCGGCGGAAGACATTTCCGACTATATCGTCGATATGCGCCATGAGGTTATTGAAGAACTCGTCGGCCGGGCAATGCCCGAGCGGGCCATGATTGCGCAGTGGGACGTCGATCTTCTTCATGAGGAAAGTCTCAGGCTCCTCAGCGCAGATTTGCCTTATGCGGATTGGGTCAAAGAAGAGGGAATCGCCAACGACGAGATTCGTGAACGGATGTTTGAGGCGTCTGATCAAAAGATGGCGGAAAAAACGGCTAACGTTGGGCCCGACGTCATGCGCCGCCTTGAAAAGAGTCTGGTATTGCAGATGATCGATGCGGGTTGGCGGGACCATTTACAGCAATTGGACTACCTGCGCGGGTCCATTGGCTTACGGTCTTATGGGCAAAAGCAGCCGCTGCTTGAATACCAAAAAGAGTCGTTTTCAATGTTCCAGTTGATGCTGGAGTCGCTTCGCTCCCGTGTCACCGAAATACTGTCCCGGGTTGAAATTAAAGTCGAACCCCGGCCAGAAGATCTCAAGCCGATTGGTCTCTCCGGCTTGCAATTTGGTGGCAACCTGCCGCCCGAGGAAGAAGATGCGCGCCGGCAAAGAATTGAAGAAATTGGCCAGCAAAGATCCAGGCCTCGGATAAGGCCAGAAGAACGCAACTCCAACGACCCAGCAACCTGGGGCAAAGTCTCCCGGAATGAGGCTTGTCCATGCGGCTCAGGCAAGAAATACAAGCATTGTCATGGGGTTGCGGGCTGAGCGTCGGATTCTGAGAAAGCCTGAAACCAAAAGCCCGCGTTAGGCGTTTTTGACTTAAGGCGGCGCAAAAGCGCCGCCTTTTTTTGATTCGCGCTCGGTGTTCCCCCGAACATACGGTTGCCTCCTCATGGCACCGGGTACATGCTTATCGCATGGAGTCCTCTTCAGAGCCGGTGCCTGCTAAAGGTCCGACCGTTGAACGCATCCCCCCGGGAGATGACCGGCCGCGTCTTGTCTGTAAAGATTGCGGTTTTGTGAATTATGTAAATCCCAAGGTCGTGGTCGGCGCGGTCGCGACGTGGGGCAGTCAATTTCTATTGGTTAAGCGGGCGATCGAGCCCCGCAAAGGACACTGGACCATCCCCGCAGGGTTTTTAGAAGTTGGAGAAACCGTAGAGGCAGGAGCCGTGCGTGAAACCTGGGAAGAAGCGCGGGCACGCATCACCGTCGATGCGCTGCTCGGCGTCTACAGCATCACCCGTATTGCCCAGGTTTATCTGGTCTTTCGCGCGCATTTGTTAGAAGAGGCCTTTGCGCCTGGTCCCGAGAGCCAAGAGGCGGGTCTATTTAGTTGGGACGATATACCGTGGAGTGATCTCGCCTTCCCCAGTGTCCAATGGGCATTGGAACATTACAAGGATGCACAAGGTCAGACTGATGTGGTGCCCAGCCGGGAACCGCCGACCATACACTGGGAAAGATAGTGGGACGTTATGAAAAACGTTATGGGGCCGGTCGATGCACTATTTTTGTTCCCGGCCGTTTCGTTTGCGCAGGATCAGCCACCATTAAAGCGACACCTGCAAATCATCGCTCATCTATTCCCAGGGTCTTATGACAACAATGAGCAGGTCTATTTCGACAACCGTCTCAAATTACCGGAACATATTCGTCATGAGCGCGTCTCGACCGAAGTACGGCGTATCCCCGATGATCGCTTTGGCGAACATGCGTTTTTCATTATTTACTATTGGCATGAACAAGATAGCTGACATCCTCGCATCTATTCATTTCATATCGATGGAGACGAGAATGCGATCCGGATGAAGCTGCATGAGTTCGTTCTGTACGCCGTGGAACGCTCCGGCGGCAAAGACCGCAACAAGACGTACTCATGGGGCGCGCCGGAAGAGGCCAGTGTTGGTATCAATTTGATATGGATGATCACGTCCTGCTACATCACGCCGACTAGCGAGACCGAGCCCTATCTCAGGAAAGCCCCAGCAGGCCCTTGGCAAAGCCCTCCGCCGTAAATGGGCGCAGGTCGTCCACACCTTCGCCGACGCCGAGGTAATGCACTGGCAGACCAAACCGTTCAGCAAGCGCGATAACAACGCCGCCCTTAGCTGTACCGTCCAGTTTAGTCATCACCAGGCCGGTAACACCGGAAACGTCACGGAAAACCTCAACTTGTGAATGGGCGTTCTGGCCGACCGTGGCATCCAGCACCAGAAGCACGGCGTGGGGCGCTGTTTCATCCTGCTTACCCATCACCCGGACCACTTTAGCCAACTCATCCATCAGTGCGTCTTTGTTTTGCAAACGCCCCGCTGTATCGACCATCAAAATGTCGTCGCCGCGTCCTTTGGCTTCGTTGAGCGCATCATAGGCTAGGCCTGCTGCATCGGCACCGGTCTCGCGCGCGATCACCGGTACACCGGCGCGTTGTCCCCACACCTTTAGTTGTTCTACGGCGGCGGCGCGGAAGGTATCTCCTGCCGCGAGGGTGACAGACCGCCCCTCATCGCGAAACTGTTTGGCCATCTTGCCGATTGTGGTGGTCTTGCCGGCGCCGTTGACCCCGACCACCAAAATGACGAATGGCTTTTTCCCGGCATCTATTTCTAAGGGAACGGCCACGGGCGTAAGTGTCGTCTCGATATCGGCTGCGAAGGCGGTGCGGATCTCTTCACTGGTAACGTCCTTGCCGAACCTGGTCTTGGCCAGATTGGCTGTGAGCCGTGCCGCCATTGCCGTGCCGAGATCAGATGTGATTAAGAGCTCTTCCAACTCTTCCAGCGCAGCGCCGTCCAATTTTCGTTTGGTAAACAGGTCACCAATGCCACCGGTGAGTTTGGCGGACGACTTTCGTAAGCCGGCAGTGAGGCGGCCAAGCCAACCGGCGGATTTCACCGCGTCAGATGAAGAGGGGTCGGACATTGGATTAAACAGAAATCAAACAGCCGCCTACCGTATCGGCGATGGTCACGTTGACGATTGTTCCGGCCCCTGGGTCCGGCTGCACGCGCACCGGCACATAATGCTCGCTCTGGCCAATGCCATTGGCTTCAACCAACACCGACGCTTGTTGGCCGACCCGGCTGGTGAGAAAGAGCGCCATTGCGTTATCCCCGACCGCCCGCAAGCGTGAAGCCCTATCTTTGATGACCGCGGACTCCACTTGCAGCATACGGGCTGCCGGTGTGTCTTGACGAATGGAATACGGAAACACGTGCAAGTGCGTCAGCCCCGCTTTATCCACCAAATCGATGGTGTTTTTGAACTGTGCTTCTGTCTCGGTTGGAAACCCGGCGATTAAATCAGCCCCGAATACAGCATCCGGCCTAGCCCTGCGAGTTCGCTCACAGAACGCGAGCACGTCATCGCGCAGGTGGCGGCGCTTCATGCGCTTTAAGATAATGTCGTCTCCGGACTGCACAGAAATATGAAAATGCGGCAACAGGCGAGGCTCGTCGGCGATAATGTGAAACAAATCTTCATCTGCTTCCGCCGGATCAAGTGATGACAAACGCAGGCGCGGTAAGTCGGGCACGACTGCCAGCAGACGGCGTACCATCTGCCCCAGTGTCGGTGATCCTGGTAAGTCGCTGCCATAGCCCGTGATGTCCACGCCGGTGAGGACGATCTCTTTAAGACCTGCGTTGACCAAGGCTTTTACTTCATTGACCAGCTGGCCCATGGGTACGCTGCGGTTATTTCCGCGGGCGAAAGGGATAATACAGAACGTGCAGCGGTGGTCGCAGCCTTGTTGAATTTGTAAGAAAGCACGCGCCCGATCGGCGAAAGGGGTTGTATGGGCATCTGCCATATGTGACGTGGTTTCACGCACCGTCATGATGTCGCTGATCAGAACAGGATTATCGTTACCGGCGGCGAAGCTCTCTGCTTTCATCTTGTGCTCGTTGCCGATGACCCGGTCGACTTCGGTCATCTCTGCATAGCTGTCCGGGTTGAGCTGCACGGCGCAACCGGTGGCGATGATTTCAGACGTCGGGTTATCACGGCGCAAGCGGCGCAGCGACTGACGGCCTTGCCGTTCCGCTTCTTTGGTGACCGCGCAGGTATTGACGATAATGGTATTGTTTAGCCCTGCGGCCTGGGCATGGTCTTTCATCACTTCAGCTTCATAGGCATTGAGGCGGCAGCCGAAGCTGACCACACTCGGCTCAGACCTATTTTGATGAGTCGTTGTCATGGCAACAGGCTTCCATCAATGACACCGTCATAACTGTATGACACGGGCCCTGTCATGATGACGTGTCCATCTTCGCGCCACACAATGTGCAGGTCGCCACCGTCGAGCGTTACGGTGACGGCACGGTCGGTCAGGTTTCGACGCACACCGGCCACACCCACAGCACAGGCACCCGTGCCGCAGGCTTGGGTAATGCCGACACCGCGCTCCCACACCCGCATGCGCATGTGGCTACGATCCAGAACTTCAACCACTTCCACATTGGTGCGATTGGGAAACAGGGCATGGGTTTCAATCATAGGGCCGAGGCGCGCCAAATCCACGGCTTCTACATCTTTTACAAAGAACACCACATGAGGGTTACCCATGCTCACCGCCACCGGGTTAGACAAACTGCCAACCACAATGTCCAGATGCCCGGTGTTTTCTTCCATGGCGAGGGGAATGTCTTGCCAGTCTAGTTTGGCAGGCCCTATGTCGACGGCGACCTGGCCGTCCTCTCCATGACTAGCAGAGACTGGCCCGGCCAGGGTTTCCAATACAACTGCGTCTTTGCCCGTATCGGCCATCACAAGATCAGCGACACAGCGTGCGCCATTGCCGCAGGATGAAACCACCCCGCCGTCGGCATTGCGCACGGTCATGAAGGCATCGCCGTCCTTCTGGGCCGGCTCAATAATCAATAACTGGTCGAATCCCACCCCGGTACGCCGGTCGGCAATGGCCTGAACCTGACTTTCACTTAAGGAAAGCGGGCGCGTCCGGGCATCCAGGACAACGAAATCGTTGCCCAGCCCATGCATCTTGCGGAAGGGCAGGCCCTCTATGGCGGAACCATTGGTCATCAGCGGGTTATATGGCGGTGTATGGCCCCGAGTCCAGCAATGTCGGTCTGTCTCGTGACGTCCTGCTCGGGGCTCAAAACCCCACCAAACCTTGACTCTGCCGCCCCAAAACCGTAAACCACGCCCGTCCAGATCACATAGCCTGGGCACAGGATTCAATCACTTCGGGCATCCTGCTCTTGAGGGGGTCCGCCAGTCCGCGAGGGTTCGCGCACTGGCGCGTTACTGCTTTGGGCTACCGGATTTCCGAAAACAGGGACGCTAAGCCGCTTCATGTTCGACGGATTGTCACAAAAACTCGGCTCCGTATTCGATGCGCTGACCCGCCGGGGCGCGCTTAAGGAGGACGACGTCCGCGCTGCTATGCGCGAAGTCCGCGTTGCGTTGCTTGAAGCCGATGTCGCCCTGCCGGTGGTCAAAGAGTTCATCGAAAAGGCGACCGAACAGGCCGTCGGTGAACAGGTCATTCGCTCAGTCACGCCGGGCCAGATGGTGGTCAAGATCGTCCACGACTGCCTGGTCGAGATGCTAGGCGGTGAAGACGAAGCGGCGTCTGAGTTAAATCTCAACGCTACGCCGCCGGTGCCGATTCTCATGGTCGGTTTACAAGGCTCGGGTAAAACCACCACCACGGCCAAAATCGCGCGGCATCTGCAGACCAAGGCCAAGAAGCGCGTGCTGATGGCGTCACTGGATATTTACCGCCCTGCCGCCATGGAGCAACTGGCCACCCTTGGCCAGCAGGCTGACGTTATTACTCTGCCCATCGTTGAGGGTGAAAAACCGGTCGCCATCGCCAAACGGGCCATGGACGAAGGCCGCCGCGGTGGGTTCGACGTTGTCCTACTCGATACCGCTGGCCGTACGACCATAGACCAAGCCCTGATGGATGAAGTTACCCAGGTGCGGGACGCTGTGTCCCCCGTGGAAACCCTGCTCGTCGCCGATGCCATGACCGGCCAGGATGCCGTTGCCACGGCGACAGCCTTCCAGGAAAAAGTCGGCATTACCGGTATCGCTTTGACCCGTGTAGATGGGGATGCCCGCGGCGGTGCAGCCTTGTCCATGCGTGCAGTCACTGGCGTGCCCATCAAAGTCATGGGTGTCGGTGAAAAGACCGACGCCATTGAGGCATTCCACGCCGAACGCATCGCCGGGCGCATTCTCGGCATGGGCGATGTGGTCAGCCTGGTTGAGAAGGCGACGGAAAACGTCGACGAGGAAGAGGCTGAACGGCTGGCTAAGCGAATGATGCAGGGCCAGTTCGATCTCAACGATTTGCTGTCTCAACTCCGCCAATTGCAGAAGATGGGCGACATGAAGGGCCTGCTCGGTATGTTGCCGGGCGTTGGCAAGATGGCGAAACAAATTAAAGACGCCGATGTTGACCCCAAAATGATCAAGCGCCAGGAGGCCATCTTGCTGTCGATGACCCCGCGGGAACGCACCCAACCGGCAGTCATTAAAGCCTCGCGCAAGAAACGCATCGCGGCCGGGTCAGGAACCTCAGTGCCCGACGTGAACCGTTTGCTGAAGCAGTATCAACAGATGGCTGGCGTGATGAAGAAGATGAAAAAGAAAGGCCTGGCAGGCTTGTTTTCCGGCGGCGGTATACCTGGCGCTGGACTTCAGGGTGGGTTGCCGGGCGGCGGCTTGCCGGGTGGCTTGCCACCTGGCGTTCCTTATAGGGGACGCTAAAGAAATCGCGTTCCGCATTGCGGGCGCCACTAGAATTGAACCAAAGGAGAAAGACGCATGAGTCTTAAAATTCGTTTATCCCGGGGCGGTGCAAAGAAGCGCCCCTACTACCGCGTCGTTGTTGCTGATTCCCGGTTTCCTCGTGATGGCCGCTACATTGAAAAGGTAGGCACCTATAATCCGATACTGCCAAGCGATCATGAAGATCGGTTCAAGTTCAAAGAAGACCGTATCCGCCATTGGCTGGGTCTCGGCGCTTTGCCCACAGACCGGGTCCATCGTTTTCTAGCCAAGGCTGGCATTCTTGATGCTAAGGCAATTCCGGAACAGACAAAGCAAGATAAACCTCGGGCCAAGGCGCAAGAGCGTCTGCGTGAAGCTGAAGAAGCAGCCAAGTCTGCTGCCGAAGCAGCAGCGGTTGAAGTGGAAGCGCCGGTTCCAGCGCCAGTGGAAGAAGCACCAACAGCAGAAGCACCAGCCGCGGAAGTGCTAGCAGAGGACGCTCCTGCAGTAGAGAAAAAAGCCGAAGGCTAAGGGGCCATGTCCCAGCCTTCAAAGGCATGAAATATGTCGGAGACCAAGGAGGATAAAGTCTGCCTCGGGGTCATCGTCGGCGCCCGCGGCATCAAGGGGGATGTAAAGGTCAAAGCCTTTACCGATCAGCCTGAAGATATCGCAGCATATGGCCCGGTTGAAACAGATGACGGCGAGCGATTTACCCTCACGGTAACCGGACAAGCAAAGGGTGTGGTTGTGGTGCGCATAGAGGGTGTCACAAACCGCAACGGGGCAGAGGCTCTAAAAGGTCAGCAGTTGTATGTGGACCGGAACACGCTGCCGAAGACGGAAGACGAGGACGAGTACTACCACGCAGACCTAGTCGGTCTTGCGGTAGTGGATGAAACGGATACGGAATGCGGAACGGTGATAGCCCTTTACAACTTCGGAGCAGGCGATGTGATCGACATCCGCCGGCCGGCCGGGCATACCCTGCTGCTGCCGTTCACGGTAGAGGTCGTGCCGAAGGTGGACGTTTCCGCGGGGCGGGTCGTGGTATCCTCGGCAGCGCTCGCTATGGCGGAGGACGCACCCGAATCGCCCCCAGAAAATGGGGCCGCCGAACCATGACTGCGCCCAGTGCATTCCAGGCCTCCGTGCTCACGCTTTTCCCCGAAATGTTTCCTGGTCCTCTGGGGGCGTCGCTGGCCGGTAAGGCCGCCTCAGACGGGCTGTGGAGCTTGGAAACACTAGACATTCGGGACTTTGCGCGCGATAAACACCGCTCCGTTGACGACACACCTTTCGGGGGTGGCGCCGGTATGGTGATGCGGCCCGATGTGATTGATGCCGCGCTTCACCAGGTCCATTCCAACGGCCGGCCGCTGATTTATCTGACCCCGCGCGGACGCCTCTTCGATCAGGCTCTGGCGCAGGATTTAGCCGCAGCTGAAGGTGTGACATTGCTTTGCGGCCGCTATGAGGGCGTCGACCAGCGTGTCATTGAAGCCTGGGATATGGATGAAGTCAGTGTCGGTGACTTTGTTTTGTCTGGCGGAGAAGCCGCTGCCATCACTGTGCTTGATGCGGTGGTCCGGTTGCTACCCGGTGTTCTCGGCAGTGCTGAGTCACTGACGGAAGAAAGTTTCAAAGAGGGTTTGCTTGAATACCCTCACTTCACGCGGCCCGAAGTTTGGGATGGCCGCCCGGTGCCAGAGGTTTTGCGCTCTGGACACCACAAGAATATTGAGGCCTGGCGGCGGGACCAGGCAGAAACCACAACCCGCTCGCGGCGTCCGGATCTTTGGGACCGGTTTGTCGCCGCTGGGACGAACAAGAAAGGTTGAAATCATGGATATCATCCAGGAAATAGAACAAGAACAAGTTGCCAAACTGACCGAAGGGAAAGACATCCCTGAGTTTTCACCCGGCGATACAGTCCGTGTTCATGTCAAAGTGAAGGAAGGGCAGCGCGAGCGTGTTCAGGCCTACGAAGGTATCTGCATCGCGCGTAAGAACGGCGGCATAAATTCCTCGTTCACGGTCCGTAAAATTTCCTTTGGTGAAGGTGTGGAACGTGTGTTCCCGCTCTATGGCCCGATTATCGATCATATCGAATTGGTCCGTCACGGCCGGGTCCGCCGGGCAAAGCTTTACTACCTGCGTGGTCGCCGTGGCCGCTCGGCCCGTATCGCGGAAGATACGGCAGCAGTGATGAAAGCACGTGAAGCGGCCAAAGCTGAAAAAAAAGCTGCCGCGGCGAATAGTGGCGCCGAAAGCTAACTCTTTCACACCACACCATTAAGAGCACGCTACCATGGCCAAAACTCTCTATGACAAATTGTGGGAAAGCCACGTCGTCCATCAGGATGAGGGTGGGGCAGCGCTAATCTATATTGATTTGCATCTGACCCATGAAGTGACCACGCCCCAGGCTTACGAAGGGCTGCGCCTATCTCAGCGCAAACTGCACCGCACCGACAAGACCATCGCCGTGCCCGACCACAATGTGCCGAGCACATCGGACCGCATGGAAAAAATTGACGACCCCGAAAGCCGGCTGCAGCTCGAGACCCTCAAACAAAACAGCGAGGACTTCGGTGTTGAATACATCCCCATGGATGATATTCGCCAGGGCATCGTCCACATTATCGGACCAGAGCAGGGTTTAACGCAGCCGGGTAAAACCATCGTCTGCGGTGACAGTCACACGGCAACACATGGTGCATTTGGTGCGCTGGCGTTCGGTATTGGTACGTCCGATGTGGAACACACCTTAGCCACGCAAACGTTGTCGATGCAGAAATCGAAAAACATGCTGGTCAAAGTTGAGGGCGAACTGCCCGTTGGCACCACATCGAAAGATTTGATTTTGGCCATCATCGGCCGCATCGGTACCGCCGGCGGCACTGGCCACGTTATCGAATACCAAGGTGATGCGTTTACCAACCTGTCCATGGAAGGCCGCATGACGGTCTGCAATATGACCATCGAAGGCGGTGCGCGTGCCGGACTCATCGCGCCCGACGGAAAAACTTTAGAATACCTCAAAGGCAAGCCCCATGCCCCTAAAGGGGCTGCTTGGGAAGCGGCTGTGACCTATTGGCAGAGTCTGAAGACAGATGACAGTGCAGTATTCGACAAAGAAATCGTCATCCAGGCGAGCGAAATCATTCCTCATGTGACCTGGGGCACATCGCCGGAAGACGTCTTACCAATTACGGCATCTGTTCCGGCACCGGAAGATTTCGACGATACCGATAAGCAATCCGGTGCACGCCGTTCGCTGGAATACATGGGCCTGGAGCCGGGCACGCCATTGGATCAAGTGCCCGTCGATAAGGTTTTTATCGGCTCTTGCACCAACGGCCGTATCGAAGATTTGCGTGCTGCGGCTGCGGTCATGAAAGGCCGCAAGGTTGCCGACACAGTTACAACGCTCGTCGTTCCGGGTTCGGGCCTGGTGAAATATCAGGCCGAAGAAGAAGGTTTGGATCAGATATTCTTGGAGGCAGGCGCGGAGTGGCGTGAGCCCAGCTGTTCCATGTGCCTTGGTATGAACCCGGACTTTCTTAATCCTGGTGAACGCTGTGCGTCCACGTCCAACCGTAATTTTGAGGGCCGTCAGGGCCGCGGTGGCCGCACCCATCTTCTCAGTCCGGCCATGGCTGCGGCTGCGGCCTTAACTGGTCGTTTGACCGACGTTCGTACGGTGATGGAAGAATGAGCCCGCAACTGGAAAAAGTCTTGGCTGGTTCAGCTACGGCAGGACATCCGATCAAGGTCGATATGGACGCGTTGTTGCGCAAGGCAGTTGACGGCGACCTCAAAGACAAAGGCAGAAAGCAGCGCACATCCTTAAAGTCCTTGGGCAGTATGGGAGAATTCGCCGTTATTTCTGCGTGGGCCTGTGGCAAGGGTAAAAAGGTATAAGGCGAGGAATAAGATATGGATAAGTTCACCGTTCTCACCGGCGTCGCCGCCGCTATTCCCATGGTCAATGTCGATACCGACATGATCATGCCCAAGCAATTTCTCAAGACGATTAAACGCACCGGCCTTGGTATCGCCGCGTTCTACGATATGCGTTATGACGAAAATGAAGTCGAACGCCCGGAGTTTATTCTCAATCAAGAACCGTTCCGCAAAACCAAAATACTTATCGCGGGCAAAAATTTCGGCTGCGGCTCATCGCGCGAGCATGCGCCGTGGGGCTTGCTGGATTTCGGTATCCGCTGCGTCATTGCCCCAAGCTTCGCTGACATCTTTTACAACAACTGTTTTAAGAACGGCATTCTCTGCGTCACCTTGCCGGAAGTTCAGGTGGATGCGTTGACTCAAAAAGCCGACGGCGCTGAATTCACCGTCGACCTTGATAGCTTAGAGATCACCGAGCCTGACGGATCGAAAACATCCTTCGAGCTCGATTCGACACGGCGTCACAATATGTTGAACGGCCTTGATGATATTGCCTTGACCCTGAATCACATCGATAAAATCAAAGCTTTCGAATCCAAGCAGCAGGCCCAACAGCCTTGGCTGTACAACTAAGGTAGCTGTTCATTTATGCCGACCCAAAAAATTCTTGTCCTGGCGGGGGACTGCCTCGGCCCTGAAGTGATGGTCCAGGCGCGACGGGTTCTGGCGTGGTTGAACGATACCGGTGCAGCTTCCTTTGAAATTGAAGAGGGCCTGGTTGGCGGGGCCTCCTACGATGCCCACCGCACACCACTGACCAATGAAACCGTTGACCTGGCAATGGCCGCGGATGCGGTTCTGTTTGGCTCGATCGGTGGTCCCCAATGGGAGGAAGTCGACTACGACCTCAGGCCGGAAAAAGGGTTGCTGCGTCTCCGCCAAGGTATGGGCCTGTTCGCCAACCTGCGCCCGGCCATCGTCTTCGATGCCTTAGCCGGGGCATCCTCGCTTAAGACCGAACTGGTCAAAGGTCTGGATATCATGATTGTCCGCGAGCTCATCGGCGGCGTCTACTTCGGCGAGCCGCGCGGCATTGAAGATATGGGTGACGAGGGCCAGCGCGGCTACAACACCCAGGCCTATTCCACCCGGGAGATTGTCCGCATTGCCCATGTGGCCTTTGATCTGGCGCGCAAGCGCGGCAAGCGGGTGTGCTCCGTCGACAAAGCCAATGTTATGGAAAGCGGTGTGGTCTGGCGCGAAGAAACCACGCTTCTGCGAGACGCCCATTACCAAGACGTCGACCTCAACCACATGTTCATCGACAACTGTTCCATGCAGCTGGTGCGCGCGCCGAAACAGTTTGATGTGATTCTGACAGACAATCTGTTTGGCGATATTCTGTCCGACCTGGCTGCCATGCTCACCGGTTCCCTGGGGATGCTACCGTCGGCCAGCCTCGGCGCCACCGGTGACGATGGCCGTCAACCTGCCTTGTATGAGCCGGTGCACGGTTCAGCGCCTGATATTGCCGGCCAGAATAAAGGCAATCCGTTGGCGCAAATTCTCTCACTCTCCATGATGCTGCGCTATTCGTTCGATATGGCGCAACAAGCGGACCTCATCGAGAACGCGGTTGAGGCGGTGCTGGCCAAAAACATCCGTACCGGCGATATCGCGGGCGACGGAATGACTCCGGTCAGCACCATCGAAATGGGAGATGCCGTGCTGGCGGAAATGGAAGCCCTGGCGAGCTAGAGTTCGACCCCCGCCTTCTCCAAATGGGGCGTCAACCGTCCCGCCACCCATAACCCGAACATCCTGAAGTCGCTGATCAGAGACCACAATGGGTAGGTAAGCGTCGCCGGCTTGTTGTGCTCGACAAAGAAGTGTGCCGCCCAGGCAAAGCCATAGCCGACCAGCGGGATAGCCCAAAGCAATCTCAGATCAACGGCGACTCCAAACGCGAGAATGGCCAGAACCAGGGCAGACCCAGCGTAATGTAATCCACGAGTCGCCGGCTTGTTGTGCTCCTGCAAATAGTAGGGCCAAAACGCAGTGTAACTGTCGATTTTGTCGGTGGCGGAAATCTTAAGGGCTTCCTTGTTTTATGGGGCTGTTAGGCGTATTGAAGCGCCCCACAAGCCTGCCCTGATCCAGTCCCGTGGCGCAAGAGGCGCAAAACAAAAGAGATGAACATGTTAGACGACCCAAACAATAGAAAGAGCGAACGCGGATACACAGTAGCGGTGATCGGCGCCACCGGTAATGTTGGGCGGGAAGTCTTAACGACCTTGTGGGAGCGCCAGTTTCCGGCGGAGCGCGTCATTGCACTGGCCTCTGAGCGGTCTGTCGGCGCTGAAGTGTCTTACGGAGAAGGTGGGGTACTCCAGGTGCAGAGCCTCAAGGACTTTGATTTCAAAGGCGTTGATATTGCCTTGTCGTCTCCTGGAGCGCGGGTCTCCGCAGAGCACAGTCCGCGGGCTGCCGCCGCCGGTGCCGTGGTTATCGACAATACCTCACATTTTCGCATGGACCCGGATGTACCCCTGGTGGTGCCCGAGGTGAATCCTGAGGCGATTGCCGGTTACCCCAAGCGGGGCATCATCGCCAATCCCAACTGTTCAACCATCCAGATGGTAACGGCTCTCAAACCGCTGCACGATGCCTACGGTATTGAGCGCGTCATCGTGTCCACGTACCAATCCACGTCCGGCGCCGGCAAGGACGGTATGGACGAGCTGTTCAATCAGACCAAAGGGATTTTTGTTAATCAGCCGGTACAGGACTCTAAGCAGGCCTTCACCAAACAGATTGCGTTTAATGTGATACCTCATATTGACGATTTCATGGAAGATGGCGCGACCAAAGAAGAATGGAAGATGATGGTCGAGACCAAGAAGATCATCGATCCAAAGATCAAGGTGCACGCCAACTGCGCGCGCGTTCCTTCGTTCATCGGTCATGCGGAATACGTCAACATCGAAACCAAGAAGCCGATCGAAGACAAGGATGTACGTGCTCTGCTTAAGAAGGCACCAGGCGTGACGGTGATTGATTACCGCCGTGACGAGGGCTACGTCACGCCAGCCGAGGTCGCTGGTGAAGATGCCGTCTTCGTATCTCGCATCCGCTGTGATTCCACGGTCGATAACGGCCTTTCGTTCTGGTGTGTTTCCGACAACCTACGTAAAGGTGCGGCGTTGAACGCGGTACAGATCGCGGAAGTGCTGGTGCAGAATTATCTCAGCGTCGGCGATTGAGCTGTTTTACAGCAAGGCATTTGCCAACACGGCGACACCAAGGACCAAAAATAGTCCTGCTGAGATTTTGCTGATCCAATCCAGGCCATTACGCACGCGCTGATGCAGCAGGTCGGTGAGACGAGCAAGAAACACCCACCACAATAGGCCTGGCCCAGCCCCCGCTTGACTCAATCTTGTGGGGCTCTTTTCTTTCACATTATTGAGGCCTTCATGGCGGTCACTGTTGTATAGAGGGTTTCACCGAAGCAAGGTGGTATGCCTTGTTCCCAAGGATAGCCTTGTCTATACCCGCGATTAAATATCTCCGACCGGAAACCAAAACAAAAATGCTTACCCTAAATCGTCCGCGCCGCAGCGTTCTCTATATGCCTGCATCTAATCCGCGCGTACTAGAAAAGGCCAAGGGCCTTGCCGCCGATACATTGATTTTCGATTTGGAAGACGCAGTTACGCCAGATGCCAAAAGCGCCGCGCGTGATGCCGCCGTCGCGGCTGTGGCATCTAATGACTATGGCCACCGGGAATGTCTGATCAGGGTTAATGCCCTCGATACGCAATGGGGAGAAGATGATCTCAAAGCGGCCGCGAGCTCGAAAACAGATGGGGTGATCATTCCTAAGGTGTCGGCGCCGGATGAAATGGCGCAAGTGGATGACGTGTTAACGCGCTGCGGCGCTGCCGACGATTTTCCGCTCTGGGCGATGATGGAAACAGCAAGGGGTGTATGGGCTGCCAATGACATCGCCCGTTCGTCAAACCGCCTGGTCGGGTTTTGTGCCGGTACCGCTGATCTTGCTAAGGATCTCCACTGTACCCATCCGGCGGACCGCGCGCCGATGCTGACGGCTCTTCAGTTGATCGTGTTGGCTGCCCGGGTCAACGGTTTATCAGTGCTCGACGGCGTTCACGTTGACCTCAATGATGAGGCAGGGTTCGCCATGGTATGCCGCCAGGGACGTGATTTTGGTTTTGACGGTAAGACACTCATTCATCCCAAGCAGATTGCTGTGGCCAATGAAACCTTTGCGCCCTCAGCCGATGACATTGCGCACGCCCAACGTCTTATTGAAGCGCACGGAGCAGCACAAGCCAAGGGGGCCGCGGTAACAACACTCGATGGCCATTTGGTTGAAGTGCTGCATGTACAGCAGGCCGAACACCTTCTAGCCAAAGCCGAGGCGATTTCTGCCATGACCAATCAAGGGTAGGAACAGTCACATGTTAACCCTCAGCGTTCTTGATCAGACGCCAATCCGGTCCGGCGGTACGGCGGTGCAGGCCATAGACGAAACACTGGCGTTGGCTCAGGCCACTGAAAAGATGGGATATCACCGCTACTGGCTGGCGGAACATCACGGTACCAAAGGGCTAGCCGGCTGCTCTCCGGAGATTCTCATTGCCAGGGTCGCTGCTGTAACATCATCCATCAGGGTCGGCTCTGGCGGCGTCATGCTCAGCCATTACAGCCCGCTCAAAGTGGCGGAAAACTTTTCGCTTCTGGCGACGATGTATCCCAACCGCATCGACGTCGGTCTTGGCCGCGCACCTGGCGGTGATCAATTGACCTCCATGGGCATGGCGTATGGCTCGCAGATCGGCGTCGAGTACTACCCGGCCAAAGTCATCGATCTCAAAGCATTCCTGACAGACAGCACGCCGGCCAACGCGTCTCTCGCGAGCATTAAGATTACACCCAAGCCACCTGTGCCGCCTGAGATGTGGCTGCTCGGCTCATCAGATGAAAGCGCGAAGCTAGCCGCCCAATTCGGGTTGCCATATTCTTTCGCGCATTTCATTTATCCTGAAGGTGCAAAAGCCACGTTAGATCTGTATCGCGATGTATTCGAACCATCGGACGTTCTCAGCAAACCGCAAGCCAACATGTGTGTTGGCGTCATCTGCGCGGAGACACAAGAGGAAGCTGAGCATCTAGCGCTGAGCCGCAAACTCTGGCGGCTGCAACTCACCAAGGGCGAGCTTGGACCGTATCCGACACCTGAAGAGGCAGAGGCCTATCCCTATACAGACCGGGAACGAAAGGTAGCGGAGTCCGCCAACAAAACCGGCTTGGTCGGCACACCCGACTCCATCAAGAACGCCTTAGAGGACCTCGCTGGATCCCATGGCCTCGAAGAGTTTATGGTCGTGACCATCACCCATGACTTTGGCGCACGCGTTCGTTCTTATGAGCTGCTTGCTGACGTGTTTGGTCTTGCGCCACCTGAAACCGTTTAGCCACTCGGAGACAACCCATGCCTGCCTTTAGCCCCATGATAAGAGCCGCTCTTATGGTCTCCGACTTGGATAGGAGTCGGGCTTTCTACAAAGATATTTTGGATCTGGATGAGGCTTTTGTCGAAGGCGAAGTCAGCGGTGGCAATATGTGGGAAGTGCTTGCTGTTCCAGAGACCACGGCCACCCGTCTCTGTGTTTTGAAACGCGCTGGTCAGCCTGAGTACGGCATGGTCGGATTATTCGAGTTGACCAACCCGCAACCTGACGCCGTTGAACGCCCCTCGACCGGCATGAACCGCGGTGAGTTATGTATGGTGTTTTACTGTGATGATCTTGAAGCCGTTACGGCCAAGCTCGAAGCTGGCGGCCACACAATTGTCAGCCCAGCTATGCCGCTCCGTCTGCGCGGTTACATCAAACAACGCGAAATGATTTTCCGTGATCCTGACGGGGCTTTGATCAACTTGATTGAATGGGACCCATCGCGGCTAGACAAGCCTGAAACTTGGACGGGCGTGCCCCAAGAAAATGCGGGCTAGTTGGCTGGCTTTTCATTATCTGCCATTCGAACAAACCTAACCATGCATTTGGCTCCATCAGGCGACAGCACGACAGTCTGCTTCGCCGGCGGGCCATTATGAATGCGGTATTCGTAAATCAAAGCAGTGTCTGTTCCCCGTTCGACAAGGTTTTCCGTCAGCACCGAAGCGACGATAGGAATCTCGTTGTCAGTGCACATCAGTTCGTTCAATCCCTCGAACGCGCGATACGGTTTTGCGTCTTCGCTCTCGGAGGGTGAGACGGTGCAATCAACTTGATCAGGACGAATACGAAAGAATGTCTTGTAAGCGCCGACCCGGCCGTCTCTGTAAGAATATTCCGCGGTCATAGACGTTTTTGAGACCCTTAGCCGAAAGACCGGGTCAAGATCGAGGGCAACCTTGCCATCCCGCAGGCAATATACATGTTGAGCTTCCTTATAGAGCTTCACCTCAGGATCTTCGGCGGCGGCACCGACACTAATGAATCCAAGAGAAACGGCGGCGAAGAGAGCGCCTATAGGAGGCTTATAAATACTGATGGTCGACATATACCCAATATTCCCTACTCGTGGATTTAATGAAAAGATGGACTCTGTATCAATATGTTCCGGCAGTATGCCGCCTGCGCCAACTTAAGACTCTGTCATCTAGGAAACTGACTGGGACTCGGCCTAAATGGAGGCTGTGCGGCGCATTTTTGTTAAAGTCTCTTCATCCAATGAATAGCGGCGCAAAATAAATAAGCTAAAGAGCATCAAGGCGACGGGGACAACCGCGAAGGCGATTAGAATGCCGGCCAAGGCACTTTCCGACTGCTCTACCCGTACACCGCCGCTTGATTCAACGAAGCCCATCACGGACAACACCAGACCAACAACTAAGGCGCCGAAGGCATTACCAGCCTTTTCTATTGCCATCCAAAACCCCGAAAAGATTCCCTCGCGGCGATTTCCTGTGCTGAGGTAATCAAACTCTATGGTATCGGGCAACATGGCGACGGCCGTCATGAGAAGGCCAGTGTTGGTCAGTCCAACAAGAATGCCCCGCCCAATGACGTAAAAATCTTGGTCCGGTGCTGCCGCCAACCACGACAGCATGGTTGCGCAATAGGCAAGCATAGAAATGTAATAGGTTGGCTTTTTGCCAATCCGGCCCGCCAGCCACGTCCAGCAGGGTAAGGCAATAAAACCTGCTAACGCCATATACAGCGCCATATCGAATAACAAACCCGCTGACCCTGAAATGGTGTAGTCAAACACATAGGGCAAACCGGCATAGACGCAACTTGCTGCAACCCAATACAAAATTGTAGCACTCGCTAAAATTACATAAGGCTTGTTCTTCAATGCTGTCCGCACTTGCACGCCAAGCGGTACAACATCAGCGGTAATCGTTTCTGTCGGAATGCTTCGGGTGGTAAAAAATGGCGATAGCATGGAAAGCATGCAGACCACGCCCAAAACAGCGCCCATGAACGTGTAACCGGCAAGGCCGCCGCCACCCCATTCTACCAAGTATTTAACCATGCCGATTCCGATGAGAATGCCGATCGACTGAAAGACGATTCGGTAGGCCATGATGGTGGTCCGGCCTTTGTACGTCGGCGCCAGTTCTCCTGCATTAGCCAGGTACGGTACCGAGAAAATTGAAAAGGCGGTTGAGACCAGCGTAAACATCACGGTCATGTAAGTGGCTCGCGCAAGAACCGTATCGAATGCGGGTACGTCGAATAAAAAATAGAACCCCACGCCACAGCCGAGGGCGCCGGCCAGTATGTATGGCCGCCTGCGGCCCAAACGGCTTTGGGTGTGGTCTGAAATACGGCCCATTACTGGGTCGAATACAATCACCCAAGCCTTGGGGATGAAGACCGCCAGACCGGCCAATGCCGGCGGAATGGCCAGCACATCGGTCATAAAAAAGAGAAGAATTAGCGCCGGGGTATTAGCGAGGATAGAGCCACCGACCTGACCGGCGCCAAATCCAAATTGAAAGAGAATGGAAAGCTTCGGTTCTACCGCTTCGCCTGGGTCAGCTTGATCTGAGGTCGTCAACACATATCCGATCAAGCCAATTCGCCGACGGTAAACAGTCAAACGTAAACACCCTAGCAAGCGCCTTACGGCATTGATGGAGCAGGAGGCTCGTCTTCAGGCTCTGCCGCTAACGATTCTGCTTCTTCCCGTAGCGTGAAGAAGACTCGGTCGATAAAACCTTGCCGCTCTGTGTCCAATGTGGTGCGTTCGTCATCGCTAAAGACATATCCTTCGACGTCATCGGGCAATACGACGCCTTTCTTGGCTGCAATCGATTCAAGCGCGGCCTGGCGTTCCTTGATGACCCACATTTCTTGGGCAAGGCCCATGCATATTGAAACAAGTTCATCGACGCCTTGTGAGTCGAAAAACCGCATGCGCTTACCCTTAACGCTATAGCGCAGTGGCGTTGGCCCCACGTTTGAACTGTCGTCTGGCATTGTCTTGTATCCCTGTTCTTGTGTCTCTATTCCGGGTGTTATCTATTTCCGTGCACCAAAGAAATACCACATTACGCCATCACCGAAGCGGCCCACATTACTGTTGTTGGTTGCATCTTTATTGTTAACCGCCTCCAACAGCGCGTCTTCGCCATAGAGGTTTTTACTTGGCGCCACGTGCTCAAAGAAGCTGTCTTTCTTAAAGCCGGCTTCTGCAATTTCCGCTTTGGCATCGGCATCCCGGAAAGCCTTATAGAAAGGTTCCTTGTTGTAGTAGGCATCCCAATCCAAATAGAACCCGTCATAGGCCGACATCATGCTGTTTGGCGGCAGTTCATAATGAATCATAACGCCACCAGGTTTAAGTATACGGTGCGCCTCCTTGAACACGCCCTTAATATTTTTGTTAGGCACTTCGTGCAGGAACATACACGAATAAACGACGTCGAATGTGTCGTCTTCAAAATCCGTATGCTCGGCATCCATTTGATGGAAGTGGCTGGTTATGCCGTACGATTGCGCTCGGGCGTGGGCATAGCGCACACAGGGTCCGCCAACATCAATGCCGTGTATCTCTGCATCCGGATAGCGGTCCTTCCAGGGCAGGGTCGAATGACCGAGTGAGCATCCCAAGTCGAGCACTTTTTCCGGTTTTACGTCCGGGTATCGCGCTTGGAAATAGGTTGAGACGGAATCTGTGATGTCCTGCATGCGATTGCCGAGAAGGCCGAAAGAAAACACGCCGAGGCCGTTATCAAACACAGCACCTTGGGTGACGTCATGGTCGAAGCGCTCTTCATGGTAGTTTCCGGGCATGAGGTGCACATCTAATTCGGACACGTAGCGCGGAACACTGAAATTCGGATCGGTTGCAACAGTTCCGCTGGCTTTGTCGCCGGCCTGGCTCAGCACCTGTGCCCGCCTGGACAAGTCTTCGCCTTCCCGTTCCACGGCTGGCATGACCGAACGCCATACCATTTCTTGGGTATTGCAGCGCATGGACGAATAGAACTTGAAGATGGTCTCTGGCTTGAAGGTCTTGTGAACTTCAGGGCCATCAGCCGGCGCTCGGCCGTTCACTTTCTCAAAAGAGGGCTCAACCTTGCGTTCCCAAACTGTTTTCATGTGACCGGCGAGGTCATTCAAAACATATCCACGCATGCCTTGGACGAAATGCTGGCGCGAGGATTCATCTTTGGTGTGGCTGACTTTCATGTCGTGATCTACGTAATCGGTCATCTCAATGTCCTTGGCTTATAAAGGGCTAAACACTTGTAATGATTATACCTGACTCTGGCTTCGATGAGTCCACACTAAGGCCTTGCAAATTCATCAAAAAGCTACATTTCTAGGGCTTGTGATCCAATTCCGGTTGACTGGCGATCGGTATTCCCCCGGAGCGATGACAAAAAAAGCTCATTGTCCCACCTCCAGGCAGTTTAGCACATAGTCCCGACCCGCTGGAATCCATTGAAACCGGACCATGATGGTGTCCGGTCCCGTGATGTGGAGTTTGACAGTATCGTGTACGCGAAAGTGATCCGTGGTGAACCTCCCGGCCGGGGTGGTCATCTCTTCTTCGCCAACGAAGGCAAGGGTTTGGTCACATATCTTGCCGAGCATGAAACTCACCGCCTGGGCGCCCGCGTACATGTAATAGACCGCCATCGGATCTTTGAGCCATGAGCTATGAGTAACTTTTAAATCAGGCGGTTTCTTGGCAGCGCTTGACAAAACGCTAAGGCGAAAACAGCCCTCAAACTATACCTAATCTCTCCTAACGGTGCCGGTGAGCGGTGGCTAATCAGCCCGCTCTGCGTTGACTTGATCCTGGGGCAGGGGTACCTATGACGCAGCGCAATGTGCGCGTGTTTCGGGTAGAAACTCCTTTAAAACAAAGAGCTTGTTCGATCATGGCGACTCCGAACCGACCTCTCTCGCCGCACCTTCAGGTCTACCGTCTGCCGCTGACGGCCCTCATGTCCATTACCCATCGCATTACCGGGGTCGGCTTGACCCTCGGGGCGCTTTTATTGACGTGGTGGGTCACCGCTGCCGCCTATGGCGAAACGCAATACGCGCAGGTCCAGGGTCTCCTCGGTACCTGGCTCGGGCAGCTTGTCCTGCTCGGGTTTTCGTTCGCACTGTTTTACCACCTGTGTAACGGCCTCAGGCATATATTCTGGGATTTTGGCCGTTATTTCGAGTTAGAACAGGTCCGTCGCACAGATGCGGCTGTTCTTGTTGGCTCGGTCGCGCTTACGGTTGCGACCTGGGTTCAAGTTGTGTTTTAGGGGTGGCCATGTCTTTACGTTCTGCTCTGGGTCATGCCCGCGGTCTCGGCGCTGCCAAAGAAGGCGTACACCATTGGTGGCTGCAACGTCTGACGGCAATCGCCCTCATTCCGCTGACACTCTGGCTGGTCGCGTCTATCATCGGACTGTCCGGAACGGGGTACGAGGAGTTTCTGTTCTGGTTCGGCAAACCGATCAACTCGACACTGATGATTCTGTTTTTGGGTGTTGGTTTTCATCACGCCCAGCTGGGCATGCAGGTGGTCTATGAAGACTACATCAGCAGCCACGGCACCCGCACCGCCATGACCATCCTGACCAAGTTTGCCTGCTACGGTTTGGCCACCTTGTCGATCGTTTCCATTCTCACCGTTGCGTTTAAAGGCTGAGCCCATGGCCGCTTACGATATTATTGATCATGACTACGACGTTATCGTGGTCGGCGCCGGCGGCGCCGGTCTGCGCGCCACGTTCGGCATGGTGGAAAAGGGCTTTAAGACGGCCTGTATCACTAAAGTCTTTCCCACCCGCAGCCATACGGTCGCCGCTCAGGGCGGTGTCGGGGCCGCTCTCGGCAACATGGCCGAGGACAAATGGGAATGGCACATGTACGACACGGTCAAAGGGTCCGACTGGCTCGGCGACCAGGATGCCATTGAATATATGTGCCGCGAAGCTATTCCGGCGGTGCGCGAGTTGGAACACTATGGCGTGCCGTTTTCCCGCACGCCAGATGGCAAAATTTATCAACGCCCCTTCGGCGGCCACATGCGCAACTTCGGCGAAGCCCCGGTGCAGCGCGCGTGTGCTGCGGCGGATAGAACCGGCCACGCTATTCTGCATACGCTCTATCAACAGAGTCTCAAGCATAACGCCGAGTTCTTTGTTGAATATTTTGCTATTGATCTGATCACCGATGGCGACCGCTGCCATGGTGTTATGGCCATTGATATGGCCACCGGCCAAATCCATCGCTTCCGCGGCCAGACGGTGGTCTTGGCGACTGGCGGTTACGGCCGGTCTTATTTCTCCTGCACCTCGGCGCACACTTGCACCGGCGATGGTAATGCCATGGTCGCTCGAGCCGGCTTGCCGTTACAGGATATGGAGTTTGTTCAGTTCCATCCGACGGGTGTGTACGGCGCAGGTGTTTTAATCACCGAAGGCGCGCGCGGCGAAGGGGGGTATCTCACCAACTCTGAAGGCGACCGCTTCATGGAGCGCTACGCACCCACGGCGAAGGACTTGGCGTCTCGTGATGTGGTCTCCCGCGCCATGACCATGGAAATTCGCGAAGGCCGGGGTGCCGGTGCAGAGAACGATCACATCATGTTGCACCTAGAACACCTCGGTTCAGATGTTTTGTGGGAACGCCTGCCAGGCATCACTGAAACGGCGAAAATTTTTGCCGGTATCGACGCCACCAAGGAACCGATACCAGTGCTGCCAACCGTTCACTACAACATGGGCGGTATTCCAACCAACTACCTCGGCGAAGTGCTTAAGCCCACCATTGATAACCCCGACGCAGTGTTTCCTGGCCTTATGGCTGTGGGCGAATGTGCCAGCGTGTCCGTTCATGGCGCTAACCGGCTTGGCACCAACTCACTGTTGGATATTGTTGTCTTTGGCCGGGCCGCATCCCTGCGCTGCGCTGATATTCTTAAGCCAGGCGCGACCCTGGCCAACCTGCCAGTCGATTCGGCCGACTATGCCCTTGGTCGTCTCGACAAGGCCCGCAATGCCAACGGCAGTGCGCCCACGTCGGAAATCCGAAGCAATATGCAGCGCGCTATGCAAAACGATGCTGCTGTGTTCCGCACCGCCAAGACGCTTAAAGAAGGTTGTGAGAAGGTGTCCCAAATTGCCGGCACGATGGGTGACATCAAAGTGTCAGATCGCAGCCTCATATTTAACACCGATCTCATAGAGACTCTCGAGCTCGACAATCTCATGGCCTGTGCGCTGTCCACCATCTTCGGTGCCGAAGCCCGGCATGAAAGTCGCGGCGCCCATGCCCACGAGGATTATCCGGACCGTCATGACGACGAATGGATGAAACATACACTGGCGTATTTGAATGAAGACTGGTCCGTCAAACTGGGTTACCGGCCAGTGCACACCTATACGCTGTCAGAAGAAGTAAAATACGTCGAGCCAGCAGCTCGCGTGTATTAAGCAGGAGCGAACAAGATGGTTGAATTATTCCTGCCAAAGAATTCACAGGTCAAAAAGGGCAAGGCCCATCCTAAACCTGAAGGCGCGTCAAATACGCGTGCGTTTTCGGTCTACCGCTACGACCCGGATGCCGGTAACAACCCCAGCGTCGACACCTATGACGTCGACATGGATAGTTGCGGCCCCATGGTACTCGACGCGTTGCTCAAAATTAAAGACGAGATGGATTCAACGCTGACCCTGCGCCGCTCCTGCCGGGAAGGCATTTGCGGGTCCTGCGCCATGAACGTCGACGGCCGCAACACTCTCGCCTGCCTCAAGCCCATCGCTGAGTGCAACGACGACGTCAAAATCTATCCGCTGCCGCACTTGCCGGTGATTAAAGACCTCGTGCCTGACGTAGACCACATCTACGCTCAGCTCACGTCTATTGAGCCGTGGATAAAGGCCGACACACCGCCGCCGCCCAACGGCGAACGCAAGCAGTCCCCGGAAGAGCGCACTAAACTTGACGGCCTGTGGGAGTGTATTCTGTGTTTCTGCTGCACCACCAGTTGTCCGAGCTATTGGTGGAACGGCGATCGCTACTTGGGGCCTGCGGTGCTCTTACAGGCTGCCCGGTGGATTAATGACAGCCGCGATGGAGCCACCGGTGAGCGCCTCGATGAGCTGGAAGACCCCTTCCGTCTCTACCGCTGCCACACCATCATGAACTGCACTAACGCCTGCCCTAAGGGTTTGAACCCGGCCAAGGCGATTGCAGACATCAAATCAAAGATGATGGAACGTCTCGGTTAACCGGTACACCCTTCGTTTTTACGAAAGGCCGCCGGTTCTCTCCGGCGGCCTTTTTGCTTTCTAGAACACCTCGTTTTCGGAGCGCTTCATGTGAACGCCAAAACAGTTTGAACAAGATGGCGTCACAATCGAGCACACTGTCATTAGAGCGAATTCATTCGCGCTTTTCTGTATAGCTGATCTACCAGGTGCAGTTCAGGCCTTTCACGTCCCCACAATGCTCGAAAACGACTATGGAGACCATGGCCGGCTTCAATTTCAGGTTGCCAAAAAGAATCCCATTTGGAATTTGTTCGACGGAACACGGCAAGCGCTGACCATCTTCTCCGGCCCGCACGCATGCATCTCTCCGGACTGGTATGAAACAGAGGGGTTTGTCCCGACATGGGATTACGTTGCCTTCGCTGATCTCGTCGTAGGTGGTCAGTAGGGATTTAAGATTCCGTCACCCGCACGCCGTTAAGGGCCGCCATCTCTTCATCGGTGGGCGGCTCCCACATGTCTTCGACGAAGTTGAAGGTCTCGCGATCTACTTCCAGCTGAAAGGCTTTGCCGGGCAATTTTCTCTTACCCTTCTTCGCTGCATCCCTGGCTGCGTTGCGGCCTTTGACCCGCTGCCACCGCCCGGCGCGGGGTAGGTCGAGAAAATGCAGTTGAACTGTCAGCCCGCTTTCCCGCGCGAGCCGGACAAACTTTTTGCGGTGGTCTTGGGTTGTGAAGCCGAGGTCAAGCACGACTGGAATTTTATAGGCGCTGAGTTGTTGCGCCATGGACCACATTTCAGTTTCGCAGCGATTCACGCGCTCGATGGTCCAATCAAATTCGATCGGGTCAGGGCTATCATCCCAGAACAGTGTGACCATCCATTCGTCGATGGACAGGTGCACCGCGCCGATATCACCGCAGAGTTCCACGGCATGGGCCGATTTGCCCGCGCCGGTAGATCCGCAGACCATGTGGATGAGATGCTCGGGTTTGTGGCGGGTCACCGGCTCTGCTCCTTATCCTTGCTGCGCCACACAGCGGAAATAGGCCCGCGTCGGGTTTAACACCGAGCAGTCCATGATGTCTTCGCCATCAAAACGGGGGACCCGGTCGGTCTTTGCACATTCGGATTCGGCCAAAGCCAGGACAGTCTCGGGCGTTGTCGAGCGGCTATTATAGCAAATCGCCACCCGATTGACGGTCGACGGACCCAGAGGGCGAGTCGAACCAGCTTCGCGGCGGCCATCGACAAAGGGTTCTAAGGCACAACCACTTAGCAGCCCAAAACCCAGGAAAGCCCCAAGAACCCTAGCCTTTCCGGCGTGTCTTTGTGTCATTGTGAGAGCATCGGGTGTCATTATACAGTCTGAAAGTCTTATTTTCGGTTGCACCATGGTCTGATCCGTCGCGCGTCCTGAGGCGCGGGCGGGTGGGGGCTAAGGGCGTTGTCACGTCCAAGCCCCCTGGTTATCTTTGGCGCGGGACGCGCATATGTCGAGGGGAGTTTTTCATGACCGTCAGCCCTGACGACCTTTATAATGCAGGAACTAAGTTTCGCCTGGTAACACGCAGTGATTTCGATGGTTTGGTCTGCGCCGCCATTTTGAAAGAGCTTAACCTGATTGAAGAGATCAAATTCGTCCATCCGAAGGATATGCAGGATGGCGTAATTGAGATTACAAGTAACGACATCATCACAAACCTACCTTATGTGGATGGTTCCAAAATCGTCTTCGATCACCACGAGAGTGACACCATTAGCGTTAGCAAAAAAATCAACCACATCATGGATGCCGACGCACCGTCCGCGGCCCGCGTCGTCTACGACTGGTTAGGCGGAAAGGACAAAATGCCCCGCATCGGCGATGACTTGATGCTTGCTGTCGATAAAGGTGATTCTGCAGATTTCAATAAGGACGAAGTTCTCAATCCGCAAGGCTGGAACTTGATGAACTTTTTGATAGATGCGCGCACTGGTCTTGGCCGCTTCCGCGAATTCACCATTTCCAACTATCAGCTGATGATGGAATTGATAGACAAATGTGTCGAAATGCCGATCGACGATATTCTCAAGGCACCGGACGTTGAAGAGCGAGTCGGGCTTTATGTGGAACACGAAGGCAAAGCCAAAGAGCAGATTGAGCGCTGTTGTTCGACACACAAGAATCTTGTGATTCTTGACCTGCGTGATGAAGAAACCATTTGGGCAGCTAACCGCTTCCTCATTTACGCCATGTATCCGAAGCAGAATATCTCGATCCATGTGATGTGGGGCATGAAGAAGCAAAACACTGTGTTTGCGGTCGGTAAGTCGATTTTCGACCGGTCCTCAAAAACCAATATCGGTGAATTGATGATATCTCTCGGCGGCGGTGGGCACCATGCTGCGGGAACGTGTCAGGTGCCTAACGATCAGGCCGAATCTGTATTGCAGGGTCTGATTGAGCGGATCAACGTCGACGGATAAACCGACATCTAAATCAACGTCTAAAGACTATGACAAGAGTTATGGCGCGGCGCTCCTTCATCGGGGTGGCGCTCGTTTTATTTTCAGCTACATAAGCGTTACATGAATTTTATTCCTCTCCTCAATTGCCATAAAAACCATGTCTGATGGTGCCGTGCCCGCCATGAATGATGGGCCACTCGCGCGGTATCGTGTGCAGGTCGACGAGGGCGCGCTGCGGCCGGACCCGGCGCAGGCTCTCGCAGCCGAGAAGCTCAGCAGCTTGCATCATGCATTGGAGTCCTATCAGCCGAAGTCGGGCCGCAAGGGCTGGATCGAGCGTTTTGGTCTTACCGGCCAATACGGCGCTGTTGAGTCGCCCCGTGGCCTCTATCTTTACGGCGGCGTGGGTGTGGGTAAATCCATGTTGATGGAGTTGCTCGCTGACTCTCTGCCCGAGCGGTCATTGCGGGTGCATTTTCACGAGTTCATGCGTGACGTTCACGGCGAAGTGCATCGTCTGCGCCAGTTGCCTGGGTCCGATGATGGTGACCCAATTCCCGGAATCGCCGATGGTATAGCCGACAGCAACACGCTGCTCTGCTTAGATGAAATGGAGGTGCGCGATATTGCCGACGCAATGATCGTCTCCCGCATATTCGCGCGTTTGTTCGAGCGCGGTGTGGTCGTTGTCATCACCTCCAACCGTCATCCCGACGCGCTGTATAAAGATGGCCTGCAGCGCGAGAAATTTCTGCCGTTTATAGAGCTGCTCAAAGAGCGTTTGGATCTGCTGCATTTGGAAGCCCAGCAGGACTACCGTATCGGCCGCATCCTCGGAGACACCGTCTTTCATCATCCCTGCGGCGATGCAGCCACCACGGCGCTCAATGAGGCCTGGGATCGCTTGACCGATGAAGCACCGCCGGAGCCCTACTCCCTCAATGTTAAAGGCCGTAAGATCGTCGTTCCCGCCGCAGCCCATAGTGTGGCCCGGTTTTCTTTTGCTGATGTGTGTGAGCAACCCCTGGGGCCAAGTGACTACCTGGAAATCGGGGCCCAGTTCTGCACTGTCATCGTTGACGGTATTCCTGCGCTGGGGCCGGAAAAGCGCGATGTCGCCCGGCGGTTTGTCACCCTCATCGATGCATTGTACGAGCACCGCTCGGTGCTGATCTGCTCAGCGGAAACGCCGCCCGATACGATCTATGACGGCGATGACTGGAAGTTTGAATTCCAGCGCACCGTCTCCCGCATCATCGAAATGCAGGCGGAAGACTACATTCGTTCTCGACACGTGGATTAGGGGCCGCGCAAGCAATCTTGCCCCCATAGCCGTTTCGCGCTACCAACCGGCAACGGGTTTCGGCCCACAACAAAGAATATGGCTCGGGTGCTGATCGCAGTGCCCGGCCAGTAAAACTCAAGGGGATACCATGGCACGCAATAAGATCGCGCTGATCGGCGCCGGCAATATCGGCGGCACACTCGCACACCTTTCGGCCCTTAAAGAACTCGGCGACGTTGTCCTGTTCGACATTGCTGACGGCGTGCCTCAAGGCAAGGCGCTCGACTTGGCGCAAAGCACACCCATCGACGGGTCAGATGTGAAGCTTTCCGGAACCAAAAGTTACGCCGGCATCAAGGGTGCAGACGTGATTATCGTCACCGCAGGCGTGCCGCGTAAACCGGGCATGTCCCGCGATGATCTATTAGGTATCAATCTCAGCGTCATGAAGCAGGTCGGTGCGGGCATCAAGAAATATGCCCCCGACGCATTCCTCATCTGTATCACCAACCCGCTGGATGCCATGGTCTGGGCGCTGCGCAAGTTCTCCGGTCTCAAGCCCAACAAAGTGGTCGGCATGGCCGGCGTATTGGACTCAGCCCGCTTCCGGTATTTCCTAGCCGATGAATTCAACGTCTCCGTGCGCGATGTCACAGCCTTTGTGTTGGGTGGTCATGGCGACACCATGGTGCCGTTGGTGCGCTACTCAGCGGTTGCCGGCATTCCATTGCCCGATCTCATCAAAATGGGATGGACCACCAAAGAGCGCCTCGACAAAATTGTGCAACGGACTCGCGACGGCGGCGCTGAAATCGTTGGGTTGCTGAAAACCGGCTCCGCGTTTTATGCTCCGGCTGCGGCAGCCATTGAAATGGCGGAGAGTTATTTGCGCGACCAAAAGCGCCTCCTGCCCTGCGCGGCGGCCCTCAACGGCGAATATGGCTTCAAGGATATGTATGTGGGCGTGCCGTGTATCGTCGGCGCCAAAGGTGTTGAGCGCATCGTCGAGATCAGTCTCAACTCGTCCGAGAAAAAAATGTTCACGAACTCGGTGAAATCCGTGCAAGGGCTGATGAAGGCTTGCAAAAAAATCGACAAGTCGCTCGGTAAATAATGACACTACAAGTAACCAACCCACCGAACCCGGCTCAGGGGAAACGCCATGAATATTCATGAGTATCAAGCCAAGCAAGTGTTGAAAAAGCACGGCGTGCCTGTGCCTGATGGCGGCGTGGCCTACACCGGCGCCGAGGCTGAAACCGTAGCCTCTGGTCTTGGCAGCAAAGTCTATGTGGTTAAGTCGCAGATTCATGCAGGCGGCCGCGGCAAGGGCACCTTTAAGGAAGACAATGGTAAGGGCAAAAGTGGCGTGCGCATTTGCAAGTCCGTGGCTGAGGTCAAAGAAAATGCCGCCGACATGCTGGGCAAAACTCTGGTCACACACCAGACCGGGCCTGCGGGTAAAGAGGTTAAGCGCATCTACGTAGAAGCTGGTTGTGATATTGATCGCGAGCTTTATCTCTCCATGCTGATCGACCGGGTCACCTGCCGGGTGACCATCATGGTTTCCACCGAAGGTGGCGTGAATATTGAAGAGGTGGCGTCAGAAACGCCTGAGAAGATTCTTCTGCAGTCCATTGACCCGGCCGCCGGCCTACAGGGTTTTCATTGCCGCAAAATTGCTTTCGCCTTAGGCCTTGCCGGCAATCAGGTGAAATCCTGCGCCAAACTTTTGAACTCCCTCTACGACGCGTTTCTCAAGACTGACGCGTCGCTGTTGGAAATTAACCCGCTTGTGGTTACCAAAGACGGCGAAGTTATTCCGCTCGATGCTAAAATGAATTTCGATTCCAACGCGCTCTATCGGCAAAATGATATTCACGATCTGCGCGACGAAGACGAAGAAGATCCCATGGAGCTTGAAGCCTCCAAGCATGACCTTAACTACATCAAGCTCGACGGCACTATAGGCTGTATGGTCAACGGCGCCGGATTGGCCATGTCGACCATGGACATCATTCAATTGCACGGCGGCTCGCCAGCCAACTTCCTCGATGTCGGCGGCGGTGCGACCGCTGAACGGGTGACCACCGCGTTCAAGATCATCCTATCTGACCCCAACGTGGAGGGCATTCTGGTCAACATCTTTGGCGGCATCATGCGTTGCGATGTCATCGCTGAAGGTGTGGTCGCAGCGGCCAAGGAAGTCAGCCTCGACGTTCCTCTGGTGGTGCGGCTCGAAGGCACCAACGTGGAACTCGGTAAAAAAATCATGGCTGACTCTGGCCTCCCTATCGTTTCAGCCGACAACCTCGGCGACGCCGCCGTTAAGGTGGTCAAAGCCGTGAAGGAGGCCAAGTAATGGCGGTCTTCGTTGATAAGAACACTAAGGTCCTCTGTCAGGGTTTTACCGGCAGCCAGGGCACGTTCCATTCCGAACAGGCGATTGCCTACGGTACGCATATGGTCGGCGGAGTCACGCCCGGTAAAGGCGGCAGCAAGCATTTAGACCTGCCCGTGTTTGATACGGTCGCCGACGCGGTCGATGCCACCGGGGCCAACGCCTCGGTGATTTATGTGCCGCCGCCGTTTGCGGCTGACGCCATCCTCGAAGCCATCGATGCGGAAATCCCTTTGGTGGTGTGCATCACCGAAGGTATTCCGGTGCTCGATATGGTCTGGGTCAAACGGGCGCTGACCGGATCAGGCACGCGCCTCATCGGTCCCAACTGCCCCGGCATCATCACGCCGGGCCAATGCAAGATCGGCATCATGCCTGGCCATATTCACCAGAAGGGCAAGATCAGCGTAGTCTCGCGCTCCGGCACGCTGACCTACGAAGCCGTGGGTCAAACCACTGCGGCCGGTCTTGGGCAAACCACCTGCATCGGCATTGGCGGCGACCCGGTCAACGGCACTAACTTTATTGATTGCCTCGACGCGTTCCTGGGTGACCCTGAAACCGAAGGTATTATCATGATCGGTGAAATTGGTGGCACGGCTGAAGAAGAGGCGGCTGAGTTCTACAGCAAGTCCAAGGTCAAGAAACCCATTTGCGGTTTTGTCGCCGGTGTCACGGCGCCGCCAGGTAAACGAATGGGTCATGCCGGCGCCATCATTTCCGGTGGCCAGGGCACGGCGGACTCTAAAATAGAAGCCATGAAGGCGGCGGGTATTTTTGTCTCCGAAAGCCCGGCAGGCTTAGGCTCCACCATGCTGAAAGCGATGAAGGCTTAGTTCCCAGAAGACTAAGCCTCTCAGCTTTATCTCTGCGTTGCATCTCAGGCTTGGCCGCGTCATTGTTGCTACATGGTCCTCTGTGAGGAACCTGCGTTGCTGTTCATTCATCCCCCAAGGCGGCGGGGACGGCCGTCGCCGGTGCGTTCGCGTCGGTTGACCTCATGCGGGCTGGAAAATCATTCAAGGACCCGACCGAATGCACGACGTGGATAGAGCCTAAAGAGCTTCCCAAACCCCTTCTCGATCTGCCCACCCACGTCACTGCGCAGCAGGCGCGGGATTGTCTGGGCGAAGAGAAATTCAATACGCTTTCGGAAGACAACGTGCGTTTTTAAGAACGCCATGGGTTTGAAGTGACGGCCCAACTCAATTTGCCGTCCGGGTTGCCGGTCTGGACTATGGTGAGGCTCCCCCAGGAGGCATAACGTAAACTACCTTCTAGACAAACAATGCGGCACGGGCTTTGATGGGTCATGCATCTTCCAGGTCCTTTTGACATCATCCGCGTCGTCGAGTTGCAAGGCGATTTTCGCGTCCCTGAATTTCTTTTGCCCGACGCGACGCTAGAGGCGGTCCGCGCTTCCAAAATCGCGTCAGACCCGCGTTTCTACAACGCTGAAACCCATATGCTGATGATGTCGTTCCATACGCTTGTCATCCGCACCGAACGGCACACCATTCTCGTTGATACCTGTGTCGGCAATGATAAAGAACGCCCGACACTGCCCGACTGGCATATGCGCAGCGGGCCGTTCTTGGCCGACCTTGCGGCAGCCGGCGTGCCGGCCGAAAGTATTGATTACGTTTTTTGCACCCATCTTCACGCAGACCATGTGGGCTGGAATACCAAACTGTTGGACGGCCGCTGGGTGCCAACATTTCCCAATGCCAAATACCTGTTCGCCCGCACGGAAGCGGAGCACTGGTCCCATGTGCGGGAAACCACGGACGAGCCCGCCAATCACCGCTCCTGGGATGACAGTGTGCAACCCATACTCGATGCGGGTCAGGCTGTACTGGTAGACTCAGACTATGAAATCGAGCCGGGCATTCACCTGGTCCCCGCTCCCGGCCATACGCCGGGCAATTGCATTCTTCATGTGAGCGACGGCAAGGAACGGGCCTATCTCATCGGCGATACCATCCACCATCCGTTACAGATCGAGCATCCAGATTGGTCGAGCAGTTTCTGCTGGGACCCTGACTTGTCCAGAGTGACCCGGAAAAAGTTTCTCAACGATGTGGCGGAAACCGATGCGCTTATCATGCCTGCTCACTTTGCCACGCCGACGGCCGTGCGCATTCTTGGTGACGCGAAAGGCTATGATTTCGAAACGGTTGAGAAAGGATAGCTCGCTACTGTCCCGGCGAACTAGAACATCGGATCAATCAGTATGGAAACCACACCTTAGGCGGCGATGCCCCGCAGGTAAGTGCAACGGTTTCTATGAGGGTGCGTATGTCCATAACCGATACATAAGGTCTCTTATGGTGATTCACCACTCACAGGCCGGTAAGGGGGTTCACAATAGTCCGGTGAACCGGTTCAGATTAGGCTGACTTCACCCTATCTCTCCTATGGCCCACTTATTAATCTAAAGCTCTGGAACGCAAAATAAGAGGTGAGCGCCATGGCGGAAGACGGCTTTTTGGGTAAAGGATTTCTGTGGCTCTGATTTGGGGGATGGTCGACTTTGGCCTGTTGTCTCTTGAGTACAGTTTAGTCATCACGTGGATCATATTGATCGTCATCAGCACAATCCTGGCCGTGGTTATGCCATTCTCCCTAGTCAGGCGCCGGGTCACCGGCCAAATAGATGTGGATAATGTCGACTATTAAAAGATGTCGATGACGTTTGCGACTGAACAGTCTATGACGTTGACAACTAACCTGGAGGAGTACAGCCATGATTGACTGGCCAATCGATCCCGCGCGCACTGCGCTTATCAATGTTGATCTGCAAAATGTTTTCGTTGAAGGGTTTGAAATCTCGGCCACGGACGGGCCGGACGTGGTGCAGCGGTTAAACAAGCTGTCCCGGGTGTGCCGTGAACACGGCATGATGGTGATTCACACCATCAACGAGCTGCGTGACGATGGCTCCAATCGCGGCATCGCCGCCGAAGTTGTGACAGCCTACTTACAAAGCACAGGCGCTAACCGCCGCGGCGGCATCACCGCCGGCACCGATGGAGCCAAGCTGCATGACTCGCTCGAGGTCGAGCCTTCCGATGTGCTTCTGACCAAACCCCGTTTCGGTGCATTCACAGGAACAGACCTGGATCTCATTCTTCGGTCCAACGGCATTGATTCCGTTATCATCGGTGGTATCGCTACCAATGTGTGCTGTGACACCACGGCGCGCGAAGCTAATCAGCGCGATTACAAAGTGTTCTTTCTATCAGACGGTACCGGCAACCACGGCATGCAGGGGCTGTCGGCAGAAGAAATTAAGGCCGCGACCCTGGCCGCTGTGCGCCTCGCTTTTGGTCAGGTGCTGACGGTCGGTAAAACCATTGAAAAGATTCGTGATGGCGGCGCTGAAATTATCGCTGCGGAATAGCGTTAGACAAGTCGCGCCTGAGGTGCGCAGACAAAAGTCTGTGGAAGTATCTCAGGCGGCGGTCTGTATATCCCGGTTGCTAATATGATTTTCCAGGTTTACCACGGCGGCCAAAACTTCTGCGGCCGTATCGACATCCACACTTAGCTCACCCAAAGTTACTGACAGGCGACCGGCGACCAAAGCGAAGCGTGTTTAGTTGAGGTTCATTTTATTGACCATGGGGCGATGAACGTTACGCATGTACACCGTAGTAAACTTTGGTGTTTCGGCCATGACGGAGCTGAGGAAGCTGACCTTCGGCTTGCGCTGATGGTCCATTCTGCTTTTTTCGAAGAACGGCGATAATTCTGAGTCGGCGAGGATCTTCTTGTAGAAAACATCCACAGCAGCGATTACCGCATCCCGACCACCAATCCAGTCCAACAAAGCCGTCATTCTAGTCTCCTGGCATAGTCGATTTTTCGTGGAATACCGTCTAACGGCATCCCGGCTTCAGGAGCAGATTCTAGGAATGACAGCCTCTCAGGCCCATGGGGGCATCGGGTCACTATCCGTTTGCCCTTAGAAAAAAGCCCAAATTATCCTTTTGCCACTGTGAGTTAACGTCTCTACGCGTTGTTTTAGGTAGCCGTTTTGTCTAAAAATCATATAAGGAGATGGCCGCCAAACGAATAAATCGGAAACGGCCTAATTGAGCGAGGGACAAACATCTCAAACCCCACCTTCCTAACTGGCGCGAACGCCACGTTCGTCGCAGAACTTTACACGCGCTTTCTGGCTGACACGGCCTCGGTCGATCCGTCCTGGGGTGCCTTTTTCCGTGATCTCGGTGACGACGCGGGAGACCTACTTCATGAGCTCAATGGCGCGGCCTGGGCACCCTCTGAGGCGGCTGTTATCGGCGTCGCTGACGATGACGCGCCCCCTGTCAAGAAAGGCAGAACTGGCGGGCAAGCCTCCGCGCCGGCAGACCCGTCCGCGCTGCGTCAGCAAACCCAAGATTCTATTCATGCGCTACAACTCATTCGCGCCTATCGCGCCCGTGGCCACCAGATCGCCAATCTGGATCCACTTAAACTGCAAGCGCCAGAACTCCATCCTGAGCTTGACCCTAAGACCCATGGCTTTGATGAATCTGACATGGACCGGGAGATTTATCTCGGCGGTGTCATGGGCATGGAGAGCGCCACATCCCGGCAAATGATTGACAGCTTAAAGGCGACCTATTGCGCCACCATCGGTGTCGAGTTCACGCACATTCAAGATCCCGATCAGAAGTACTGGCTGCAAAAACGCATTGAGGGTGATCGTAACCACACCGACTTTTCCGAGAGCGGCAAAAAACTTATTCTTGAGCGTATGACCGAAGCGGAAGGCTTTGAGAAATTTCTCGGCACCAAATACACCGGCACCAAACGGTTCGGCCTTGATGGTGGTGAATCGTCCATTCCGGCCATCGAACAAATCATCAAAGTCGGTGGCAAACTCGGTGTTGAACAAATCGTGCTCGGGATGGCCCATCGCGGCCGGCTCAACATTCTCGTCAACATCATGCATAAGCCGTTCACGGCGATATTCTCCGAGTTTCAGGGCAATTCACCGAACCCGGAAGACGTCGAAGGCTCCGGCGATGTGAAGTACCACCTCGGCACATCAGCGGATCGCGACTTTGACGGTAACACCGTTCATCTGTCATTGACGGCCAATCCGTCTCACTTGGAAGTGGTGGATCCAGTTGTCCTCGGCAAGGTGCGGGCCAAGCAGGAACAGCTCGACGATGCTGAGCGTCATAAAGTTATGGGCTTGCTGCTGCATGGTGACGCCGCATTTGCCGGCCAGGGCATCATCGCCGAGTGCTTTGGCTTCTCGCAAATTGAAGGCTACACTACCGGCGGCACCATCCACTTTGTCATCAACAACCAAATCGGCTTTACCACCACACCGCAATACAGCCGGTCCGGTTTGTACTGCACAGACATTGCCAAGATGGTCGAGGCGCCGATCTTCCACGTCAACGGCGACGACCCTGAAGCGGTAGTCCATTGCGCCCGCATTGCTATGGAGTTCCGTCAGGAGTTTGGCGTCGATGCGGTGCTGGATCTGGTTTGCTATCGCCGCCACGGTCACAATGAAGGTGATGAACCCAAGTTCACTCAGCCGCTGATGTACGACAGGATCGGCGATCATCCGACCGCCCGTGACATCTACGCTAGCCAGTTGGTGGCAGAAGGTCTGTACACACAAGAACAAGCCGACATGCAGATGAGCCAATTCCTGCACATGATGGAGGTAGATTTTGAATCTGCGGCCTCCTACCGCCCTAACAAAGCCGATTGGCTTGAAGGGGCCTGGAAAGGGCTCGATCAGCTGGCCGGTGAAGAAGAATATCAGGAGCACGACACCGGTGTTGCCGACAAGACTCTCAAGGAAGTCGGGTATGTTATTTCTGAAGTGCCAGCGGATTTCAATATTAATACTAAAATCGCCCGTCAGCTCAAAGCCAAACGCAAGGCCATCGACACAGGCGAAGGTATCGATTGGGCCACAGCCGAAGCGCTAGCGTTCGGCACGCTTTTGATTGAAGGTGCCCCGGTGCGCTTGTCCGGGCAGGATTGCAGCCGCGGTACGTTTTCCCAACGTCATGTCTCCTTGGTCGATCAGCAGACCGAAGAGCGTTATGTCATGACCAATAATATTCGAAAAGATCAGGCTTTCTTTGAGGTCATCGACAGCCCGCTCTCTGAACTGTCAATCGTCGGTTTCGAATATGGCTACTCGCTGGCCGAACCCCATGCCCTGGTCATGTGGGAAGCCCAGTTTGGAGATTTCTCCAACGCGGCCCAGATGATCATCGATCAGTTCATTTCCTCCGGCGAGAGCAAATGGCTGCGCTTGTCGGGCTTGGTAATGCTTCTGCCGCACGGTTTTGAGGGTCAGGGTCCGGAACACTCTTCCGCCCGTTTTGAGCGCTACCTGCAGATGTGTGGTCAGGATAACTGGCAGGTCTGTAACCTGACCACGCCAGCTAATTATTTTCATGCTCTGCGCCGTCAAGTCCGCCGGGATTTTCGCAAGCCTTTGGTGATCATGACGCCTAAGTCTCTGCTGCGGCACAAGCGCTGCATCAGCCCGCTCAAAGATATGAACGCTACGTCGCAGTTTCAGCGGGTCATCGGTGAGACAGAAAAACTGGTTGCTAATACCAAGGTCCGCCGCATCGTACTGTGTGCGGGTAAAGTCTACTTCGATCTTTTGCAGGCCCGCGAAGGCGCCGGTATCAACGATGTCGCCATTATCCGTGTCGAGCAGCTTTATCCCTGGCCCAAAGAAACACTCGGCAAGATTCTTGGCAAATACAAGAACGCTGAAGTGGTGTGGTGTCAGGAAGAGCCCGCCAACATGGGCAGCTGGACCTTCGTCGACCGTCGTATCGAATACATGCTTGAAGACATAGACATCAAAGCCAAACGGCCGGTTTATGCAGGACGTTTACCCGCAGCTTCGCCGGCTACTGGCTTGATGAAAGTGCATGTAAACGAACAGAACAATCTCGTGAACTGGGCGCTCAACACGCCGCTCGATGAGATTCCACAACCCTTTAAACGTTTAACCAAGCTGGCGGCCGAGTAACGCCACTCTTTTGAACCCACAAGGCCCTGCTGGGCCAAACTGTGAGAACCGGGGACGCTATGTCGACTGAGATCAAGGTACCGCAACTGGGTGAATCCGTCAGTGAAGCCACCATCGCCAAATGGTTCAAGAAAGTCGGCGATTCTGTCGCCGTCGATGAGCCGCTGGTCGAGTTGGAAACCGATAAGGTTACGGTCGAAGTGCCGTCTCCCGTCGCTGGTGCGCTGGAAGAAATTATCGCCCAGCAAGGCGATGATGTAGAAGTGGGTGCCTTGCTGGCCACGCTGGCAGAGGGCGCCGCAGGTGCTGCTGTCTCAAAAGCCCCAGCCAAAGCTGAAGCCAGAAAAGAAGCACTCAAAGCGGCCGCACCCGCGCTTGCCAAAGAAGCGCCAAAGCCGGCCGCTGCCGCCGCTGTAACATCATCTATCGCCGCTGACCACCCTCTGGCGCCGTCGGTCCGCCGTCTGGTTGATGAACACAATCTTGATCCCAAAACCATTCCTGCCACCGGTAAGAACGGCCGTCTCACCAAGGGTGACGTCCTGCAATATGTGGCCTCCGGCGGTGAGGGCATGACCGCGCCGACTGTGCCGGATCGTGGCCCGCGCGAAGAACGGGTCAAGATGACCCGCCTGCGCCGCCGCATCGCCGACCGCCTTAAGGAAGCGCAGAACACCGCAGCCACGCTGACCACCTTCAACGAAGTGGACATGAGCGCGGTGATGAACGCCCGCAAGCAATACCAAGACGCTTTTGTTAAAAAGAACGGCATCAAACTGGGTTTCATGTCTTTCTTCGCCAAGGCCAGCGTCAACGCGTTGAAAGAACTGCCCGCCGTGAATGGTTCCATCGAAGGCACTGAGATGGTCTACAAAAACTACTACGACATTGGCGTCGCCGTCGGCACACCGACAGGTCTGGTGGTGCCCGTGGTGCGTGATTGTGATCTCAAGGGTCTGGCTGAAATTGAAGCCGACATCTCCGGCTATGGCCGCAAAGCCCGTGACGGCAAGCTGACAGTGGCAGAAATGAGCGGCGGTACGTTCACCATTTCCAATGGCGGCATTTACGGCTCCATGTTGTCGACGCCGATCCTCAACACGCCGCAGTCGGCCATCCTCGGCATACACAACATCACCCAGCGCGCCATGGTCATGCACGACGGCTCCATCCAGGCGCGGCCGATGATGTATCTAGCCTTGTCTTACGATCACCGCATCGTCGACGGGCGCGAAGCGGTGACCTTTCTGGTCCGGGTCAAGCAATGCCTCGAAGACCCCGCCCGCATGCTCTACGACGTATAAGGTTGAACCATCATGAGTGACTTTTCTTACGACGTCATCGTCATCGGCGGCGGCCCCGGCGGTTACGTCTGTGCCATCCGCGCCGCGCAACTGGGCCTAAAAACCGCCTGTATTGAAAGCCGCGGTAGCCTTGGCGGGACATGCCTCAACTTAGGCTGTATTCCCTCAAAGGCGCTGTTGCAGTCATCGCATTTGTATGAAGAAGCCAACCACCACTTCGCCGGTCACGGCATCAAGGTGGATGGTCTTAAGCTCGACCTAAAAACCATGATGGGCCGCAAAAATGATGTGGTCACCCAGCTCACCCAGGGCATTGAATTTCTATTAAAGAAAAACAAGATTGACTACCTCAAGGGCTTCGGTAGCATTTCAAGAACGGTAACCGGCGCCCACGAAGTCACCGTTAAACCAGGCGGCAAAGGCAAAGCTCAAAAGTACACCGCCAAGAACGTGGTCATCGCCACTGGGTCCGAAGTCACGCCTCTACCGGGCGTCGAGATTGATGAGAAGAAAATAGTCAGCTCCACAGGCGCGCTTGATCTCGCCAAGGTGCCAAAGTCCATGGTCATAATCGGCGCGGGCGTCATTGGGCTGGAAATGGGGTCTGTCTGGCGCCGCCTCGGGGCCGAGGTCACGGTGGTCGAGTATTTGGACTGCATTCTGCCGCCCATGGATGCGGAAGTGCGTAAACAAATGCAGCGGATCCTGGAAAAGCAGGGCCTTCAGTTCAAGCTGGGCGCCAAGGTCACGGAAGCCAAAGCGAGCAAGACGGGCGTGTCCGTTAAAGTCGAATCGGCTGCTGGCGGTAAAGCGGAAACCCTCAAAGCTGATGTGGTGCTGGTCGCTATTGGCCGCCGCCCCTACATTGAGAATCTCGGGCTCGATAATGCGGGCGTTAAGGTCACCGACCGTGGGTTTGTCGAAGTGGATGATCACTTCCAAACCAATGTGGAAGGCATCTTTGCCATCGGCGATGTCATCGGCGGCATGATGCTGGCCCACAAAGCCGAAGACGAAGGCGTGGTCGTGGCCGAGTCGCTCACGGGGCTAACACCGCACATCAATTACGATGCCATCGCCTCGGTGGTTTACACTTGGCCCGAAGTGGCTGGCGTCGGCAAGACGGAAGAGCAACTCAAAGACGCCGGCATCAAATATAAGTCTGGCAAGTTTCCCTTTACGGCCAACTCCCGCGCCCGCTCCAATGGCGAATCAGACGGCTTCGTCAAAATTCTCGCCGATGCGGAAAGCGATGAACTGCTCGGTTGTCACATCATCGGACCCGCCGCCGGTGATCTGATTATGGAAGTCTCTGTGGGTATGGAGTTTGCCGCCTCGGCCGAAGACATTGCCCGCACCTGCCACGCTCACCCGCAATTGGGCGAAGCGGTGAAGGAAGCCGCCCTGGCTGTGGATAAACGACCTATTCATATGTAGAGCCTGGCGGCACCAGAATATGTTGGAGTAACCCTCGGCAGTCCGACACTCAAAGCTCTCGTCGTTCTAATCGCTACTAAATGTGAGTGAACTGCAAAACCTATCCATAGAAATAATAATAGCTGGGCCCGCTTTAAACCTGTTAGCGGACATTCGTTTATAGGCCACAGACTTCCGCTTCTAGCCATAGGCGGACATGAGACAACTATGCATTAGGCTGACGCGGACTCCGCGCGTTCTAAGTATCCTCGGTGAGCATCAAGATATCGATAGAGCGTGTTGCCACGGGATAAGATGCGGAATGGGGTGCACCTTTGGGTACCCGGTACCATTCCCCCGGTCCGTAGGATTTGGTCTCTCCGTTGAGGGTGAAGTGCAATTCACCCTCCAGCACCACACCAAGGTTCTCGGACTCATGAGTATGCTCGTCCAGGGCAAAACCAGCGTCGTAGTTACTGAATAATATTTGCCAACCGTTCTCAGCCTTTACCCCGGTGATGTCATATACCTTGGCGTCTTCGGCGCCCCAGAACTTGGACAGGGCTTTGAGTTCTTCGGGAAAATCGGTCATATCTGCACACGTTCTTGTTTACGATGTAAATTTTGTCGTGAGCATAACACCCCATTTTCTAAATAAAGAAATATAATGGGGGTGCTCCACACTGTCTCCGTAAGGGTGAAATACACCATCACAACGGTCCTCTCAAGCGTGTTGGACATATGTAGACTTCTCGGCAAAAGAACAAACTAAGAATGATACGACTTATGGCCTCTTCTCATTAAGTTCGGCCAGGTCTGCTGCGCTTTGGCGGTAATGTCTGTAACCCCACAACATCGCCACATTCATAATGAGTCCGTAAAACACGGCCGTGAGAGCCATGCCGTATTTAAGCGCGGACGGATCTCCGAACAGATCTGTGATCAATCCAACCATGGGCGGACCGAACATGGCACCAAGCAGATTTGTGAACAGCCATAACAATGCTGTGGCTTGCCCGCGCAATTCGCTTGGGGAAATGGCAACAATGGCCGAAGGGATTGTCCCCGCATTAATGGACATCCCCAAATACAGGACGAATAACATGAAAACACCGAGTTCCGGTGTCGGCATGAGTGGAAACAGGGCGAAGGATGGAAACGCAATAGCGCACCCAATAAACATGGTTATGTAGGGGCCATTGTGCATGCCCCTGCGAATGAACCAGGCCGCAAGCCAACCACCAAAGTTCGCCCCGATCAGGCCGGCCGCGACAAGCGCAACACCCATGGCCAATCCACTTTGACCGATCCCCCAACCCCAGGTCCGTTCAAACAGAGCAGCGGACCAAAAACTGGCGCTCCCAATTCCCGATATACCAATGGCACAGAGGTAAATGGCGCCGTACGACTGCCAATGCCTTTTTACGTATTGGAAGGCCTCGCCAATGGTCGGCGCATCGGCGTCGGCACCCGAAGCGGTTTTCGAGCGTTCCTGGCGCGGCGGTTCCCGAACCGTTAAATAAAAGATGATAGCCACCACTATGCCCGGCAAGCCGACGGCCAAAAACGCCGTTTGCCAGCCGAGGAGTTCTCCAAAAACCGGTAGGACAATGGGTGGCATGTTGCGCACCATCTCAACCAACTGGCCTCCGAGAATATAAGTGGCGCCAGCACCAATCGTGTTTCCCGATATCCAAAACGCTAAAGCCCGTGGCCGGGTTTCTTTTGGAAAATAATCACAGATCAAAGACAGAGACGAAGGTGAAAGACCAGCTTCACCAACGCCCACACCGATGCGCGCGGCAAGCAGAGTGATGAAGGTCTTAGCGAGACCACAGACGGCCGTTAGGATCGACCAGAAGATGATGGCGAGCGTAATAATGACCCGCCGGTTTTTACGGTCGGCCAGCCAGCCAAAGGGCAGACCCATGACGACAAAAAACAGCACAAAGGCGGGACCAAGCAGGATGCCGATTTGAAAATCTGAAAGCTGGAGGGTGGCTTTAATCGGCTCGATCAACAGGCTAAGAATATACCGGTCAATATAGGAAAGCGTGTACGTCCCGAATAGCAGCACGACCACATACCAAGCATAACCGGCCCGCGGATAAGCAGTGTCTTCTATAGGGTTGCTGACGACTTGATCGGTCACAAATTTACCCTGGCAGCGACCCTAAGCGCGGTGCGAATCAGCTCAGTTTGCCACCTTGCCTTTAACAATAAGGTGATTGTTAGACTCGCTTAACCCTAAAGTCCACTTTGGGTCAGAAGCGGAAAAACGACAAGCATCGCAAGTGAACTGCTTTTTGTAAGACCCCGGATCTGTTTTCGGTAGCAAAGCGAACCCAGTGTGATCATCAGTTGGATTGTAGTCGGCGAGAGAAATTCCTTCATGAGGTTGTTCCTCGCAAAACCGCCCTTCAAAGAACTAGATCGTTGGAAACACCACAGAAAATTTGTGGGCAGGGCTTGTCGAGGCGGGCGGTTTAGTCAGCGGCTTCAGAGACCAATACCGCATCCTGAAACATCAGCCGGTCGTTGACCGGCGCCCAGGTTTTCACGCGGGGGCCAAGACCGTCCATACCCAGTATGGGGAACAGCAAAATCGTTGTAGCCTCGTCCCTGTAGCGCTTGATGACCTGGCGGGTAAGGTCTACCCGGGTTGCCTGATCCGGTGCAATCTTGGCCTGCTGATACAACGCTTCTGATATTGGGTCGCAGTACCAGGGCGTGCTCCAGCCGCAGGAGTGTAGACGGATCGGGCGCAAGCCATCCATCGTCGGTCCGGTTGCGAAGTCGACTGAGAACATGTGGCCGTCCCAACCCCCTTGAGTCATTTTAGCAACCACCTGGCTGTAGAGAATCGGACGCACTTCGGCGCGCACGTTTATGCGGGCCAGGTCCGCTGCAATTTGCTGCATCACGGCGTCGGTCGCGCTGTTGGCGCCGGTGACCACCTCGAAAACCGTTTCAAAGCCGTCGACCAGCCCTGCCTCCGCCATCAGCCCGCGGGCCTTGTCGAGATCGTAGGGGTAAGGCTCCAGGGTGGGGTCAAAGCCGATTGCGTTTCCCGGTGTCGGCTGGCTGGCCGGTTGCACGTAGCCGCCGAGCAATGTCTCAGTGATTGTCTGTTTGTCGACCGCATAATTCATCGCTTGGCGCACCCGCACATCTTTGAACGGTGTGCCGACCGTCTCAGTATTCAACGCGATGACGGAAATGCGCACCGGGTTGCGGGCTTGCAGGCGTAAACCGTTGGCATCAAGCGACGGTTTGTCGTCGGGGCCGAGGTTGAGCGCCACGTCAATCCGCCCAGATACCAAAGCCTGCAAACGGGTGATCGATTGCGGCAGGGCCAAGGCTTCCAAACGGTCTACATGCGGCGCCCGCCAAGAGCTGCGGTTGGCCCGCATCAGAACACGTTCGGCCAGCCAGTTCTCAACCACGAAGGGTCCCGAGCCGATTGGGTTTGACGCCAGCCCTTGCGCGCCGTTCGCTTCCAGATATTTTGGCGGAGCCATGTAGAAGAACGACATATAGCGTGGCAGTAGGGCTTGCGGCGTCGCCGTTGTGATCTCAACTGTATAGTCATCCAGGGCGCGTGCACCGGCGATGAAGTCAAACTCGCCGGGCACACGAAACGCGGCAAAGTCATCGCGCTCAAATGCATTGATCATGAACACGACCGTGTCTGCGTTGATCGGTTCTCCATTAGAGAATATGGCGCCCTTACGAATGTCCAGGGTCCAGGTCAGAGCGTCGAGTTGAGCCCACGCAGTTGCGATCTGCGGCTCCACCTCGCCTCGTTCGTTGACCAAGGTCAGCGTGTCGTAAATCGCCGGGTAGAACATGTGCGGCGTCGTGCCGGTGGAGAAGAACGGATTGCCTTGCGCTGGCGGCATGGCGATCATGCCAACGCGAAGCCAGCTTTCATTTTGAGCCAGCGCGGCGCCACTGAGACACAGAGCCAGTAGAGCTGAGGTGAACCGAATCTTCATTCGGCCAAAGATATGTTGTGATAAGGAATGATCCCGCCTTCCTGATGATAGTCGCGCACCCGAGGGTTGACGCCGTCCAGTCCCATGTTCTCCACCAGCATTAAAGCGGCGGCCTGTTCGTGGTAGTGCGCCAGGACAGTATGCACGGCATCCTTGCGTTCGTCTTCATTGGTGCTGTGCTTGGCCAGCTCGATCGCCGGTTGGATTGTCTCATCGCAGTACCAAGGGTAGGGCCAAGCACAGGAGTGCAAACGAAACGGCCGCATGCTGTTGCCGGTTGGTAACAATTCATATTCAAAGCCGAACGCTTGGCCGTTCCATTTGCCCAGCAAGATCCCCTGCACATACTGACTCCAAGGCCGGGGCTGCACTTCCATATGAACACCCACCAGCGACAAATCGGCGGCAACCTGTTGGTACATAGACGGCATGTGATTGCCGGCGGTGCCAAAGCTAAACTCAAACACGAACGAGAATCCGTCCGGGTAACCAGCTTCGGCGAGAAGCAAGCGAGCCTTGTCGGGGTCGTACGGATAGGGCTCAAGCTCTGGGTGACGTTCAGGGTTGATGCCTGCCGTCATCTGGTCGACCACAGCCGTCCGGCCGCCCATGATCGCAAGGGCTATGGCTTGCTTGTTAACGGCGTAGTTCAGAGCCTGGCGCACGCGTGCATCTTGTAGTGGCGACTCAATAAGAGTGTTGAAGACGATCATCTGTGACGCGGTCGCCGGGCGTTGGTAGATTCTTAATCCAGCGGCTTCGATCGTGAAGATGTCATCAGGGCCGATCTCTGAGGCCACATCGATGCGGTCTGTCACCAAGGCTGCTATCCGCGATGACATTTCCGGTAGCACCATTATCTCAAGCGCATCGATTTTTGGGGGCCGCCATGACTCCGTATTGGCATCGAATAGCAGTTGGGTTGGATTCCACTCCCGAACCTGAAACGGCCCGGTGCCCACGGGGTCAAGAGAAAACGCCTCACGGCCGAGCGCCTGCCAGTGGGCCGGAGGAACCAGCCAAATCACAGACAGAAGGCGGGGAAATTCAGGTATGGGCATTGCGGTTTCAAAGCGCAGGGTGAGCGGGTCGACAACCTCCATGCCGACAATATCTTTGACATCACGGGACAGAGACTCTCTTGCGCCCTCATCGCTTTGCAGATAGCGGAAACTGAATAGCGCGGCCTCGGCGTCAAACGGTTCGCCATTGGAGAATTTCACGCCCTCTCGCAGATGGACAATCCAAGTGGTGTCGCCGGACGCCTCCCAGGACACAGCAAGACTCGGTTCGATGACCAGGTTTGAACTCAGTTGGGTCAATGTGTCGAACATCGCCCGGTAGGTGTAGGCCGCGGTCCGGGCGCTAGACGTGAACGGATTACCATTGTCATTTGGCAGCGAAGCCAAGCCCATGCGCAGATTGGTCTCGGCCCAAGATGGGCTACCCAATAAAATCGCCGCGCATAAGACCAAAGTGAGGAGTGGACCAATTGCCGCAATGCGAAAAATTTTCATATGAGCAGACTACGGACTGGCTTCGGTTTCTGTCTAGGCCGCGTTGACACGTGCTGTGTAGGTAGCGCTCACGCGCGCTGTGTAGATTTATGACCTAGAGGGTATACTCAGCATGATAAGAGAACACGGTGTAAAATGGTTAGACAGATATGGTGAACAAGACTTGGTACGCGGCAGTTGCCATGTGCACCAGCGCCGCCATTCCCGCTTGGGGGCAGGAGGCGGGTCCTGCTCTGGGAGAGGGGCCACGCTATCGGGTCAACCTGGGTATGGACTACACCTCGGGCTCATATGGCGCTGATGAGAAAACCGAGATTCTATATATGCCGCTTTCTCTTCAAGCACAGGGCGGACCGTGGACTGTCCGGGCGGTTGTGCCGTGGCTGCACGTGGACGGCCCGGCTATCATTCTTGATGGCGCAGACGGCGGAAATGTCGGCATGCGTGATGCGGAGAGCGCTTCGGGTATGGGCGACCTGTCCCTGTCATTGATGTACAGCTTCGAGCAGTTTTACGACCGGAGTTTATTTATTGATATGACGGTGCGGGTGAAAGTTCCCACCGCAAGTCTTGACGCCGGCCTCGGCACGGGCGAGCCCGACGCGGCTCTTCAGCTTGACCTTGCTCAGGCCATCGGTCCGCTCATTCCCTTCGCCACTCTTGGTTACAAATGGGCGGGCGTGCCGGCAGGGTTCAAGCTGCGCAACACGATCTACGGCAGTGTTGGGTTGCAATATTCCTGGTCGGATCTTGTCGCCACAGGGGTCTCCTATGACTATCGCCAGTCCTCACTGCGAGGGTCACCAAATCCACAGGAAGGACTCGCTTACTTGAATATTAGCTTTACCGACGACTGGTCGGTGAATATTTATAGCGTGGTTGGGTTTTCCGAGAACAGCCCCAGCGCCGGCGGTGGTATCGCTTTCGTTTACCGCTTTCCCTAAAGCCGATTAGAGAATGTTAGGCCGTCGGCTGAAAGCCGTTAGACCATCGGCGGGCGATAGCTTTCAGGGCGTTCCCGCTGGGGGCGCTCAGGTACTGTTGGGCGTTCGATGGTCTGCGGTCGTTCGATCCGTTCCAGACGCTCGATAGGCGCCGGCCTGAGCTGCGCCGGGCGCATCATCTCTGCTGGTCTGAGAACTGTAATCACTGTGCGCACCCGCGCGATTTCCCGTGCAACAACGCCGCCATCAGCTCCGATACGGCCAGTCACAACAACACGGTCACCTGGTTTGACGTCTCCTGGGAGTGTTAAGCCGGCCACGGCGACACCCTGAACGCTGAGCGGCGCACCCGCTTCCTGCGGCACGTAACCCTCAAGGGACACGTCTGACACGGCGTTATCAAACGGCAGGGATTGCTTGGCGATGACCACATCGGCGGAGAACGCATCATCAAGCATGCGCCCGGCGACAAAGGCCCGGTTTCCAGCTGCCAGGGTATCAGCCAGTGCTGCGTCTGAGAGGTCGATGGTCAGGCCACCGATAGTGACGGTGTTTTCAGATGTTGATGCAACAGGACCGCGGACCAGCATGCGGCCGTCTTCGTCGGTTTGATCAAGGCGCGATGCAACGATCATGTCGTCTTCCATGCGGAGGCCGGAGACGTTCACCACATCGCCAATCTTAAGTGAGGCAAACGCTAATCTTTGACCTTTGTCGCCGGCCAAGTTGACGCGCACGATTTGGCCGAGCACGACGAGGCTCTCGTTATCGTAATCGATCTCTGAGATCGGGCCAGTGACAGCGTGACGAATTTCGAGATGCTCAAGCCGCAGGTCGCCGCGACGATCACGCCGTGCCATGCCCTCTATCACCTGACCGACTCTGAGGTCAGTCAATACGGCGGGACGGCCATCACTGGCGACGGATGTGCTGGTGTCATATTCCAGTTTGAGGCCATTGACGATGATGCTGCCGAAGCCGGAAATGGTGCCGACCACACCTGTACCGCCGATGCCGTCACCACCATCGACCCTGGCGACCATACCGGTGCCACTGATGCCATCGTCCGACGCGTTTTCCGCGACCATACCGGTGCCGCTGATGCCGTCGCGGTTGACCGCGGCCGCGTTCTGATTGTTAGGAGCCGATGCACAGGCAGCAAGAAGCGCACAGGCAAAAACTGCCGCGATCTGAGATCGCAGCCGGTCCATTCCGCCTCTGTGTGCCCCCTGGTGTGTCATCCGCTCGTCTCTGAACCTTCTTTTGTGCCGTCTTGTTCATCCAGGCTGTGAGCCTCGTCAAAGAAATACAAGCCAAAATTGAAGCGTTGGTTTGCCCCGGTCAGTCCTTTATCCGCCTCAACCCGTTCCCGGGCAAGCCTATTAAGGGTCAAAAGCGCGTCCATTCCGACTTTTTCCGCCTGTTCGGCGAGGCCCCGGACAGACGATTCGCTCAACCCTCCGTAGTGAACGCTGCGTTCGAGTCTGGGGTTGCTGTCACCCACAAGGTTATGGACCGTAGCGGCTAAATGATCGTGAATATTCCGGCCAAAATAGAACGCTTTTTCCTCAAATCCCTTCTCCGGCACGAAGGCCTGACGATTAAGAACCACCCGATCATCCTGATCTAAGGTGGCGACACCGAGGCGAAGCCACTCATCCAGAACCGCCCGCGGCCGAACATCCTTTGAGATACTCTCGACAAGGCCGTCAAACGATGGGTCGCTTACCGATTTTCCCTGACGTGGTAAGGGGGTGGGCCGTCTCTCTGAGTCTGTCGTTAAGGGGTCACTGACCCACTTAGACACCAGTTGGGCCCCTAAACCGACGGCTTGTGGCACTTCTTTCTCAGCGTGCCGTTCCTGCCTCAGGCGTTTAACGTCTTTGCGATGAACGCCCGTTAACAGGTTGATTCTGCTATCAGTCTGGCGTTTTCCTTGGACGGGGAAGCCAGTCTCGGCCACGTCCACATAGGCCTCTTTGAGAAGCCCGGTCAAAGTTGGCAAAGTCACTCCCTTGGTGATCAGCAAGCGGACCAGGGCGCGCAATACGCGGCGCAGAGCGGAAAGCAATGCGTCGGGGGGACCAGCGGGGTTTGTCGGATCGGCCATAAATCTTGCTGCAAACTCAATCATGAAATTTTGTGAAGATACCATACGCTGTTATGGGAATTATTCCCACAAATATTCATTGACGCCCATATTTCTGCCACGTACGGTCTAATTTGTGGGAATAATTCCCATAAATTAGACCTACTACGGAGCAGTAGCAACCAATTTAAGGACAAGCCAACCCAGAGAATCGTGATCAGTACCCATGTGATATTGGCCTTACTCGTCACTGTCCCTGAGTCAGTTTCTACCCCAGTGACATAAGGCTACCGTTGTCTCCCGCCCTTCCTGGTATCCACTGACGAGTGGCCGCCTCCGAATGGCGGGAGGTGGCTTTTTCTGGGCATTACTTTCTTTTTTCAAAAGCTGGCCCCTACTCCCTTTTCAATACTTGGCATCACGTGCGCGGCACCCTATGGATGGGCCAGCCACTAAGCTGTGCGCAGCATGTTCCGATTCTTAGGCAAAATGGGGAAACGCGATGACCGATGAGATTTTTGCAGATGCGATCGGCGAGATCACCGTTACAGGGAGTGTAGTGCGAGTCGATTTAATGACTATGGCGGTCAATGACAAAGATGACCAAGGACGGTTAAAGCCTGCCTTCAAACAACGGCTGATTTTCCCCATTGAAGGATTTGCGCATGCCACAGAGGCGATGATTCAGATGCGTCAGCAGCTTTTTGACAGGGGTGTTTTGAAGCGTACGGATGCAAGCTCATCGCAAATGCAGTTCACGGAAACTGGGCCCACGGGCCAGCCCAACTAAGTACTTCCTATTTCTTCAAAGTGAAAAACTTGCGACCAGCCCGAAACCCAAGACTTCAATAATTAGAAGAGCCGGCCGCAGATTCTGGCCGAGAACAAGGTGCGCACGCGGTTTTAATTAATACCGCAGCCCCTTAGTAGATGTGGTCCGTACAGGATACCTGCCACTGTCTTGC